>JABLYX010000016.1:25711-84961 GCA_018265615.1 Lentisphaeria bacterium
AAAAGAGAGCCCGATGCATATACTATTCCGAGTATGACCTGCCTTCTGGTATTCAATATATGCCGTTTCCGGAAAAAGTCAAGGGCGGAATGAGGGGAAAGAGCGGTATCCGGAAGAGGGCGGCAAAAAAAGAAGGCAGGTTGTATTCACTCGTTTTCACAGTGTACAGTAAGCTCAAAAGAGAGCCCGATGCATATACTATTCCGAGTATGACCTGCCTTCTGGTATTCACTATATATCGTTTCCGGCGGAAATCAAGCCGGAGCGGAGGAAAAGTTCAGGCTGAGTGAGAGCGAGGCAACTTTTTTGGAAAAAAGTCCGGAATGCATTTGAAAAATACAAAAGACGGGATATCTTAAAGAGCTGTTGCCATCGGTTATTTTCCGGTGGGATGATAGCTCAGTCGGTAGAGCATCGCCCTTTTAAGGCGGTGGTCCCGGGTTCGAGTCCCGGTCATCCCACCATTTTTATTGAAGAATAAGTTGAGTTTAACGATAGAAGCCGGTCGTCCGCATGCGGACGAGCCGGGGAAATGAGGAACAAAATGAGCAAAGTCTGCGAAATGTGCGGGAAAACCAAGGCCAACGGCGGCTGCATCACCCGCAAGGGCCTGGCCAAAAAATCCGGCGGCATCGGTATGCACGTTGTCAAAAACGTGAAGCGTACCTTCGAAGCAAACCTTCAGAATGTCAAGATTAATGCCGGCGGTACGGTCAAGACCGTGAAGATGTGCGTGCGCTGCATCCGCACCGGCAACTTCGACAAGGCGTAAATTCCGGTTCTCCGGAGACATATTGTCGATATGAGAGCGGGCGAGTGCAAACACTCGTCCGCTTGTTCTATTATAATCATTCAAGCGGTAAGGTAAGATGTTCGGACTTGGAGACTTGCAGATCGTCGCCGCGCTGGCGGGCTGTATCGGGATCACGCTTTTCGGCGTGGCCTACGGTACCGTGAACTGGAACCGGGGCTCCGACCCGCGGAAAGAAGAGGCCGTAATGCGCGCCCGCCGCCGCGGCCGCGCCCGCCGCCGCAGAGCCGCGGAGGAGCGGCAATGACGAATTTCGCGGCTGTTGCAACCGCCGCCGCGGAGAGCGGCATGAACACCTGGGTGCTCGGCGCCCTGATCGTTGTTTACATGCTGGTCGTCGGTTATCTCGGCTACCGGGGCTTCCGTAAGACCGCGTCGAACAAGGACTATCTGCTTGCCGGGCGCTCGGTGAACCCGTTCGTCATGGCGATGAGCTACGGCGCGGCTTTCATCAGCACCTCGGCACTGGTCGGTTTCGGCGGAATTGCGGGGCAGTTCGGGATGGGGCTCATGTGGCTCGTATTCATGAACATCGCAATCGGAATCGTCGTGGCCTTCATCTTCTTCGGCCCGCGGACCCGCCGCATCGGCCTCGCGCTTGACGCGCACACGTTCCCGGAATTCATGGGCAGCCGCTTCGAGTCGAAATACCTCAAGGTGTTCCTCGCGGCAATCATCTTTCTGTTTATGCCGCTCTATTCGAGCGTGGTGCTGATCGGCGGAGCGCGTTTTCTGCAGGAGGTCATGATGATTGATTACGGCTGGGCACTCGGCATCTTTGCGGTCATCGTCGCCTTGTACGTTGTCTTCGGCGGGCTCAAGGGGGTCATGTACGTCGATGCGATGATGGGGACGGTCATGATCGTCGGCATGCTCTCGCTGCTTGTCATGTGCTACTGGAAGCTCGGCGGCGTCGCGAGCGCGCATCAGGCGCTGACCGACATGGCCCCGCTCGTCGCGGAGCGGCTGCCGAAAGAGGCGGCGCTCGGCCATCAGGGGTGGACCGCCATGCCGAAATTCAATTCGGTCTGGTGGTGGACGCTCGTATCGAGCCTCATGCTCGGCGTCGGCATCGGCGCCCTGGCGCAGCCGCAGCTCGCGGTCCGCTTCATGACGGTCAAAAGCACGCGCGAGCTGAACCGGGCGGTCGTGATCGGTTCGGTCTTCATCCTCTGCACGGCGGGCGCGGCCTACATGGTCGGGGCGCTCTCGAACGTCTTTTTCTTCCACGCCGACAAGGGCATTGCAGAGGGAATTTCCGGCAAGCTCGCAATTGAGGCGGCCGGAGGGAACCCGGATCTCATCATCCCGCTTTTCATCCGGCAGGCGCTGCCGCCGGTGATCCTGTACGTGTTTTCACTGACGCTGCTGTCGGCGGCGATGTCGACGCTGAGCTCGCTGTTCCATGTGACCGGCTCCGCGATCGGCCACGATCTGTTCCGCAACCTCTCAAGTGTGAAGCGCGACAGCGTGCTGGTCACCCGATTGGGGGTGATATTCGGGATTGCGGTCAGCGTGGTCCTCGGGATCATTCTGCCGCCCGGCATCATTGCGCGCGGCACGGCGATCTTCTTCGGCGTCTGCGCGGCGGCCTTCCTGCCGGCCTACTGCGCCGCGATCTACTGGCGCGGAGCGACGCGCTTCGGCGTATGGCTCTCGATTTCGGTCGGTGTGGGCGCGAGCCTCTTCGGGCTTCTCTTCCTGCACAGCAAGGAGTCGGCGGCGCTTGGAATCTGCCGGGCGCTGTTCGGCAGGAGCGAGCTTGTTTCGGCGTTTCCGTGGCCGTATGTGGACACGCTGGTGTACTCGCTGCCGCTTTCGGTTTTCGCGCTTGTGATCGGCAGCTGGCTTTCTCCGAAGCCGTCGGAGGCGCATCTCAAAAATTGTTTTGAATCATATAAAATAGACGGGTGAATCCAATGGCATTCAAGAACATCTCAAACCAGGTCAATTTTCCGGAGCTGGAATGCGAAATCCTCGAATTCTGGCAGAATTCCGGTATTTTCAAAAAATCTCTCGAGCAGCGCAAGGGCGCGCCGGAGTATGTGTTTTACGACGGTCCGCCGTTTGCGACCGGCCTGCCGCATTACGGCCACCTGCTGGCCGGGACGATCAAGGACGTGATTCCGCGCTACCGCACCATGCGTGGCAACTGCGTCGAGCGTTCGTTCGGCTGGGACTGCCACGGCCTTCCGGTCGAAAATGAAATGGAGAAGGTCCTGCACCTTCAGAGCAAGCGCGACATCGAGGCGTATGGCATCGACAAGTTCAATGAGGCGTGCCGTTCGATCGTGCTGCGCTACACGTCGGAGTGGGAGACGGTCGTGACCCGCATGGGCCGCTGGGTCGATTTCCGCCACGGCTACCGTACCATGGACCGCGACTTCATGGAGTCGGTCTGGTGGGTGTTCCGGAGCTTATGGGACAAGGGACTGGTCTACGAGGGGTACAAGATCCTGCCGTACTGCCCGCGCTGCGCGACGCCGCTGTCGAACTTCGAGACGAACCAGGGTTACAAGGAGGTCGTCGACCCGGCGATCACGATCCGCTTCAAGCTCTGCGGCGAAGAGGACAGCTATGTCCTCGCCTGGACCACGACGCCGTGGACACTGCCGTCGAACCTTGCGCTTGCGGTCGGCCCCGACGTCGACTATGTGAAGGTCAGGGACGGCGACGAATTCTTCTACATGGCCGAAAGCCGTCTGGGCGCTTACTACAAGGAGACGCCCGAGATCGTCTGGCGCGGAAAGGGAACCGACCTTGCCGGGCGGCGCTACGAGCCGCTTTTCAGCTACTTTTCGGAGCTTGCCGGGCAGGGGGCGTTTCAGGTGCTCTGCGGCGACTTCGTCAGTATCAGCGACGGCACCGGCATCGTGCACTGCGCGCCGGGATTCGGCGAGGACGACAATGCGCTCTGCAAGGCGGCGGGGCTCCCCGAGGTCTGTCCGATCGACGCGGAGTGCCGTTTCACCGATGAAATCCCGGATTACGCGGGCCGTGCGGTCAAGGAGACCGACAAGGATATCATTCAGCGGTTGAAGGATGAGGGTAAGCTTGTCCGCCGCGACCAGATCCGCCACAGCTACCCGCATTGCTGGCGCGACGACGGCCCGCTCATCTATCGCACGATCTCGACCTGGTTCGTCCGGGCCGAGCAGCTGCGCGACAGAATGGTGAAGAACAACCAGTTGATCAGCTGGGTTCCGGCGCACCTGCGCGACGGCCGTTTCGGCAAGTGGCTCGAGAACGCCCGCGACTGGGCAATCAGCCGCAACCGCTTCTGGGGCACGCCGTTGCCGATCTGGCGCAATCCCGAGGGGGAAGTGATCGTGCCGGGCAGCGTTGCGGAGCTTGAGAAGCTGACCGGGCGGAAGGTCGAGGACCTGCATAAGCATTTCATCGACAAGCTTGAGATCCCGTCCCCGACCGGCAAGTCGCCGCTGAAGCGGGTCGAGGAGGTGTTCGACTGCTGGTTCGAGTCGGGTTCGATGCCGTATGCGCGCATGCACTATCCGTTCGAAAACAAGAAGCAGTTCGAAGAGCACTTCCCCGCCGACTTCATCGCGGAAGGGCTCGATCAGACGCGCGGCTGGTTCTACACGCTTGTCGTGCTCGCGGCGGCGCTTTTCGACCGTCCGCCGTTCAAGAACGTGCTTGTGAACGGGCTGATCCTGGCCGAGAACGGCCAGAAGATGTCGAAGCGCCTGAAGAACTATCCGGACCCGATGGTCGTGGTGAACACCTACGGCGCGGATGCGCTGCGGCTCTTCATGCTCGGCAGTCAGGCTGTGCGCGGCGAGGACCTGAAGTTCTCGGAGGCGGGCGTGAAGGAGATTCTGCGCGGCGTGATGATCCCGATGTGGAACGCGCTCTCGTTCTTCACGACCTATGCGAATGTGGACGGCTACGAGCCGCCCGCCGGAGAGGTGCAGCCGCCCGCGAACGCATCGAACGTGCTGGACCGCTGGATCCTCTCCTCCGCCTCGCAGATGGTCGAGGAGGTCCGCGGCGAGCTTGACGCATACAACCTGCAGAAGGCCGCGAACCGCTTCAGCCGGTTCATCGACGACCTGACCAACTGGTACATCCGGCGCAGCCGCCGCCGCTTCTGGAAATCGAGCGACGATGCGGACAAGCGCGAGGCTTACCGGACGCTGCATTACGTGCTGCTGACCTTCGCGAAGACCGCCGCGCCGTTCATTCCGTTCACGACCGAGGCGATCTACCGGACGCTGCGGACGAAGGGAATGCCGGAGTCGGTCCACCTCTGCGACTATCCGGAGCCGAACGACTGCCGCGACGAGTATCTGGAAAAGCAGATGGAGCTGACCATGACGGCGGTGTCGTCCGGCCGCTTCCTGCGTACCGCGAACAACCTGAAGGTGCGTCAGCCGCTCGCGAAGGCGGTGCTGGCCTCTCCGGACGCCGGGTCGCGCAAAATGCTTGAGGAGACCGCGTGGATCGTCGCCGAAGAGCTGAACGTGAAAGAGGTCGAATTCAGCGACGACGAGGAGGCGCTTGTGAAGCGTTCCGCGAAGGCGAACTTCAAGGTGCTCGGCAGCCGCCTCGGGAAGAATATGAAAGAGGCCGCCACGAAGATTCAGGCGTTCACGGGCCGTGAGATCGGCGACATCCTCGCCGGGAAGCCGTACAGGCTTGTACTGGCGGACGGCACTGAGGCGGAAATCTCGGCGGACGACCTCGTCGTCCAGCGCGAGGAGAAGCCGGGTCTTGTCGCCGCGAGCGAAAACGGCATCACGATCGCGCTTGCGACGGAGCTCACGCCGGAGCTCGAGAATGAGGGCTTTGCCCGCGAACTGGTGAGCAAGATCCAGAATCTCCGCAAGGAGAGCGGGCTCGACGTCGTCGACCGGATCCGGATCGTTTACAGCGTGCCGGAGACGCGGGCCGCCGCCGTTGAGGCGAACAGGGCGTATATCTGTGAAGAGACGCTGGCCGTCGCGCTTGAGGCCGGTTCCGCCGCGGGCGGAGCCGAAATCGATGTCAACGGCGAGAGCTGCCGCGTTGCGGTGGAGAAAGCGTAGAGATGAGTACGCGCACACGGTTCGGAATCGCGCTCGCGCTGATGCTCCTGGCGGGGATGCTGCTTCTGGCGCTGCAGCTGCTGCACAGGGCGTCGGAGCGGAACGCCCGGTTTGACCGGACGTTTCCGATCATGGGAACCGTGGCGGAGTTCACATTTTTCTCGTCGCCCGAGAATGCGCGCGACGCGGCTGACGCCGCGCGCGCGGTTTTCGACGGTGTGGTGAAGCTCTGCAATATCTATGATCCCGAAAGCGAGCTCTCCCGGCTGAACGCTTCGGCGGCGGAGAAGCCGTTCCGGTGCTCGCCGGAGCTCTGGTTTCTGCTGCTTGAATCGCGGAAGGCGTATCTGTTTTCCGACGGCGCATTCGACATCACGGCAAAGCCGCTGATGGATCTCTGGGGTTTCTACCGCAAGCGGGGCGATTCGCTGCCGTCGGAGCAGGAGGTTGCGGAAACGCAGTCGAAAGTCGGGCTCGACAAGGTGATCTTCAATGACGCCGACCGGACTGTGAAATTCACGGTTCCCGGCATGAGCTTCGACCTCGGCGGAATCGCGAAAGGGTATGCGGTCGACCGGGCGTTTGAAGCCGTTTCGAAGTTCGGCATCCGGCGCGGCGTGATCAATCTCGGCGGGAACCTGCGGCTGCTGCCGGAGCCTCCTCCGGGACAGGAGGCCTACCGGGTCGGTGTGAAGAATCCCGCGAACAGCGGCGAGCTGCTTGACGAAGTGCTCGAATTGTGCAGCGTGTCGCTTTCGACGAGCGGAGATTACGAGCGGTATGTGAAGATCGGCGGTGTGCGTTACGGCCACATCATGAATCCGGTGACGGGGCGGCCGACGCAGGGAACGCATTCGGTGACGGTGATTGCGCCGTCGGCGATGCTGGCGGATTGGCTCTCTACGGCGATTTTTATTCAGGGTGAAGGACTTGCCAGACGGGCGGAGAGCTCGTTCGGCGGCGTGGCGGTCATTGTCACGCATCCGGCGCGGGGGAAGCGATGAAGCGTTTTCTCATTCCTGCGCTCCTGCTCCTGGCCGGATGTATTCCGGCCGTCGCGGCGATCCTGCTTGAGGGAGTGAGCCGGCCGCTGCAGCTGCTGGTGGTCTGCGTCATGGTTCTCTATCTGACCGGTGTTCTCGACTGGTACACCTTTTTCAGCCGGTCGCTGCGGACGGCGAAGCGGACGAAGATCGCTGTCGGAATTTTTTCGGCCCTGTTGTTTATTGCGGTATGGTTCGTGCTCCTCGCGATTGTCTGGGAGCAGCGCTGACACGGAAGGGAGCCTATGCATCCGGTTCTGATGTTTATCGCTTCCGGCTGGATTTTCTGGAGCGGAACCGGTACGCTGCTGGCGGCCGTGCTGCTTGGAATCCGGGCCCGGAGAGGCATGGCGCTCTCCCTGGTCGCGGTTGCAGCGTCTCTCGGCGCACTGCAGATTGCCGTTTCGTCGGTTCCGGTTTCCGGTTGGATTTTCTGGCCGCTGCTCGGCGCGGCGGCGGCGATGGTTGCGACGCTTCGGCTGGATTCGCCGGCCCGGTATGCCGCGCCGGCATTGACGGCGGCCCTGGTGCTTGCTGCTGCGGCGTTCGAGGTGCCGTACTGGCCGGACAACGCGCCGGCCGGATGCAGCGGCCGGGTCTGGGTGTTGGCGGATTCGATCAGCTCAGGAATCGGCTTCAGCGGGGAAACTGTATGGAGTACGCTGCTCGATCGTGAGCATCCGGGGCGGATCGTGAACCGGGCGGTTCCCGGGAGCAAGGTTGTCTCTTCGCTGAAGATTCTGAAGGAACGTTTTGATTTCGCTCCCGGGGATGTTCTGCTGATCGAGCTTGGCGGCAACGACATGCTCGGCGGCGTGCCGGGCGGAGAGTTTCACGGGAAGCTCGACGGGCTGCTGGCGGAGGCTGCGGTGAAAGGCGTTCCGGTCGTGATGTTCGAGCTGCCGCTGCCGCCGTTCCGGAGCTCCTATCTGCGGGCGCAGCGGCAGTTGGCGGCAAAGTACAGGGTCACGCTGATTCCGCGCCGCCGGTTCGCCGCGGTTTTCCGCGGCCCGGAGTCGGTGGTGGACGGGCTTCATCTTTCGAATTACGGACATGAAAAAATGGCGGGGGTCGTGGCGGAGTACATCCGGTTCGGCGGGCCGCACTCAACGGAAAGGGATTGAGATGCGTGATTTCAAGTGGGGATTTTCAACGCTCGGGTGTCCGGCGAATTCGCTGGCGGAATCGGCTGCCCTGGCGGACGAGTTCGGTTTCCGTTATCTGGAGCTCCGGGCGGTGGATGATTCGATCAACCTGCCGTTGGTTTTTTCCGATCCGGAGAAACGCGCGCTGCTGATGGAGTTGGCGGGGGAGGGGCGGATCCGGGTGTTCGGCAGCTCCTTCGGGTTTGCTTCGCGCAAGAATGATTATGACGAGCTCGAAGCGTTGGGTCGCCTGGCGGACGGGGCGGGGGTGCCGTATCTGCGGGTGTTCGGCGGCTTCAGCTTCGAGGAGGAGTTCGACGGGGAGAAAGCCGGAATCGCCCGGCGGAACCTCGAATGGTTCCGCTCGCTCGGGCTGAAAGCGCAGCTTGCGCTTGAGACGCACGACGGGTTCTCGTCCGCCGCGCGCTGCCGCAGGCTTTTCGAACAGCTCGGTGAAACGCTCCCGGTGATCTGGGACGCGCACCACACCTGCCGCTACGCCGGAGAGGCGTTCGCGGACAGTTGGGCGCTGCTGGCCGGACATGTGGTCGACATCCATGTGAAGGACAGCAAACTCGACGCGGACGGCAAGCTTGTCGCCACGGTTCCGGGAGAGGGGGACCTTGCGGTTCCGCAGCTGCTCGAGCTGCTTGAAGAGGCCGATTACACGGGCCTGGTCACGTTGGAGTACGAGAAGCTGTGGCACCCGTATCTGCCGGAGCTGCGCGTCGCTCTGGAGGCGGTCAACCGCGTCTGGCGGTAACCGGGGCGGCCGCCGCGCGGGCCGGTTATTTCCTGCCGTAGTTGATGTCGCAGAGACGGAAAGCGGGCTCCGGCAGCGGCTCGCCGTTCAGGAAAGCTTCGACCAACGCACACGGATCGGGTTCTCCGCCTGCTTTCAGCCAGTGGATCCTGTGCCCTTCTCGTTCCAGCTTGCGGAAGAAGATGTCCTGCCGCTTGGCGAACTGGCGGATGCGGCAGAGCAGCGTGTTCCGCATCCCGACAAGTGTGCATTCCCCTTTCAGGTAACGGGCGGCCTCGCGGTATTCGAGCCCGAAGAATTCGAGCTGTTCCCAACTTACTCCGTTGATTTCGTGCAGTTTCTGTACCTCGTCGACCAGGCCGTCGGTCAGGCGGCTGTCGAGACGCGCCTCGATCCGGGCATGGACCTCGCTGCGCGGATAGTAGACGCCGAGGATCAGCGCGTCGAGCTCGAACGGCGGTTCGAAGGAGCGTTCGTTTTCCGGATTCTGGCGGACCCGTTCGATGCCTTGCCCGCGCGGCGGCAGCGCTCCGCCCGGCAGCCGGTAGCCGTCGAGCAGCGCGGCGAGGTAAAGCGCCGTTCCGCCGCAGAGGATCGGAATCCTGCCGCGCGCCGCGATCTCCCAGACCGCGCGGTAAGCATCGCGGACGAAGCGGGCGAGGTTGTAGACCTCGCGCTGCGGATCCGCGATGTCGATGAGATGGTACGGAACTTCCCCGTATTCATCGAGGTCCTTCCCCGTGCCGATATCCATGCCGCGGTAGACCTGCCGCGAATCCACGCTCACGATTTCCGCCGGGAAGATCCGCGCGAGCTTCACCGCCAGGGCGGTTTTTCCGGTCGCGGTCGGTCCGGTGATGACGACGGTTTTGATTTTTTCAGCCATAAATCCTTGCAAAAAAACTGTACAAACTCGGTTTCGCGTATTATATTATGACCCATGAAGTTGAAAATTCAATCTTGAAAGCGGATTATTCGATGGAAAAACAGCAGACAGTCGTCAATTCGGCCGAATATTCAGGAATCGCGCTGCATTCCGGCGCGCGTTCGACGGTGCGGGTTCAGCCCGCTCCCGAGAATACCGGGATCGTCTTCCGCCGCGTCGATCTGCCCGGCAAGCCGGAGGTGCGCGCGCTGGCGTCCAACGTGGTCGACGTGCGGCGCGGGACTACGATCGCGAACGGGAAAGTGGTCGTCGCCACCGTCGAACATATCATGTCGGCCCTGAATGCGTTCCATATCGACAACTGCATCGTCGAGATGGACGGCATGGAGCCGCCGATCGGCGACGGCAGCTCGCTGCCGTATTGTCAGATGCTGCGCCGGGCAGGCGTCGTACAGCAGGAAGCTGAGGCGAAAGTCTTTACGCCGGCCGTTCCGCTCTATGTCGAAGGCGGGCACACCCGGCTCGTGATCGTTCCGGGGGACGTGCTGCGCATCGCCTGTACGACGAGCTTTCCCGGCTGCCCGATCGATCCGCAATTCTACGAATTCACCGCGACGTCCCCCGACGCGTATGAGACGGAAATCGCCGGGGGGCGCACTTTCGTCGATTTCTGCGACCTTCAGCAGCTGCTCGCAATGGGGTTGGTGAAAGGCGGCAGCCTGGACGCGGCGGCGATCATCCACGACGGCGCGATCATCTGCAAGGAGGAGCTGCGCTATCCGAACGAAATCGTCCGGCACAAGATCCTCGACCTGGTCGGAGACATCTATCTCTCCGGCTGCCGGATCACCGGGACGATCATCGCCGTCAAGCCGGGGCATCCGAAGAACGTCGAGCTGGCCGGGCTGCTCCTGAAAGAGATTATGGCTGTAAAAGAAGCATAAGCAATAAGGGGAATAGAATGGGTAAATTTTTTGGACTCAAGGAGATCCGGGCGATTCTGCCGCAGCGTTATCCGATGCTGATGCTCGACCGGGCGGAGCAGGTCTCCGACACGCAGTATGTCGGGCTCAAGAATCTCACGATCAACGAGAATTTTTTTCAGGGGCACTTCCCCGGGCATGCGATTATGCCGGGCGTGCTGCAGCTTGAGGCGATGAAGCAGCTCGGCGAGCTTGCGGTCCGTCCGGCGCTCGACCCGAACGGCGAGCTCGACGTTTATATGCGCGTCGTTGAAAAGGTCAAATTCCGCCGTCCGAACAATCCGGGCGACCGCGTCAAGGTCGAGGCGGAGATCCTTTCGATCGAGAACGGCGAAGCGGTAGTGAAGGCACAGACCTCGAACAACGGCGGACTCACCTGCGAGGCGAAAATCACGCTTGCGACCCGTCCGAAGAGTGGTCCTGCCGCGATGCCGGTGCTGAACACCGAATTCGACAAGAGCGATGCGACGCCGATGAACGTCGAAAAGATCATGTCGCTCATTCCGCACCGCTACCCCTTCCTGCTGATTGACTATATTGCGAAGATCGAGGGCGACCACGTGTTCGCCGTGAAGAACCTGACCGGCAATGAGGAAATCTTCTCGCAGGCAGGCGATTACGCGGTCATGCCGGAGTCGCTGCTGTGCGAAATCACCGCCCAGTCGGGCTGCTCGCTTGTGTTGGCGCGCCCGGGCAACGAGGGCAAGCTCGGCTACTTCATGTCGATCGACCGCGCCGAGATCTTTGAACCGGTCTATCCGGGTGACCAGCTGGTCGTCGACATCGAGCTGCCTCCGGCGAAGGGGCGCTTCGGCAAGGGAACCGGCTATATCAAGGTGGGCGACAGGGTCGTCTTCCAGATCACGCTGATGTTCGCGATCGTCGACGCGTAAGAAACTCCGAACACACACAGGGGGCGAATGAGCAAGGTTCCGCGTGTCGTATCCGCGGCGGAGGCCGTTGCCGGGATCGGTTCCGGGGAATCGGTCTATGTGAGCAGTTCCGGTTCCGTTCCGCGGGTGCTCGTGGAAGCGCTTTGCGCGCGCGGCCGCAAGGGCGTGCTCCGTGATGTTTCGCTCCGCCATATCCATACCGGCCGGACGGAGGATTACGCCGCGCCGGAATTCGAGGGTGTCTTCCGCTCCGAATCATTTTTCATCGGCGACAATATGCGACGGCAGGTCCAGCGCGGCGCGGCCGACTACATCCCGGTTTCGCTGCACGAGACGCAGCAGCTGATCCGGGAAGGCGTGGTCGGGTGCGACGTCGCATTCATTCAGGTTTCGCCGCCGGGCCGCCACGGGCGGGTTTCGCTCGGGATTTCGGTCGATATCGGTCCCGCCGCGATTGAGACGGCGAGGCTCGTTATTGCGGTCATGAACCGCAATATGCCTTATACCTACGGCGACGGGGAGATCGATCTGGACCGGATCGACTATCTGGTCGAAGATGACTCGCCGCTTGATGAAACCAATTTTCCGCTGCCCGATGCGATTGAGCGCGCGATCGGCCGCCACTGCGCGGAGCTGGTCGAAGACGGCTCCTGTCTGCAGCTCGGAATCGGCGCGATTCCGAACGCGGTGCTTTCTCAGCTCTCCGACCGGAAGGATCTCGGCATCCACACAGAAATGTTCGCGGACGGGCTCCTGCCGCTCGTCGAGGCCGGCGTGGTGAACGGTTCGCGCAAGCGGATCGACCGCGGCAGGATCGTCGCATCGTTCCTGATGGGTTCGCGCCGGGTGTTTGATTTCGTGGACCGGAACCGCATGGTGCGGATGCGCGAGGTTGCGTATACGAATGACCCGTTCCGCATCGCGCGCAATCCGAAGGTGGTCGCGATCAACTCCGCGATCCAGATCGACCTGACCGGGCAGGTGTGCGCGGATTCGCTCGGCACGCGCATGTATTCCGGGGTCGGCGGGCAGCTCGATTTTGTTTACGGCGCATCGCGTTCGGAAGGCGGGAAGCCGGTCATCGCGATGCCGTCGCGCACCGCAAAGGGGATCAGCAAGATCGTCCCTGTGCTGGACTCCGGGGCGGGGGTGGTTACGCCGCGCAGCCGTGTGCATTATGTCGCGACCGAGTACGGCGTGGTTGATTTGTACGGCAAACCGCTGCAGCAGCGCGCGCGGCTGTTGATCAGCATCGCGCATCCCGATTGCCGCGAAGAGCTGGAGAAAGCCGCGTTCGAGCGGTTCGGCAGGCATTTTCTCTACTGGAAATGAGAGAGGGGAAAAGAGAGATGAAATTTACGAAAATCGTGGCGACGGTGAATGCGTCGACCTGTACGCCGGAGCTGCTTCTGGCACTTTACAAGAACGGCATGGATGTGGTGCGGTTCAACACCGCGCATATGGATGTCTCTGAGCTGGAGCACGCGGTGACGCTCGTGCGGGAGGTTTCGGAGAAGATCGCGATCATGGTCGACACGAAAGGGCCGAACATCCGGACCGGCAATCTCGATGCGCCGCTCCCGCTTTCAAAAGGAGAGCGGGTTTATGTGACGGGCCGCCCCGCCGCCGAGTCCGAAGCTGTGCAGGTCAATTACGCCGCATTTGCCGAGGAGGTGCCGCCGGGGAGCCGGATCGTCTGCGACGACGGCGCGGTGGAGCTGCATGTGCTCGAACGCCGCGGAGAGATGCTGCTCTGCGAAGCGGTCCATGACGGTGTGCTGAAGAACCACAAGTCGGTCAATGTTCCGGATGTGGAGCTGAATGCCGACACGCTGACCGAGAAGGACCGGCTGTTCATCGAGTATGCGATCCGTCACGAGATCGACTACATCGCGCACTCGTTCGTGCGGAACGCGGCCGATGTGGAAACTGTCCGCGTCCTGCTCGATGCGAAAAAAAGCCCGATCCGGATCATCGCGAAGATTGAAAACCGGCAGGGCGTGAAGAATATCGCCGGGATCCTGAAAGCCGCCGACGGCATCATGGTCGCGCGCGGCGACCTCGGCATTGAGATTCCGCTCGAGGAGGTTCCGCTGATCCAGAAGGAGCTGATCCGTTCCTGCCGCAAGGCCGGCAAGCCGGTCATCACGGCGACGCAGATGCTGCAGAGCATGCAGGAGAATCCGCTGCCGACCCGCGCCGAAGTCAACGATGTGGCGAACGCGGTCTATGACGGAACCGACGCGGTCATGCTTTCGGGCGAGACCGCGCAGGGGCGCTATCCGGTCGAAGCGGTCAGCGTGATGAATCGGATCGTCGAGGAGACCGAAAAATCGTCACAGGGCTTTTTCAACCACATCGACGGCGTTGATACGGAGGGCGACCGGGAGTATGATTTCATGATCCGCACCGCGGTCGGCGCGGCGGAGGCCCTGCCGCTCCGGGCGATCGTGTGCAACACGGCGGAAGGAAAGTCGGCGCGCTGCTGTGCGGCCTACCGTCCGCTTGTCCCGATCTACGCGCTCTCGTACCACCGCTGCGTGGTGCGCCAGCTTGCACTGGTCTACGGCGTCTACGCCGAATACAACGAATTCATGGAGAGTACGGTCGAGCTTGGGAAAGAGACCGCGCGTCGTCTGATCGCGGAGAAGTGGCTGCGTCCCGAAGACAAGGTCGTCATGCTCTCGAAGAACTCCTTGGCGCGTGAAACGAACAATCTGATCTGCCTCGGCGAAGTGCGTGAATTCGCCTGAGTCCGGCCGGAGGTTCGGAACGTTTCATGAATGCCGTCAAAACAGGAACAATGCCTTTTCTGAAGTGGTGAGCATATGGAACCGCTTCGGGAGGATCACAGGAGGGACCATGTCCGGACAATTCGATTTCGCGCGTCTTGCCGCCTATACCGGGGATATGGAACAGCTGGCCGACGCCCGGATGTCGGTGCTGGCGGAGGGGCCGGGCCGGGGGAGCCGCATCATTTCGTTCCGGAACGGGGCGGGGCTCGCGTTCACGGTAACGCCGGATCGCGGCATGGATATCGTCGACTGTTCGTTCCGCGGCATTCCGGTCGCATTCCGGACCCCGGTCGGATATGCGAATCCGGAGCGTTACGAGCCGCTGGGCGCGGAATGGCTGCGGAACTGGCCGGGCGGGCTTATGACCACGGCGGGACTGCGGAACGTCGGTCCCGCGAACGGGGAGTTCGGGCTGCACGGCCGGATTTCGAACCAGGCCGCCGGGGATGTCGGGATCCGGCGCGGCGTCGAAAGCGGCGGTTACCGGCTCGAAGCGGTCGGGACGCTGCGGGAGAGCCGGATGTTCGGCGAGCACCTTGAGCTGCGCCGTTCGATTGCGACCGGCTACGGCGACAACACGATCACGGTGTGCGACGAGGTGACGAACCTTGCCGCACTTGACGATTATCTGCAGATGCTCTACCACTGCAACTTCGGCTATCCGTTTGCGTCGCCGGAGCTCGAATTCGAGGCGGAGGAGCACGAGATTGTGCCGCGCGACGGGATCGCCGCGGCGGGAATCGCGGAGTGGAACCGTCTTTGCGAACCGGTTCCGGATTATCGGGAGCAGTGTTTCTTCCACCGTCTGCCGCGCCGGGAAGACGGCACGGCGGGAATCACGGTGCTGAACCGGATGCTCGGAATCCGCATTTCAATGTGCTGGTCCGCCGATACGCTGCCGAACTTCGTGGAGTGGAAGAACTGTCTCGCCGGCGGATATGCGCTTGGACTCGAACCGACCAATGCGTCGCTCGCCGGCCGGACCCGGGAGATCGAGGCGGGTACGGCGCGGAAAATCCGTCCCGGTGAAACCGTCCGCTTCCGGCTGCAGTTCCGGTTCGAAACAGTCTAGCGATTGCACCGGCGGTTTTGCCGGAGCAGAAATACTGCGTCCCATGCCGCGTAAACCAGCACAGCAACGAGCCCGAGCGCGAGACAGTATGCGTTTCCGAAGAGGTAGAGCACACTGGCGGCGGCGAGAAAGATGCCGGTTCGCCTGTCTTTCCGGTAGAGCGCGAAGATGCCGGCGGCAATTGCCGCCGTTCCCGCTGCTGCCGTCAGCGGGAACTCTCCTTCCCTCCAAAGCAGCAGCCGGTACGGCGCGGAGAGATACCACTGGTAGCTGCCGTGAACGGCGTTCGGAATGCAGGCGATCCATCCGGCGAGGACCGGCAGCAGCCACAGAAATTCGCGTGGCTTGAGCTTGTCCCACACTCCGCAGCCGGCAATTGCGATGAAGAAGGCCGGGTAGCTTGTCAGGATGAAGCGGACCGGGTCGTCGGTTCCATGGCTGTAGCCGAAAAAGAAGAGGATGACCGGGATGGCCCAGAGTGCAAGGATGATCCGGAGCTTCCGGTCGCGCAGAAAGAAGAGCGCAAGGATGCCCGGGATCCAGACCAGCTGGTTGACGGCGCCGTAGAACGCGCTGTTCAGTTCAACGAAAATCCAGTCGATATAGGTGTGCGCACCATCTGCATAGTTTGTGTATGAAAATTTCAGCGGATTGCCGAAGAATTTCCAGTTGGCCAGCATCTGCGGCAGGAACCCGAGCAGGAACGCCCCCGCGCCTGCCGCCGTATATTGCGCGGCTCTCTTTACTCCGGCAAAATATTCCGGGCGTTTGAGCCAGCAGATGGCAGCGATTGCCGGAACGAACAGGATGTTGTTGATCCGGAACATGCATGCGATCCCGAACAGGAACGCCGCCGCCGCCGCTGTCCGGCATGACGCTTTGCGGCAGAGCAGCAGGGCGAAGCCGGCGAGCACTAGCATGGTCGACGGCGTATCGCTCATGGCGGAGAATCCGCAACCGATCAGGCTGATATAGTGACGGTAGCTGAACTCCGCGCTCGGGAATTCAAAGAAGGCAATGAAGAACCGGTCCGTGAAATCAGGGCGGTGATGCCAGACGAACGGCAGGATTGCCCAGCAGAGCATCGCGATGCATGCTTTTACGTCGCTTCCGGTCAATTTCCGGCCGATCAGGTAGCCGAGCCAGAGGGAGAACGGGGCGATCACGAACCCTTCGAACCAGGAGAGAGGGATCAGCAGGTCAGTGAGGCTCCGGGTTCCGGAGAGAAGCTCGAACGGCAGGTAAAAGAAAGATGTCCCGACGGTGAAGTGCCACCGTTCGGAGAAATCCCAGTTCAGGATGCTGAGCAGATTCGCATAGTAGCCGGGCTCGTCGGCGGGAGAGGCGATGATGTTCTGCGCCTTGTTTATCAGCAGGATCAGCAGGAACATGCGCAGCAGTATCGGCACAAGGCCGAGTTCAAGCCGGCGCCACGGATCCGGCTCCCTGCGTTTTTTCCAGAGAATCGCGAGAAGCGACGCCAGTGCGGCTCCGATCAGGACGGCGAGCGGATAACGCCACCATTCGACCATGCTGCCGGTTTCTATGCGGCCGTCAGGATGGAACAGTGTGTTCGGATTCGTGTAGCCGGTCCGGCCGTCCGGGAGCTTCACCTCCGTCATCCGGTAATATCGCGCGAGCGGATGCGATTGAATCAAAAACAATTGCCCGCCGCCTTTTTCCAGCGTCGTCGGTTCGGTCGCCACGGCGATGACTTCGCCGGGCAGCTTCGCTTCCCGGAAGACCGGAGTCCCCGGCTCCAGCGTGATCGTCGCCGCGGAAGCGAGGAGAGCGGTGAACAGCAGAAGGACTGGGAGGAGCCGTTTCATCATCGGATCAGCTTCGATACGGTTTTGAAAGCCGGGTGTTTCGCGTCGCGCAGCAGCAGGAACAGGATCGATTCAACCGGCAGCACCTCCGCCCCGCAGCGGCGCATCGCTTCGAGGGCCAGCTCGCGGTTTGCGCCGCTGCGGCTCGTGACCGCGTCGGCCGCGACGATGACTTCGAAGCCGTTGTTCAGAGCGTCATAAACACTCTGAAGGACGCAGACGTGGGTTTCGATTCCGAGAACGATGAGCGTCTTTTCCGGCTTTGCACCGAGCGCGGTTCTGAATTCCGGCTCTGCGAAGACGGAGAAACCGGTCTTGGCGATCGGCATACAGCCATCCGGCAGCAGCTCCGCGATTTCCGGGACCGTATGGCCGAGCCCGTTCGGATACTGCTCGGTCACCAGAACATCGAGTCCGAGCGCGGCCGCGCCCTTCAGCATGATCTGCGTGCGTTCCCGCACGGCGGCCCAGCTGTCCATCACGCCGGCCAGCCGCTCCTGCAGGTCGACGACAATCAGCGCGGAGGATTCGATCCGGGGGGTATTCATGATTGCGGCTCCTCATTGTTTGCCAGTCTGCCGGCGAAGACCCGGACGGCGGCAGAGTTGGCGAGATACGGTTTCAGCGCGGCGGACAGCTCCTCCCGGCGGATGCCCCGCAGTTCCGATTCATGGGTCAGACACTCGTCGAGCGGGCGTCCATAATGAAGCGACAGCAGCGACGAGATCAGCGCGGCCCCGGCGGATTCCGCGCTGCGCGCCGCTGCGAATGCGGCCCCTTCGCGGGCGGAGTTGAACTCCTCGTCAGTGAGGCCGCTCTCCGCGAGCCGCTTCATTTCAGTCTCGAGCAGCGCCAGGGCGCGCTCCGCGCTCTCGGCCGAGGTTACGGCGTAAAACAGCAGCCAGCCCGGGTGGAAGCCGCCGCAGAGGCGCATGCCGGTCGAATAGGCGAGCGAGTTCTCTTCGCGCACGAGCTTGAACACGGGACTTGAAAGGCCGTTCTCCGCCTGGAACAGGATTTCACACATCGGGAGTTTTCCGCCGTTCAGGGCCGGCCCCGGAACCGCGCAGAGGACCATCGTCTGTTCGCGCGGAAGGGAGATCGTTTCGAACTGCGGTTTTTCCGGAAACACCGGTTCGGGCGGCAGCCCGATCGCGGTTTGCCGCCATGGAACCGCGCCGCACAGTTCGCGCGTCCACGCTTCCGCCTCGGCGCGGGAGCAGTCGCCGCCCCAACCGAAGATCGCCTGTTCCGGCACGAGCCGTGAGAAGTAGAATTCCGCGAGTTGGTCGCGCGTGATGTTCGCAAGCTGCGCGATCGTGCCGGTCGTTCCCCAGCCGTACGGATGGCTGCCGAACATCAGTTTGCGGCAGCGGTCTTCGGCGGCGGCGCGCGGCGAGAGCTCGCGGCTCTTCAGGAGCTCGAGCCGGTTCGCTTTTTCCCGGTCGAATTCCGCCTGTCCGAAGGCGGGAGTTGCAATGATCGCTTTCAGGAGCTCGAATATTCTGGCGCGATGGCGGCGCGGGAAAGTGCATTCGATCGTGAACGAGTTCAGCCCCGCGTTGACCGAGAAGTTTGCGCCGCCCGCGTCGAGCCGGGTCAGGAGCTCGTCTTCCGTCCAGCGTCCCGCCCCGGCGTTCAGCAGGTCGGCCGTGAGGGCCGAGATCCCGCCGGCTTCCGCCGGTTCGAAGATCGTTCCTCCCGGCAGCGTCAGCGCGAAATCCACAAGCGGCAGCCGGCGGTCCGGCAGCGTTACAAGCCGGGCGCCGTTGTCGAGGGCGGTCAGCTCCGGTTCCGCCCGGAACGGCTTTTCCCGGCGCACAATGTTTTGCCTGGGGTCGCCGGTATGCTGCCGGACGATCGAAAACAGGTCGGGGGGGAGATAGGTCGCGGCGATCCGGTTGATGTCGTCGAGCGTGAGCTTTCCAAGCTGTTCGAGGTAGGCGTCGCTGAGATCCGGCGCGCCGTTCGCGATCACGCCGCCGCCGATGTTCGCGGCGATTTCACGGATGCTGCGCAGCTCGCGCAGGTGGTCGGCGTACTGTTGGGTCTTTTCGCGTTCGACCTCGGCCCGGGTGAGCGCGCCGTTCCGGATCGCCTCAAGTTCGCGCAGCAGCGTGGATTCAAGCTTCCCGAGTTTTTCCGGCGTGGTGCTGGCCGTTACGGCGAGCAATCCGCCCGCCCCCTGACTGTAGCTGAAGCTGCGCAGGTTCACGGCGAGCTGCCGGTCGAGTTCGAGGGCGCGGACGAGGCGCGAGCCGTCGCCCATGCCGAGGATTCCTGCCAGCACGTCGCAGCCGGCCACATCCGGATGCGAGATCTCCGGAATCCGGACTCCGACCGCAAGCCGCGCGAGCGGATCCGCGAAGCAGAATGCGTCGGTGCGCCCGACACATTGAGCGGGCTCCGGCGGGATCGCGGGCTCTTTGAGATTCCGCTGCTCCCAGTCCGCCATTTCCGCTTCGATGAGGTCAAAAGTCCGTTCCGGATCCGCATCGCCGACGACGACCCAGAAACAGCGTCCCGGCGTGTAGCGCTCCGTGTAATATTCGACCATGATGTCGCGCGTGACCTCCGCGATGAGTTCGCGGTAGCCGATGATCGGGTGCCGGAGCGGATGGTTCTGGAAGATCGAACGGTTCAGCCGGCTGTAAAGCTGCCGATCCGGGTTGTCGCGCCCCATTTCCTCCTCGCGGAGGATCACCTCGCGCTCCTCCGAGAACCGCGCGCCCGGGAACTCCGGGAAGCGGACCATGCGTGAGAGGATCCGGACCGCTTCCGGCAGGTGCCGCCCCGCAAGGTTCACATGGTAGGCCGTGTGGTCGTAGCTCGTGTAGGCGTTCATCGAGCCGCCGAGCCGGTCGACCGCATCGGCGGCCGCAGTACCGGGGTAATCCCGGCATCCCTGGAACAGCATGTGCTCGAGAAAGTGCGAAAGCCCGTAACCGAGATGCTTCCCTTCGTGGATGCTGCCGGTCCGGATGAAGCACTCGACTTCGACCGCCGTTCCAGGCTGTGGAAAGACAAAAATCCTGGCTCCGTTCTCAAGGGTCCGCGATTGTACGTTCCGATAAAATCTCATCTTTCCTCTCTTCCGGCGCCGCAGCGGGCGGCGTCAATCAATCTTGGGGGGAGCGGCCGGGGCCGCGCCGGGGGAGGCGGGCGGATCGGCCAGCTTGAAGTCCACCTCGAAATCCTCGGGCGCGTCGTCCTTCGATGCGGAGAGCAGCCCCGAGCCGATCAGGAGGTAGACGATTCTGCCGACATCGGACGCGCTGCGGATCCCCCACTCATACAGCACCTCATAGGCGAGCACGCCGAACTCCTCTCTGGCGTAGTCGTGCACGCCGCCCAGGAGTTCGAGCGCCGAGACATGACGGTGGGCCGGGAGGCGGCCGACCGTGAACGTGACGGCGTTTGCGACGAACGCATAGGCTTCCCCGGAGAAGCGCGGCTCCTCCCGGATGATTGCATCGATTTTCGCCCTGATTTCCGCCGGAGTCATCTGATGGTTCACTCGCCTTTGATTTGCGGTTTCTTCTTGCCGGAGATGATCGAACTCGGGTCCGCCGAGAGCGAATCGGCAAGTTCGGTCAGCGCGTCGAGCGTCTGGTTCAGCTTGGTCAGCGTGTTTGTCAGCTCGTCCTGGCTGAATGTGATTGCATTCGACGCCTCCCGGAACGCGGAGGTGCTTTCCGGCAGTTTGGCCTCCTTGGTTTCCCTGATGAGCTGCTCGGTCAGTCTGTTGACCTTTTCGAGGTCCTCTTCGAGCAGGCCCATGAGCCGGTTCAGCCGCTCTTCGCTGAACACGCGCGACATTGTGCGGCTGCCGAGCTCGAGGTTCTCGGAGGCTTCGTTGATGCGTGCGATGGTCGATTTGAGCGCAGGGTCCGAAAGCAGCCCGGAGAGCTCGGAGAGGCTTCGTTCGAGCCCGTCGGAAATCTCCTCGAACCGGATCCGCGAAATGCGGTCGAGCGAGGTCCCGATCGCCTTCAGGATGTCGCGGAATGGCGACGGCACGGCCGGAATGTACATCACGCCGGGCTCGAGCGCTCCGGCCGGAGGCTCGGTCAGCGTCTGTCCGGGCGTTGCGAAATAGTCGAAGTCGATGTAGCGCATGCCGGTAATCCCTGCGTATTCGAGCCGGCAGCGCATTCCCTGTTCGAGCTCGGATTGGAAGAAACGTTTGAAATCGCTGCGCTGCTGCCCCTGTTCGCTGCCCGAGACGAAGTGCTCAAGCTCCACAGCCATATCAACCTGCACGAGTTTGTCGGTGACGCGGATCGAGATTCTCGTGACGTTGCCGATCGGTACGCCGCGATACTTCACCGCCGAACCGACCGTCAGCCCCTGCACGGATTCACTGAAAAAGGTCTGCACGGTCGCCTTGTTCGTGAAGATATCGGTCATGCCGAGGAAAAAGAGAATCGCGACAAGCAGCACAAGGCCGCCGACGACGAAAAGCCCGAGCTTGATTTTCTGCATGGAATCGTTTGCCATTCTAGCTTACCTCCGTTATCTGCGGCTCCTGCGGGACGTCGCTTTTGAGTCCGTCGCGGGTCAGGAACGCGCGCACTTTCTCGTTCGGCGAAGTGTCGCGCAGCAACGCGGGCGGGCCGTCCGCCACGATTGATTTCGTCTGCTTGTCGAGCATGATGATCCGGTCCGCGATCGTGAAAACGCTGTCGAGTTCGTGGGTCACGACGACGATGGTCGAGCCGAACTGGCTGCGCAGCCGCAGCAGCAGGCGGTCGAGCTCCGCCGACGTGATCGGGTCGAGGCCCGCCGACGGCTCATCGAAGAAGAGCAGCTTCGGGTTCAGCGCGAGCGCCCGCGCGAGGCCCGCGCGTTTGGACATTCCGCCCGAGAGCTCCGCCGGCATGTAGTCGCCGAAGCCGGAGAGATCGACAAGGCTGAGTTTCTCTTCGACGGTCTTTGCAATCTCCTCCGCGGAGAGCTTCGTATATTCTTCGAGCGGCAGCGCGACATTTTCGGCCACAGTCATCGAGCTGAACAGGGCCCCGCCCTGATAGGTGACGCCGAACCGGCGCATGATTTCCCGGCGGTGCTGCTCGTCGGCCTGCACGATGCTGTCGCCCTGGATCAGGATGTCCCCCTTGAGCGGGGCGTAGAGCCCGATGATATGCTTGAGAAGCGTGCTCTTGCCGCAGCCGGAACCACCGAGGATGCAGAAGATTTCGCCGGTCTCGACCTGAAAATTCAGATCCTTGAGGACGATATTGCTGCCGTAGCCGATGGTCAGGTCCCTGACGTCGATTTCCGGCCCCGTTTTCTTCTCCATAAGCTTTGCCCCGTCAATAACCGATGAATGAGTACAGCACCGTGATGAGCACGTCGGCCACCACGATGAGAAAAATCGAACTGACCACGGCCTTCGTAGCGCCGCGGCCGACCCCCTGCGAATTGTTCGCCGCGTTGAATCCGCAGTAACACCCCGCGAATGTGATGAGGATCGCGAACGGGACGCTCTTGGCGACTCCGAGCAGGAACGTCATGATGTCGAGCGCCTCGAGCGTCCGGGTCCAGTAGGCGACCGGGGTGATTTTCATGATGGTGACCCCCACGAGCATCCCCCCGAAAATTCCGGCCGCGTTGCCGAATATCGTGAGGATCGGCATCGAAATCAGCATGGCCGAGAGCTTCGGGAACACCAGGAACGACTCCGGGCGGATTCCCATCGTTTCGAGCGCGCTGATCTGCTCGTCGAGCTTCATCGTCCCGACCTCCGCCGCGAATGCGGAACCGGCCCAGCCGGTCATGACCATGGCGACCATCAGCGGCCCGAGCTCCTTGAGCACGACCAGCCCGACCGCGTCGGCGACGAGGAGCTCCTGCCCGAATTTCGAAAGCTGGATCTGCCCGTTGACCGCCATGACCATCCCCATCAGGAGGCAGATCAGCAGCACGATCGGCAGCGCCTGGACGCCGCACAGGTCGAGATAGTAGCGGAAATCGCGCTGACGCATCCCGTGGCGCAGCAGTGCGGGAACCTCCGCCGCAATCCGACCGATGAATTCCACCGGGCGGGTCCCGTCCTGCAACAGGGGACGGAAGCGTCGGCTGATCGCCTTCAGCTGCTGTTCCACTTTGGGTTTCAAGTCGTCAGTACATCCTTTGCTGCGCTTTCTGCGGCCGCATCTTCGGCTCCTCCAGATAGAGAGCGTACCAGTTGTCGCCGAATCCGGCATTCGAAAAATGTTTGGCCCGGCCGTTGACCAGGTTTTCGTAATTCGCAATCAGCACCGCGTTGTCGGAGTTCTTCTTTGCCGTGACCAGGGCCGCAAGCGCCTTGGCCTGATCCTCCTGCCGGAGCTTGATCCATGCGTAGGTGCAGGCGAGGAACGCACCGTCTTCTCCTTTGAGGCGGCGGCTTTTCTTCTGGTAAAACTTATCGAGCTTCGGATCCTCTTTCTTGTACATCCGCACGAGCTTGATCGCGAGCGACCGCGCATCCATCAGCAGGCATTTCGGCATGATTCTGTCGACCGCCGCAAAATCCCTGAGCTGGAAGTGAAGCTGCATTTTCATCGTGTTGATCTGTCTGGCCAGCATCCAGTTCCAACGGTAATACGGATCGAATGCCTCAGTCAGGCGCAGCGCTTCGCGCAGTGCGTCGTTCTGCATCGATTCAAGCTTCTGCTGCATAAGCTTCGGGCTGCCGACCGGGCGCTGCTGGAAATTCTGCACCTGCCGCGCGATGCGTGTTTGTGCGGCCTGCATTGTCTGCTGCATGCCGAGCTGGAGGCGCTTGAGCTTTCCGCGGAGGATCAGCATCACGACAAGCTGGGCAATCAGAAAGGCGGCAGCTCCGCAGACAATCCCCCACGTGATCCCGAGATCCCGTCCGGTCAGGATGCCCGTGAGGATTCCGGCTGCCAGCGAAATAACGATACTGTACACGTGACCAACTCCTTAATGCTTCTTGCGCTGCTTTGCGCGCTGCTTCTTGGCGAGCTTCGCGAGCCGTTTCTTCCTGTCCTGCTCCTTGCGGGAGAGCGGCGTCGAGCCGCCGAAGAGCCCTCCGAACGATCCGGGGACTCCATTGTTTTCCGGCAGCGAGCCGCCGGACATCAGCCGGCCGAGCGGGCCGCTCTGCTTCATCATCTTGCGCATGCCTTCGAACTGCTTCACGAGCCCGCTGACCATTTCGACCGGGACGCCGGAGCCCTTTGCAATGCGCTTTTTCCGCGGGAAGTCCATGAGGTCCGGATTTGCGCGTTCAGCTTTGGTCATCGACAGGATGACAGCCTCCATGCGCATGAAGTGACGCGGGTCGACTTCGCTCATCGCGCCGGCGAGCTGGCGGCCGCCGGGCAGGAACTTGAGGATGCTCTCCATGCCGCCGAGTTTTTTGATCTGGCGCAGCTGGGAGAGGAAGTCATCGTAGTCGAACTTGTTCGCGCGCAGCTTCTCCTGCAGCTTTTTCGCTTCTTCCTCATCGATTTCGGCTGCGGCTTTCTCGACGAGGGAGACCACATCGCCCATGCCGAGAATGCGGCTCGCCATGCGGTCCGGATAGAAGACTTCGAGGCTGTCGAGCTTTTCCCCCATGCCGATGAATTTGACCGGGCAGCCCGTGACCTTGCGGATCGAGAGCGCGGCGCCGCCGCGCGCATCGCCGTCGAGTTTGGTCAGGATGAAGCCGGTCAGGTCGAGCGCCCTGTGGAAGTGCTCCGCGACCGAAACGGCCTCCTGGCCGAGTGCGGCGTCCGCGACGAGCAGGACCTCGTCCGGTCGCACCGCCTGGCGGATGCGGACCAGCTCCTGGACCATGGTTTCGTCGATCTGCAGCCGGCCCGCCGTGTCGATGATGACGACGTCGGTTCCGGCGGAGCGCGCCTGTTCGACCGCGTTCACCGCGATCGCCGCGACGTTCACGCTCGTGCGTTCGGCATGGACCGGGACCCCGATCTCACGGCCGATGATTTCAAGCTGGTCGATCGCGGCGGGACGGTAGACGTCTCCTGCCACGAGCTGAACCTTTCTGCCCTGCCGTTTCAGCAGGAGGGCGAGCTTTCCCGCCGTGGTGGTTTTACCGCTGCCGTGAAGGCCGACGAGCATGATGACGGTCGGCTTCGACTTGAATTCGAGCTCCGAAGCGCCGCCGCCGAGGAGCTTCACAAGCTCGTCGTTGACGATTTTGACGACCTGCTGGCCCGGAGTCACGCTTTTGATGACCTCCTGGCCGAGACATTCGCTTTTGACCGCCTCGATGAATTCCGAGACGATTCTGATGTTCACGTCGGCATCGAGCAGCGCGAGGCGGATCTCCCGCATCGCATCGGTGATATTGGTTTCGGAGAGCGTGCTTTGTCCGCGCAGCTTGCGGAAAACATCATGCAGCTTGTCGCTGAGTGATTCGAACATACCTTGTTTCTTTCCTATTATTAATCCACATTATTCCATACATAACACCGCTTAATATATCTTGGTTCCCGCTCAACGTCAAGAGAACGTTTAAAAAATCCGGAACATTCGATTGCTTTCACCCGTGATTCATGGTATTTTATGGGATAACGCAAAATGCATAAGGAGAGTTACTATGCGCAGCGATATCATGAAAAAGGGGCTGGAGCGCACGCCGCACCGCGGCCTCATGCGTGCCACCGGACTCACGGATGAAGATTTCGACAAGCCCTATATCGGGGTCTGCAACTCCTATACGAACATCGTTCCGGGCCATTGCCATCTGAAGAAGGTCGGTGAAATCATCTGCGACGCGATCCGCGAGGCGGGCGGCGTCCCCTGCGAATTCAACACGATCGCGGTCTGCGACGGCATCGCGATGGGGCACACCGGCATGAAGTATTCGCTCGCGAGCCGCGAGATCATTGCGGACAGCGTCGAAACCATGGGTTCGGCCCATCCGTTTGACGCGATGATCTGCATCCCGAACTGCGACAAGGTGGTTCCGGGCATGCTGATGGGGGCGATGCGGCTGAACATTCCGACGATTTTCGCCTCCGGCGGCCCGATGCGCGCCGGCAGCACGCCGGGCGTTTCCCACCGCACCGACCTGAACTCGATCTTCGAGGGGGTCGCGGCGCGGGTGGTCGACAAGATCGACGACGCGCAATTGCATGAGCTTGAGTGCACGGCCTGTCCCGGCCCCGGCTCCTGCTCCGGCATGTTCACGGCGAACAGCATGAACTGCCTCTGCGAAGCGCTCGGGCTCGCGCTGCCCGGCAACGGCACGGTCGCCGCGGATTCGCCGGAGCGCGTCGACTTCTGGCGCCGCGCGGCATTCCGGATCGTGGAGCTCGCGAAGATGCAGAATCCGCCGCGGGCGAAGGATTTCGTGACCGCGGAGTCCTTCCGCAACGCCCTCGTGCTCGATATGGCCATGGGCGGGTCATCGAATACGGTGCTTCATACGTTGGCAGTTGCGAACGAGGCGGGGCTGAAGGTCGATCTGAAGGATCTCGATGAAATCTCCAAGGCGACGCCGAACATCTGCCGCCTCGCTCCGTCGCGGGGAGAGTTCCATATCGTTGAAGAGTGCAACCGCGTCGGGGGAATCATGGCGATCCTGAAAGAGATCGCGAAGAAGCCGGGAATGATCGACGGCTCCGCGCCGACGGTCTCCGGCAAGACGCTTGCGGAGCAGTACGCCGCCGCGCCGGATGCGGACGGCACGGTCATCCGCAAACTGGACAATCCGTATAGTGAAAAAGGCGGGCTCGCGATCCTCTTCGGCAATCTCGCGGAAAGCGGCTGCGTGGTCAAGGCGGCCGGCGTCGACCCGAAGATGCTGGTCCATCGCGGCCCGGCCGTGATCTTCGAGAGTCAGGAGGAGGCGTGTGAAGGCATCCTCGGCGGAAAGGTGAAGGAGGGCGACGTGGTCGTGATCCGTTACGAGGGGCCGAAGGGTGGCCCCGGCATGCAGGAGATGCTCGCGCCGACTTCGTACATCATGGGCCGCGGCCTCGGTTCATCCGTGGCGCTGGTCACGGACGGGCGTTTTTCCGGCGCGACCCACGGCGCCTGCATCGGGCATGTGAGCCCCGAAGCGGCGGCGGGCGGCCTCATCGGACTCGTCGAACCGGGCGACATGATCGAGATCGACATCCCGAACCGTTCGGTCCGGCTCGACGTTCCGGAGGCGGTCATCGCCGAACGCCGGAAGAATTGGAAGCCGCGCGAGCCGAAGATCAAAACCGGGTATCTTGCGAAGTACGCCTATCTGGCCACCAGCGCCGACACCGGCGGCGTGCTGAAGGTCAAATAATACGAAAAAGCGCGGCATTCGCCGCGCTTTTTCGTTTGCAGAAACTACCCTCTGCCGTTCACTCCTGAAAGGTTTCGCCGTTCAGCTTTGCGGTGATTTTTCCCGTTTTCGGGATATCCGCTTCGAAGCGGCCTTCCGGGAGTTCGACTGCGACCCGGTAGCCGTCTTTCCCTTCCGTCAGCTTCGCTTCGCCCTTCAGCGCTTCTCCCGTGCGGCGGGGGCGCAGCAGGGTGATGAAAGTCGCCTCGCGCGATTTCTCCGCCGGCGTCGCCGTCAGGTGATGCTGCACGAGCTTTACGTATTCCGGCAGCGGCGGGTCGAATTTGTCCGTCTGGCTGAAATTCAGCTTTGACGGGTACAGGAAGTCGATCCGGCAGGAGGCCCCGTTATTTTCCACATCGACCTGTGCGCCGTCGATCCGCATCGGATTGACCGCGTGCAGCAGCCACGCGAACCCGGCGGGCTCTTTCGCCTCAAGCGTATCGACGATCAGGACCGCCGACGGCTTACAGAAGAGGATCCGCCGCCGGAAGCCGTTGAGGTTGCCCGGGTAGGAGCCGGCCGCTTCGCCCGCGACGAAATCGAACCGTTTGCCGGTGCTGAAGTCCGTGATTTCACCCTTTGCGTCGAAGGTGCACTTTTTCTGGGTTCCGCCGTCGACCGTGATGCAGTTCACGGATTTCGTGTCCCACATCCAGTTTTTATGGAAGTTGCTCGCATAGGAGTCGCGCCGTCCTGAGCGGATCAGCAGACGCTCGCCGAATGCGTTCAGTATGAAGCTGTTGTTCGCGTCGTAGCCGTGGCTGGCCGTGCCGCGCGGACTCGATTTGAAGAGCAGTTGGACGTTGTTCCGCCCGTCCGAGAGGTCGGTGTTCAGGAATGCGAGTCCGTTGCCGCGGAAGCAGCGCGAGGTCGGCAGGTCATCCGGCGCTTTCGGGGCGACTTTCGGCTGTGCGCCGCGCAGGAAGGTGATGTAGCTCGACTCCTTCCGCGTCGGCGCAGACTGTTCCGCGAACCACTGCCAGTACGGATTGCCGGAGAGCGCCGCGAGCGAACGCATCACAATGACGTTGCGCGAGCCGCGATGCAGTTCGGCATGGTCGCCGAAGCCGCCGTCCTGCGTATTCGGCGGCTGGCAGTACATCGCGTAATAGCCCGCTTTCGAGAAGAACGGCTTGGCGCAGACTTCAATGTCGAAGGTGTTGCGCATCACGTCTCCCCAGTAAAAGAAGCGTTCGAAATATTCGCCCCAGTACCAGAGCCCCTCATGCCAGCCGCCGTCGTCGTCGCCCCAGACCGGATAAACGCAGAAATAGACGTTCATCGCGAATTCCAGCCAGTCGGCGGCTTCCGGGATCTCCCCGTAAAACGCAACGGCCGCTTCCCCGAGAAAGTGCCACGCGCGGTTGTCGTGGCTGTTGTACGGCTTGTAGAAGTGGCTCGGGCAGAGCGCCGTGTAGAACTCGTTGCCGCGGATGCGGATGTTGTTGCGGCACTCTTCGCGTTCCTCTTCCGAAAGCAGGTCGTACACGTAACTGTAGGTGCGCGAGAAGCGCGACAGGAACGGGATCCCCGCCTCATCGTTGTAGGCGCGGCTCGTGGAGCCCTTCGGGTCCCACTTTGCGCATTCCATCAGGAGCTTCTTCGCAAGATTGCCCCAGGCGCGGTTTCCGGTCAGGCGGTAGCCGAACCCGAGGGTCGCGGCTCCGTCGAGCGCGGCGAGGGTGCGCATACGGTTGCCCCACCAGATCTTCTGCCACTCCTTCGTGCCGCGTTTCATGCCTTCCGGATACTTCGGTGGTTCGGAGGAGTCGGGCGGGGAAGCGAGCAGCCGGTCGCATTCGGCGAAAAGCTCGGCGGCTTCGGTTTTCAGTCCGTTGCCGGCGCGCTCCCGCAGCTCCGGGAGCTCCTCGGGGCGGAGGAAGAGGCGTGGATGGGTTTTCGGGATGCGCGCTTCATACTCCCGGCGTGACGGCATCGGGAGTTCCGTCGCGTCTTCTCCGATTGAAAAGCGGCGGACGCTGCTCCACGCCGACGGCGCCCCGCTCCTGTCGAGGAAGCGCACGCGCCAGAACCAGGCGCCGGGAACCATGACACGCTCCGGGCAGTATACGTTCCACGCGAGACCCGGGACGCGGACCTTGCCCGCGGTGAACTCCGGATTGCGCGCATATTCGAGCTCGTAGGAGGCCGCTCCCTCCTGCGGCTTCCAGACGAACGGCACGGGCGTCACGGCGGAGCGTTCCTCCGCCGCCGGGCGGAATCCCCATTCGTCGCCGCGCGGAACGGGTTCCGAGAACGGCTTCGGGGCGGCGGTCAGGAGGAGGAGCGGGAGGAATGCCGCAACGGCGGCCGGAAATATCTTCATCATGATAATGTATTCTCCAATGGTCATATTCCGTAATACAGCGCGCGGGTTCTCTCATTCGTGAGGTCATGCTTCGGGAGCCAGCCCTGCCAGGTCCCTGCGTGCCCGTCCGCATAGCCGATGTTGATCCGCTCACCATGGGCGATAATCATCTTCTGTCCCCCCGCCGCGGCCTTGTCGTTCGGGATGTTGTTGAGATAGTTGCCCTGAATCGCCCAGTAGCCTTCGGAGAACAGCAGACATTGCGCGGCTTTCTTCAGCTTGGAGGCTTTGGCGGAGTATGACGCATCGCTTCCCTGGGCGGGGTCTCCGCCGAAGTATCCTGCGACGGAGAGCCACTGTCCGCTGTAGGTCGTCCGGGACACGTTGATGCCGTATCCGCCTTTCGTGTGGCCGACCACCGACCAGTTCAGGTCGGCGGCGGCATGGCGTTCGACCGGAACTGACGGACACTGGTAGATCGGTGGGGCGATGTCCGGATTGCTGCTCCGCCCCCACTCCATGAGGTCCGGTCTGCCGGCATAGGGGCCGAGCAGATTCCGCCAGCTGTAGATCTTTCCCCAGTTCTTCGGCGCGGCCGCGCCGGGGACGATATAATCGTTGTAGTCCACGCCGTACATGCTGTTGGCGAGCCCGAGCTGTTTCAGGTTCGAGGTGCAGCTGCTCTGCTTCGCGCGCTCGCGCGCTTTGTTCAGCGCGGGCAGCAGCATCGACGCGAGGATCGCGATGATCGCAATAACGACAAGAAGCTCGATCAGTGTGAAGGATGCGTGTTTTTGCCTCATTTGATTTTCCTTTCAGATCAGAAACGGACAATTCGAAATATGGTACCCCATTGGAAAAACTTCGTGAATCGATTCCGGCGCCTGTTCGCCCCGCACCTTCGCCGCGAGGAACCTGACTGCGTGTTCGCACATCGTTTCAAGCGGCATGCGCCCGCAGGAGACCGGAACTCCGTCCAGCCCGGAGAACTCCCGCGTGTCGTCGAAACAGAAGAGCGACGGTCGCTTCTTCAGCTTCGGCAGCGCGACCTCGATGGCCGTGTGCGTGGCGGACATCATGCGCGTCCCGCTCACGAACACCACCTCCGGCTGGTATCTGAGCAGGCGCTCGACTACATCCTGATAATAGAAGTTCATCGGGAGGATCAGCGCGTCGTCGAGCGCGACGCCGGCCTCTTCATGCGCGAGCCGGTAGCCGCGTTCGCGCATATAATGCGGATAGTTGCCGCCGGAGCAGTGAGGGCTGCCGCCGATGAAGAGGATCCGCCCCGCCCCGTTCTGCAGCATCCGGCGGATCACCCGCAGCGTTGCTTCGACATAATCCACCGCGACGTAAGAAAGTTCAGGGCGGTCCGTGATGCGGTTCAGCAGCAGCACGGGCTTGCGCCGGGCGAGCTGCGACGCGAGCTCCAGCTCCTCCTGCGGCAGCATCGAACAGAAAAAGGCGTCGGCCTCGGTTTCCGGGAAAAACTCCCGGCGGTTCCACAATACGAGTTCGCAGTTGTGCTGCAGTGCGCTCTGGTGCAGCGCCTCGTAACAGGCCGCCGTGAAGTTGGTCGTGATGTGCCGCTCGACTCCGCACAGCCCGGAGACTGCGATGAACACCTTCCGCGCACAGGGCAGCGGGAGGGTTTCGAGCTCCTTCACGAACGACCCGACTCCGGGGCGGCAGTAGATCAGCCCCTCCTGCTCAAGCTGCGCGAGCGCTTTGCGGACGGTCATGCGGCTCGCGCCGAAGCTGTCCGCGAGGCTGACTTCGCCCGGCAGGTTCATCCCCGGGGCGAGCAGGCTCGTCTCGATCTGCCTGCGCAGCGAGTCGTAAATGAATTTCGCATTGGTGCGGGCCATTTTTTATACCTGTCTTGTGTACTTGTCTATTATTTTCTTATATTATGACACATCCGGAAGGAAAAGTCAAGAGCTGTTTTTTCTTTTCCGGGAAAAAGACCGGCTGACCGGATCAATCCGGGCAGTCGCGGGAAATTTTCAGCGGGAACCGGGACGGCGGCGGCGAATATTGCAAAACGGCAATTGAAATTTCGCGGATCCGGGATATATTAAATCAATGTTGCTTTTGATTTTATCGGATGGCGGGCGTCTGAACCGGCCCGGATTGAGTTGTCCTTAACTGGAGTTGAAAACTTATATGTCATTATTCAGCAGCGGAAAGTATTCCACCTTGCGGATGCCCACCAACGGAGAACGTAAAATGATCATCCCGGACGGTTCGTGGGTGAAATGCAAAAGTTGCGGCCAGACTCTCTATACCGACCGGCTGGAAGACAATCTGCAGGTCTGCTGGTATTGCAACTGTCATCTTCCGATGAATGCGCAGCCGCGCATCAAGTCCCTGACCGATCCGGAGAGCTTCGTTGAGATGGATGCGGATCTGCGCAGCGTCGATCCGCTGCAGTTCGTCGACAGCAAGCCGTATGGCGCGCGCCTCGAGGAGAGCGTAAAGAAGACCGGTCTCGGGGACGCGATCGTCTGCGGGTCGGCCACGCTCGGCAGCAGGCCGTTCATGCTCGGCGTGATGGATTTCCGCTTCATGGGCGCCTCGATGGGCTCCGTGGTCGGCGAGAAGATTGCACGCCTTGTCGAAGCGGCGACCGCGGCGAAGGTTCCGGTGGTGCTCGTGACCGCGTCGGGCGGCGCGCGCATGCAGGAGGGGATCCTGAGCCTCATGCAGATGCCGAAGACCTGCGGCGCGCTATCACGCCACAGCGAGGCGGGGCTGCCCTATTTTGCGATCCTGACCAATCCGACCTACGGTGGCGTGACCGCGAGCTTCGCGGCGGTCGGCGATGTGATTCTCGCCGAACCGGGCGCGATGATCGGCTTCGCCGGGCCGCGCGTGATTCAGGAGACGACGAACTCGAAGCTGCCGGAGGGGTTCCAGACGGCGGAGTTCCTGTTGGAGAAAGGGCTCGTCGACCGCGTCGTCGAACGTAAAAATCTGAAAAAAGAGCTTGAATTCCTGCTTGAAATTTTCTGAAAGCAGGGTATACTATAAAATACGATACGATTTTTGCCGCCGGGTTGGACCTCGTGCGTTGTCAAATGGGTATACCGAGTCAGGTGGGGAACCAAGCAGCTCAATACATGCTTTTGACAAGCCACGGGTCATCTGATCCGGCGGCTCTTTTTTCTTTCCGGCAGTTGCTGTGCCGCGCTTCAAGACAGAGCGGCAGCAGGGCGGGTTGCGGCCATTCCGCCGTTTTTCCGGACGCGGGTGAAAAAGCGCGGGATTTCCGGGCGCGGGCAGTTGTAAAAAGCCGGAAATGCAATATATTTACCAGATGGACCGGTTTCGGATTTTCCGCCGGCTCCGACGTTTCATGATTGTTCACCAGTTCCAGAGAGGGAGACTCTTTTTCTTATGACACGCATCGACGGCCGCGCTCCGGATGAGCTTCGCAAAATCATCATTCAGCCGAACTACCTTTCCCATCCGCTCTCCTCGGTCCTCATCGAGTGCGGCGGCACGCGGGTGATCTGCGCGGTCAGCGTCGAAGCAAAGGTCCCGCCGTGGATGAAGGCGCAGAAGGTGCCGGGCGGCTGGGTCACCTGCGAGTACGGGATGCTCCCGGCTTCGACCCACGATCGGATGCGGCGCGAAGCTTCCTCCGGCAAGCAGGGCGGGCGCACGATGGAGATCCAGCGGCTGATCGGCCGTTCGCTCCGCGCGGTGGTCGATCTGAACGAGCTCGGAGAGAACACGGTCAGCGTCGACTGCGACGTGATCGACGCCGACGGCGGCACGCGCACCGCGAGCATCACCGGCTCGGCCGTCGCGCTCGGACTGGCCTGCCGCAGCGACTGGGGGCGGAAGCACTTCGCGGGCTGCCCGCTCGCGGAGAACGTCGCCGCCATCAGCGTCGGGATCGTCGGCGGCGTGCCGATGCTCGACCTCTGTTACGAGGAGGACTCCTCCGCCGAGGTCGATATGAATGTGGTCATGACGGAATCCGGGAAGCTCGTCGAGGTACAGGGGACCGCCGAGGGCGCTCCCTTTTCGCGGAAACAGCTCAACGAGCTGATCGACCTCGCCGAGCACGGGTTGAAGCAGATTTTCCGGATGCAGAACGGGATCGTCGACGCCATGATTCCGCCGCTCACCGCGGCAGAGGCGACCGGCGACCTTTTCGGGGAGTTTTAAACGTATGAGCGAGTACCAGGTTATCGCCCGGAAGTGGCGTCCGCAGTGTTTCACCGACGTGGTCGGGCAGGAGCATGTGGTGCGGACGCTGAAGAATGCGATCCGCCAGCAGCGGACCGCCCACGCCTATCTGTTCGTCGGCCCGCGCGGGGTCGGCAAGACCACGCTGGCGCGCATCTTCGCAAAGGCGATGAACTGCCTCGACCCGCAGGACGGCGAACCGTGCTGCAAATGCGCCTCCTGCCTCGCGATCATGGAGGAGAGCAGCCTCGACGTGATCGAGATCGACGCCGCAAGCCGCAACTCCGCCGCCGACATGCGCGAGCTGGCCGAGGATGTGATGCACCAGCCTGTGGCCGGGCGCTACAAGATCTACATCATCGACGAAGTCCATATGCTGACCGCACAGGCGTGGAACGCGCTGCTGAAGACGGTCGAAGAGCCGCCCGCCCACGTGAAGTTCATCTTCGCGACGACGGAAGTTCATAAGGTTTTGAAAACCATCATTTCGCGCTGCCAGCGGTTCGACCTGCTGCCGATTCCGACCCGTCAGATTGCGGAGCGGCTGCGGCTGATCGCGGACCGCGAGGGCGTGGCGATCAACGACGATGCTGTGAACGCGATCGCCCGCGCGGCAGAGGGCGGTATGCGCGATGCACAGTCGCTGCTCGACCAGATGATCGCATTTTTCGCGCAGGGAGACAGCTCCGCGATCACGGGCGAGCAGGTGCTTTCGCTCTTCGGGCTGACCGATCGCGCGGACCTCGACACGGTTCTGCTTGCGATGCTGCGCAATCAGCCCGGCGAAGTCGTGAAGGTGATCGCGCGCCTCTCGAAGAAGGGCAAGAACCTCGAAACACTGTTCGACGACCTGCTTGAAGCGCTGCGGGCGGTTCAGCTCTGCGGCATCCTGCCCGATCCGGGCGAGGTGCTGAACGAGGCGGCCGAGACGGTCGAGCACTACCGCAAGCTCGCGAAGCTCGTGCGGCCCGATACGCTCCAGATTCTGCTTGAAACCGTCGCCCCGGTCGGCCGGGTGCTGCACGATGCGCTGAACAAACAGGTTTACCTTGAAACGATCCTGCTGAAGGCGATGCGTGAAGCGCATGCGGTGCGCATCAACGATCTGCTTGCGCGGCTGAATCAGCTGCGCACGGCGGGCGAACTTAAATTCCTCGAGCAGCTGCCGAATGAAATCAGGCCGGCGGCGCCGGAAGTCGTGGTGATCGAGCAGCCGAAGCCGGTGGAACCGCCGCAGGCGGTCCCGCCGCCGAAAGCCGAAGCTCTCCCCGCGGCCGGGGTTCCGGAACCGGAGGCTGTTTCCGCCGCCGAAGTTCCGGCGGCTCCCGTTCCGGCGGCTGAGCCTGCCGAGGTGACGGCGCCGGCGGGGCCCGTGGCGGATCCGCCGGCACCGGAGGCGGAAGCCGCTCTTCCTGAGCCTGAACCGGAGGACGAGCCGGCGGTTGCCTATTCGGATGAGGAGGCGTCGCTGATGCCTGCGGGAGAGATGGTGCGGGATTTCGATCCGGCTACCGGAGAGACGGTCCTGGTTCCGGTTGCGCCGCCGCCCATGCCGAAGAACGACGCGGCGGATCTCGCGCCGGAGACGAAATCCGGCCGCCGCAAGCGCCGCAGCATCGCAAACGACGACCCGAAAGCGCTGGAAGATGTGCTGCAGGATCCGGTCGTCCATGAGATCGTCGATCTCTTCGGCGGCAAAGTCGTGGATATTCACCGCGCGGAGCCGTAAGCAGATTCTGTAACATTTTGTTTCATCGAAAAGTGTTGTTTCCCCTTGCCGTTTTGCCGGAAGTTTTGTATACTAATGGTGATGGCCACGGCAATTTGAACAACAAGGGAGTTTCTGATGAACAAAACCGGAATTTGTGTTCTCACGGCTTTTGCTTCGCTCGCCGCATTCTCCGCGGGAGCGGAAAACCTGAACCGGCTGCCCGGCACGAAGCTTACGGCGGATTCGCAATACAGCGTTTACGCCCCTGCGAATGCCGCCGACGGCGGCTGCACCGAGATGAAAAGCCGCTGGGTCAGCAGCGCCGTCCCCGTTGATCACTGGCTGATGGCGGAGTATGATTCGCCGCGCACGGTCAACGCGGTCACGCTGGTTTTCTGGGCCGACACGCATGTGTCGGTCGACTTCGATATCGAGGGGCGGACCGGCGGAGAGTGGAAGCTTCTCCGCAGTGTGCGGGGCAACCGCGCCGTTGCGCCCCGTTTTATTTTCCCGCGGGCGGAGGTTGATGCGCTCCGGGTCGTGTTCCGCAGACAGATGCCGGATGCGATGGTGCGGCTCTACGAGTTTGAAGCGGAAAATGCTCCGGCGGCGATGGAGTTCGCCGTAAGCCCGACGCATGGGAACGGGTTTCTGGCAAAGGGTGAGAAGCGCAGCGTGACGCTCCGCAGCTTTGAAGAGAAGCCGGTCGCGGTGACGCTGAAGACCGTTCTCCGGCCGCAGCCCGGCACTCCGGGCCGGGAGATCGTCCGGACACTGAACCTCACGCTCTCCGGCGTGGCGGAGATCCCGCTGCCGGTTCCGGAGACGTACGGCTCCTATGAATACGATTTCCGGCTGACGGCGAAGGATGGGAAGGAATTGGTCTCCGGCAGTGAGTCGTTCTTCTATTTTCCGCCGTCCCTCCCTGTGTACCGGACCGCATCGCCGTTTGCGGCCCATTACTATCATATGCACGATGCGCTGGTCGATTACGCCGGGCTCTCGTGGTGGAGGAACCACGACGTGTACGGCCGCTGGAACAATAATTCGGACGCAAAGGGCAATGCGGACTGGAGCGAACTGGACGACCGGCTTGCGAATGTGAAGCGCAACCGGATCCGCGAATGCGCGGTCCTGCTCGGAGCTCCGCGCAAATATTCGACGATCCTGCCCGGGGAACCGGCCGCTTCCGCGAAGGACAGCGTCTACTCCTACTATCCGCCCGCCGACCTTGACGCCTGGCGGGAATCGTATCTGAAGCCGCTCGCGGAGCGGGTCGCGAAGGCCTCTCCGTTCCGCGTCTATGAGATCTGGAACGAGGCGTGGAGCTATTACCGGCTCCGCGGTTTGCGCGGCACGCCGGGCGAGGCGATGCAGCTCTTCCGGGAGTCATACGAGACGATGAAGAAGGCCGATCCGGATGCGCTGGTCTACCCGACCGACACCGGGGCCGCACTGATCGACAGCCCGTATTCATTTCCCGGGTTCGGGCAGGATATGTTCGACCTCGGCTGCCTGCGCTGGGCCGACCTCATGTCATATCACAGCTACGGCATGATGGACTATAACCGGCTTGAGCGTTACCGCCGCAATATGTGGAACTACGGGCGCGACCTTGAAATGTGGTCGACGGAAACCGCCGCTTCCGGTCAGCCGTTCCACCGGCTCATGGAGTCGCTGCTTTCGCACCGCATCTGGGGCAACGGCAAGACCTTCATCTACAACGGAAGCAAGTGGGCGCCGCTCTATCTGGACGGCAAGCCGCATATGAACCTCGTGGCGATGGCCGCGATGATCCGCGAGCTCGGAGACGCGGTTCCGCTCGGCTGGGAAGAAAAGGGGGATGTGACGACCTATCTCTTCGCAAACGGCGGGACACCGGTCGCCGTGCTGTTCTCGAAGAGCGGAAAGCCGGTCCGGATCGATCTGCCGCTAACAGGGAAGTCGGTGGTTGCGGATGTGTTCGGCAATACGCTCGACCCGAAAACGGCGATTCTGTCGGTTGAAAGTCCGGTTTTCGTCCGGAACCCCGCTTCTGCCGCGATCGCCCGACTTGCCGCCGCACAGCTTGCGTTCTATGCGGGGCATGTGAAGCCGGAGGGGAAGCTTCTCGACGCGCTCGCCCGGAAAATCGCCGGGACTGGGCCCGAGGCACTGCCGGAGACGGTGCGGAAGGAGTATGCCCGGATTTCGAAGCTCCGCCGTCCTATGCACGGCGAGGCGCTCTATGAGTCGAACCTCGCGCTGGATGCCCTGACGAACCTGCAGCTGCTGTTCGACCGGGCAACCGGAAACGTGCCGTCAGCGCCGATGCCGGTCGCTGAGCTCAGAAAGGCTGTCGGGGTACAGTGGGAGGCCGTGCGGGCGAAGACGCAGGAAAACGGCGTGCTGCCGGATACCGAGCGGCTGACCTCCCGCGCTCAAAAGGAGCTTCAGTATGCGATGCAGTACGATTCCGACGGGGACGCCGCCGCACGGAACATCTGGCTCGAACGCGCCGCCGCCGACCTCGCGGAGGCACAGGCGCGGACCGCAACGGAAGAGATGGCGGCGCTCTACAAGACGAAAAGCTATTTCCGCAGCCATAAACCGCTGATCCGCTCGCTGATGTTCACGTTCCCGGCCGGTAAGCCGCAGGAGGCGGTGATTACGCTCGCGAACCCGACCGGGACGGCCCGGCGCGGGACGCTTGCGGTTGCGCTGCCGGAAGGCTGGAGCATCGACCGCTCCGAGATCGCCTATGACGTTCCGCCGCTTTCGCGCCGCTTCTATACGGTGCGCCTGACCGCGCCCGCGAAATTCACGGATGAGTGGCGCGGCAAGATCAAAGTGGCCGACCGCGACGGGAATTTCCCGGAAATCAAAGCTGATTGCCGGATCGTGACGAAGGTTCCGGCCTACCCGGTTCTGGGCGGAGCGATCAGCTCCGGCGAATTCACAGGAAACTGAACCGCACCATTTGAACGCGGGGGCGCCGGCGGAAAGCTGCGCCCCCGCTGATTTTTTCAGGGGAAGAAGGGACAGCGTTCGCCTGGCAAACCACCGCCTGCCTGCGGTTCGGCTTCCGCGGCATTGCGGAAAAGGGGGGTAAAAAAAGCTCCGGTGTTTCCACCGGAGCTTTGGTGTGCGGATATGGAGATTATTCCGCTTTCGGCTCTTCGAGCTTGGCTGCCTCAGCCTCGTCGGCTTCGACTTCCGCCTTGGCTTCTTCAAGCTTGGCCTCTTCGAGCTTGGCGTTCTCCGCCCTGGCTTCTTCGAGTTTGGCTTCGGCCTTTTTGGCCTTGGCCTTCGGAGCGGCTTCCTTGACTTCGACCTGCTCCTTGACGAGCTGGAGGATGCACATTTCGGCGGCGTCGCCGCGGCGGACGCCGAGCTTCAGGATCCGGGTGTAACCGCCGTTGCGCCCTTCGTAGGACGGGGCGATTTCATCGAACAGGAGCTTGACGGCATCCTTGTCGCGCAGCTTCGCAACCGCGAGGCGGCGGCGATGCAGGTCGCCCTTCTTGCCGATGGTGATCAGCTTTTCGGCGAAACGGCGCGCTTCTTTGGCCTTGACCAGAGTCGTCTGGATCTGGCCGTTGGTGAAGAGGCTGCTGACCATGTTGGCCAGCATCGCGCGACGGTGTGCGCTGGAACGGCCGACTTTGAACGTATGAACTCTATGACGCATAATTACTTGCTCTCCTCAGCTTCGGACCGGACCCGGACCGATTCCGCTTCGAGCGCGGTCATCAGCCGATCGCTGAAGGTCATCCCCAGCTCAAGCCCGAGTTTTTCAATTTTTTCTTTGATTTCATCCAGCGATTTCTTGCCGAAGTTCCGGTATTTGAGCATCCGGCTTTCGGATTTGGTGCAAAGCTCGCCGATCAGCTTGATATTTGCACTGTTGAGGCAGTTCATCGCCCGGACCGAGAGATCCAGGATTTCGACGTCGTGCGCCAGGAGCTTGAACATCTTCGACTCTTCGTCGGTCAGAACCACGTCCTTCTCCACGACCTGGGTGCCCATGAAAGGCTGCAGATGGTCGCGCAGGATCCGCGCGGCTTCTTCGAGCGCCGCCTGCGGAGTGATGCGTCCATCGGTCCAGATCTCCAGCTCAAGGCTGTCCATTTCGGTCTCTTCACCGACACGCGCCGCGCCGACCTGATAGTTCACGCGGGTGACAGGGCTGAAGAGGCAGTCGACCGGGATCGTCCCGATCGCACGCGGAGCCGTATTCTTTTCGGCGGGCAGGTAACCTTTGCCTTTGACGACTTCGATTTCGGCACGGAACGGCAGGGACTTGTCCAGCGTGCAGATGAGCTGCTCGGGGTTGAGCACCTCGACCGTGCTGTCGCAGACGATGTCCGCCGCGGTTACGGGGCCGGCTTTGTCTTTGCGGATTTCCAGCGTTTTCGGGCCGTCGGCATGAAGATTCAGCCGGACGCACTTCAAATTCAGCACGATCTCGGTGACGTCTTCGAGCACATTGTCGAGCGCGTCGAATTCATGCTTCGCGCCGTCAATACGCACCGAACAGATCGCCGCTCCTTCCAGGGAAGAGAGCAGAACCCGCCGCAGCGAATTGCCCAGCGTATGACCGTACCCGCGCTGAAATGGCGCCGCGATGAACTTGGCGTAATTCTCGGTAGAACTCGCATCATCGACGATGATCGACTTGGGCATCGGAAAACCGATCGCAGCAGTCATATTTTTCCTCCAACTTGATTATGCCTGCAGGCATTCTTATCAAAAAAACGAACAACCGGGGATTCCGTCTGCCGGCCGCTGATTCCAATTCTTCATGCGGCGGAACCGCATACAAACCTCAGGCGGCCGGCGGGAAAATCCCACCCGAACCGGTCGGGTCAGACCCGGCGGCGTTTCGGAGGACGGCAGCCGTTGTGCGGTACAGGCGTGATGTCTTTGATCGAGCTGATTTCAAGTCCCGCCGCGGCGATTCCGCGGACGGCGGATTCACGGCCGGCGCCCGGTCCCTTGATCCGGACTTCGACCTCTTTCATGCCGAGCAGCTGCGCCTTTTTCGCGGCATCGCCGGCGATGACCTGCGCCGCATACGCGGTGCTCTTGCGCGAGCCCTTGAAGCCGTTCTTGCCGCCGGTGGACCAGCAGAGCACATTGCCGTGCAGGTCGGTGAAAGTCACTTTCGTGTTGTTGAACGTCGCGAGGACATACGCAATGCCGCTCGGAACGAAGCGGCCGCTCTTGCCGCGCTGCTTGATGACCGGCGCGGTGGAAGCCGGCGCTTCGGCCGCAACTTCCGCAGCCTCGGTATTTTTCACTTCTTCAGCCATAATTCTGTATATTTCCTGATTTATGATCTCAAATTCATCGAATCCGTCCCGGAGTCACGCGGCGCCGTCTGCGCCGCCGTCGATACTGCCCCGGAATACGGCTTTATCAGGCCTTGGCGGCCAGACGGCGCTGGGTTTTGTCGCGGATCGCGCCGATCGTGATCTTCTTGCCCTTGCGGGTACGGGCGTTCGTCTTCGTGCGCTGGCCGCGGACCGGCAGGCTCCGGCGATGGCGGATGCCGCGGTAGCAGTTGATCTGCTGCAGCCGGCGGATGTCCGCAGAGAGCATGCGGCGCAGATCGCCTTCGACGACGATGTCGTTCTGAAGGATCTTCGTGATCGCTGCGATCTGATCCTGGGTCAGGTCCTTCGCTTTGAGATCTTCCGGAATCTGAACCTTCTCGATGATTTCGAGCGCTTTGGCCGGGCCGATGCCATAGAGATAGCGCAGCGAGAACGCAATGCGCTTGTTGCCCGGGATGTCCACACCAATGATACGAGGCATAACTGTTGTTCCTATCGTTAAAATTGACGCTTATGAAGCGAAATTAACCCTGACGCTGCTTGTGACGCGCATCCCGGGAGCAGATGACCCGGATCGTGCCGTTGCGTTTGATGATCTGGCAAAATTCGCATCTGCGCTTTACCGATGCCCTGACTTTCATAACTCTGTTACCTCACGTTGAAGCGATATACCAAATACGACAAAACACAAACAAGGTACCCCTCCCTCTCTCCGATTTCCGGTTTTGCCGTTGTCGGTAAGACGGTCAGCGGTGCCGAGCCTGCTACCTTTTCGCCGGTCACGCCTCCACGAGCGGTGGAATTTGCGATATGGAAACGCTCCGGCATAAATTTTGTTTAATAAAATAGCACTGCCCATCCGGGAATGCAAGCCGCCGCGGCTTCTCTCCTGCGATTTTTTCCGAAAAAAAGCGCGGTCGTGAAAATACCGCACTCCTTTTCGCATTTCCGTATTGACTTAATTACAATCCGCCTGTAAATTATAAAACGGAAGGTCCTTTGGTGAACGATTGGGGACTCTCTTTGATATTTCATGCGGATTCCCGGCTGATTGCGTCCGGCAGGACATTTCTTTTTCCAGAACGGCACGGCCTGTTCCGGACAGCGGGAGAGCGGAACAAATCGTTATGGATATAGCGTCTGCAAAAGAATTTCAAACCATAAGCTTCGGGGAATAACCATGGGCGGATTTTTCGGCGTCGTCGCGGACCGTGACTGTGTCTGCGATCTCTTCTACGGAACAGACTACCACTCTCACCTGGGAACCAAACGCGGAGGACTGGCAGTCTGCGACCGGGAAGGGCGCATCACCCGGAGAATCCACGATATCACGAATGCGCAGTTCCGTTCGAAGTTCGACGACGACATCGATAAATTTCTCGGCCGGGCCGGAATCGGCATCATCAGCGATTACGAGGACCAGCCACTCATCATCTCCAGCAAATTCGGCAATTTCGCGATCGTGACGGTCGGCAAGATCAACAACATCGACGCGATTGCTGCGGCGGCATTCGAAGCGGGGGTCAGTCATTTTTCGGAATCCAGCGACGGCGAGCTGAATCCGACCGAGATCATTGCGATGCTGATCAACCGCAGAAAGACGCTGGTAGAGGGGATCCGATACGCGCAGAACATGGTCGACGGCTCCTGTTCGATTCTCGTCCTGATCGACGGCAGGGTCTATGCGGCCCGCGACCGCTTCGGGCGCACACCGGTCATGATCGGCGAGAAGCCCGGCGCATTCGCCGTCACGATGGAGACGACCGCGCTGCCGAACCTCGATTACCGCCTGAAGCATGAGCTCGGCCCCGGCGAAATCGTCGAAATCACGGAGCAGGGCGTGATCCAGAAGCACGTGCCGGGCGACACGACGAAGATCTGCACCTTTTTCTGGGTCTACTACGGGTATCCTTCCAGCAGCTACGAAGGAATCAACACGGAGTCGGCCCGCTACCGCAACGGAGAGAGCATGGCGGCGGATGACGCCGGCATCATTCCGGAAATCGATTCGGTCTGCGGCATTCCGGACTCCGGCATCGCACATGCGATCGGCTACGCCAACGCCGCGGGCAAACCTTACCGCCGCAGTTTCGTCAAGTATACCCCGACCTGGCCGCGCAGCTTCATGCCGCAGAACCAGACGGTCCGCGACCTCATCGCCCGCATGAAGCTCATCCCGGTTCAGACCGAGATCGAGAACAAGCGCATGCTGTTCTGCGACGACTCGATCGTGCGCGGGACGCAGCTCAGGGATACGGTCGTGCGGCTCTACGAGCGCGGCGCGAAGGCGGTGCATATGCGTTCGGCCTGCCCCCCGCTGCTCTTCGGCTGCCGGTTCCTGAATTTCTCGCGCTCCCGCTGCGAGCTCGACCTCGCGGCGCGCCGTTCGATCGCGAAGCTGGAGGGGCGGGAGCCGACCGACGAGATGATCGAAGGCTACCTGGAGTTCGATTCCCCGAAATACCAGGCGATGGTCGAAGAGATCCGCAAGGAGCTGAATCTGCATACGCTGAAGTTCCAGAAGCTCGAAAAGCTGATCGAGGCGATCGGCGTCGACCCCTCCAAGGTCTGCACCTACTGCTGGACCGGCCGCGACGTCGAGATGAAAACGGAGAAATTCGAATAGAAGAGAAGAGGAGGCGCGAAAATGGCTGACTTCTGGGTGACCGAGGCGATGAACGGCTTCGGCATGACGGTTCAGGTGACGGAGGAGCTTTGCAGTAAACAGTCGAAGTTCCAGAAAATCGATGTGTACCAGACCTCGAAGCTCGGGCGGATGCTGCTGCTGGACGGTATCATTCAACTGACCGAATTCGACGAGTTCGCTTATCATGAGATGCTTACGCACGTGCCGCTTTTCGCGCATGAGAACCCGAAACGGCTGCTTGTGGTCGGCGGCGGCGACGGCGGTGTGCTGCGCGAGGCGGGGAGGCACCCGGAGCTCGAAGTCATGGACATCTGCGAGATCGATGCGGAGGTGATCGAAACCGCGAAGAAATTCTTCCCGAACGTCTCCTGCGGCTACGACGACCCGCGCGTGAAGATCCATATTGCGGACGGCAGCGAGTTCATCAGGGACAAGCCGGGCTATTACGACGTGATCATCGTCGATTCGACCGATCCGGGCGGCCCGGGCGCGCCGCTGTTCGGCGAGCAGTTCTACCGCGACATGAAGAAAGCGCTGCGTCCGGGCGGCGTGATCGCGACGCAGGCGGAATCCCCGTATCTGCTGCCTGATATCGTGGCGCGTCTCTACAAGGTGTCGAAGCAGGTGTTCCGCACGGTCGGCTATGCTTCGATCCTCGTTCCGACCTATCCGACCGGAACGATCGGGGCGTGCGTGGCGGGCGACCGCGACGACATCACCGTTCCGGCGCGCCCGGTTCCGCCGGAGTTGGCCGCGAAGCTCAAGTACTACAACTCCGCGATCCACGAAGCCGCATTCGCAAATCCCTCTTTCGTGAAGCGGCTGTTCGAGTAGGCCGCCTATCTGCCGCCCTTCCGCTGCTCGACCCGGAATTTTCCCGGGGGGAGGCCGGTTGCCTCGCGGAAGCGGCAGATGAAATAGACTTCGCCGGAGAAGCCGCATTTCGCGGCGATCTCCTTCATTCCGAGTTCCGTCGTGACGAGCATGCGTTTTGCGGCGGAGATGCGCAGGTCGAACAGATACTCCCGGAAGCTCATTCCGAATTTATCCTTCAGGAGCTGTGAGATATAGGAGCCGTTCATTCCGAATTGGTCCGCCACGAACTTCCGGTCGATCGGTTCGGTGTAGTGGTGGGTGATGTAGCGCAGGATCTTTTCGTAGGTCTCGACCGATTTCCCGCCGGGCCCGCCGGTCCGGTCGAGCTCCTGCAGCGTGAGTTCGACGGCACTTCGCAGCAGGAACGGGATGTGGCTGCCGTGTTCGCCGCCGGAGCAGGAGAGCGCCCGGATGACCGCTGCGAGATGCTCCGGAATCGTGCGCCCCGTGTGGATGATGTCCGGGTCGCGCCAGTCGCCCGGCTTCAGCCCCTCCGGAAACGTGCAGCAGACTGCCCGCAGGCAGGTCCCGCGGAATACGAGGCTGAGGAAGCGATGGGCAGTCGTGACCGCCGTATACTCCCAGATCCCGCGCCGGACCAGCCATGCGTCGCCCGGCTGCAGGTGGATCTCGCACAGCTTTCCGTCGATCGACATCGGCTCGTATTTTTCTCCGTCGATGAGAAAGAGCAGCCGGTCCCACGGCAGCTGCCGCGGCGCAAGGGGAAGATCCGGGCGCAGCTTGCCGTCCGGCAGATGGAATTTTCCTGAAATCATTGTCCGCAGCCGCTCGAGCGACTCCCGCACGATATCCGCCATGAATCTGCTGTTTCCTATGGTAATCTGCTCTTGACGATCTTGACCGGAGCCGTTGTTTCCGGTAAAATATAGAGTAGTTTCTGTTGAATTTCAAGCGATAAGGAGTCAAATCGAGATGAATGCCGTATGTGAACCGGTCTGTACGCTCCGTCTGCCGTCGGCTGAGGAATCGCCGTCGTTAAGGCGGCATCAGGGGATCCCCGGTGTGGAGGTGACGCCGGAGGGGGACATCTTCGTATGCCTGTATTCGAACCGGGAACCGGCGGAGGGGCCGGGCAATTATGTCATCGTGACGCGCAGCCGGGACGGCGGGCGCACGTGGAGCGAGGAGCTTGCCGTGGTCCCGGAGCCGGGAATGCGCGCTTTCGACCCCGTTCTCTGGCGCGGTCCGGACGGCGTGCTCCGCCTCTTCTACGCCCAGAGCGGCAGCGGCGGCCATTGGGACTGCTTCGACGGGCGGGCCGGCGTCTGGATGAGCTGCTGCGAAAAGGCGGACTCCGCCGGTTCTGTCTGGAGCGCTCCGCGCCGGATCGCCGACGGCGTCATGATGAACAAACCGACCGTGCTGGCTGACGGGAGCTGGGTGCTCCCGGTTGCGCTCTGGGTGATTTTTCCGCAGAAGGTACGGCCGGAATTCGCGGAAATCAGCCGCTCCAATCTGCTTGTGAGCCGCGACGGCGGGAAAAGCTTTGAGCTGCTCGTCGGCCCGGAAGTGCCGGAGCGCTCGTTTGACGAGCATCTGCTCGTCGAACGGAACGACGGCTCCTGGTGGCTGCTTGTCCGTACCACCTACGGCATCGGACAGAGCTTCAGCTTCGATCGCGGAAAAAGCTGGAGTATTCCGGAACCCTCTCCGCTCGGAGGACCGTGTTCGCGGTTCGCGCTGCGCCGTCTGAGGTCCGGACGGCTCTGCCTCGTGAACCACGCGATGCCGCTGCGGCTGCCGGGAGAAGCGCCGGAACGGCTTCGCACGGACCTGTGCGCATGGCTCTCCGACGACGACGGGAAGAGCTGGTACGGCCGGCTGCTGCTCGACGGCCGGACCGAGGTCGCGTATCCGGATTTCACGGAGGGCGGCGACGGTTTTCTGTATATCGTCCACGACCACGGCCGCGTGAGGTGCCACGGGCAGGTGCTGCTGTCACGCGTGACTGAGGCCGACGTTGCGGCCGGGGAACTGGTTACTCCGGGGAGCTGTCTTGCGCTGCTTGCCGACGCGTTCCCGTTTCATCCGTGAACGGCATTGATACCCGGAGCCTTCTCCTATATATTATTACTGACAGGGAGTACGAATCATGAGAAACAGAAATTTTACCTTGATAGAGCTGCTGGTCGTGATCGCGGTCATCGCGATTCTCGCCGCGATGCTGCTGCCGTCGCTGCAGCAGGCGCGGGCGAGGGCATACGCCGTCAAATGTGTCAGCAACCAGAAGCAGGTGATTGCCGCAGCCGGATTCTATTCCGATGAAAACAAGGGGTTCATGGTGAATTTTGCAAATGGAGACCAGACAGCGTACGGACCGGTGACTGCGGCGATGGTGTTGACCCGGGCGACATCGCTTTCGGGCGTTCAGGCGAAACGTGACTCTCTGTTTCACTCCCCCGGCTATCTCTCCTGGGAAGTGATGTTCTGCCCGACAGAGCGGAACATCGTGAAAAATCCGCCGAAAGACGGGAAAGCCACCAAGGAGAACTCCGGCTATACCTATACCTACGGCTTCAATTACAGCCAGCCTTCCGATGCGTCGATCGGGGACTTCATCTGGGGAGCCAATATTTCGGGCCCCGCGCCGGCCGGGGGAACGGCTTCCTTCAGCCAGAGCTTCATCCAGTTCAAGCGGATCCGGCGCCCTTCGGAAGCGCTGCTGATTGCCGACTCCCTGCGGACGGACAAGACGGCGATGTCTTATCAGGTCCATTTCAATCTCAATTCCCAGCCGGGAGTCTATCAGGTTCACGCGAACCGCGCGAACCTCGCCGCTGCGGATGGGCATGTCGACAGTATGGGCCAGGCGGAATTGAGGCTGCATGGCGTCAAGTTCGGCTACACGGCCAACTCGGAAATGTGGCAGTAACGGGTAAAACGGGTGTCATCCATGAGATTGGCTGCTTTGGTTGCCGGGGGTGTCGCGATCTTTTTTCTTTGTGTGCTTCCCCTCGCGGCGGAAGAACTCTGGCCGGTGCTTTCCCCGGAGTTCTGGAGCTTTTCCGGCGGTGCGGAGTTTCCCGGTGCGACGGGTTCGCTCGCCGCAGGGAGGAATGGATCGCTTCTGCTGAAGGGGGATTTTTCCGGGGGAGGCAATTATGTCGCGGCGCGAAGCGCGATGCTTGATTTTCCGAAATTCCGGGAAATCCGTTTCAGGCTCCGGACGAACGCCGGACAGTTGGCACTGCGCTGCCGGGATTCGGCGGGCCAGACTCACCAGATTGTGAGTCAGAAGCTTTCCGGCAATGCCGGCGAGTGGCAGGAGGCCGCTTTTCGGGCCGACCTTCCTTCCCGGCATCACTGGGGCGGCCCGAACGACGGAACCATTTATTTTCCGGTTCGCCATGTTTCTCTGCTTCTGCAGAAGGATCGGCTTCGGGATGCGTGCGGCAGCGTGGAGATCCGGGATCTCGGATTTTCCGGAACCGTGCCGGGAGCCCGGATACCGCTCCTGCTGAAAAATCCGCAGCCCGACAGCTGCTTCGTTTCTCCCGGCACGGCCGCGCCGCTGCGGCTTGTCATGCTGTGCGGTCCGGAGCGGCCCGGCCCGGAGCTCGGCTTTTACCGTTACTGCGATTACACAGGCAAAACAGTTGCGGAGGGAAGCGCGCCGTTCGATCCGGCCGGACGGGCCTACTCGGTTCCGCTGCCGCAGAAACCGGGCTTCTATGAGCTTGAACTGCCGGGTTTCGGCAAGAGTCACGGCATCCTGGTATGCGAGCCCCATGCCGGAAAGCCGGATGATTATTTCGGGATTGACGAGCCAAGCACATGGAAGTCCGAGGAACTTATGCGCCGCATGGTGCGGATCAATGTCCGCAGCGGCATTGTCCGCCGCCGGGACCGGATTCGCTGGGGAGAGCTCAATCCCGAACGGGGCCGGTTTGACTTCAATGCCGGCAAAGGACGCTATGAGATGGCGCATCGGGTTACGGCGGAGATGGGCATGAAAGTGCTCAATGCGACGCATGAAACGCCGAAGTGGAACAAACGCCTGGCGAGCGAAAAAGACGATTTTCGCGCCGGAATCAATACCGGCCGGTATTCGTACGGCAGCAATGTTTTTCCACGCGACCTGATCGCGGCGGCCGACAGCGTGAGCGGGATCGTGCGCCATTGGCCGGTCATCGATGCGTTCGAGGTGTGGAATGAACCGGATATCCTGTTCGGCAACAACTTCCCGCCGGAATTCGTGACCGCGCTGACCAAAGCCGTATCGCGCCGGTTCGCCGACGACCGTGTAACGGCGAAAATCCTCGGGGGCTGCTTCGCGACTCCGACCCGGAAGCAGATGTACCGTACCTATCTCGCGAACGGGCTCCTCGACGACTGCGACATCCTGAGCTATCACACCTACCACCGCGCCGACGAGGAGGAGCGCAAGGTCCTGCGGATGCGCCGGGAAGAGCTCGAATACGCTCCCCGCAGGGCGGGGATTCCGTACTGGATCACCGAATCCGGCATGCCGTGGAGCGCCGGCGGCCCCCGCCCGGAGCGGAACGAGGACCGCTTCAGCGCCTCGGAGATCGTCGCCAGGGCAATCGAATTCAAAGCGCTCGGAATCAAGGCTTACTTCCCGTTCAAGGACACCTTTTACCGGGAATCGAAGTCGAACTTCGGCATGTACGGCGAGGACCTGACGCCGCTGCGGTCGATGGCCGCCTATGCGCACCTGCCGGGGACACTGGCCCATAAGCGGTACATCGGCGACCTGAAACTGCCGGGTGCGGTGCGGAGCCGGGTCTTTTCGGACGGCCGCGAAACCGTGGCCTGCATTTATGTCCCGCTCGACGTCAAGGCGAACATGGGCCGCCGCAGGGATCTCGCGCCTCCGGAGCCGCTGCCGGTTCCCGCCGGGCTGCCGGTGCGGAGGGTTGAAGGAATCGACGGCCGCGCGCTCAGTTTGAAGGACGGCCTGCTGCCGGTTGAGGACGGCGTGGTCTTTCTCTTCCTCGACGGCGAGCCCGAACGGTTCCTCAACCGTGAAACGGATGCAATGCGCGTTTACCGGTTGGCCGAAAACTACCGTCCGGCCCCCCGCGCCGCGAAGCCGGCCGTGATCCAGCCGGATTACGAACTGACCGGCCTGACCTACGACCGGGAGGGATACCTCGTAACGGCCGGAGAACAGATGGAGCTCAAGGTGATTTTCAACAATCTTTCGGACCGGAAGCTCGCCGTCCGCCCGGAGTTCCAGCCGGTCGAAGGCGTCCGGGCCGTCACATTCGACACAGGAGAACTCACGCTCGAGCCGGGCGCCCGGAGGGAGTATGCCTTCACGGTCGCGTTCGACAATACCCTGTCCGGTGAAACCTATTCGACGTTCCGGCTGGCCGATGCGAACGGCAACGCCACGCCGATGGCCGTCGCGGTCAAACGGAGCGCGAAAAGCGAAGTGGTTCTTCCGGTTGCCGCCAAAGGGACCGGATGGATCCGGGTGGCTCCGAAGGAGTGGCGCGCCTGGGCCGGAGCGAAGCCTGATATCGATGCGAAGTTCCGGTTGTCGTGGAGTCCGGAACGCCTCTGGCTGGAGGTGTCGGTCCGGGATCCGGAGCACAGCTGCGATTTCGATGCGAACCAGGCGTGGCGCGGCGACTCCATCCAGTTCGGGCTTCAGGCGCGGGACGGAAAAACGCCCGCCCCCCGGCTGAAATTCTACAACTTCTGCGCGGCCTCCTGTGCGGGGGGCGACACCGTGTACCGGGACGAGCCGGCGAATGTCTGCAAAGAGAGCCTGCGCGGAAAGATCGCTTTCCGCTTCAGCCGCAACGGTTCCGACTCCGTTTACACGCTGGAGATTCCGGCGGACGAAATCGGACTTGAACGGTTTGAGGCGGAGCAGCGGTTCGGCTTCGCTCTGCTGGTCAACAGCGGTTCGCCCGGCCGCCGGAACGGCTACCTGACCTGGGGCGACGGCATCGGCGACGGAAAATTCCCGGCGCTGTACAACGATCTGAAGCTCACGGAGGCGGAATAGAGGGGACGTGTTTGGGTTCGCGGCCGGAATTGGAGCTGATGGGGACCGTCGAAAAAAGTTTCGTTTTTCACTTGCAATATCGCGCAAACGCTTTAAATTGTTAAATGAACCTTTAACAGTTCAGTGAGGAGGTTACCTATATGTTGTGCGATGTCTGCAAGAAAAACGAGGCAACCATTCATATAAAAGAAATGCATGGCGGCGAGACCCACACGGCGAACTTATGTGCGGCGTGCGCCTCGGAGAAAGAGAAGAACGGGGAACTGAGCGCGCTCGGTTTCAACCTGGCTGAAATGCTCTGCAACCTCGGCAAGATCTCTTCGGCGATCAAGCCGCAGCAGGAGGCTCCGGCCGAACCGGCAACCGTCTGCCCGAAGTGCGGGTGGACGATCGACAAGGTGCGGAATTTCGGCGGGCGGCTCGGTTGCCCGAACTGCTACACCGCGTTCGCTCCGATGCTTGCGGAGGCGATCAAAAATGTCCACCGCGGTTCGGTTCACCTCGGCAAACGGACGCAGTCCGCGCCGCACGACGGCCGTGCCGCGCTCGAAGCCGAGCTCGACAACCGGCGTCACGAACTCGACGCCCTCGTGAAACGCGAGGAGTACGAGGATGCCGCCGTCTGCCGCGACCGGATCAACCAGCTCAAGGCCGAGCTTGACGGCTTTGCAACCGGCGAGGTGGGGGAATGAATGACGAAATCAACCGGCTGCTTGCCAACCGGGTGAGTTTTCTCGCGGATGCGGGCCCGGATGAAGATATTGCGATCAGCTCGCGCATCCGGCTCGCGCGCAATCTGGCCGGCCACCGTTTTCCGGTGGCGGCCGATTCCGAAGAGCTGCACGGGATCTGCGACGAGGTTTCGAAGGCGGCGGAGGAGTCGGGGGCGCTCGGCTGCCCGGAGTGCTTCTCCTTTGATCCGGAGAAGATGGATGAGCTGGACCGCGAGCTCCTGCTCGAACGCCGCCTCGCGAGCCGGGACTTTCTGAACCGGCCGACCGGGACGCGGCTGCTCGTGAAGAGCGATGAGTCGCGTTCAGTCATGATCAACGAGGAGGATCATCTGCGCATTCAGACCATGCTGCCGGGTTTTCAGCTCGACGCGGTCTGGAAGCAGATCGACGAATTGGACAACAAGCTCGGGTCGCGCCTCGATTATGCGTTCGACGACCGGCTCGGCTTCCTGACCTGCTGCCCGACGAATGTCGGGACCGGCATGCGGGCCTCGGTCATGCTGCATTTGCCGGGGCTCGTGCTGACCGGACAGATCACGCCGACGATCCAGGGGATCAACAAGCTGAACCTCGCGGTGCGCGGGATCGGCGGGGAGGGGACCGCGAACCAGGGAAGTCTGTTCCAGGTTTCGAATCAGAGCACGCTCGGCGAGAGCGAGGCGCAGATTCTCGAACGGCTCAACACGGTCATCGGCCAGTTGATCGCACATGAGAAGAATGCGCGCCAACTGCTGCTGCAGCGCGACCAGTTTTCGCTGCTTGACCATGTCGGGCGCTCTTACGGGACGCTGCGGCACAGCTATAAGCTTTCGGGAGAGGAGGCGATCAACTGCCTCTCCGGCGTTCGGGTCGGGGTTGACCTCGGCATGTTCACGGCGTTGAATATCCATACGGTGAACGAACTGTTCATCGGGATCGGCGCGGCTCATCTGCAGAAGGCCGCGGGGCGCGTACTCTCCGCGGCGGAGCGCGATGTATGCCGGGCGGCGCTCTGCCGGGAGAAGCTGAAGGTCTGAACCGGGGCATCGGAAAGGAGCCGGGTATGAACCGCGTCGGCGGGAAAAACGATATTTTCCGGGAGCACATCCTCTCGGAAATCGCAATCGGCGTCTATCGCGGCGGGCAGAAGCTCCCGGCCGAACGGGAGCTCGGAGAGCGTTACCGGGTCAGCCGCAATACGATCCGCCGGGCGTTGTCGGAGCTGGAACGGCTCGGCGTTCTCGAGCGGCGTCCTCCGGTGGGGACGTTTGTCACGGCGGACGCCCTCGAAAAGGCGGCGCGCCGCCGCGAGGCGGCACCGGAGCTTCTGGTCAAGTTCGTCATCGCTCCGGAGCAGGTGGCGAACCCGCAGCTCCAGCAGTTGTTCCATTCGTGCCGCCGCCATCTGCCGGAAAGCGTGGGTGTTTCCGTGCTTTTCAGCACACTGACCGGGGCGGGGGCGGCGGCGGAGTGCCGGTCGGATATCGCCGTCGTCTTCGGCAATTACTCCGATGAACAGCTCTCCGAAGTGAAATTGCAGGCCCGGGAACTGGTCCTTCTCGGCCACACCCATCCGTGTTATAACTATCTCGACAGCGACAACTACGCCGGCGGCCGGGCGATGGCGGAATATGCGATCCGGAGCGGGCACACCCGTCTCGGGGCGATCGGGCCGCGCGGGCAGGACGAATCGAGCGATTTCGCCCGGCGGCTGGCCGGGATCCGGGATGCCGCGGCCGAAGCGGGAGCGGAGCTTCAGGTGCACCGCATGGAGCTTGACGAAGCGCGCAATATGGGGCCGAGCTGCGATCGGATCCTGGATGAATTCCGCCGCCGCGATCCCGGTATTTCCCTGATCCTTGCGCTTTACGATCAGGCTGCCCTGACGGTGATCGACTACTGCCGCCGCCGCGGCCTGCGGATCCCGCAGGATATGAGTGTGATCGGCTATGACGATCAATGTTATGTGGAGTTTCTCGATCCTCCCCTGACCACGGTCAAGGGATTCGGGGAGGCGATCGGCGCGCGCCTTGCGCGTTTCGTCCGTGCGGTCATGGACGGCGCCGGGGAGGGAGCCTCCATCCGCGAGATGATTCCACCGCTCCTGATTGCCCGCGGAACCGTGGAGTGCAGAAATCCAGCAAGATAACGGCAAAAAAGTCGATTTTGTGCTTGACAAGCCGCAGTTGCGGGATATATTAAAAAACGTACCGATTCTGATCGGGCGGTTAGCTCAGTTGGTTAGAGCGCTGCTTTCACACGGCAGAGGTCACGTGTTCGAGTCACGTACCGCCCACCATCCTTACCGAGCAAAGCGAATGATAAGGATGTCCTCCATAGCTTCAGCGGAGGAGGACGAGCGGCGCAGATAATTGGGTGTCCTGTTTTCCACTCAACCATTCCCTGAACCATTTTTTCCGCTGTCATGAAAAAAATCCATTTTTTTCTGCTTTGCTCTTGCTTTTGAAGTGCGTTTGTTGTATAATTAATGTGTACTTGATATACACAATTGTCGGATGCAATCCGTATTGAGAGTTCGTTTTCCGGTTCATGAGGTATTTCAGTGTGCCGCCCATGTATATGATGTACACATTTGCGGCGCTTCCGAGGAGAGCAGTTGAGATGTTTCAACCTGACAGCAAAACCGACCGGCTGACCCTGGAGCTGCGGAAGAAGATCGCCCGGATGGGAGACGGCGACTCCTTTCCGACGGTCCGGCAGCTGATCGACGAATACGGCGTCAGCCAGCCTGTGGTTGTGGCGGCGCTGAAGAAGCTGAAAGAGCAGGGGTTTCTTGTTTCCCATGTCGGCCGCGGGACGTTTGTCTGCCGGAGCCGTCCGGAGAGCAGCCGAATCCTGCTTCTGCAGCCGGACTGGCCCGCTCCGAACATCACCATGATCATTCCGGAAATCCGCCGGGCGGTGGAAAACCTGGGCGGCGAGTTCCGGTACGGCACTTACGATCACCGCATGGATGCGCTCCCGTCGTTCCTCGACTGCGAAGCGGACCTGATTATCCTGGATTCCCCCACGGGTCCGCAGCTTGCGCCGGAGAATATTGCAAAAATCGTGCGTTCACCCGTCCCTGTGATTCTCTCCCGCCGCGAAGTCGCCCTGCAGGGGGTCAATTACATCTGCGAGGACAACCACGCTGCCGGCGCGGAAATAGCTTCGCTGCTCTATCGGACGGGGCACCGCAGGGTTGCGGTTCTCTACACGGAGCCGCGGATCGAATGGAACACCAGTGCGATCCGCCTGCGCGGTTTCGAGACCTTTGCCGCGCTTCAGGGCATGGAAACGGAGATCATCGATTGCGAGGTCCATTCCGGGGAAACTCCGGACAATGCGATTGCCGGTTTCGTCCGGCGGCTGAAGGCGGGTGACTGTGACTTCAGCGCCGTATTCGTCATCAGCAACACCGGCGCCGGGATCCTTTCGGAGAAACTCCGTGAGGTTGGCATGAAGATTCCCGGCGCGCTCAGCGTCGTCACGCTCGGCGACAAACCGCAGGTGGAGGATATTTCGACGTTTGCGACCCGTTCCGATATTTACATCCGGGCGGTCGAGGAGCTTGCCGGAAGGCTCCTGAGGCACCTGCCCGGGCGGACGCAGTTCAATCTCCCCGTCTCCTACATCGATCATGGCTCGATTTGCGATTGCAGTTCCAACCGAAAAACAAGGAGGAAAAAGGAATATGAAACGCAACCCCTTTATGCTGACTGACCCGTCCGCCGGAAAACTCCGCTTCACACTGATTGAGCTTTTGGTTGTGATTGCCATTATCGCGATCCTGGCCGCGATGCTGCTGCCGGCGCTCAATACGGCCCGGGCGAGCGCGAACAAAACCAAATGCGTCAGCAACCAGAAGCAGGTCATGACGGGGCAGATTTTCTATGCGAACGACAACAGGAACCTGATGGTCTTCGTCGCCTATTACGATCTGCCGGGATACACCGGCAGCGGGCTGCAGTACGAGGGGTGGATGCATCTTCTGACTTCGGACAAGGAGATCACGAACCGTGTCACGCCGAAGTGGAAGGATTATGCCGGTTACGTATCCAAGTCGGTGCTTTTCTGCCCTTCGATGCCGGGCTCGCGGGCGTCCATCGGCTGGAATGTCGTCGGTTTCATCCGGCCCGGGCATGACGGCGAACACAAGGGGGATCGGTTGGCGGAGCTCGGTGATTTTTATCTCTACAGCGGCCATGGAACCGACAGGGGGAACGACCGTTTCTACGCGCTCGTCCGGATGAAGAAGCCGTCGCGGACCTTCATCTGCGCCGACACCCTCGCCACCGCCGGAGCCCGCCGCGGAGAAGGGTGCTGGGACTGGTCGCCGAGCAAATTCATGGACAGCACGAACCAGTCCGGCGTCGCCCTGATCCACAACAACACGGCCAATGTCGCCTATGTTGACGGCCATGTGGAATCCCTGGGGCTGACCGCGCTGAAGTCGTCGTCGATGAAGCTTAAGGCCATCTGCGATGCGAGCGCCAACGCGCTGCCGTGACAGGAGACCGGAATATGAAACTTATCCTGACTGCCCTGTGTGCCGCGCTGCCGTTCCTCGGCTGCCTTGCGGAAAAGAGGACGGTTCTGAAAGGGTTCGGGGACGCCTCGCTTTATACGCTCAACCCGGGATACGGAACGATCGCTCCGGACGGCGGCAGCCTGCTGGTTGACAGCAGCGGCGGCAGGGGGGAGTGGAGTTGGAGCTTCCGGACCAATCCCGGCGTTCTGAAGCCCGGGACCGCCTACGTCATCAGCTTCAGGTACCGGGTGGAAAATCCCGATATGAAGAACCGCTTCTTCCATTTTCTCCTGCGTCCGGCGGCCGCACCGGACTCCCGGTCGGACCTGCTGCGGCATAACGAGGGAGAGTCCGCTGTGTTCCGACCGGTGAAGCTGCGGTTCGTCACGGGGCCGGATATCCGGGATTACGCCTTTCAGGTTCATATGTTCCGGCAGCTTCGCGGGGAAATCTCCGACCTTGAGATCGTCGAATATTCGGAGGGGTGGGAGAAGTTCCTCCCGGCGGCCGCCGACTCGGAGCCGTTCACAGGGAAGCTGGAAAATCTGCCGAAGGGAGCCGGGGAGTTCGAAGTCGACCTGCCGCGGAACTCCGCGGGCGCAAGCGTCGATGCCTCCCGCTTCGGCGTGGCGGAGGAAAACCCCGACAACGTTCCGGCGCTGAACCGGGCACTGGAGTTCTGCCGGAAAAGCGGAGCTGCGCGGCTCACGGTGAAAAAGGGCGCCTACCGGATGACCTCCGATGCGGCGCTCCTCCTTGACGGGATGAAGGATTTCGAATTCGACGGCGGCGGCTCCGTATTCGTGTTCTGCAAACAGCGGGAGCCCGACATGAAGATCCGCAATTGTGAGCGTGTGGCTCTGCGCAATTTCAGCTTCGACTGGGATTGGGAGGCGGATCCGTTGGCCAGCATCGTCCGGGTCCGGCGCTCCGATCGCGGGTCGGCGGAGTTCGAATTCATCGAATACGACCGTTTTCCGCGCCGCGATTCGCGCATCGCCTACATGAGCAGTTACGATCCGGCGGCCGGAGCTGTCGGCGTCGAAGGGGGAGTCGACCGCAGCTTTGAACTGTTCGCCGGGCGCGGGAACAGGCCGCAGCTCGCCTGGCTCTCCGACAACGTCCTGCAGGTGAAGGCGCCGGACATGCATGTGTTCCGGCCCGGGGAATATTTCCGGATCCAGCACTACTATTACGATATGCCCGCGGTCGTGATGACCGACAACCGCCACCTGACGCTGGAGGATGTCAACATCTACTCCTGTGCCGGACACGCCTTCACCGTCGGCGGGACCCAGCAGTACTGGCAGTTCCGGCGCGTAAGGATCGTCAAGCCGGAAAATGCCGCCCGGCGCGCAATCACCTGCACGGCCGACCACTGCCACATTTCGCGTTCGCGCGGATTCTTCAAGATGGAGGAGTGTGAATTCAGCTTCGGCTCCGACGACGGGCTCAATGCGCACGACAACGCCGTGTTCGCGGTGAAGGCGGGTCCCCGCTCCGTCCGGACCCGCAACATCCGGGGAATCGAGTTCTTCCGCCCGGGCGATGCGGTTGAGCTGCGCCACGGCGATTACTCCTCCTCCGGCTTCCGTTCGCAGATAGAGTCGGTCAGGGAGATCGACGCGAAAGCGGGGGAGTATGAGATCACGTTTGCGGCATCCGTCCCGGATCCGCTTGCAGGGGAAAACGGCTTTGTCGTGTTCAACTGGAATTTCGACACCCGGAACATCATCGTGCGCAACAGCTATTTTCATGACAACCGCTGCCGCGGGATCCTGATTCTCGCCCGCGATATGACGATCGAGAATTGCCGCTTCCGCCACCACCCGCAGGGCGCGCTGAAGATCGAGAGCGGCTACACCTTCAACTCCTGGAGCGAGGGGTACGGGGTGGACAATGTGGTGGTCCGCAACTGCCGTTTCGATTCCGTCAACACGCGCGACGTCGTCAGCGACGGCAAGGCGCGGGACATTTACATGGGCGTCTACATGAAGACGGATCCGTCGAACCAGCGGACCGATTACCCGGTTCTGTCGAACATCCTTTTCGAAAACAACACCTTCAAAGACAGCTTCGGGCTGGTTGCGTTCGTCAGTTCGGCGGGGAAGGTGACATTCCGCAACAACACGTTCCTGAACCCGTCCGCCCGGAAGCGGGCGCTGCCGTACCGAGGGGGCTTTTTCGTCACGAACGCCTCGGATGTGACGATCGTCAACAACCGCTACGTCGCCTCGCCTCATGTGCCGAATCCCGGCGTCTGGTTTGATGAGGACACGGTGAAGAATCTCGTTGTGCAGGGGAACCGTGTCGAACAGGAGGAGGCGGCAAAATGAAAAACATCATTCTCGATACGGATCTCGATACCGACTGCGACGACATGGGGGCGTTGGCGCTTCTCTACCGGTTGGAGCGCGAGGGAAAATGCCGCGTCCTCGGAATCGTCTGCGACGCGCCGGTTCCGGCGGCGGCGCAGTGCGCCCGGGCCGTCAACGCATTTTACGGCAGGCGGGACGTCCCGGTGGGGAGCTTCGAGGCTTCCGCGCCGGAGCGGTATCGGGAGTACTTCGAGCATCGCCGGAGGACGGGGGAGGCGGGGAAGCTCTACAATGAATCCGCGGCCCGCGGCTACCGGGCGGAGATCGCCGCAACGCCGGCGCCGGAAAAAGCAGTGACGCTCTACCGGAGGCTGCTGGCGGAGTCGGAGGACGGCAGCGTGACCGTCGCGGCCATCGGCCTCCTGAACGTTATCGCGGAGCTGCTCGATTCCGGGCCGTGTCCGGCGAGTCCGCTCACGGGGCGGGAGCTGCTGGCCGCCAAGGTCTCCGAGCTGGTCGTCATGGCGCACGGCGATTATCCGGCCGGCCGCGACCGCTTCAACTGGCGCATGGACCGGTGCGCCTCGGAGCGCGTCGTCAACCATGTGCCGGTTCCTCTGACCGTCTCCCCGATCGGAGACGCGGTATTCTCCGGCAGACGGCTCATGCAGTGCCCGTCCCCGCATCCGGTCGCCGAGGCGTACCGCCAATTCCTCGGGCCGGAGGCGCTGCGCCCGAGCTGGGATCCGGTCGTCGTGCTTTACTCCGTGTGCGGCACGGCCGGGCTTTTCCGGTTGCGGCGCGGCAGCACGATCCGCTTCGACGCGGCGACCGGGGAGCATCACTGGCATGATGATTCCGCCGGAAACCGGGCGCTGCTGGAACCGGCGGTCTCCCCCGGGGAACTGGAGCGCCGCCTCGAGGAGCTCATGGATTACTGATTGTGCTGTTTTTTGCACGCAATTTCAGTTTTTTTCTCATTTTTCCCGGAAATTGGCTTGGCAATCGTGTGAATGCGGCCCATAATTAAAACATGTTGTTCCTGAATGAAGCGCGAGGTTATGCATGTTT
>JABLYX010000068.1 GCA_018265615.1 Lentisphaeria bacterium
ACGTCAAAGCCGTCCTATACGCGCGCGCTGACTTCTGGTTTATTCAAGCTTGCGTGAAAAGAACCAGCCCGCGACGCCGAGGGTCACGATAGAGATGATTCCAAGCGGGTAGAGGCTCCGCCACGCAATCGGCCAGGAGATGTCTTTCAGGAACACTCCTTTGACGATTACCATGATATACCGTACGGGATTCGCAAGCGAAAGGGTCTGGAGCCAGTGCGGCATGTTTTCGATCGGCGTTGCGTAACCGGAGATCAGAACTGCCGGAACCGCGAAGACGAATGCACCGAGAATCGCCTGCTGCTGTGTTTTACAAAGTGACGAGATAAAAAGCCCGACTCCGATCACCGACAGAATGAAGACCGTCATTCCGGTATAAAGCATGAGCCACGAACCGACCATGGGCGAGTCGAGGCACCAGATCGCAGTTGCAATCATGGCTGTGGCCTGAAAGAAGCCGATCAGCATCGACGGGGCGGTTTTTCCGACGATGATTTCAAAAGTCGAAAGCGGGGAGACGAGGATCTGGTCAAATGTTCCGAACTCCCGTTCGCGTGCGACGGAGAGCGCCGGGATCATGATACCCATGATCATCAGGATATTCGCGATCAGGCACGGCAAGGTGAAGTAGAGATAGTCGAGGTTTGGAATGTACCAGTTGCGTACGACAAGCTCGCTTTGCGGTATCCCGCTTCCGCGCCGGATCATGATGCTGCGGTTGAAGGTCGAGACGATTGTGTTGATATATCCGTTCACTATCTGGGCGACATTTGTGCGGCGGCCGTCGAGGGCGAGTTGAATCGCTGCGGGCTCTCCGGACCGGATTTTTCGCGAAAAGTCCTCGTCGATATACACTGCGCCGATTCCCTGCTGCGTGTCGATGTAGCGGCGCATGGCATTTTCATCCGGCAGGAAATCGAGCCGGACGAACGAAGGGGAATTGCGGAACGATTCAATGAGCAAAGTTGATTCGGTTCCATTATCGCGGTTCAGGATTCCCAGTGTGATGTTCTTTACTTCGAGCGTGGAGGCAAAGGCGAAAAGGAAAATCTGCAGAATCGGAGGGACGATGATGATGATGCGTGTTTTGCGGTCGCGCAGGATGATCTGCAGTTCCTTGATGATGAGGGAGCGGATGCGGTTCCACATGATCAGTCGATCCTCTTCTTCACCTTGAATGCGATGATTCCGAAAAATGCGACACTTACGATCCCGAGGAACAGCAGGTTCGGCAGCAGGATCGGCCAGACGTTCCCGACCAGAAAAAGGCTGTGCAGGCAGGAAACGAAGTATTTCGCCGGAATGAAGTTCGTCGCGATCCGGATCGGCAGCGGCATTGAGCTGATTTCGAATACAAATCCCGACAGCATCATTCCCGGCATGAATGCGGCCAGAAACGCGACCTGGCACGCGACGAACTGATTCCGGGCCGTAACCGAGATCAGCATGCCGAGTCCGAGCGCCGTGAAGAGAAACACCGCGCCTGTTCCGGCCAGGACCGGGAACGAACCACGCAGCGGGACCCCGAAGAGCAGCACCATCGCCGCGACCGAGAGAAACAGCGAGAGCATGCCGAGCCCGAAGTACGGCAGCAGTTTGCCGATAATCAGCTCCGAGCGGGTCAGCGAGGTCGAAAGCAGCGCCTCCATTGTGCCGCGCTCCCACTCCCGTGCGACTACGAGCGCCGTGAGCAGCGTACCGATCAGCGTCATGATGAGCGCGAGTGCGCCGGGCAGCAGGAAAAAACGGCTTTCGAGTTGTGGATTGTACCAGACCCGGTCAAGCACCGTGACCGGCATGGATGAGGTTATCCCTTTGTCGCGCATTCTCTGGTTCAGCCAGACATTCCACGCGCCCTGCGCGTAGTTCCGTACGAAGTTTGCGGTGTTCGGCTCGCTGCCGTCGGTGATGATCTGCACGGGAGCGATTGTCTCCGGCGTGTCGAGACGGGTTGCGAAGTCGCCCGGAATCACGATGATGCCGCGGATCTCCCCGGCTGCCAGAAGCGGGATCAGCCCGCGGCGGTCAGTTGTAGCGCGAACGCCGAAGTAACGGCTGCTGGTGAATGCTTCGACGAGGCTCGCCGCTTCCGGGGAGTCGTCTTCGACCGCGATCCCGACTGCGAGTTTGTTCACGTCGAGCGACACCGCGAATGCGAAGATGAAGATCAGCAGCAGCGGCAGCACGACCGCGATCAGGATCGAACTCGGATCGCGGACGATCTGCAGCGTTTCCTTGCGCATCAATGCATTGAGACGGCGTGAATTCACTGCCCGCCCCCATTCCCGTGCCGGCTGTCGGAACGCTGCACGAGGTTGATGAATGCGTCCTCCATGGATGGGTCGGGCAGTTCCGGCGTCGCGACACTGCTTTTGAGTTCGTCCGGTGTACCGATCGCGATTGCGCGTCCGCGGTAGATCAGCGCGATGCGGTCGCAGTATTCGGCCTCGTCCATGAAATGGGTCGTGACCATGACAGTCACGCCTTTTTCGACGATTGCGTTGATATGGTTCCAGAATTCGCGTCGCGTGACGGGCGATACGCCGGAGGTCGGTTCGTCCAGGAACAGCACGTCGGGCCGGTGCATTGTCGCGCACGCGAGCGCAAGCCTCTGCTTGTGCCCGAGCGAAATGTCGCCGGAATTGTCGTTGAGTGTGTTCTGAAAGTGGAAAATATCGACCATCTCGGCGATCTTTTCCTTCTGTGCCCGGCCGGAGAGCCCGTAGATGCCGGAGAAGAACGCGAGGTTCTGGCGGACCGAGAGCCCGTCGTAAAGAGAGAATTTCTGCGCCATGTATCCGATGCGCCGTCGAACTTCACCGCCGGAGCGGCCAAGTCCGCTGCCGTTCACGAGCGCACGCCCGGAAGTCGGCCGGGCGAGGCCGCACATCATTTTGAAGGTGGTCGATTTGCCTGCGCCGTTCGGGCCGAGCAGGCCGAAAATCTCGCCGCGCCTGATTCGGAACGTGATTGAGTCGGCGGCAGTGAAGCTGCCGTATTTCTTGGTAAGCTTGTCGGCTTCAACGATGACTGCACCGTCGTCCGGCAGTTGCGGCAGCCCGGCGGCGAGTGCGGACTCCCCGCCGGGGCCTCCGCCGAGGATATCGATGAAGGCGTCCTCAAACCGCGGAACGGCGGGCTCGGCGGTTCCGCCGAGCGCCCCGGAGAGGGATTGCACTTTTCCCTGCGGGACACCGGGAGCTGTCACGAAGCGGATGCTCTCCCCCTGGATTACGCCGTCCCTCACATCGGGATCGCGCAGGACTCGGCGCAGCGCCTGGCGCCGGTTTCCGGTTGCACCGGAGAGCAGCCAGACGCGGCGGTCGAGTTTCCGGGTCAGCTCACGCGGCGCGCCTTCGAAAAGCTTTTTCGACTCGTTGAGCAGGATCACCTTGTCGCAGTGCTCCGCCTCATCGAGGTAGGCGGTCGACCAGAGTACGGTCATGCCGTTCTGCATGAGCTCCCCGACCATGCGCCAGAGCTCCCGGCGCGAAATCGGATCGACCCCGACGCTCGGCTCATCGAGCAGCAGCAGTTTCGGGCGTCCGAGCAGCGCACAGGCCAGCCCGAGCTTCTGCTTCATGCCTCCTGAAAGCCGCCCGGCCAACCGGTCCGAGAAACGTTCGAGGTCGGTGAAGGCCAGCATTTCGTCGAAGAGCTTCTGCTCTTCTGTTTTGGGAACACCGTTCAGCGCTGTGTAAAGCTTCAGGTTCTCGAGAACCGAGAGGTCTTCGTAAAGGCCGAACTTCTGCGGCATGTATCCGATGAAGCCGTGTTTTTTGAGCACCTCCGCAGCCGGGGCTCCGTCGATGAGAATTTCACCGGAATCGGCGCCGAGAAGGCCGGTCAGCACCCGGATCAGTGTGGTCTTTCCGGCCCCGTCCGGGCCCGCGAGCCCGTTGAGTTTGCCGCGCAGCAGAGAAAGGCTGATTCCGTCAAGCGCGATACTTCCGCCGAAACTGCGGGTAAGATTGCGGACCTCAAGCAGTGTGTCGCCCCGGTGCTTCATAATCCGGAGAGGAAGCGCCGCCGGATGATCTGCCAGCGCAGTTCCTTCTTTTCCGCAATGTACGCCCGGAAGCTCTCCCGGCTTTTCAGTTTGCCGAGTTCCCGGATCTCCTGTGTCGTTGACCGGAACAGCACGGCCATCGGCTTTTCCACCCCGAAGCCCCGCAGCACTTCTGCCGCTTTGAACACCCATCGCCGCGCACGCGCGTTGCGGTAGAGCAGATATGCCGGGTATGAAAGCGCGACGATCCAGAACGGCCATGCCGGGAACTGCGGCAGCCAGAACGATTGAACCATGACCGCCCCGAGCAGGACAAAGACCGGGATCACAAAGAGCAGTGCATCGTAATCGCGGATGAAGCAGTTGCCGAGATAACGCCGGAACCGGCTCGGGCTCGTGCGGTATGCGAAGAATTCCTCCAGCGGGACATCGCGCAACGGCTGCCGCATCGAGTGGCAGAGCTCATGCGCCAACAGCTCCTTGCGGTTGTAGAGGAACCAGCGCGGCCGTTTACGGAATGCGCTCCGGATCAGGAAAAATGAGAACGGCAGCTCCGTATCGCTGATCATGCAGCCGCCCCAGAGCGGCCCGATGTCGCGCGACAGAAAAAAACCCGGCACATGAACGGTTCGGAAGTCATACAGCTGCTCCGTGAGCTCATCCGCTTCCGCGATGATCTCTTCCGGGATCCGTTCGGACCCTTTCAACTGGAACTCGCCGAATACCGTGACTTCCCTTTTGGCGGCGAGCTCTTCTTCGAATTCCCGGTGCGCATCTGTGATTGCGGAGACCCGCGCCTCAAAGTCGATGGCATCCTCTCCGGCTCCCGGCAGGAAACCGGCGGCGTCGAGCGCCGCGTAACGTTCCAGCCCGGGGTACGGTTCCATGGATCACTTCTCCTGCGGTTTTTCGTCGGCCGGCTGCGCGTTCTCCGGTTTCGGCTGGCGGCTGTCGCGATTGTCCCGGTTTTCATTCTGGTTCCGCGGACCGTTGCTGCGGTTGCCGCCGCCGCGCTGGCGGTCGCGCCCGCCCGGCTGTTGGCGGTCATTGCTGATGCGCGGCCTCTGTTCCGGTGCATGAATCGTCACTTCTGTGCGATGAAAATGCGCGATGCTGCCGGTTTCGAGCTGGACGGAAACCTTCTGGGTCAGAAGGTTCCGGTCACAGATCCGGCCGCGCCCCTGCGGGGTTTCGCACCAGTTGCCGCGCTTGGGCATGTCCTTTTCAAGCTCCTGATACCCCTCATGCTCAAATTTGAGGCAGCACTTCAGGCGGCCGCAGGCGCCGGAGATCGTGGCGGGGGTGAGCGAGAGGTCCTGCTCCTTGGCCATTTTCACGTTGATCGAGTTGAACTCCTTCAGAAAGCGGCAGCAGCAGAGCTTCTGCCCGCAGACCGCAATTCCGCCGTAGATGCCGGTTTCATCGCGCACACCGATCTGGCGCAGCTCAATGCGGGTGCAGAGGGTACGGGAGAGCTCCTTTACAAGCTCGCGGAAGTCGACCCGCCCGTCCGCGCTGAACTGGATCACGACAAGCTTTCCGTCGAGCGAATAGTGCGCGTTCAGGAGCTTCATCGCCAGCCCCAGGTTTCCGACCAGTTCGCGCGCGGTCCGCATGGCGCTGCGCGAGCGCATGTAGTTGTCATTCGCATCCGCCAGTTCGCGGTTGTCGGCCACATGCTGGACGGTCGGCAGATCGCTCCAATCGGTTCCCCCGGGCGGCTCGGCGATTTCACGGATCACTTCGCCCGCGTCGGTATAGAAATCACGGCGGAATACACACGTGTCGTGAAGCTTGATCTCAAGTTCGGCCGGAGCCTTCGCTTCGAGTGTGCTGCCGTTGTCGAGTTTTATGACTAAGAGTCGATCCATTCCGGTCTCCCTGTTTAAAAAACGTTTCTATAAATATAGCAGAAATCGGGGTTATTGCAAACTGCACTCCCCGATCAGAAGCTCCAGAAAACCGCTGCCCGGCGCTTTGAAGCGGTGCGGCTCCGCGATGAGCGGAGCCCGCTCCAGCAAGGCGGCGATTGCGCTGTCGTTCAGCCGGCGGAAGCGCGGCGAGAGCACGAGCGTGAATTTTTTCACACCCTTCTCCCGCATTGTTTTCAGGAGCGCATCGAGCTCTGCGTCATTTTTCACAAACATCCATTTTTTTTCGAAAAAAAGCCGGGGCGTCATCTCCGGCAGGAAAAATACGTCGGAGACGACGACCTCCGGCTCCTGCGCCGCGATTGTCAGCTCCGCCCGGGCGGCATCCTCCGCGACGCTGAAGAGCATGCGCATTCCGATCAGCTGCAGCAGCAGTGCAATCACCAGAAAGGCCGGCAGGAAAATCCTCCTTGACTGTGACAGCCATCCGAGCCGCGCGAACCCGATGAAGCTCAGTGCGAACAGGACCGGGTAAACCGGCAGATAGTGGCGCGGCCCCCAGATGAGTCCGATGTCGCTCCGGGTCAGGATCGCCGGCAGCACGGCGCAATAGAGCAGCGCCGCGAGCGTGATCATCCGGAGCGGGCGCGGCCCGCGGGTCAGCAGGTTCCGCCACATGAGGAAAAATCCGGCCAGCAGCGGCGACGCCGTGATGAAGCCGACCGTCAGCCCGGAGGCCGTAGCCGGTTCCGGATTTTCGCAGAAGAGCCAGAGCAGCACCGCCCAGCTGAGCAGTGCGGCGACGGCCGCCTCCCGCTTGAAACGGAACGAACGGAACGCCCCCGCGACCGGTAGAAGCAGCATCGGCAGGAGCAGCGGCCAGTAGTACCAGACCGTTTCCGGGTTTCCGGAATTGAACTTGAAGAGGTAGATGAAATACCCTTCGAATGTTCCGGCGATCCGTCCGGCGAGTGTCGGAACGGCATCCGCATTGTGCGTGTAGTAAAGCGCCCCGTGAAGCCCGAGAATATGCCCGTATCCATGGGAGTTGTACAGCCAGAGCGGGACGGCCCAGAGCAGGAAGCCGAGGCCGAATGGAATGTATCTCCTCCACTGCTTCGGGTAGAAGATCAGCGCCGCCGTACCGGAAGCAAGCGCAATGAGGTAGAACTCCTCGCGCAGCCAGAGACCCATGCCGAGCAGCATCCCTGCGAAGAGCATCTGCCGTTTGCGCGCCGCGAGCAGCGCTGCGAGCGGGAACACCGCCGAGACCGTCATCTCCCAGAAAGTTCCGGAGTAAAACAGAAGCGGAGTTCCGCAGAGCAGCAGCGCGGAGAGCAGCGTTTCAAGCCGGACCGACAGCCGCAGCGGCGAAAGCAGTGCGAGGAAAAGCGCCAGCGCCGCCATCGTCCCGGCGATCGGAATCAGCGGCAGCCCCGTATCCCCGAGCAGCAGATATCCCGGCAGCGCGAGGACGGAGAAGAATTCGGGATAGACCGAAAAGATGCTCAGGCCGTGACGTTGGAAATGGAACCCGCCGTCCGGAAAAAAACGGTTTCCGGAATCAAGCTGCGCCGCCGGGTTTGCCATCGCCGGAGTGCCCTGCTCCGCGAGGTTGCGCAGGATCATATATTTGTTGCCGTTGTCCGTGATCCAGACCGGGACCCGGGGCAACAGCGCGGCTTCGAGCAGCAGCAGCAGCAGCGCGCCCGCCAGAATCGGCACGCGCGGCTTCCAACGCCCTGCCCTGCCGTTTTCACACACCGGGAATCACCTTGCCGTCGGCTTCGAGTTTCTCGACTGCGGCCGTGCAGCTGAGGCGGAAGCACCATTTCAGCGCCTCGAAGAGCGGCAGCACCGGATCGTATGCCTGAAGCGGCTCGCTGCAGGCGTTCGCCGCGTACCAGTCAACGTAAGCCTGCGCGCAATCGGTTGCGAGGTTCAGCTTCTTGAAGTGCCCGGTCAGGCGCTCGTCCGCATAGAGCGGGACCTTGCCGTCAAGCATGCCGAGCAGTTCGAAATTGTTCGGCTGGACGTTGGCCATATTGGTGACCGCTTCCGCGGCTTTCGCGTAGACGAAAGTGAAGAGCGATGCAATTTCATCTTCGGAAAGTGTGCCTTCGCCGTTTTTCCGGCGCTCCTCGAGTCGGGAGAGCATCTTGACGAAGAGCTCCTTCTCCGCCTCCGCCAGCACGGGCGAGGCGACCATCGGCCCTTTGAGGTACTCCCCTTTCCGGACGGCTTCGACCATCGCGAGCGCGACTGCCTGGGAGACGATCGAGCGGCTGAATTCATTTGCCATATCGTATGAAATCCTTATCCGTTATTTATCCGTCACTCTTCCGGCACTTCCGTTTCCTGAGCTCATTCGAACTCGAAAATGCCGAAGCAATCCGGTTCATGGAAGTTCAGCCGTTTGACCGGCCGCCATGATGCCCAGTGCGGGTGGCTGGTCATGTCTCCGCACTTGTAGGCGTTGCCGCGCCACACCGTGCCGGAGCCGGGAGCCGGGGCTCCGTGGGTTTTCCCGAAAATCGCGAAGGGGAGGAAGAAGCCGACCTCGTACCGGGTTTCCTCCGCGATTTCCGGATCGATTCTTCCGGCGAGCGTATGGTGGACCCGGACGCCGCCGGCATCCTCGCGGGTCAGCGGCCGGACATCCCCCGTTTCCGGACGGCGGCGGCGGTCCGCCACATGCTGCGACAGGAAAATCCCGGAGGCGTTGAATTCGAAATTCACATAGCCGGTTCCGGCCGCAGGGCGCACGAAGAGCTCAACGCAGCTGTCGCAGCAGACCGGGTCCTGGAACTTCTCCGCCACGCAGCGGATGTACCGGTCACGCACCGAAAAGAGCCCGTAGAGGCCCGCATCGTCATATTGCAGCCGGAGGCGCGTCTCCGGGCGGTGCCCGCTCCCCTCGGGGCGGAAACAATCGATCTGGAGCGTTTCACATCTCTGCCAGCCGTCGGAATCGAATCCGGCGGAGAGCTCCGGCGCCGCCGGAGCACGGCGAATCAGGTATCCCATGGCGCTCAATCCTCCTTGAGCTGATAGATTTTGCCCATGTTGAAGCTGCCGCTGAGCCGGGACTCCGGCTCCTCGTGCGCATTGGCTGCCGGGCGGACCGTCTTGATGAACATCGTGCGGTCGATGCCGCCGCCGGGCTTCATCGTATAGAGGGCGGCGGCGCCCGGAACGTTGCGGATCGAAAGCATGTTCCGGTTGAAATCCTCCACGCTTTGCACCCTTCCGAGCCCGATGGCCAGCAGCTTGAGCGCGTCGTATCCCTGCGCTTCGCAGCTGCTCGGATAGACGAAGTTTGTACGGCGGAATTCCTTCCGGAACTCGTGCTGCTCCGGCAGGTCGAATTCATCGGAGTAGAGCCCGATGAAGGCGCAATCGCCGGGCTGCGGCCCGCACTCCCGCAGGAAAACCGGCTCGTCCCAGCTCTCAGGGCCGAGCAGCAGCCCGCGGTAGCCGAGCTCGCGGATGTATTTGACCAGCCGGCCCGCGTTTTCCGGTTCCGCAGGAATCAGGATCGCCTGCGGCCCGTAGGAAACCAGCTCGTGCAGTTTCTTGACGAAATCGTCCTTGTTCCCCTGAAACTCGACTGTGTGGACGACGTCGCCGCCGAGTTCGGAAAACGCTTTTGAAGCCGCTTGGGCGACGCTGCGCGAATAGGCGGCCTGATCGTCCAGGTTCACGAGAATCGCGATGCGTAAAAGCTTGCGCCAGTACCAGGCGTAAGCGGCGAGCGCTTCCCCCTGCTGGGTGTCGGTGAAGCAGGAACGGTAGGTTACTTTCGTTCCGTCCGTGATCTCGTCGTTTGTGGCGAGCGGAACCACGGTCGGGATCAGCAGCCCTTCGACGACCGGCTTGATCGCGAGCGCCTCGTTCGTGCTGTACGGGCCGATCAGGCCGATGATGCCGTCGTTGAAAAGCTCTTCAAGCTGGCGCCGCGCCTCGGACGGGCTGCTCTTTGTGTCGCGGACCAGAAGTTCGATGCGGCGATCCGAAATTCCTCGTCCGTTGTTGAGCTCCTGACTGGCGAGTTCGACACCGCGCAGGGTGCGTCTGCCGAAATCCGAGTTCGCACCGGTGAGCGGCAGCAGCACGCCGATTTTGACCGGTTGCGACGCCTCTTCGGGAATGACCGGATGAGGCAGCGGAGTGATTTCCGCACAGCCTGCGAATATCGCCGCAACGGTCGCGGCGAACAGCAAAGTGATCCATTTTTTCATAATCGGGGAAAGCTCCTTCAATCTTTTTCTTCGGGATCCGCGCCGCGGATTCCGAGCGCGGTCAGCTCCGGATCCCCCGGCATGATCCCGCGCTCCGTTTTGCGGATGAATTCGACGAAATGATCCACCTCGGGCGGACGCATCGGCATTTTTTCGATTTCAGCCAGGGCGTTCGTCGCGTTCAGCCCGCGGAAGAAATAGGTTTTGATCGCGCGCCGGATCGCCGTTCTCGCGTAGCTGTCGAATCCCGCCCGGCGCAGGCCGATCACGTTCGGCCCGCAGACGCACTCGTTCTCCGCGAGCATGCAGAACGGCGGAATGTCCTGGCGGACGATCGTGCGCGCACCGACCATCGCTAGCTGCCCGATCCGGCAGAACTGATGGATCAGGATGAAGCCGGAGAGCACCGCCTGATCCTCAATGACCACATGGCCCGAAACCGCCGTCTGGTTCGCGATGGTGACGCGGTCGCCGATCTGCGCGTCGTGGCCGACATGCACGAACGACATCAGCAGCGTGCCGCTGCCGATCCGGGTGTAGCGTTCCGCGAAGGGCGAACGGTGGATCGTGACGTATTCGCGGATCGTCGTATCCGCCCCGACCGTCGTCCACGCGACGGTCCCCGGCGTGAAACGGTGATCCTGCGGCTCCTCGCCGATCAGCGCGCCGAGATAGATCCGGCAGCGCGGCCCGAGCGTGGTGTAGCGTGCGATCTTCACATGGGAGTCGATCACGCAGTCGTCGCCGACCACGCAATCCTCCTCGACGATCGAGTACGGCCCGATACGGACGCCGGTCCCGATCTGCGCCTTCGGGCTGATTACCGCGGTCGGATGGATGTCGGTCATGGTTCCGCCTCAGCTTACGATGGTTCCGGCTTCGGTGTCTCCCGCCAGGATCCGTTCGAGGCTGTCGGGGTCCGAAAAATTGAACACGATGATCGGCAGGTCGTTGTCGCGGCACATCGAGAACGCGGTCGAATCCATGACCTTCAGCTGCCGTGCGAGCGCTTCGTCGAAGCTCAGTTCCGAAAACCGCTCGGCGGCCGGATCCTTGAACGGATCGGCCGTGTAGATGCCGTCGACCTTCGTCGCCTTGAGCACCGCATCGCAGTCGGTTTCGAGCGCCCGCAGCGCGCTGGTCGTGTCGGTCGTGAAGAACGGGCTGCCCGTTCCGCCCGCGAAGATCACGATCTTGCCGGCTTCGAGCGCCCGGATCGCCTCTTCGCGGTTGAACCGCGGCGCGATCGGCTCCATGCCGATCGAACACTGCACGACCGCCTCGATTCCGGCGGCCCGGAAAAAGTCGCGCAGACAGAGCGCGTTCATCACCGTCGCAAGCATGCCCATATAATCCGCGTTGACCCGGTCCATGCCTCCCGCGCGGCCCATCACGCCGCGCCAGATGTTCCCGGCGCCGACGACCAGGGCGACTTCCACGCCCTTGTCCGCAACGGCCTTGACCCGTTCGACGGCGGTTCTGACCGCGTCGGCATCGTATCCGTGCTCCTGCGCGCCTTTGAGCGCTTCGCCGCTGAGTTTCAGCAATACCCGGCTGAATCGGAATTTTTCGTTCATTTTAACCCCTTTCGCTTCCGGCGAATCCGATTTGAATCTCTATTCTATAGCAATATATCTCTTGAATCCCGATTTCGCCAAGAAAAAGAGGGTTGAAATGGTGTTTTTATAAAAAAAACGTGTATATTATTTCAAAACAGAACGCAACAGAAAATCCGGAACGGTACAGGAAATCAGGAATGGAAAGCGATACAAAGCTCAAGGTCGGTGTTCTCGGCGTCGGCGCCCTCGGCAGGCATCATGCGCGGCTCTATGCCCAGAGCCCGAATGCGGAAATGGTCGGAATCTTCGACGTTCAGCCCGAAACCGCCGCAAAGGTGGGGGCCGAGTTCAATCTGCCGGTCTTTTCGGACTGGAAGCAGCTTGCAGAAAAGTGCGATGCGCTGAGCGTCGCGGTTCCCGCCAACTTTCACGCCTCGACGACCATTCCGCTGCTGGAGATGGGCAAGCATGTGCTGGTTGAGAAGCCGATCGAGGCGAGTCTCGAGCTCGCCGGGCAGATGGTGGAGAGCGCCCGGAAAAATAACGTCGTGCTCGCGGTCGGCCATGTCGAGCGGTTCAACCCGGCCATGGATTTCCTCGAAAAATACGCGGCGAACACCCGCTTTATCGAGGCGCACCGCCTCGCCCAGTATCCGCCGCCGCGGCCGGGCCTGCCGCGCCGCGGGACCGAAGTCAGCGTCGTGGTCGACCTGATGATCCACGACATCGATCTTGTGCTGACGATGGTTGACTCCGAGGTCGAACGGTTCGACGTGGTCGGCATCCCCGTGCTCAGCAAGACCGAGGACATCGTGAACGCCCGGATCAAGTTCAAAAACGGCAGCTGCGCGAGTCTGACCGCGAGCCGGGTCAGCCAGGAGCCGATGCGGAGGTTCCGCGTCTTCCAGGAGGACTGCTACATTTCGATGGACTACGGCAAGCACTTCGGCATGGTGCTGAAGCGCAACCGCATCGGACTTGCGCGCAAGGATGTGAATCTCGACGAAAAGAATGCGCTTGCCGCCGAGCTTGAGGACTTCATTCTCGCCGTGAACAAAACCATGGTCACGGGGCAGCTCTGCAACGCAAAGGTCTCGGGCGATGCGGGCTTGCGCGCGCTGCGTCTCGCCATCGCGATCGAGGAGGAGGCGCGCCGCTACAATGACCAATACGGCTTCAAGTTCGCGCCGTGTACGCCGGATGAACTGAACTGAGGGAATCCATGTCGCTATCCGCCCTGTCGAAGTCGAAAATCAATCTGTACCTGAAGGTGCTGAACCGGCGGCCGGACCGTTATCACGAGCTTGAGACGCTGTTTCTTCCGCTCGATACGCCGGCCGACCGGATCGTGCTCGACTTCGACGAAAAACCGGGGATCCGGGTCACTTCCACGACTCAGGATGTGCCGGAGAACCTCGAGAACCTCGCCGGCCGGGCCGCGCTCGCTTACTCCGACATGGCCGGAGTGGCGCCGCGCTGGACGATCCGGATCGAGAAGGAGATCCCGATTGCGGCCGGAATGGGCGGCGGCAGCTCGAACGCCGCCGCCGTGCTGCGGCTGCTGAACAAACATTACGGCAGGCTCTCCGGTGAAGAGCTTGCGGCGCTCGCGCTCGCGCTCGGGGCGGATGTGCCGTTTTTCCTGCACGGGCTGCCCGCCGTCGCGACGGGGATCGGGGAGGTGTTCCGCTACCCGGAGGGGCGGCTCATCGCTCCGCCGCTGCTGGTGGTGAATCCGCACTTTCCGGTCAGCGCGAAATGGGCGTATACTCATCTGGACCCGGAGCGCATCGGTCCGGACGGCTCCGGCAGGCTTGCGCGGCTGATCGACGCCCTGCGCCGCAACGATCCGAAAGGCGTCGCCGCGAACCTGCACAATGACCTTGCGTTTGCGCTGTATGAAAAATTTCCGCTGCTCGCGCTGTTGCGCGACTTCATGCGGGAGAACGGGGCTTTGAACGCTGAAATCACCGGCAGCGGCCCTTCGCTTTTTGCAATCTGCGCGAATGCGGATGAACGCGATGAGCTTGCAGGCGCACTTTCCGGCGCGTTCCGCTCGATTACCGTGTTTACGAACTGACCGATGAGGAGGACATTCATGAAACGGACTGAACTGACCGCATATCTCGACCGCGAACTGAACCTCGCCGCCTTTCCGGGAGACGCATCGAACAACGGGCTCCAGATCGAAGGCGGGGCGGAGGTGAACCGCATGCTTTTCGGCGTGGATGGCTGCCTCGCGCTTTTCCGGTATGCCGCGGAGGGGAAGTTCGATTTCGTTTTCGTCCATCATGGAATTTCGTGGGGAGGCGAGCCGCGCCGCTGGACCGGGATCCACGCGGAGCGGTTCCGCACGATGTTCGGCAGCGACATCAGCCTTTACGGCGTGCACCTGCCGCTTGACGCCCATCCGGAGCTCGGCAACAATGCGCGGCTTTCCGCCCTCGCCGGGCTGGCGGAGCTCGAACCGTTCTGCAATTATCACGGCTATGACATCGGTTTTCTCGGCAGGACACGGCAGCTCGTGACCGCCGCCGGACTCGCGGGGGAGCTTGAAGCGAAGCTGAATACGAGTTCCCGCCTCATCGCGGATTCCGGCCGCACGCTCCGCCGCGTCGCCGTGGTTTCGGGCGGCGGCGGCATGGATGCGCTCGAACAGGCCGCTGCCGCCGGGGCGGACCTGCTGATCACGGGGGAGCTCGAGCATGTGATGTACCACCCTGCGTATGAGCTCGGAATGCCGGTGCTCGCCCTCGGCCACTACGCGACCGAAACGGTCGGGCCGAAGGCGGTCATGGAGCGGGTCCGGAAGGAGTTCGGCCTGGAGTGCGAATTCGCGGATTATCCGACCGGACTCTGATTTCCGTCACTTCTCCCGCAGCAGAATCACGGACGACATACCCGGTTTTGCACCCGGCAGCCGGAGCAGGCCCCCGGCGTCCGTCGCGCACTCCGACTCGGCCCAGTCGTGATCGAAGTCGATCAGCACCTGTGAAAAGCGGGTGCTCTCTGCGCCCTTCAGGCGGAGCTCGATTTGCTCTTTCCCCGATTTGAAGTTGGAGAGCAGGAGCGCGCGTCTGCCGTTTGTATCGGTTCCGGCGAGAAGCTGAAGGTTGATGTCGTCCGAGACGGAAACGGCACGTTCCTCATACCGGACGATCTGCGCGAACGCCTTGAGGGTGTGGAAGAGCTTGAGCCGTTCCCCCCACTGGTTCCATGCTCCCCAGGCGTTGGAGAGCTGGCCGATCGTATAGTGATAGCCCATGGTGAGCGGCGAATCCTGCCAGGCGGAGAGCAGCGCCGTTGCGAACACGGCGGCATTGATGCCGGGCAGGCCGTTCACCGGGTCATGGTAGGCCTGCTTGCCGAAGCCGCCGACCCAGTAATGCCATTCGTTCAGGTGCAGTTCGGTTTCCGTGAATCCGTACTCATCGAGCAGTTCCCTGACCTTCGCCGGCTCCGCCGCGATCTCCTCGAGGCCGGTGGCGTACCGGTGCCAGGAGAAGAAATCCAGGGGGACCCGGTTCGCGCGGCAATACTCCAGGAAGAGGCGGGCGTGTGCGTCATTGGAGCCCGGACGGACGGCTGCCAGCACGGGGCCGCCGATTTTGACGTTCGGGAAGCGGGCTTTGATTTTCTTCGCCGCGACTTCATACAGCCGGCAGTACTCCTCCATGGAGGAGTTCCACATCTCCTTCACGATATCCGGTTCGTTCCAGATCTCCCAATAGGTGATGTTCCACGAAAAACCGTTGTTCCACCCTTCGTTGTAGTGGCGGATGATGTTGATGCAGATATCCGTCCACTTCTCACAGTCCTGCGGCGGAAAGGCGAAATAGTTGTTCAGCGTGTGTTCGATGGAAATCCCGAGGCGGAAGAAAATTTCCGACCCCGCGGCGCGGATATTGCGCAGATAGTCGTCGGTCTGGATGAAGTAGTAGTTATCCGGATTCTGCGCGTCTGCCCGCCAGTTGCCGAAGATGTGCTGAACGTCGACCAGCCGCATGCCCGGATTTCCGAGCGGGGCGTCGTGCAGCCGGGAGATCGGGATTTCCAGCTCGGCGAACTCCGTGACGGATTTCCCCTTGTCGATGTTTCCCCGGTTCAGGTGCGGACCGAGGTTTCCGCCGTTCAGCCGGCGGATCTTTCCGTTTTTGCTGTGAAAATCGACAGTCGGCATTTCACTTTTCATGATGTTTTTTCCTGTGTCGGGGTTGCTTTGTCTCCGGGACTTTGTTATATTATATGCAAAATCATGGAATCAGCCAAGAACAATGCTTGCCAAATAATATCGTTTTCATGCCAATACGGATAATCTGATGAAAAAAGGCATCTATCAGCTGGCGGCGATTCCGCGCCTGACGCGGGGAGTGCCGGCGATCCGTTTCATCGGGTGGATGCCGGACCATGTCTTCTATCATCATGAGAGCCGGATCGAGGAGATGTTCATCTGCTTCGCCATCGACGAGGATCCCGGGGAACGCAGCTCCATCGTGAACGGAGTCCGGAAAGAGGAGACCGCCGCCTCCCCCCGCGTGTCGCCGGTTTACCCGGGGACCGTCATCACCACGTTGAAAACCGTGCGGCGGGATGAGCTGTTCTTCGTCTACTCTCCGGAGACGGTTCCGTTCTGGCGGGAGTTTTTTCCGGGCAGCCGGATCGAATTTCAGCGGACCGTCCGGTTTGAGCGCCTGCTTGCGGAGGTGTTCGAACGCATGTGTGACCTGCACACGCCCGGAGAGGCCGACGCATTGGATTGCCTCGTACTTCAACTGCTGCTCGAAGTACGCATCCAGGAGCGGCGGGAGAGCGAGAGCCGGGAGGAGAGGGTCATCCGTGAAATCGCCTCCCGGCTGGCCGGACGTTTCCAGGAGCCGGTTACGGTTCCCGAACTGCTGAAGGGGACCGGGTTGAGTCTGCGCACCTTCTACCGGCTCTGGAACCGGTATTACCCGGACTCCCCCGCCGCGATGCTGCAGGAGAAGCGCATGGTTACAGCGGAGCACCTGTTGCAGACGACACGGCTCCGGGTCAAAGAGATTTCGGACACCTGCGGCTTCAGCAGCCCGCTCTACTTCTATCAGCGGTTCCGCAGAAAGCACGGCTGTTCCCCCGCGGAGTTCCGCCGCCGGAGCCGGTAGCCCCTTTCCGGGCCGCTACTCGGTGACGACGCGCAGACTGCCGTCGGAGAGCTGGGCGGTGAGGCGGGTGCCCGGCGGAATGCCGTGAATGCCGGTCACCGGCTTTTCGGCGGCGGGGTCGAAGAGAATCGCGTAGCCGCGTTCAAGCTGACGGCGCGGGTCAAGTGCGACAAGTGTGCTTTCCAGCCGTTCCAACCGGGTGCGCAACTGGACGTGAAACCGTTCCGCCGCCGTTTCGAGCCGGGTGTCGAGCTCGTCGAGCTGCTGGCGGCGCATCCGGACGAGATGGGCGGGTTCGCGGAAGACGAAGCTCCCGGCCGCGCGGTCAAGCCGCGCCTTCGCCTGGTTCAGGGCGGAATCGAGCGCGTGGCGCATATCCTTCTCGCTGCGGGCGAGTTCCCGGACCATCTCTTCGCGGCGGCCGATGACGAGCTCCGCCGCCGCGGAGGGAGTGGGAACGCGCAGGTCGGCGGCGAAGTCGCAGATCGAAAAGTCGATTTCATGGCCGACCGCGCTTACGACCGGGATGCGGCTTGCGGCGACGGCACGGGCCAGGAGCTCCTCGTTGAAGGGCCAGAGATCCTCCATGCTGCCGCCGCCGCGGGTGACGACGATTACATCCGCGCCGCCGGTCCGGTTGAAGAACTCCACGCCGCGCGCGACCTGCTCTGCGGCGCCGGCGCCCTGCACCGCGCACGGATAGACCCGGACATTCACGTTCGGGAAGCGGCGGTTGATGATCTGCAGAAAGTCGCGGATCGCGGCTCCGGTCGGGCTCGTGACGACGCCGATCCTGCCGGGCAGCTTCGGGATCGGCCGTTTGCGCTCCTGGTCGAACAGCCCTTCGGCCGCAAGTTTGCGCTTGAGCTCTTCGAACCGTTTCTGGAGGTCGCCGACTCCGGCGAGCCGCAGCTGCCGGATGCCGAACTGGTATTCGCCGCGCACCTCGTAAACCGAGAGGTTCCCGAATGCCTCGATCATTGAGCCGTTCGCGACGCCGAGACGGGAGCAGGCGGCGGCCCCGTTGAAATAGACGGCTTTGATCTGGGACTTCGCGTCCTTCATCGTGAAATAGGCGTGGCCGGAACGGTGCAGCGTCAGCGAGCCGACTTCCCCGGCCATCCAGAACGGCAGCAGAGCGCCTTCGACGATCTCGCGGACGGCGTGATTGACGTCCGTCACACTCCAGATTTGCTGATTTTCCATCGTTGTTCCCCCGTCAGCCGAAGATTCCATAGAGCCCGCGAAGCAGCAGTTGCGTCATAACCGCGCCGACATTCCAGAGAATTCCAAAAGAGAAGAAGATCAGGAAGAACAGGACGAAGAAGATTCCGTTCATCAGCTCGGAGTTCAGGCTGCCTATGCGCGGGAAAAAGCTGCGCAGGATCGCCCAGCCGTCCAGGCCGGGAACCGGCAGGAGATTCAGCAGGAACAGCACGATATTGAGCAGGCTGCCGAGCCACAGCATCTCCCGGGTGAATTCACTGCCGAGATCGTATTTGGCAACAGAGAAGCACGCGGCGCCGAAAAGCAGGAACAGCACGAAGTTGGTTGCGGGTCCCGCGAACGACACGAGCGCGTCGCTGTGGCGGTGCCGCATCTGCCACGGCCGGACCGGAACCGCGCCCCAGGCGATGCCGACTAGCGCCAGCATGATGAGGGAGAACGGCCCCATCTGCTTCAGCGGATTCAGCGTCAGGTGCCCTTCGTCAGCCGCCGTGGTATCGCCCTGCTTCAGGGCAACCCAGGCGTGCATGAATTCATGGCAGCAGATGGAGAAGATGACAATCACCAGCCAGGTAAAGAAAAACATCGGCCGGGAAAACAGGTTCATGATGAAAATATTCATATTTCTTCCAATCCGAGTTTGACCGGCCAGAATTGAAACGCCGGCGTTTCATAGGGATGCGCCGCACGGAGAGCGGCGAGCACCGCTTCAAGGCAGTCGGCGCCGACGACCGTTTCGAGTTTGCTTTCAGCCGCCTGTTCGATTTTGCCGGTTTCCCCGAGAAACGGCCTGCTGCCCGGTAGCGGCCGGAACTGGCCGGTTCCGGCGCACTCCCAGATGCAGGAGTCGTAATTGCCGAGTTTGCCCGCCCCCGCTTCCGAAAGTGCGGCCTTCAATTTTCCGGCATATCCGGCCGGAACGTAGAGTTCAAGTTTAAAGTATTCCATAAGATACAGAATATAACCGCTCCGCAATGGTAAATCAATTGAAAAAAATATTTTTCTGCTTGCTTTTCCGAAAACGGGAATTATGTTATTCCCCTTGCACTTTTTGCGGGGGATCATTGCCATGGAACTGTTCGGAATACGTAAATCATTCAACCGCCGTAACTTCATCGGTCGCGGCGGGTATCTTGAGATCTGCCGGATCGCTTATCCGCTCATCATCATGAGTGCGAGCAACAGTATCATGCAGTTTGTTGACCGCTGGTTTCTCGCGCACCATTCGACGCTTGACGTTGCGGCGGCGATGCCGGCCGGTATTCTCTATTTCACATTGTTCTGTTTTTTCATGGTGACCTGCAACTTCACCTCCGCGATGGTGGCGCAGTATCACGGTGCGCATGACCGCCCGAATCTCCTGCGCGCGGTATGGGCGGGGCAGACGGTCTCCATCGCGGCGGGATTGTTCATTTCCTTTGTGATTCCGGTGGTCGGGCTTGCGATCCTCGGCGGAACCAACCACGATCCGCAGCTGGTCGGGCGCGAGATAGACTATTTCATTTCGCTGCTGCCGAGCGGGGTGTTCGTCTGCATCGCCGCACCGTATTACTCGTTTTTTTCGGGACAGGGCAGGACGCTCCCGGTCGCGGTGATCAACATCGGCGGCTGTCTGCTGAACGTGCCGCTGAACTGGATGTTCATCTTCGGCCATTGCGGAATCCCGCCGCTCGGAATTTACGGCGCCGGCCTCGCGTCGAGCATTTGCGCGGCGGTCAGCGCGATTACCGTCATCATCTACTTTTACAGTCAGAACCAGCGGAAGATCCCGACCCGGAAGCGGTGGGAGTTCCATCCGGATTTCGTGCTGCGGCTTTTCCGTTACGGCGCTCCGGCCGGATTCCAGACGCTCGTGGATGTCGGCGCGTTCACGCTTCTGGCGTTCCTGATCGGGGACCTCGGGCCCACGGCGCTGGCGGCGAGCGTGATTGCGCTTTCGATCAACAATATCTTCTTTGTCCCGCTGACGGGGCTCGCGGATTCGACCGCGATCGTGGTCGGGCAGTATATCGGCCGCAAACGGCAGGGAATCGCTGAAAAGGCGGTCTACCGGGCGTGGAGGATCTCCGCAATCTACGCGTTTGCGGGAGTGCTCGTCTATGTCTTTTTTCCGGAAGCGCTCGCGACGTTTTTCGCGCCGCAGCAGAATTCCGGCATTGATTTCTCTGAAGTCGTGAAGATCTGCACGGGTGTCCTGACCGCCGCGGCGATGTTCAACGCGTGCGACAGCATCAAGTTCATTTTTATGGGCGGGCTGCGCGGCGCGGGCGACACGTTTGCGATTTTCCTGCTGAACAGCCTGACCGCCTGGGGCGTCCTCGTCCCGGGAATGTATATCCTGACCAAGGTATACCCCGTGTCGATCTACGGAGTATGGGGATTCGTCGCCTTCTGCGGGTTCGTGGACGCGATGGTTTTCCTCTGGCGCTTCCGCACCGGCAAGTGGCGGAAGATCAGAATGATCGAACGGACCTGACCGCTTCGGGCCGGGAGGCGCGGTTGCCGGTAAAGCCTTCCGCCTGACAGGCGGGATATCCTGTACGGTAACCGGTTGTCGGAATCCGGAAACGAAATGTCCCACGGTATTGTCTTCGATACCGCGGGACATTTTTCCGGAGAACAAAGGGGGCTTTGTTCAGTCCGCTGCGAAGCCGGCTTCGTCGACCAGCAGCTGTTTGAGTTTCGACAGCGCCTGGTTCTGGATCTGCCGCACGCGCTCGCGGGTGCGGCCGATCTCCTGGCTCACCTCTTCGAGCGTCAGCGGGCGGTTGCCGCGCAGGCCGAAGCGCATTTCAAGGATGCGCCGCTCCCGCTCTTCGAGTTTTTCCAACAGGTCCATCAGGCGGAAAACCGATTCGACGTCGCCGAGAATCTGATCCGGCGTCATCGCATGGCGGTCCGGGATGATGTCCTGGAACTCGCCCTCTTCCCCCTGCTGGATCGGGTCGTGCAGCGAAAAGGTGCGCAGATCCGCGAGGCGCAGCCCCGCCACGGTCCGTTCGCTGAAGTCGAGATGCTCCGCGATCTCCGCGTCGGTCGGCTCGCGCCCGAGCTCTTCGGTCAGCTTCATGCGGACCGACTTGATCTTGTTGATCTTGCCGGCGGATTGCACCGGAATGCGGATCGTGCGGCTCTGGTTCGCGAGCGCCCGGCGCATCGACTGCTTGATCCACCAGGCGGCGTAGCTGGAGAATTTCGCGCCCTTGGCCGGGTCGAACTTCTCGACCGCGCGCATCAGGCCGATATTGCCCTCGCTGATGAGGTCGAGCAACGGAAGGCCGAGCCCCTTGAAGTCGTGGGCGATCTTCACCACGAGCCGGAGGTTCGCCTTGATGAGTGTCGACCGCGCGTCTTCGTGGCGGTCTTCGTCGCAGCCGTGAATCGCATCGGCCAGCTCGGCCTCTTCTTTTTTGTTCACAAGCGGAATCCGCGCGATTTCGCCCATGTATACCTTCATCGTGTCGTTCTTGGTCCCGGCGACGATTTTCGAGTCGAGCGCGATTTTGCGGGCCGACTCCTTCTCCTGCTTGGTGCGCGGGCGGGCGGTCGCTGATTCGACTGCGGTTCTGCGGGCTTTGGCTTTGCCGGCCGCGGCGTCGGTGTCGGCCTCTTCAACGGGAGGCTCGGGAGAAAGCGGTTTTGCCGGTGCGCCTTTCGGAAGAAATTTGGTCGGGGGGGCTTCCACTTTCCGGATCAGCAGTTTCCCTTTCGGGCGCGGATCCGCCGAGAGTTCCTCAACCTCCTCCGGCAAGTCGTCCGGAACCGCGAGGCGGCCGGATTTTCCGTTGCTCATTTCGTCTTCAAGACCGGCGGCGATGTTCTCCGCCGTACCCTTCCCGGAGTTCGACACAGCTTTCTTCACAGGCATAACAATCCTCGATTTTTCCACGCAGGCAAAACCATTCCACGAATACATCCTGCACTGCGGAAACATGAAAAAAAATTGAAATTTTTTATAAAAACAGTACTTATATGACTGTAAAAATTAACTTTCCGACCTATAATAAGACGAACACATGTAATATTACCGCCGGAAAGCCCCGTGGATTTATAAAACGCTCAAATAAGCGTTTCCACAAATTTACCAACATAAGGCTTTCCCACGGAAAGTCAAGCAATTGAAATGAGAAACTGGCAAAAAACTCTGAAAAAATATCTCGCTGAACCGGTCTCCGGCAGCCTCAGCCGTTCCGGCGTGGATTCCGGCTGCGCGGCGTTCTTTCTTCTGCGGGCCGTGGCTGCGGGGAGCAGACCGCTTGTCGCGGCTTTTCCCGAGCTGAACCAGGCGGAACGCGCCGCGGCGGAATGCGAGTCGCTCGCCGCGCTGGCGGGAATCCGCGTGCGGGTTCTCTCCATCCCCGAATGCGGCCGCGGCAAACTGCTGTTTCCCGGCGGGGAGGCGCGGCGGGCGCGTGCTTTGAATGCCGCGTTGTCGGAGCGGTTCGACCTCTATATCGGGAGCGTCCATGCATTGACCGCCCCGGCGCCGAAACCGGCGGAGACGCTCGATTCGACGCTGGTGTTGCGCCCCGGCATGGAACTGCCTCCGGCCGAACTCCTCGGGAAGCTGGTGAAGCTTGATTACGATGATGAATACGAGGCGGCGGTTTCCGGGGAGTTCGCGCGGCGCGGCGGCATCGTAGATCTGTTCAGCCCCGCCCACGATTTTCCGTGCCGGGTCGAATTCTTCGGCGACGAGATCGATTCGCTGCGCAGCTATGCCCCCGACACCCAGCGCTCGACCGGGCCGCTGGACGAATACCGCGTGATCGGACGCGCCGGAATCACGGCGGGCGGCACGGCCGAGGCGGATTTTTTCGATTATATCGAAGGGACCGATTACCGTCTTGTCTCCGTTCATCCCGAAGCAGGGCGTGAACGGCTCGAAAAATATTCCGGTGAAGAGGCCGCCGTCCGGCTCGGCGAAATCGAACGCCGGTGCGGGGCGCGCGGCGAGGCGTATGCGTTTTACGATGCGGTTGACGAAGCCTCCCATCCCGATGTGCCTCCGGCCGAGTTGGAGCCGCCGCTGCCCGTTCCCGAAACGGAGGGCGGCGCGCTTTTCGCGCCGGAGGCGCGGAGCGGCGCTTATGAAATGGCCCGCAAATTGCTTGAGGAGCACCTGCGCCGTCTGCTTGCGGAGGGGTTCGATGTCGTACTCGTTGCGCCGCACCGCGAGAATCTCCCGGCCCTCAGGGCCTACTGCCGCCGGATGGGTCTCGAGGATCCGAAGCTCACATTCGATGTGGCGCGGCTCGGGCACGGTTTTACGCTCCCGGCTGAAAAGCTGCTGGTCATCACGGAACGCGAACTCGTCACCTGCGGCTACAAATACGATCCGCATGAACTCGAATTGGAGGAGGCGCTCGAGGAGCAGGCCGTCGCGGAGGCGGAACCGGCGCAGATCCGGGTCCCGGAATTTTCGCTGGCCGATCTCGATTACGGCGACTACGCCGTGCACCTTGACCACGGCATCGGCATTTTCCGCGGTTTCAAAACGCTGACCACGCGCGGAATCACACGCGAAGTGCTGGTCCTCGAATACAGGGACGGGCAATTGCTCTATGTGCCGCTGCTGCAGGCGCACAAGGTCAGCCGCTATCTCGGCAGCCCCGGCAAGATCAATCTGCATGCGCTCGGCGGGTCGAAGTGGAGCAGGGACAAGGAGTCCGCCCGGCATGGCGTCCGCTCCTACGCGGCCGATATGCTCCGCCTGCAGGCGATGCGCCAGTCGGCTCCCGGCATCGTGTTTCCGAGGGATAACGGGGAGTGCCGCGCGTTCGTGAAGGCGTTTCCGTTCAGCGACACGCCGGACCAACGCCGTTCGACCGATGAGATCTACTCCGATATGGAGTCCCCGCGCCCGATGGACCGGCTGCTCTGCGGCGACGTCGGGTACGGCAAAACCGAAATCGCGATGCGGGCCGTCTTCAAGGCGGTTGAAGCCGGCTATCAGGCGGCGATTCTCGCACCGACGACTGTGCTCGCGCAGCAGCATTTCAACAGCTTCCGGGAGCGCTTCGCGGAGTACCCGTTCACCATCGAGATGCTGAGCCGGTTCCGGACCGGCGCCGAGCAGAGCGATATTCTGCGGCGGCTGAAGTCGGGCGGCATCGACATCCTGATCGGAACCCACCGCCTCTGCAACCCGGAGCTGCGCTTCAAGAACCTCGGGTTGGTCGTGATCGATGAAGAGCAGCGGTTCGGCGTGAAACACAAGGACCGGCTGCGCCGGTTCCGGGCCGAGGTCGATGTGCTGACGATGTCCGCCACGCCGATTCCGCGCACGCTCTATCTCGCGATGGCCGGCGCGCGCGACCTCTCCACGCTGATGACCGCCCCGAAGCTGCGGCTGCCGGTCAAGACGGTCATCGCGCCGGAGGAGGAGAGCCTCATTGTCCAGGCGATCAAGGCCGAGCTTGCGCGCGGCGGGCAGGTGTATTTTCTGCACAACCGGGTCCGGACCATTGTTGAAAAGGCGAAGCTCCTGAAAGCACTGATTCCCGAAGCGCGTTTTGCGGTCGCCCACGGCCAGATGCACGAGAGCGAGCTCGAAGAGGTCATGACCCGTTTTCTGCAGGGAGAGGTGGACTGCCTTGTATGCAGCACGATCATCGAGTCGGGACTCGACGTGCCGAATGCGAATACGATCCTGATCGAGCGTGCCGACCGGTTCGGGCTCGCCGAACTCTACCAGCTGCGGGGCCGTGTCGGCCGCTGGAAGCACCAGGCGTACGCCTACATGCTGCTGCCGAAGAGCCAGCTGGTCAGCACGGATGCCCGGAAGCGGCTCGCGGCGATCCGGCGCTGTTCGAACCTCGGCGCGGGGTTTCAGCTCGCTTTGCGCGACCTCGAAATCCGCGGCTCCGGCAACCTGCTCGGGAGCGAGCAGTCCGGACACCTGAACACGATCGGCTTCGACCTCTACTGCCAGCTGCTGAAGCACGAGGTCGCGGGTTTGCGCGGCGAGCGCCACGATCTGCTGCCGGAGGTCGAGCTCGGGATCGACTTCGTGAGTTTTACGCTGACCGCGCCGGAGGGACAGCTTGCGGCGGCGTTTCCACCGGATTACATCGGCGGCGACCGGCTGCGCCTCGATGCGTACCGGAAGCTCTCCGGGCTTGACGACGAAGCGCAGCTTGCCGCCTACGGGGAAGAGCTGCGCGACCGCTTCGGGCCGCTGCCCGAGCCGGTGAAGAACCTGCTCGAGGTCATCCGGCTGCGCATTCTTGCGGCGCGAGCGGGATACG
>JABLYX010000069.1:0-2045 GCA_018265615.1 Lentisphaeria bacterium
GGAACTTTTGCCTTGCAAAAGCTTCGGGTACTTTCCGGGGGCCCTGCTATCCGGCGGTCCGTGCGGCTGCGCCGTACTCCCGCCTGCGAGTATGGATGTAGCGAATCGCGAAAAGTTGCCTTCCTTCGCCCACGGGGCTCGGAACTTTTGCTGTGCAAAAGCTTCGGGTACTTTCCGGGGGCCCGGTGAGGGCATTGGCAACCCTTCGGGTTCCCCCGCTCTCCGGCAGTCCGCTTGCGGGGAAGGGGGGGCGGGCGGGACACTGTGTGGAAATAAAAAAAGACCGAATTCGGATTCGGTTTGTCACGTCGGTTCAATTTGCCGGTTCGGATTCTTTCTGGCTGCGCTTCTCTGCTATCCTCCAGGCCGGATGTGGTTTAATTCTTCGTTTGACGCAATCCAATAGATAAGAATTTATCAGCGCCTGATAGGGCTGCTCCACTTCCTGCGATAGAGCTTTGAAGTATTCCACAACCTCCGGCGATAAACGGATTGTGACGGCTTTCTTCAGTTCTTTGACATAAGGATTCTTCACCGCTTTGGAAAAATCATATTCTTCTCTCATTTTTCATCTCCATACTGAACTCGAGCAGGATAAAGCGCTGCTCTTTTTTCCGAGTGATCCGGATCCGGGATGCACAATGCATCTTCATCGTAAAACACGGATTGCGCTTCTTCAAAAGTGACTCCATGCTTTTGCGGTTGATCTCAGCCTTTTTCGAGTCCCACTCAAAATCAATCATTGGGTATTCTGTATGGGTTTATAATTCAATATTCAATATATGTAAATACATTATATTTCAAGGTGTGACCGATTGCAAATTTTGATGATGAATTCTCAAAAGGAGATTTGCACAAAGAGAAAAATCCGCCATATTGCGAACCGTAATGAAAAAAGTTCGATAAAGTCAAGTTGGAAAAGACCGGGTGGAACCGGCGCGCTCCTGAAAAAATCCGGATTCTTCTGATTCAGGATATTGAAAATATGAATAGATTGGTTACATTGAAAGTGTGAATGAACAGCATAATGCCGGGGAGAAATCCCCGGCTTACAGGCAGGGGAGGGCTTTATGGAACCGGCGGCGAATTCGGAAAAGGAAAAAATTTCAACGATCAGCGAACTTCTGGAACGTCTTGGCACGTACAGAACCGGGGATTTCATCTTTCGCGGACAAGCTGACGCGAAGTGGAAGCTGAAGTCGGGCGCGGTGCGCCGGGTTCAGGGAAAAAGCAAATGGAACAAAGATGACTACCCCTCGTCTGACGACGTGCTGGACTACGTGCAGGAGCTGATTTCCAACGCCCGCTCCCTCGGGCTGGAGTTTCACGGCAGCTTGTCGGAGGCCTGCCGGGAACTCAAAATTCTCGCGGAGCTGCAGCATCACGGCGCAGCGACGAATCTGATCGACTTCTCCCGCAATATCCTGATTGCGCTCTGGATGGTCTGCAGCGGGGAGCCGGGAGCCGACGGCAGGATTTTTGTCGTTGATCTGTTCGATGAGAATATTGAAGAGCTCGAAGTCGGTGACGCGGACTGCAAGAGCGTCGATGAGCTCTTCAGGGAGAATAAAATCCGCGTGTGGACCCCGGAGCGTTTTGTTTCCCGGATCCAGTCGCAGGCTTCGGTTTTCGTCATCGCTCCGGATGAGGGACGGATTCCCTGCCGGGAGATCATCATCGCGAAAGGCGCCAAACAGAGGCTGCTGAAGGAACTGGCGGAAAAATTCGCCTTGACGGAAGCGCAGGTCTATCCGGATCTGCCCGGATTCGCCCGGTCCAATCGGGTGGATGCGCCACGCTATGCGCGGGATATCGGATATTACCTCCAATTGTCTCAAAAGTACGTGCGGCAGCAGAACTTTCCGATGGCATTGCGCGCACTCGGGAAAGCGACGAATATCGATCCTGAAAACAGCGCTGGATGGTTCCGGAAAGGCTATTGTTCTGGAGAATTAAAAAAAAATAAAGATGCATTAACTTATTATGACAGGGCAATAGAGCTTGATCCGAAATATGCGGCGGCCTATAATAATCGCGGCAGTGCA
>JABLYX010000069.1:2145-25220 GCA_018265615.1 Lentisphaeria bacterium
AGACAGCCTTGGGTAATCAGGAGGAAGCTTTGGCTGATTATGACAAGGCAATAGAGCTTGATCCGAAATATGCGGCGGCCTATAATAATCGCGGCAGTGCAAAGACAGCCTTGGGTAATCAGGAGGAAGCTTTGGCTGATTATGACAAGGCAATAGAACTTGATCCGAAAAATGCGGCGGCCTATAATAATCGCGGCAGTGCAAAGGCAGACTTGGGTAATCAGGAGGAAGCTTTGGCTGATTATGACAAGGCAATAGAACTTGATCCGAAAAATGCGATTGCCTATTATAATCGCGGTAATACCAAAAGAGATTTGGGTGATCAGGAGGAAGCTTTGGCTGATTATGACAAGGCAATAGAACTTGATCCGAAATATGCGACGGCCTATAATAATCGCGGCAATGCAAAGACAGACTTGGGTAATCAGGAGGAAGCTTTGGCTGATTATGACAAGGTAATGGAACTTGATCCGAAAAATGCGGCGGCATATTGGAATAAATCGTTATTGCTCGAAGCAATGGGGGAACTGGATAAGGCTGTCGCTTGTTGCCGGGAGTACTGCCGCTTGATGCCGGACAACCGGAACGGAACTGAACGCCTTGCATGGCTGGAGAAAAAGGTGGCTTGCGCGAAGTGAAAAAGCCGCTGTATTTTGAAAGGAACCTCGAATTCAGGAGAATAAGTGAATTTCCGCGCGGGACCCTCTATGCGCTGCTGGCCGACGCCTACTCCTTCGATTGCCGGTGCGCGCGGCATTGGGGCGACGACTGGCGGGAGTTCGACGGCTTTTTCTTCGACAACCCGCGGATCGCGGACCGGTGCGGCTTCATCTCCGTGCTCGGCGGCCGCGCCGCCGGGTTCGCCTCGTGGGATCCGCGCCGCCTGCCGGAATATGCGGCAATCGGCCACAACTGCATCGCCGCGGAATTCAAGGGGCGCGGCTGCGGCGCGGCGCAGCTCCGGGAGGCCGTCGCCCGGATATTGCGGGAAAAGCCCGCGCGGATCATCGTGACCACCAGCGGCCTGCTGGGTCCCGCGCAGCGGATGTATGAGAGCGCGGGCTTCCGCGAATTCCGGCGGCGGGAGGACGGCGGCTTCGCCGGGGAACTCATCGACTATGAGTTCCGTTTGCGGCCGGAGCGATCGGATGGAAACGGGCCCGGCCGCCTGTGACGGACCGGGCCCGGAGTCGAATTGCCTTCAGCGGCCTCCGGGCCGGCATGGAGCTTCCCGCCGGCCCCTCCGGATTTCGAAGCCGGCGCTCCCGATGTATCCGGAGATCACCGGGATGCGTTATGAGTCGCACGGTTTCCGGGCAAGCGCGGGAATTTCAGAGCAGTTGCTTCCACTCGGAGGTCAGGGCGACCTCGCGGTTGCGGGTGTGGATGGTCGCATCGAGCACGGCCAGCAGCGTGGCGGCCCGTTTCCGGGACAGGCCGCTGCACTCCGCGAGGTTGTCGAGCGTGGTCCTGCCGCACGCCCCGAGCGCCCGCAGCAGCGTCTCCGGCTCCGCGACCGGCGTGAAGAGCAGGATGGCCCCATGGTGAAGGAGCCGGAGCCCGATAAAGAACATATACGGCGCGAACAGAAGGATCCGCCCGGCCGGAAGGCGGGAGGGATCCGAAGCACTGCATTCGTCCTCCCGGTAGAACAGCCCGTCGCCCTCTTCGTCTTTCCCGAAAAACTTCCTGAAATTGCAGATTCCGTAGATGAGGAAAGCAGACGCCGGGAGCACACAGGCAATCCAGAACCGCAGTTCAAGATTCGCCCGGCTCATCGCTAATCCGGACCAGCGGCTCCGGAGAAGGAGGATGCAGGCGAAAATCAGCGCGGAGACGATTGCGCTTACCGCGATTGAACCGGCCGCGCCGAGAAAAAGCGCGGCCGTCCGCTTCCGGATGGCCGCGCGGAGGGAGTCCTGTCCCATTATTCCCGCGCCTTCTCCCGCTCTTTCTTCAGGCGCTCGACATCCTGCTTCGAGAATGCGATGACCTGGTCGAACTTCCCGGCGTTCGCCCTGTCCGCTTCGACGAGCGTCTCGTGCGCTTCCGTGACGGTCTCCGCCGTGGTCAGCAGGTCGGCTTTCCGCGCGGCGGAGCCGTAATCGGCGGCGTCGTCGCCGCTGCCGGCCACAAAGCTGAAGAGCTTCACGACCCCGAGGTCGCGCAGCAGCTTGGTCAGGAATTCGGAGGCGTTCACGAGTTCAACCTGCGCCCCCGAACGCTTCGCCTTGAGCCCGATCATCGACAGGACGCCCATGAAGGTGCTGTCCATTGCGAGGCATTCGGTCATATCCATGCGGACGCAGCGGAACTCGTCAAGCGTCTTGGCCAGTTCGCGCAGCGGAACCGCGTATTCGAAATTCGCGCGCCCCGAAACCTTGACGAAATAAACGCCGTCGCGGTGTGAAATCAGCAGATCGGATTCTTTCATTGCCGTGCCCCTTCCTGATTGGTTATCGTTCGAGAACCGCCTTGATGCGGCGCACGCCGCGGCTGGAGCTCTCCTCTTTCCTGATCCTGAAGACGCCGAGTTCCCCGGTGCGGTTCGCGTGCGGGCCGCCGCAGATCTCCTTGCTCACGTCGCCCATGGTGTAGACCTTGACCTTCGCGTCGTACTTGTTTTCGAAGAGGCCCATGGCGCCGGAGTTTTTCGCGCTTTCGACGTCCATCTCCTCGCAGACGATCGGCAGGTCGCGCCGGATCGCGTCGTTCACGAGCTCCTCGACCTCCTTCAGCTGCTCCGGGGTCATCTTGTCCTCGTGCGAAAAGTCGAAGCGGAGCCGGTCGGCCGTGATGTTCGAACCGCGCTGCTCGACGTGCGTGCCGAGCACCCTGCGCAGCGCCGCCTGCAGCAGGTGGGTCGCGCTGTGCAGCGCGGCGGTCGCCTCGGAGCTGTCCGCGAGCCCCCCCTTGAACTTCTGCTCGGCTCCGGCGCGGCTCATCTCCTGGTGCTTCGCGAACGCGGCGTCGTAGCCGGCGCGGTCGACCTGGAACCCCTTTTCGCGGGCCATCTCTTCGGTCAGCTCGATCGGGAAGCCGTAGGTCTCATAGAGATTGAACGCGTTCTTGCCGGAGATGACCTTCTTTTCAATGTGCGCCGGGACGCGGTCGATGAGCTTCTGGAACTCGTGCGTGCCCTTTTCGAGGGTCACGGCGAACTGCTTCTCCTCGCGGTCGAGCTCTTCGCGGATGACGGCGGCCTTCTCTCTGAGTTCCGGGTAGACGTCTCCGAATTCCGCGATGACCTCGTCCGCGATCTTCGAGATGAAAGCGTCGTTGATCCCGAGCTTGCGCCCCTCGCGGATCGCGCGGCGGATCAGCCGGCGCAGCACATACGGCTGGTCGACTTTTCCGGGCGTGATCCCGTCGCCGAGGATGAAGGTCGCGGCGCGCAGGTGGTCCGCGATGATCCGTTCCGAGCTCGTGCGCACCTCAGGCGGCGCGGTGATCCCGCGGATCCCGTCGAGCTTTGCGAAGAGCGGCGCGAAAATTTCGGTTTCGTAGCAGCTCGCCTTGCCCTGCAGGATCGCGGTCACGCGCTCGAGCCCCATGCCGGTGTCGACGTTCTTCTGCGCGAGCGGCTCGAATCTGCCGTCCGCGGTTTTGTTGTACTGCATGAAGACGTCGTTCCAGATCTCGACCCACCGTTTGTCGGAGGGGTCGAACGCTTCCGGCGCGGGCAGCGGGCCGGTCCAGTAGAACATCTCGGTGTCGGGGCCGCACGGGCCCGTGGTCCCGGCCGGTCCCCACCAGTTGTCTTTCTTGCCGAGCTTTGCGATGCGCGCCTCCGGAATGCCGTGCGAGCGCCATTCGTCGAACGCCTCCCCGTCGAACGGGCAGTCCTCATCGCCCGCGAAGACGGTCACGGCGAGCATGTCGGCCGGGATGTTCAGGTTCTCCCGGCCGGTCAGGAACTCAAAGCTGAAGCCGATCATCTCTTTCTTGAAGTAATCGCCGAGCGACCAGTTGCCGAGCATTTCGAAGAAGGTCAGGTGCACGGCGTCGCCGACTTCGTCGATGTCGCCGGTGCGGATGCACTTCTGGTAGTCGGTCAGCCGGGTTCCGGCCGGATGCTTCGCCCCGAGCAGGTACGGCACGAGCGGATGCATGCCCGCCGTGGTGAAAAGGCAGGTCGGGTCGTTTTCGGGAATCAGCGGGGCGCTTTTGATTTCCACGTGGTTGCGGCTCTTGAAGAACTCGATGTATCTGCGGCGGATCTCTGATGCTTTCATGATGTTTCCGGTATCTTCATTCTGATATTGACTGTTATTTCTGCTGATCTATTAATTTACCGGATTTGTCTGCTTTTTCAAGTGCCGGTTTGACTTTTTCCCGGAATCGTGTTACAGTATCGTGTCGGTCGCGGAGCTGCGGCCGCATGTTTATAACCGGAAGGAGATGAAATCATGTACAGGGTTCTGCTTGCCGGAATCTGCGCGTGCGCGGCGGGGCTGTTCCTCGCCGGCTGCTGCTGCTGAACGGGAGGGGCTTGACTTTTCCGGGAAATGGCGCTATCGTAAGAAAAGCCGGGCGGGAGTCCCGGAAAAAACAGACAGAGAAGGAGAAGATCGTAAATGAAAAAGATTCTGATGACCGCCGCGTTTGCGGGTGCCGTGATGTTCATTGCCGCAGGCTGCTGCGGCTCCGGCAGGGATTGCGCGACCTCTTCCTGCCCCGCTCCGGCGGCCTGCGGCGAGAAGTGCGTCTGCCCGGACAAGAGCAAGTGCAAGACCGATGCGAAGGCCTGCGCGCAGGCGGAATGCACGCCCTGCGCGGCGAAGACCGTCTGCCCGGCGAAGTAATCCGGCGCGGAAAAACGGACCGGCCCGGGGAGAATGCTCCCGGGGCCGGTCTTTTTTTGGGAGGGGAGGGGGCCGCGTCAGCTTTCCGGAATCAGCGAGCCGCCCCGGTTCAGCCGTCTGCGCACCTCGGCGCCGTCGATCTCCGCTGCGCGTTTCCCGCCGTCCAGCGCGCAGCAGGCCGCGACTCCGGCGGCTTCGCCGCACTGGTTCAGGTTGACCATGACGCGCACGGCTCCGAATGCATCCGCGTCGGCGTCGAGCATGCGTCCCGCCGAGATCAGGTTCACCGCGCCCCGCGGGATGAGGCTGGAGAGCGGGATCCGGTAGAACGGCAGGAACTCGCCCTCCGGCAGCCAGCGCTCCTCCTTCACCAGCGTCCGGGCGCGGAAGTACTGTTTGCTCCCGGTCAGGTGCATGAAGGTGATCGAGTCGTCCGCGTCGCCGTGGATGTCCACCGGGTAGGTCCCCGCGCCGACGGTGTCCGCGTAGCGGGTCCCGGCGAGCATTTCGCGCCCCCGGAGCGGAGAAGCGGAGACGATGTGCCGGCTCTCGCGGATGCCGATCTCCGAGGGGAGCGCCTGCAGCGAAATATGCGCCTCGGGGGCGGTTTCGCGGAGCAGGTCGACCAGGGCGCGGAGCTGGCGGCGCGATTCGAATTCGGCCTCCGTGATCGCGTCGGCCTCCATGCAGTCGCAGCCGGGGATCCGCGTCGCCGCCAGCATGTAGACGCCGTCGCTGCCCGGGATGCCGGTCCCCCAGGAGTAGCCGCAGGGCAGGTCCGGATACCGGGAGCGGTTCGCTTCGATCAGCTCCTTGAGGTTCAGCCCTTTGATCCGCCGGTAATTTTCGATGTGGGCGCAGGCGGTGGGCGGCTGCGGATTCTCCGCGCGGCGCATCGGGAACCCCGCGCTCCGGCAGAGGAGCCCGTCGCCCGAGGCGTCGATGAAGAACTTCGCGGCGACGGCGAACCGCCCGGATTTGTTCTCGGCGATGACGGCCGTGACCGCGCCGTTTTCATCCATGACCGGGCGCGAGAAGTGCGTGTGGAAGAAGGTGCGGATGCCTTTCTCCTCCGCGACCAGCGCGTCGAGTTCCAATGTCAGCTCCGCGCTGTTGAACGGGATGCGCGGGACATGCGGGCCGCCCTTCCGGAACTCCCCGATCGCGCCGCGTTTTTCGAGCCGTTCCATCATCTCGTATGTGAGCCCGCCGATGATCTGCTTCTCCCCCGTGATGTCGAACACCGAGTGCCACATGCAGACGAGCCCGCCGGTCGCCGTGCCGCCGAACCGGTTGTGCTTTTCGATGATGACGACCTTCGCGCCGAGCCGCGCGGCCCGGACCGCCGCGAACACCCCCGTGCAGCTGCCGCCGATGACGCAGACGTCGGCCTCTTCGGCGACCTGCAGCTTTTCCGCCGGAATTGTGATCTCTCTCATGTCCTTTGCCTCCTTTTCCATTGAATATAGCGCGGCGGTGCGGAAAATCTCAGCAAAAACAGTTGAAATTTATGCGGATTCTGCTATTTATAATAAAATAGACATAAAAAGGGGACGGCATGGAACAGATTGAGCGGCTTCTCGAGGGGCTCGAAAGCCTGTGCGGCCATCGGATCATCTGGAAAGCGGTCGGGACGGGAAAGACCCCCTGCGGCGTTTCGGCGGCGCACACTTATCACGGCTGTCCGTTCTGCCGCGCGGTCAAGGCGGAACCCGGCCGGGAGCGGTTCTGCTCCGTGAACGACGACACGCTCCTGCCGCGCCGGGCGGAGGAGGCGCGCGCCCCGTTCGTGCACCGCTGCCACGCCGGGGTTTCGGAGCTGGCCGTGCCGCTGTTCGACGGCGGCCGCTGCACGGAGGTGTTTCTCGCCGGGCCCTTCCGCGCGCCGGGCGCCGTTCCGGCGTACCCCTGCGCGGAACGGGAATTCTCCGCGCTGCCCGAGGCCGGCGAAACGGAGCTCGAGGCGGTGCGGCGCGTGCTCGGGGAGCTCGCGCCCATCCTGCGCGCCCGCCGCGACGCGCTCCGCCGGGAGGAGGGACCCGCCGGAATCCGCGATGCGCGGATCGCGGGCGCGGTCGGGCATATCGCGCGGAATTATGCCTCGGCCATCCGCGTGAAGGAGCTCGCGGCGAAGGCGTGCCTGAGCGAGTCGCGCTTTCTGCACCTCTTCCGGAAAGAGGCGGGGATCCCGGTGACGGCCTGCGTCACGCGCTTCCGGCTGAAGGCGGCGCGGCTGCTGCTGGAGGAGTCCGGCGTCTCCATCGGCGAGGTCATGGAGAAGTGCGGCTTCCGCGACCAGAGCCGGTTCGGAAAGCTCTTCCGGGAATTCACCGGGTATTCGCCGCTGGCCTACCACAAGCGCTTCGCGCGCCGCCGGGATGTGTAGTTGCTTCGCGCCCGGATGTCTCCGACGGCCGGAGGCTCCGCGCCTTCGGAATCCGCCAGGGCCGGGCGGCCCTGAACCCTCGGACGGCAGGCCGTCCGTTACTTCACAAGTTCGCCGACGAGGAAGAGCTGCCCCGCGTAGCCGTTCAGCGGCTCGTACTTTGCCGGGTTCCTGTCGAAATCCCCGCGGTTGCGCTCGAAGAGCACCGCGCGCTTGTCGAACTTCTTCGGCAGCACCGTGATCTTCACCGTGTGGACCGTGTCCGGCAGCTTGTCCGCGATTCCGCAGAGCGTGAGGCGGCGGTAGGTGCAGTAGCCGTCGAACCGGCGCACTTCGCGCGCTTTGCCGTCGACTTCGATCCCGTAGCTGGCGGTGTCCGGCCCGTACAGGTCGTACAGCATCGCCTTGGTTCCCTTGAACTTGAATTCGATCGTCGAACCCGGATCGAGCTTCCAGAGCTTCGGCATGCGGCCGGAGAACTGCTTTGCGACCGGATCCTCCTTCGGCAGCAGCTTCGCCGGGCCGGAGAGCTTGATTCCGGGGGCGTCGAGCGCGACCGACGCGGTGTTCTCCCAGTTGCCCGCGAGCATCGGGGCGGGGAGCTCCGCCGCGCCCGGCCTGCCGGCCTTCAGCAGCTCCGGCAGCGCTTTGGCGAGCATGGCGGTGTAGAGCTTGTGGCCCGTGTCCGGGAACGGATGGACGCCGTCCTTCGAAAAGACGATCTTCCCGTCCGCGTTTTTCGGCAGGTTCGACGCCTGATTCAGCTCGTCGCCCGAGACGCGGGTCATGCCGCCCGGCTCTCCCGCCATGATGAGTTTTCCCTCTTTTTCGAGCTTTGCGACTTCATGGGAGATGTTGACGGTCGGGATGTTGTAATGCTCCGCGATCTCTTCCATGATCGCGGCCGGCGGCGGGAGCTTGCCCTCCTGATAGTATTTGAGGTTCGCCTTCGTGACCGTGTAGACGAAGCAGATGTCGCATTCGGGATCCGCCCTGCGGATCTGGCGGACGATCCCCTCCATCGCGTTGCGTATGCGCTCCGGCTTCGCCCCCGCGTCGTTGACCGCGAATTCGACGAAGACGAGGTCGGGCTTATGGCGCAGCGCGTCGTAGCTGAGGCGGAACGCGCCGAGGTCCGAGCCGGTTCCGCCGATCGCCGCGTTGACCGCCCTGACCTGCGTCCCCGGCAGGAGTTTGCGCAGGAGGTCGGCCGACTGCGGGCGCCAGCCGTTCTGTTCGGTGATGCTTCCGCCGAAATAGACGGCCGTGACCGGCTTGCCGGCCTTTGCCTTCGCCGCGAAATTCGGCAGGCCGCCGCGCACCGTGAACGGTACGGATTCGCGGGTCGGGAACGTGTCGGGATCGACGGCCGATGCGCAGAACGCGAGAGCCGCCGCGGCGAGGGTCAGGAACAGTTTTTTCATTGATCGAACTCCAGTTTGAATACGGGTACGGTTGCACAGAGCCGGTTGACCGGGATGTTGCGGAGCCGGAGGCTGCCGCCCTGGCCGCGTTCATAGACGACCGGTTCGAGCGTCCAGTCGACCGCTTCGCCGGTGTTCAGCAGCGTGACGCGCCGGGGCGCGCGGTCGAACGGGCGGAGCCGCAGCGTCGAACTCTCCGGCAGTTCGGGGCAGTGGAGGTAGACCGTGCCGCCGCGCCGGGTCGCGATGAGGCGGCCGTCTTCGAAGAGGCCCGGTGCCGGCTCCGCGTCGAACGCCTCGCGCACCCGGCGGAACCAGTTGCCGACGCCGCGCAGGAGCTCCACGGCCTGCGGCGGGATGACCCCGTCCGCATCCGGCCCGACGTTCAGCAGGTAGTTCCCCCCCGCCGCGAGCGTCCGGTCGATGCGGTCGAGGAAGTAGCGCAGCGAGTAGTAATCCTCGTCGCGCCGGAAGCCCCAGCTGTTCACGCCGACCGACTGGCACGCTTCGACGGGACGCAGCGCGCCGCTGTCGGTGTTCGCCGATTCGGGGTCGATGTCGCGCTCCGGCGTCGAATAGTCGCCCGGCACGAAGCCGCGGTTGTTGATGACGGCGGAGGGCTGAAGCCGCCGGATCAGCTCATGCACCTCCGGCGCCTTGACCCCCGGCACGTTCATGTCCCACCAGATGCCGTGGACGGTCCCGTAGTCAGTGCACAGCTCGGTGATCTGCCGCTTCAGGTATTCGAGGTACTTCCGCCAGTCGTGGCGCGACGGATCGGTCACGATTTCGTGGTGGCGGCCGATGTTCGGATAATTTTCCTGGTGCCAGTCTACGACCGAGTAGTAGAATTCGAGCGGCATCCCGCGTCTGCGGCACGCTTCGGCCAGCTCCCCGACCGCGTCCCGCCCGAACGGCGAGTTGCCGATGTGGAACTCCGTCTCGCGGCTCGGCCAGAGGCAGAAACCGTCGTGGTGTTTCGCAGTGAACACCATGTATTCGAAGCCGTTCTCCTGCGCGAGATCGAGCCAGGCGTCGGGGCTGAAGTGCTTCGGGTCGAACCGGTCGATGAGCTTCACATACTCCCCGGCCGGAACGTTGAAGCGCTGCTGCTCCTGCTCCTGAACCCCGTTGACGGCGTACAGCCCCCAGTGGATGAACAGCCCGAGGCGGCGGTTGAGGAACCAGTCCCGCCCGTCGTTAAAACGAAACATATCGATCCTTTTCTTCTATGTCTTTCAGTCATTCAGCGCGTCCGCGCCCGCCCGAAATCGGCGGCGCTGCGGAAGTTCAGCGGCGTACCGTAGAGCATGAGCTGCGTCTTGCGCCCGGCCCTGTCCGGATACGGCCCGTTGAGTCCGAGATCGAACCCGAACGTCTCCGGCGCCCTGCCTTCCTCCGTGACCGCCTTCCACGGAATGCGGAGCGTCAGCACATACCCCTCCTTCCCGGCCGGGGCCGAGAAGAGTTCGACGCCGCGCTTCTCCGCGTCCGCCATCTGCGGCGAATGGAGCTCCGGCTTCACGCCCCCGGTTTCCGGGTGTGCGAGGAACTGGTACACGCCGTCGCCGTAGCTCACGCTCCCGAGCCCTTCGCCGGGGCGGCGGAAATCGAGGAACAGCTCCATGCAGCTTCCAAGTGTGCCCGGCCACGGCTGCGGCAGACGCAGATTCGCGTCGCGCGCTTCGAGTTTAACATACAGCGCCTCGCCGTCATATGCAAGCCGGACCGTGCCGGAAAGTTCCTCCGGGCCGCCCCAGAAGGTATCCTCCTGCAGCGACGCGAGCTTCGGCGGGCGGCCGACCACGGCCTGTTCGACCTGGTCGAGCGCGATTCCCGGAAGCTGCTTCAGGAATTCCGCCGAGCGCCAGTTTCGCCCGTCCGCGATGCGGCTGACCGCGACGGAGGGCTTGTTCGTGATCCTGACCGGACAGGCGTAGCTGCCGCCGCCCGGGAGCTCGACCGTGAAGGCAAGGTCGATTTCGCGCGGCGCGCCGGGCGCGACCTGGAGCCGGAAGTCGGCGTTGCGCCGTTTCTTCGGGGCGATCTCCGTCACGGCTTCGGCGGGGATGGCCTGCACGAAGGGGTTCTCCGCCGCGCGGATGCGGGCGTTCCACGGCTTCGCTTCGCGGTTCAGCAGCGTGAAGCGGACCGCGCCTTTCCCGTCCTCCGGCTCCGTGACCGTGATCCTGTCGACGGGGGAGGGGAGCAGCTTCATGCCCGGCTCCTTCGCGTGGATGTAGACCGGCATGTCGCTGAGGCCGAGCAGGTAGCGGCTGCCGCCGTCGAGCGGCACAAGCTCCCGGCGTTCGCCGTAAAGCGTGACGAGTTCGAGCGTATTTTCCGGCGAATCCAGCAGCACCGAGCCGGTCGGGCCCGCCGACCAGAGCAGCGCGACTTCGCCGCCGTCCGCCTTGCGGAAGATCCCGCCCTGCACCGACGGGGAACCGGTCCCGCGCGGCGCGGGGTCGGTCAGCACGCCCTCGAACTGCGCGGTGAGCACGCCGACCGCGAGCGTCAGCAGGTTCGGCGTGCGTTCGCCCTTCGCGGTCGCGCCGAAGAGACTGAACCACGGAGAGCGTTCGAGCCACGTCTCCGGATCCTTCGGCCAAGCGGGGTTCCAGCCGAAGAAGACGAACCCCTCCGCTCCGGCGAGCAGATTGAGCACGGCGTTCTTCACCATCGAGGCGGAGGCCCGGTATTCGTCGTTGACCCTGCCCGGCCAGGCGTTCTTCGAGACGAAGCCGGGGGCGCTCTCCGCGATCTTCTCCGCGACGGCGGCGGGGGCGATCGGTTCGTCCACCTTGCAGCGCATCACGCAGAGCACGCCGGTTTCGGAGTTGATGAAACGGTTGATCCTGTGCTTCCGGGCGACCTTCTTCGCCTCTTCGAGCATGTCGGAGAGGCCGGCCTGGTCGGGCTGGCGCGGAGTCGTGTAGGTGTGCCAGCTGACCGCGTCCATGACGGCGCCCCGGTCGAGCGTTTTCGCCATCCACGGCACGAAGGTGCTCGTGCCGCTGATGCCGTAGACGATGTTGTCGCGGTCGGCGGCGTGGAGTTCACGCGCCACGACCTTCGCGAGTTCGGCGTAATCCTCCGGCACGTCCGGCATGTGGCCGGAGGCGTTCGGTTCATTCTCGATCTCCCAGCGGCGGACCCTGCCTTTGTAGCGTTCTCCCGCGGCGCGGACGAATTCCCCGTAGCGCCTGAGCTCCGGGAAGCCGCCGCCCCATCCCCACGGGTGTTTGCGCATCTTCGGGTAGGGGCGCGCCCGCTGCCAGTCGAGCAGCGGCGTGCCGTAGAGGCAGACGTAGAGTTCACGGCCGGAGGCGAGCTCCCAGTCGATCTTTTCGTTCCAGTTCCATTCGGCGGCGGGGGTGTCGGGGTCGAGGCCGTAGCCGCCGTTCCAGTCTCTGACCCATGCCGGGCCGACCACGTAGCCCCAGCGCAGATATTTGTGCGCGAACCGCAGCGGCAGCGCATCGGGCCAGAAGCCGAAGAGTTTCACGTCCGCGTCGTGCAGCCCGAAGAGGCCGGGGCCGGGCTTCTCGCCGCGCGGCTCGGCGCGGAAGAAGTGGAACGTATGCGTCCGCTCCCCCGCGTCCCCCGAGACGTTCGCCGTCAGGTGGAAGATGTCGCTTTTGAGCTCGAACGGGAACTTGACGGGGGAGATGCGCTCTTCGCCGGGAGCAAGTTCGGCGGTTTCGCTCCACTTCGCGTCACGCCTGCCGACTTCGCTTTTGAGGGCGTAATCGATCGTGACGCGGGCCGGCTTCCCGCCGGAGTTCGACAGCTGAAGCACCGGGCAGTCGCGTTTCGCCGGGTCGGTGCCGACCGCGAAGTTGTCGAAGCCGTGGAAACGGGCGGTCACGCCGCCGCCGCCGGGGGAGGGAGCGGCCTTCGCCGCGTAGCCGTTCTCCCAGCCGAGCTCGAACGCCGCGCCGCCGGAGGCGAGCGCAAGCTCGTCGATGACGGCCGCGTACACCGTGAGCGCGACGGGGGCGAATCCGGCGGGGAGGGGGAGTTCCGCTGTTTTCCCGCCGCCTTCGAGCACGGCCCTGCCGCCGCCGCAGGTGAGCTTGAAGTGCGTCCATTTTCCGGCCGGGAGCTTCGCGGGGCCGGCGGCGGTCTCCTTTCCGGAGCGCAGCGCGGCGCCGCGTCCGGCGCTTGCGGCCGGGATGATGACTTCGAGCTTGCGCTTCTGCGCGTCGGTGAGCACCAGCGCGGCCTTTTCGGCGCGGCGCGGCAGGTCGCGCAGGTAAAACGTCGCGACGGTTTCCGCTCCGGCCCGGAAGTGCGGCAGGAGGCTGTAGGTGAAGCTGACGTTCTCGAACGTCGCGCATTTCCCCTTCGCGCCGCCCTCCGCCGGGGGGATGACCGGGACGCGCGGATTCGCGCCGCCGCCCGCCGGATAGAGCGTGACCGCGGCTGCAAGCTGCGCCGCCGCGAAAAACGCCGGGATGGTGAAAGCAGTCATTTTCATATCGGGCCTATTCCGTGACGACGGTCAGCGTCGGGTTGTACTGCCTGCCGGAGATCGCGGCGAATTCGCTTGTGCGCCAGCGCCACGCGCTCCCGGCCGGAGCGTCTTCGGCGGCTTCGAGGCGGAACCCGATCCAGCCGGAGTTCGCCTGCCGGGCCGCTTCGACCGCCTGCGTCACGTCGATCGTGACCGGCTTGAGCGGCTTGCCGTCTGTCCTCCGCGGCTTCGCTTCGAGCGCGCGGCCGAGCTTCGTGCCGCTGTCGTCGGTCAGGTCGATTTTTCCGTCGGCCTCCGGGGCGAGATGGTAATAGATGTCGATGGCGGGGCCGGAGGCGCCCTCTTTGTCCGGGTGGCAGCCGAATTTCCCGTTCAGCGACAGCTTCAGCGTCGCTTTTCTGACCGGGCCCGCGAGCTCCGGGAGCCGGAACTCGAAAACCGCTTTGCGGTTCTGCTTCCAGATCTTCCCGGAGAGCGCCTCGCGGTCCTCCCCGTCGGCTCTGGTCGACATCGCGCGGTCGACGATGCCGTCCCCGGTCGTGTCGATGAGGACGCCGTCCCCGGCCGGTTCGGTCTTCGTTTCGACGGTCGCGGCGGAGAGCCCGGCAAAGAGGGAGCACGCGGCGAGTGCAAGGATGTGTTTCGGATTCATGCCGTCTTCTCCTTCCGTCAGTTTTTGGGGTTCCAGTAGAGTTTCTCGGCGTCGGCGGGGCCGTAGGTCGAGGTCAGCGCCTGCCACTGCATGGAGCTGGTGTGCCCGTCCGCCCAGAGCACATTGGCCATGTTGTTGTGACGTCCGCTCGGCATGGCCTTCTCCCAGCTGTACGAGGCGATCTCTCCGTTGCCTTCGCATTCGCGCCCGTCGACGGCGTAGACTTTCTGCGAGGGGGACTTGATGCTGCTGAGCTTTTTCGGCTTGACGGAGTTGCCGGTGCCGGAAACGGCGAAATAGACGTAGTTGACGCCGTACATGCCCCAGAAATCGGTGTTGGATTTCTTCGCCTTGTATTCCGCATAGGACATTTCCCGGATCGGACAGCGGTTGATGATGTTGCGGTCTTTCTGCGCCGCTGCGTACTGCGCGTCCTTGTTCCCCGCGTAGAAGTAGAGGCGCAGCAGCTGGGCGGACCAGGTCGGCCCCATGCTCCCGTTGCCGTACGAGGGGTAGTAGCCGTTGTTATCGTTGTTGTAGAAGTTCACGAACGAGCCGATCTGCTTGAGGTTGTTGATGCAGGTGCTCTTTTTGGCGCTGTCGCGCGCCCGGTTCAGCGCCGGCAGCAGCATGGAGGCGAGAATGGCGATAATCGCAATGACGACCAGCAGCTCGATGAGGGTGAATTTCCGATGCATGGGTATGCGATGTTCACGGTTCAGGCTTTGCATGGTTTAACTCCTTTTGGTTGAATAGGGCTGTCCGGCCTCTGACGGCTGAATTGTCCGGTTTGATTTTTCTGCGTTATACATGTTGAATTGTCGCGGGATTCGCGGGGGAAATACATCTCCCTCCGCACTCCCGTTTCTTACACTCGTGTGACGGGCGCGGGCCCGTGGGTTGTTCCCTTCCCGCCCACTTTGCGGCGCATACCGCGCTTTTTTTGCCGGGCTGCTGTGCTGTGCCGTATTGCCTGTCATTCTCCGCAGGAGCTCCCCGGAATCAGCTGAGCCACGGTCGCCGGAATCCGGATGTGGCCGGTTTCGCGCTTCGCCAGCGCCATGTTCAGCGTGTCGAGGCAGCTGCGGACCATCTGCTGCGGATCGACCTCAAGCGTGCTCAGCGGGACCGGCGAGGCGAATTCGCATCCCTGGTTCATGTGGGTCAGGATCGCGATGTCGCGCGGGATCCGCAGCCCGCGTTCGAGGATCGCGAGCAGCAGCCCGCGGCAGACGATGTCGTGGTTCACGAGGAACGCATCCGGCCTCGCGTCGCGGTCGGCGAGCAGCAGCTTGCCCTTCTCGTAGCCGTCGGTCTCCTTCTGCCCCCAGCGGTGGACGGTCACAGCGGCCCCGGTTCCCTCCGCTCCGGCCTCCGCGCCGCGCTGCTCCGCGCTGAAATATGCGCGGAAGTTCTCGTAGGCCAGCACCTCCGGCATCATGGAGACGACCGCGATTTTACGGTAGCCGCGCCCCGCGAGGTACTCGACGCCCTTGCGGACGGTCGCATACTGGTCGATCAGCAGCGGTTCGCACCAGGTCGCCCCGGGATGCTGTTCGAGGAATTCGGTCAGCTTCGGCGTGCGGTTGCTCGCGATGATCGCCTTGAGCTCGCCGCTCATGAGATCCTGCTCGAGGTCGAACATCGTTCGCGAGCCGGAGTCGAAGTCGAAATAGATCTTGAGGTTGAAATCCCGCTCCGGCGCCTGCTGCTGGAACTGGTCGATGAGCTGCGAATAGAGGTGGTTCTGGTCGCGGAACGGGTTTTTGCCGAAGACGAGCGCGATCACGTTCACGCGCTCCCGGGAACGCACGAACGTTCCGCGCCGCGGCTGGCGTTCGATGAGCTGCCGCTGCACGAGGTGCTGCAGGCTCTTGTGAATCGTGACCGGCGTGACGCGGTAGAGCCGCGCGAGCTCGACGGTCGAAGGCAGCCGCGATTTGTCCGGCAGCTCGCCGGAGATGATCCGCTGGGCGAGGTGATCCGCGATCTGCTGCTGGAGCGGCAGCGCGGTATCGGCTTTGAACGCTATCATGTCCATTATCCTTTCGCACGGCGGAAACGCCGTCTGGTATAGGATTATTTTATCTGGTATAATAATAGTATACCAAAGTCGGATGCGAATGTCAATACCCGGTCGGAAAATTTTGCAGAAAAAGAAGCCGGGCGCGGGGAGGGCGCCGTTATTGACATGCCCCTTCGCGTCGCCGGGCGCGCGGGGAAACGCCGTACTCCTTTTTGAACGCGGTGGAGAACGCGGCGAAATTGTCGTAACCGCACCGGAGCGCGATCACTGAAACCGGCAGTCTGGTGGAGACGAGCAGAGTGTTCGCCCGTTTCAGCCGCAGATGGTAAAGCACCTGCATCGGCGTGGCGTCGTAGCGGTGTTTCACCTGACGGAGCAGGGTCGATATCGACATGTAGACCTCGGCAGCCATCATCTCCAGGGTCCATTTTTTCTCGAGTGATCCGCTGACCTGCCGCCAGAGGTTTTCGAACGGATCGTCGGGGGGAGGCTCCGTCTGCACCGACTTCGGCAGATGGAAACTGCGGGCGAGCAGCTCGAGAATCTGGTCGGTGTACGAGGCGATCAGGGCTTCGCAGCCGTAAGGCGAACGGTCCGGCTTCAGCCCGAATGCGCACAGGGCGGCGGCCAGATCCATCGAATCGCAGTAGAAGTGCCAGGGCGGACGCTCGTCGGAGGTGTCGGCCGCCAGGCCGCGGATCACGTGGATCGATTCGAGGGCCAGCCCCTTCATGGCGGCCTCCAGTTGTACCGGCGGTGTTCTTCGGCCGAAAAAAGGCTGCGGCAGTCCGGCTGGGGGCAGGGGGGAATCCGGGTTCAGGTGGAACCAGCAGAAGCGCCAGGGGGCGCTGCCGGTCTGACGGTAGAACTGTTCCTTTCCGGCCGGCAGGATGCAGAAGGAACCGGCGCTCTGCTCGTGTGTCTGCGCTCCCGCCGTCACTTCCCCGCTCCCGGAGCATGTGAACAGCGCGAAACGGAAGCCCGGTATCCTTCGCAACCGGAATCCGGGCGTCGCCCGGCTGACGCCGGCCATTCCGATTCCCGCATTGCGCAGCTTCAATATCACCGGATGCTTCAGGTAGAGCGGCAGGAAAAACTGCGCGGTCTCCCGGGGGATGACGTGTTCCTGGGTGATGCAGGTATTCAGGATGCTGTCCGGATTCATCTGTTCCGCTCTCCCCGCCGGATGGAAACGGCGGTATGATTTCATGATTTCAGCGATTCAACAATAATAAATCCCGTATAAAGCGATAATTCAAGCACATTTGGCGATTTAACAAAATAAAATAACGATTCTGCAAAATTATTTTTTATTTTTGAATATATAATTTTAACAGGCAGAAAACACTGTCGCGGAAAATATTAAACCCGGAAAGGAAAGAGGGATTGTACGATGCACAGGAAATTCACCATTATAGAACTGCTGGTGGTCATTGCGATCATCGCCATTCTTGCGTCAATCCTGCTGCCCGCCCTGAATAAGGCGCGAGAACGCTCGAAAGCCACTGCCTGCACCAACAATCTGAGGCAGGTTTTTCTGACTCAGGCGATTTATGCCGAAGATCACAAAGGCTGGATGACTCCCGCGCGAACGGAACCGAACTGGGACAGCTGGCTGTATTTTGCCGTTCGCGGCAAATATCTTGCGAAACCTGAAGACGGCTCCCGCCCCTTCCTGATGTGTCCCTCCCTGGCCGCCGGGTGGACAAACGGCTGGTGGCACGGGATGAACGGCGGCATCTACGGCATCAACCGCGGGAAAGATCCCGACAGCCCGGGGAGTTACAACACCGGTACGGGGAACTGGCGTTGGTGCCAGCGGCTGACGGCCTTCCGAAATCCGAGCCGGAGAGATATTTTCGCCGACAGCAGATACAATTCGAGCTACGGGATGTACGATCACAGCGGCGAAGCCGACAGCTGGGGGAAATGGTGGGTTCAGGTGCGGCACGGCGGGAAGGTCTCCATGCTCTTCGCCGACGGGCATGCGGCGTTGATGTCTCCGGAGAAGCTGAATGCCGATTATGATTTCAAGACCCGCATCCACCTGTATTGAGAGGAGTCCCGATGTATCGTCTTTTCGTGATGATTTTTACGGCCGCGATGACGGGACTGACTTTCTGCCTTGCGGCGGAGGAGCTTGAGACGATCGGTTTTGAGCAGGGGTTTCAGGATATCTGGGTGGGGCGGCCGGAGGCCGTCCGGATTGAAACCGCCGATTCCTCCGAGGGGAAGCAGTGCGCGGTTTTCGATCCCGGCGGCAGGACCGCGGAGATCGCCCGCGGAATCAAGCTGCGGCGCAATGAAATCTATACGGTGAAATTCGATGCGCGTTCGACCTCGCCGGGCGGGGGGGCTCCCGAAATTCAGGTGCGGCTGCTGATGCGCTCCTTGAAAAAGCCGATCGACTGGTTCAAAGAGGCGGGCAGAGCGTCGGCGGAGTTGAATGTCCCGACGGCGCCCAAAGGGGAGTGGCAGACGTTTTCCTGCTCCTTCGGGCCGCTGCCGTACACCTGGCGGGATGCGGAGGTCAGCTCCGTCAATCTCTATTTTCAGGTCCTGCCGGGAAAGAAGCCGGGTAAAGTCCTGCTGGACAACATCCGCATTTCGACCCGTCCGGCGGAGGAGACGAAGCCGGAGATATCGTTTCTGCTGCCGGACCCCGTTCGTATTTTCGACCGGGTTCCGGATTTCAAAGTGACGCGGAGCGGCCGGGCGGGAGTGCTGCGCGTGACCGCCCGCAACGCCCGGGGGGAGGAGACGCTGAAACTCGAGGGCGCGCCCGGGGAAGGCGGTCTGGCCGTCCCGCTGCCCGGAGCGGATTATTATGACGTCGCTGCGGAAGTCGTTGACGGAAAGACGGTCCTCGCCTCCGCCCGGACCTCCGTCGTGGTGACGACGCCGCTGCCGGGCGATTACTATTCGACGCCGCATCCCGCTTTCGGAGTCTGGTGCCAGGTTGACGATCGCATGCACCGGCTCGGCGGCGGCAAATGGACGCGCCACACGCTGTTCACCTGTTTCCCGTCGGCCGACGGCGGCACGCCTCCCTCTCCGGAAAAGGTCGCGGCGCGTTCGCAGGTCAAGGTGATCATGAACGTCAATATTCCCCATCGCCCCCATTCCGCCGAGGAACTTGCGGAGCAGCGCCGCAAGCTCGAGCGCGAGATGATCTGCCGGAAAGGGCTGGTCGATATCTGGGAGACGCAGAACGAACCGATGCTCGGCGAAAATTTCCACGGCACCATGCAGCAGGCCGCCGACATCATGGCGCTGCAGAGTTCCGTCGCCCGGCAGCTCACTCCGGGCGTTCCCGTGGCCGGCATCTGCCTCAACCCGATGCAGAAGAACCATTTTATGCAATACCTGAACTATTATCGAAACAGCGGAATCGGCAGGCAGATCGACATGCTGGCGCTCCACCCCTACATTCCCGGCGCCCAGAGTCCCGATACTTCCGGTTATGTCGAGACGGTCAACCGGCTCCGGAAGGAGGTTTCGGAGATCGCGGGGAGGGAGATACCCGTTTTCATCAGCGAGATCGGCTACTCCACCAAACCCGGCGGCGAAGTGACCGAGCTTCAGCAGGCGGCCTATCTGGCCAGGGTCGCGATGCTGAACCGCCGGATTCCAGGGCTGGTCGGGTGTGTCTGGCACAACGGGGTCTGGACGGAGGCTTACAGCCGGAGGGAGTATGATTTCGGCATCATGAAGGGAGTCAAGGGTTCCCCGGTCCGCGAACCGAAACCGGCGTTTGCGGCATGGGCGACCGTCTCCCGCCAGACCTACAACGCCGATTACCTCCGCGAGCTGGATTTCGGCCGGAACGTGCGTGCGCTGCTGTTTCGCCGCGACGGGAAGCCGCTGCTCGCGCTCTGGGGGCTGCAGGCGGAACCGGTTCCGGTCCGGCTTCCGCTGAACGTTCCGGAGGTCACTGTGGTTGAGCTGTGCGGACGGAGCCGGCGTGTCCGGCTTGCGGACGGCGTTCTGCCGCTGGCTCTGGGGGAGGCGCCGGTCTATGTCTCCGGCGATTTCCCGGCGATTTTCGACGAGCGGAGCTTTGCCGTGGCGATGGAGCCGGAAGTCCCGGCGACGCTCGCCGGCGTGCCGTTCGAATTCCGGGTCAGGCTGCCCGGCCATTTCAGCTCCGCCGTACTCCGCATTCCCGCCGGGGAGTACGGTACGGCGCAGGTGACGGGGAGCGGCGCCGACCGTACCGTAAGGATCACTCCGGCCGCCGGCATCCGCCCCGGCAGTTACGGCCTGGAGCTGCGGCTGGAAGAGAACGGCCGCCCCCGCAGCATCCTTATCCGGCAGTTGGAAATTCTGAGGCCGGTGGAGTTCAGCCGCGTCGTTCCTGCCGCCGTTCCGCAGGGCCGCGCCATCCGCTGCATGGCGGAATTCCGGGATCCGGGGGCCGGGGAGGCAACCGTGGAAATCCTTGAAAACGGGGACCGGGTGATCGGGCTGGCCCGGGTGCCGGCCGCGGGGGAGAGCGTGATTCCGCTTTACCTCACCCGGATCGGGCGCAGGAACAGCTATTCCGCCCGCTTCACGCTCCCGGACGGTTCGAGCTACGTGCAGCCGCTCGGCGGGGAATTAACTCCGGTGTCGATCCCTTATTGCCGCGATGCGCTCGACCGGGTGGAGGAGTGGCCGGCGGGCGGAAGCTATGCCGTCGGCGATGGTGTGATGAGCAGTCACGGATTGACCGGGAAGAACGACCGTCCCTCCGGCGTCATCCGCCTGGCATGGGATGAGAACTTTCTCTATTATGCCGTCGATGTGAACGACGCGACCTGCCGTACGGCCGCCCGTCCCGCCGACATGTGGCAGGGGGATTCCCTGCAGTGCGGCATCGCCGTCGATCCGCAATTTATGCTCAGGCCGAACAACGACGGGCTTCAGGAGACCGCATATAATGAGTTCGGGACGGACCTTCGCAATCACGAAGCGCGCAGCTGGACCTGGGCAAGCATGAACCGCAATGCGATGCCGTGCAATCAGCCGGTTTCCGGCATCCGGCTCGATCACCGCCGCGACCGGAACCGGACGCTTTACCGGGCCGCGGTGCCGTGGAAGACACTGAATATCCGGCCGGAGGCGGGCATGCCGCTGAAATTGAGCATCCTTTTCAATGATCTGGATGGCGGCGTCCGCCACTGGACGGCGTGGTTCGGCGGGATTGCCGACGGCAAGGATCCCGGGCTCTACGGTTCCGCGGTTCTGATGGAGCGGGAACCGCAGCCGTGAACCCGCCGGGTTCATGAGATTTGTTCCGAAAAAGTTTTCGGATCGGTGGAAAAACGGCTTTCGTCGATGTAAAGTATGAAAGCCGTTTTGCCGTCTTTCAATATTTCTGCGGAGTTTCCCGGAGTGAAAAAACATTTGCTGATCCTGATTCTGGTCATTGCCGGAACCGGATTTTTCGCCGTACCGGAAGCGAAGGCGATGGACCCCGTCACCATTGCGATCCTCGCGCCCGCCGCGATGCGCATGGCCGAGGCGACCCATCCGTACATCATGCAGGGGATCGGCTGCGCCGCGCGCGGCATGGCGAAGGCCGGGCTGGCCGGGTTCCGCATCCTCTACCTGCCGTGGGGGGTCGTGCAGTGCACGCTCGGGCTCCCGCTCGGCGGGCTCGGCCCCGGGATCGGCAACATCGTCGAGGGCGGCACCGCGCCGTTCGAGCTCGGGTTCCGGCTCATCATGCTGCCGGTCAATTTCTGCGGCGTCGACATCTGACCTGCGGGGCCTCCCTCCGCCGGAAAAAATCGGACTTTCCGGGATTCTCCCCGCGAAATTCTCCCGGAATTGTGCTATATTAACCGGGCATGCATCATTATCAACCAGAGATCATATGGAGTGAAAGAGCGACATGAGCACACGTGAACCTTTGCCGCGCGCCTACGAACCGGCGGCGGTGGAAGCCAAATGGTATCCGCACTGGGAGAATTCCGGCTATTTCCACGGCAGGCCCGATCCGGAGAAGAAACCGTACTCGATCGTGATCCCCCCGCCGAACGTCACCGGCATCCTGACCCTCGGCCATGTGCTCAACAACACGCTGCAGGACATCCTGATCCGCTACCACCGCATGAAGGGCGAGGAGGTGTGCTGGTTCCCCGGCACCGACCACGCCGGGATCGCGACCGAGGCGCGCGTGGAGAAGTATCTGCGCGAAAAGGAGGACACCGGCCGCGACAAGCTCGGCCGCGAAGTGTTCATCGACCGCGTCTGGAAGTGGAAGGCGGAGTTCGGCGGCAAGATCATCCGCCAGCTGCGCACGCTCGGCTGCTCCTGCGACTGGGAGCGCGAGCGCTTCACGATGGACGAAGGGCTCTCCGCCGCCGTCCGCAAGGTGTTCGTGGAGCTCTATAAGAAGGGATACATCTACCGCGGCCAGCGCATGATCAACTGGTGCCCGGTCGCGAAGAGCGCGCTCTCCGACGAAGAGGTGATCTACAGGGACGTCGCGGGCAGGTTCTACTATTTCCGCTACCCGGTTTCCGACGGCTCCGGTTATCTGGTCGTCGCGACGACGCGCCCCGAGACGATGTTCGGCGACACCGCCGTCGCCGTGAATCCGGCGGACGAACGCTATAAGCACCTGATCGGCAAAACCGTGAAGCTGCCGCTGACCGACCGCGAAATCCCGATCATCGGTGATGAACATGCGGATCCGGCCAAGGGGACCGGCTGCGTGAAGATCACTCCCGCGCACGACCCGAACGACTTCGAAGTCGGCAAGCGCCACAACCTCGAAGTCATCAACGTCATGAATCCGGATGCGTCGCTGAACGCCCGCGCCGGCAAAACGTTCGAGGGGCTCGACCGCTTCGCGGCGCGCGAGCTCGCGGTGCGGATGATGGAGGAGCAGGGGCTCGTCGAGAAGATCGAGGATATCCGCCACGCCGTCGGCTACTCCGAGCGCGGCGACGTTCCGATCGAGACGCTCGTGAGCTATCAGTGGTTCTGCAATATGAAGGAGCTTGCGAAGCCCGCGATCGAAGCGGTCGGATCGGGCAGAATCAAGTTCCATCCGGAGCGCTGGAGCAAAACCTACTTCCACTGGATGGAGAACATCCAGGACTGGTGCATCTCGCGCCAGATCTGGTGGGGCCACCGGATTCCGGCCTGGTACAACGACGCGACCGGCGAAGTCTACGTCGGCGAGGAGGCCCCGGCCGCTCCGGGCGAATGGCGCCAGGAGGAGGACGTGCTCGACACCTGGTTCAGCAGCTGGCTCTGGCCGTTCTCGATCATGGGCTGGCCGGAGAAGACGGAGGAGCTGAAGTACTT
>JABLYX010000118.1 GCA_018265615.1 Lentisphaeria bacterium
GCCGGTCGTAGAAGGGGAGATAGCGCTGGCCGATTCCGCCGAGCCATATTTCCGCACCGGCATCCTCCCCCCGGATGGCGGAAGCGGCATCCGCCAGCATCTCCGCGAAATGTTCGGGCGTATCGTTCCAGAAGCAGGAGAAACCCGGCAGGTGAGGCTCATTCCAGACTTCATAACGCCTGATTCCGAATTTGCGATAGTGATTGACAAGTGCGCTCCAGAATTCGCGGGTATACTCGTTTCTGGCCGGCTTCACGATTTTCCAGGTCGGATTATTGAGCTGCATATCGGTCCGTCCTGGCAGCGAAGAGGCCCAGCGCGGGGTCCCCCACACGTTCAGCACGGAACGGGCGCAAAGCTCCGGCCCGAGCTTCCGCATGGCATCGTCCAGAAAGAAATTGAATTTGCCGCGTTCCGGTTCGAGATCCGGCCAGATGCAGCCGTGAAAACGCACGAAGCTGCCGCCGAGCGCACGGATGATCGGCAGCTGCCGGTCCAGGGAGCCGTGCATCAGTCCCGACAAACTCCCGTCGATGGAAAATCCGAGCCATCCGGCCTGAAGGGAGTTCCGCGGCACCGAAGCGACGGCGACCGGCAGATATCGCTGTTTCAAGGGGATGCGGTTGAGAACCCGGACACTGCGTTCGCTGAACTCCTCCGTTACCGGAATCTCCCGGCCGCCGGCCTTCACGCGGAAATCGAGCAGATAAAAGCCGGGTGTATCGGGCAGGAAAGACCATCCCCGAAGCCGGAACTCCTCCGCCGGAATGCATTTTCTTTGCAGCTCCCGTTCCTGCGAATCGCGGACGATGCCGATGACCTCCTCCACCTCCGGGGCACACACCTTCCCCGCCGGAGTCACCGTCACCGTCTCCCCGAGATGGTACCAGCCGCCGAAACGGTCGGCGCGCGGCAGGAAGAAGCCCTGCTGACGCCCGAAGAAAACCATATCGAACCAGAGCTTACCGCGCGGTTTTCCCTCCGTTGCGCGGCAGCCGAGAAACAGTTGAAAGAAAGCTGTTTCCGGCGGAACGTGCTCCGCGGTCACCCCCGTGGAGACACTGCTCCAGTTGTCGACTGACGGCACTGCCGGAAGCTCCGTCTCAACGACCTTCAGCAGCTCGCGGGTGCGGCTGAGGAAATGAATCCGCGCAACCGGGCGGGCCCCGGAAAAATCTCCGGAGCGCCGGAGCTGCAGCCGGAGCAGAAACGGATTGCCGGGAACCGTTTCAAGCGGGTTGCAGATCCAGCCGGAAAGTCCCGTTTCCGGCGCGTTGACTTCGAGGGCCTGGGGCGGCGTCCCGGGGGAAGTGAGCGGCGTAAGCCGGTCCGCCGCATTGATTTCCGCTCCTCCGAAGGCGACCCGGTCCCATCCCGACGGCTCAGTGTCGATCCTGTTGTTGCCCTGCCATTTCGGATAGGAGAAGCCTTCCCTGAGCAGCCAGACGCAGGGACGCCCGGCCAGTTTCCCGGCAGACGGGCGGACCGCAATCGCTTCGGGATCGGCCGGAACCGTCCGGGAACAGGAGAGATTGCGAAGCCGGAAGGAGCCGGTCCGCTGCCAGGCGAATAGATTGAGCCGGACGCTGTTCACATTCTCCCCGGCGGCGAAGGTGCCGGAGAAGCGCCGGAACTCCTCCGGCTTCGTTCCGGCCACGAACAAATTCCGGCGGTTTCTGCCGGGAAAGTTCTTCGACCAGGCCACACACTCCACAGGGACGTCGCCGGAGAGTTCGGCACTGACCGTGTAGACGGCCCCGGGTTCCACCGGGAGTGTCAGAGCAACTCCGCCCTTCGGCGGAACAACTCTGCAGGAGAGGATTCCCGCCTCCGTCTCCAGCGAAACGGCGTTGTCGCTTTCAAGTTTCGATACAGGAATGTCGGCCGCCGATGCGGCGAGAACAGCGCAGAAAAGAGTCATCCACAATGTTTTTCCGTACATGAAAAATTTCCTTAAATTGCTTCCGCCCAGGAGGTCGCCGCATCATCGAGGTAAAGCTTCTGAATGGCGGTCATTCCGCTTCGCAGCTCCGCATTGTTCCGCGATTCGACATGGCCGTCCGCGTAACCCGTCGTGCAGCTCCTGTTGTGGCGCAGCACTGCGCCGACCGGCGATGCGGCGCTGGCGACATTTTTGAGGAAGTACCACGCCCCGCCGCTCCAGGAAGGGTGAAAGGAGTCGGCCAGCAGGAGCGTTCCGGACGGAACCTTCATCCGGGTTACCCGGTAGCCGATGAACTCATTCGATCCTCCGGTCCGGTAAAAGTATCCGCCCATCAGGCCCCGGGGGACAGTGGGATCGTAGGCGCTGACGGCGGCCAGTGTGTTGCTCCACACTCCGTAGACGCCTCTTTTGAACTCCCTGTGGACGTCGCCGCCGTTGATCTTCAACGTGTCGGAGGGACAGTGCAGGACCTTGTCCGTGGAGAGGTAAGCCGGACTTGCATCCCTGTTGTAATTGGCATCGTTGAGCAGGATCGCCGCATAGCTCACCGTGTAGGCCGCTCCCGGCCTGCCCCCCGCGATCCAGTCGTTGTAATCGGAGGAATATTGCAGGAAGGCGGAGAGGACCTGCCTCTGATTGTTCTGACAGCCGGTTGCCCGCGCCCGGCTTCGCGCGTTGTTCAGCGCCGGGAGCAGCATCGCGGCAAGAATTGTGATGATCGCAATCACAACCAGAAGTTCGATCAAGGTAAATTTCCGTTTTCTCATGCTTCATTCCCTTTCCGTTGATTCTTCCATGAAAAGCTGACCTGCTCTGAGATATCGCGGACCAGCAAACAGCGGCCGTACGGCGTCTCCTCCCATTCGAACGGCAGATGCGTTCTTCCCCGGCGGACCTCCCAGCCGGAGGAGCCCGGAGGCACCAGACAGCGGACTTCGGCGTTGTGCAGGTTGCGGACCTCGATCGGCGGCGTCATTCCCGGCAGCAGAGGATACATGGTCTTCCCGGATATCACGCCCTCCGCCTCCTGGCGCACGAAAACGCGGACCTCGAACCGGAATGCCTTGGCTGTGTGCCAGATTCCGGCTCCCGACTTCAGCAGGAGCTCCTGCTCCGGCGGGACCGGGACCCCGAGCGGCGTGCGGATCTCCAGGGGGACGGTGGTGTCCGGCGTGTAACCGCAGAAGAGGAAGGCATCGTCGCGCCGCGCGATGCAGAGCCGGGGCGGCATCTGCCGGGGAGCGGACGGAACGGCGCGCAGCTCCCAGCCGGCCTCCGCCAGACTCCAGCGGATCAGCCGCGCCGACGGGAACATCCGGTCCGGCGGCGCACAGTTCAGATGGCGCTTCCGGAACACGGTGGGATTCTCCGGCAGGTACTCCTCCTCCACAGGCAGCAGGGAACGGACGAACAGGATGGAGCCGTTCCGCCCCGCCAGCAGCCGCGTTCCTCCGGCAAAACGGGCCTGCGCCGCGATCCTCGTCTCCGGCAGCGCCTCCTCCACCGCCGGACCGCCGGAAAACTGTTCGTGCAGGAAAAGACGGTCGGAGAAGGAGGTCCGGTCCCCCGGCAGAAACAATTCCGCCCGGGCGGCTCCCCGCTGCGGCGCGGCCCGGCGGAATCCGATCCGCTC
>JABLYX010000070.1 GCA_018265615.1 Lentisphaeria bacterium
AGACGCTGGTCAATATGAATACGATCAACCGCGCGATCGACATGCTCGTGCTGCGTCCGCTGGTCGGGACCGACAAGCTCGAAACGATCCGGGTCGCCGAGATGATCGGCAGCTACGGGCTGTCGAATACGCAGGTGCCGGACAGCTGCACGGTTTTCGCCCCGTCCTCGCCCGCGACGGCGACGCCGGAGGCGCTCGCCGAGGCTGAGGAGCGGAAAATTCCGGATTATCCCGCCGTATTGGAAAAAATAATCGCAGATATCGAAACTATCGCTTGAAATTTCCGGCAGATTGGATTAACTTTCAGTCAAGGATGTTTTTATTGTCTGCTATTATACAGGAGATGTTATTTTGGCCAGAGACACCGAATATATTCTCGAGCTCCTGATGGAGTACGGGATGGTCACCCGGGAGCAGGTCAACAGGGCGCGCAGCGAGGCGGAGGCATCCGGCGGAACGCTGGACCCGGTTGAATGCCTGAAGAAAGACGGGTCGGTACAGGAGCAGGATCTGCTCGCGATGCTCGCTCAGCAGTACGGCATGGAAGTCCTCGACCTCAACAGCTATGAAATTCCGCAGGAAATCATCGAAAGCCTGAGCCCGGAGGTCGCATCCCGCTACAAGGTTGTCCCGGTCATGAAGCACGACGATGTGCTGACGATCGCGATGAGCGATCCGACCGACATGGAGACGCTCGACGCGCTGCGCTACCTGCTCGGGATTGAGGTCGATGCGATGGTTGCGAGCAGGGCCCAGATCGACACGATCCTCGACCGGTATTACCGGACCGGCGCCGACAGCGTCGAGGGGTATCTGCAGGAGATCACCGACGGCGAGGAGATCGATACCGAAGTCCTCACAAGCAACATCGGTTCGAAGGAGTCGATGGACGACGAGAATGCGCCGATCATCCGCCTCGTGACCCAGCTCATCATCGATGCGTTCAAGATGAAGGCGTCGGATATCCACCTTGAGCCGATGGAGAAGCGTTACCGGGTCCGTTACCGCATCGACGGCGCGCTTCGCGAGGTCGAGGGACCGCCGAAGTACATGCAGGCGAACTTCACCAGCCGCGTGAAAATCATGGCGCGGCTCGACATCACGGAAAAACGCATTCCGCAGGACGGGCGCATTCAGGTGACTGTCGGCGACAAGGACATCGACTTGCGCGTATCGTCGGTGCCGACGGTTCACGGCGAATCGATCGTCATGCGTATCCTTGACAAGTCGAGCATCCAGCTCGATGTTCCGAAGCTCGGTTTCTACGCGGACGACCTTGAGATTGTGAACCGGATCATCAGCCTGCCGGACGGCATCTTCCTCGTGACCGGCCCGACCGGCTCCGGCAAGACCACGAGTCTTTACGCGTTCCTGAATACGATCAACACCACCAGCCGCAAGATCATCACCGTGGAGGACCCGGTGGAATACCAACTTGCCGGCATCAACCAGGTGCAGGTGGACCGGCATGTGGACATGACCTTCTCCGCCGCGCTGCGTTCGATGCTGCGCCAGGCACCGAACATCATCATGGTCGGTGAGATCCGCGACCTTGAAACCGCCGAAATCGCGATCAACGCCGCTCTGACGGGCCACCTTGTGTTCAGCACGCTGCACACCAACGACGCCCCGGGCGCGATCACGCGTCTCGTGGACATGGGGGTGAAGCCGTTCCTCGTGGCGACCGCGCTGCGGGCGGTCATGGCGCAGCGGCTGCTGCGCCGGGTCTGCTCGAACTGCAAGGCGCCGTACACGCCGACTCCGGCGGAGATCCGTATGCTCGGCCTTTCGCAGGAGTATCTGGACAACCACCAGTTCTACAAGGGCAAAGGGTGCGACCGCTGCGGCCGCACCGGCTACAAGGGACGCATCGGCATCTACGAAATCTTCCAGATTACGGAAGACATCGGCAAGCTGATCTTCGCCAACGAACCGACCGGCGTCATCCGTGAAGCCGCGCGCCGCAACGGCATGCGTTCGTTGCGCGACGACGCGATGCGCAAGGCCGAAGCCGGCATTTCGACGCTGGAAGAGGTGATCTTCGTGACGCTGATGGACGAAAACTAATTCCGGAATGGTGAAAATATGCTGGATATTGAAAGTTCTGCCTTAATTGATCTTCTGAAAAACAACTATTCCGCCGAGCGCCCCGGCCTCAGGGAGCAGCTGAACGAGATTGCCGACGAGCATGAGCGCAGCGGCAAGCCGGTGATGGAGATTATCGAAAACTACGGCCTGTTCTCCCGCAAGGAGCTGCTGCAGATCATCGCGGACAGCCTCGGTTCGTTCGTCTGGGATCCGCGGGTTGCGGACGTTCCGCGGGACGTGATCGAAAGCATCGATACGAATACGGCGCGCAGTTACGGCGTGATTCCCGTCGGAGTTGAAGACGATATGATCCAGCTTGCGATGCGCAATCCGCTGGATTACCAGACGACCGAATCGCTGCGCTTCATCCTCGACCGGAATATCCTGCCGGTTGCGGTTGACCCGGATATGTTCGAGTCGGAGCTCGAGCGCTACTACCCGGAGCAGGTCGATTCGGTCGCGGACATCATCGCCGAGCTCGGGCCGTCCTCGCTTGAAGAAGACAGTTCCAAGTCCGACGAGGAGCGTGCGAACGATGCGCCGATCGTGAAATTCGTCGAAGTGGTCATCCACCAGGCGATCAAGGACAAGGCGTCGGACATCCATTTCGAGCCGTTCGAGAAAGAGTTCCGGATCCGCTACCGCGTGGACGGCGCGCTTTATGAGATGCCGCCGCCGCCGCGGAGCCTTGCGATTCCGGTCATCAGCCGCGTGAAGATTATTTCCGGGCTGAATATTTCGGAGCGCCGCCGTCCGCAGGACGGACGTATCCAGCTGAAGTTCCACGGCCGTCCCGTCGATTTGCGCGTATCGTGCCTGCCGACCAGCTACGGCGAATCGGTGGTGCTCCGTGTGCTCGACCGTACGGTCGTGAATTTGCAGCTCGATTCACTCGGCATCGGCACGGATGTGCTTGAGAAGCTGCGCGAGATGATCCATCTGCCGAACGGCATCCTGCTTGTGACCGGCCCGACCGGCTCCGGCAAGACGACGACGCTCTACTCCGCGCTCGGCGAGGTCAATACGGTTGAGGATAAGCTCCTGACCGCCGAGGACCCGGTGGAATACGATATCGAAGGCATCATTCAGGTGCCGATCAACGACGCGGTCGGTATGACCTTCCAGCGGGCGTTGCGCGCGTTCCTCCGGCAGGACCCGGACCGGATCCTCGTCGGTGAGATCCGCGACTTCGAAACCGCGCAGATTGCGATCGAGGCGTCGCTGACGGGCCACTTCGTGTTCAGCACGCTGCATACGAACGACTCGGCCAGTACGATCACCCGACTCGTGGATATGGGGGTGGAGCCGTTCCTGATCTGTTCGTCGCTCGCCGGGATTCTCGCCCAGCGCCTGGTCCGGCGGGTCTGCAAGAACTGCCAGACATTCTATGTGCCGACCGATGGAGACCTCCAGCGGCTCGGGATCGACCGCAGCGTGGCCGGCGACCGCAAATTCTCGTACGGCCGCGGCTGCCCGACCTGCAACCACACCGGCTATAAAGGCCGGAAGGCGCTGACCGAGCTTCTCGTTGTGAACAACGAAATCCGCGAGATGATCGCAAATGAGGCGCCGGCGAACCATCTGCGTGAAAAGGCGCGTGAAATGGGGATGCGGACCTTGCGTGAGGATGGTCTTGCCGCCGTTCTCAACGGAGAGACAACCGTGGACGAAGTCGTTCGTTACACTTAATATATATTTGATCAGAGTTACTTTAATCCGGAGAAGATAAAATGCCGCAATTCACGTACACAGCGATGGATGCTTCCGGCAAGGAGCAGAAGGGCAAGATCACCGCCGCTTCCGAAGACGCCGTCGCGGCCGAGCTGAAGAGCAAGGGGATGTTCCCGACCATGATCAAGCCGGTCGGCGGGCAGAAAAACGCAAAGAAACCGGGTGCCAAGGGAAAAAAGAAGCCCAGCGGCTTCAATATGACCATCGGCGCCCTGAAGATCAAGCGCAAGGACCTCACGGTCGTGACCCGTCAGCTCGCGATTCTTCTGAGCGCGGGCCTGCCGCTGATCCGCTCGCTGCGGACGCTTGAGAAGCAGTCCAAGAACCCGGCGGTCAAGCAGATTCTCGGCAAGACCGCGGATACGGTGGAGGGCGGTTCGACCTTCGCGGAGGCTCTTTCGCAGCATCCGAAGTCGTTCGACAAGCTTTATTTGAACATGGTCCGCGCCGGGGAGGCGTCGGGTGCGATGGAGACGATTCTCGACCGTCTCGCCGGCTTCATGGAAAAAGCGTCCCGTATTTCCGGCAAGGTCAAATCCGCGATGATTTACCCGTCGGTGGTTCTCACGATCGCCATCGGCGCCGTGATCGGCCTCATGATCTTCATTGTGCCGAACTTCACGAAGATCTTCGCGGAACTGCTCGAGGGCGAGCCGCTGCCGGGCATCACGGTCTTCGTCATCGACGTCAGCAATACGATGGTGCAGCAGTGGTGGTGGTATCTGATCGGCATTATTGCGATCATCGTGCTGTATAAGATAACCGTGAAAATACCCGCCGGAAAATTCGGTGTGGACTGGGTCAAATACAACATGCCGCTTTTCGGGCCGATCATTTCAAAAACGGCGATCTCCCGGTTCGGCCGTACGCTCGGAACGCTGATGGCTTCCGGCGTGCCGGTTCTGTCGGCGCTGTCGATCGTTCGGGAAACCTCCGGCAACGAGGTTGTTGCGAAGGGCATCCAGAAGGTGCATGACGCGGTGAAAGAAGGCGAGGGCATTGCTGCTCCGCTCTCCGCCACGAAGATCTTTCCCGAGATGGTGATCTCGATGGTGGAGGTCGGCGAGGAGACCGGCAAGCTGCCGGAGATGCTCGATAAGATCGCGAATACCTACGACGAAGAAGTCGACAACGCGGTGGGCGCGCTGACGTCGATGATTGAGCCTCTGATGATCGTCGGCCTCGCCGTGATCGTCGGCGGCATCGTCGTCGCGCTGTTTGCGCCGTTGGTGAAGATCATCGAAAAGATGAGCTGAAGCGAAGGCGGCGGGGGCGTGAATGATTCCGCTCCCCCTGTCCGGATTTTATGCCTCCCGGCAGCGGGAGGCTGTTTTTTGCGAAGGATGGTGCGATCATGCTGAAAAATGTTTATGCCGTCATCATGGCGGGGGGGAAGGGTGAGCGTTTCTGGCCGCAGAGCCGGATCGACCGCCCGAAACAGTTCCTGCAGCTGCTTGGCGACGCGACGATGATCGAGCTGACCGTGGACCGGCTGCGGCAGCTGCTGCCGGTTGAGCACGTCCTTGTCGTTACGAACCGGGAGTATGCAGAGGGTGTGCGTACGCTGATGCCGTTCCTGCCGGAGGAGAACGTGATCGGTGAGCCCGCCGCGCGGGATACCGCCCCCTGCGCCGCCCTTGCCGCCGGGATTGTCCGGGCGCGCGGCGGGGATGATGCGGTCATGATCCTGCTGCCGGCGGATCACCTGATTGAGCGTACGCACGACCTCGCTTCTCTGCTGAAGGATGTGGCGGTCTGCGCGCAGGGTCATCCGGAGTGGATCTACACCGTCGGCGTTGTTCCGACCGAGCCGGCGACCGGATACGGCTACATCCGCTGCGGGGAACCGCTGGAGCCGGCGGGAGATACCCGGCTGTTCCATAGCCTCGGATTTCGGGAAAAGCCCGATTTGGCCACGGCGGAAGCGTTTCTGGAGGACGGGAATTACCGCTGGAATTGCGGCATGTTCCTGTTTCAGGTGCAGGCGCTCCGGAAGGAGTTGGAGCGCCAGTGCCCGGAGCTCGCGGAAATGCTGGAGCAGGTTTGCGAACTGGAGCGTTCCGGCACGCTTGAAGAGGCGCTTCCCGCCCTGTTCGGCCGCCAGCGGAAGCGTTCGATCGATTACGCGGTCATGGAGAATGCGCTCCATGTGGCCGTGGCAGAATGCCGCTTCGACTGGGACGATATCGGCAGCTGGACCGCGCTGCGGAATCACCTGACCGCCGACAGCAACGGCAATGTTGCAACCGGACTTTTTGCTGAACTCGACTCCCGCAACCTGATTGTCTCCGGGCAGCCGAACCATCTGGTTGCCGCGATCGGAGTCGAGAACCTCGTGATTGTGACGACCCCGGATGCGACGCTGGTCTGCCGGGCGGATCAGGCGCAGCGGATCAAGGAGCTGCTCGGAACCTTCGGGCTGCGTCCCGAGCTGCGCCAATTTCTGTGAGGCCCGAGTTGACTGTTATCCTGAACATCGGAAACACCTACAGCCGGCCGGCGTTGTGGGACGGAGGGCAGTTCGAGCTGCTGCCGCGCATCGAGACTGCCCGCCTGACACTGGAGTCGCTTCCTGCCGGGCTGTCCGTCGTTGCCGCGACGGTGGTGCCGGCGTTGAAGACGCGCCTCGCGTCGGACCGGATCCGCTTCATCGATTCGCGCAACTGCGGGAATTTCGTCGATTTCACGAAGGTAGACTGTTCGACCCTCGGGGCGGACCGGGTCGCGAATGCGATTGCGTTGGCCCACTTTGGCGGACTCCCCGCGATTGCCGTCGACTGCGGCACCGCAATCACGCTGGAGATCGTCGATGCGGAGCGCATCTTCCGCGGCGGTGCGATTGCGCCCGGCCGGCGGCTCATGCGCCATGCGCTGGCGGCCGGAACCGCCCAGCTGCCGGAGATACCGTTTTCGATGGAGTTGCCGGTGTATGCGGGGAGCGGCACTGTGGAAACGATCCGTTTCGGAGTCGACCGCGGAGCCGTCGGGCTGGTCCGTGAGCTTGTGGAGGCCGCGGCAGGGCCATACGGCGGCGTCTCTGCGGTGCGCACTGTCGCTACGGGCGGGGATGCGCCGTATTTCGCGGCCGCGCTTCCGTTTCTCGAGCTCGCGCCGGAGGAGTTCACCCATCACGGGATCCGTCTCGCCGGCGGCGTGCTCTGAATTACAGTTCGACGACGGCGTGCGTGATTCGCGCCCGGTCGGCCGCGAAGCCGATCCGGTGGCCGTTGACGGAGTCTGTCAGTTCCGTGCAGGAGATCGATTTCGGTTCTCCATTCAGCAGCGCGACGAAATCGGCGGCCAGCCGCTCGTCGCCGCCGCCGTGGCCGCCGAATGCGCCGGTCGTGTCGCCGAGGTCGTTCAGGTCGACGACGGTCTGCGTATATTCATGGCCGGGGCGTGTATCGCTGTGGCGGATCACGAACCGATTGTCGTCGAAAACTCCTTCTAGCTCCCCCTCCGTGCCGAGCAGGTGGATCTTCCGCATCGGCCGCGCGGTTCCTCCGACGAGGTTGTGGGTCGCGACGGAGCCGTCGGCGAATTCGATGGCCACGACCTGCCGGTCGGCCACATCGTTGTCGAGCTTCCAGATGCAGCGCGAGTACGGGTTGGCCGGATCGCGCAGCCGCGCCTCCTTTGCCGCCGGTGAATGGTCGGCGGCGTGTTCGAGCTCCGGCCAGACGTAGAAGGTCCAGCGGTCCGGGTGGTTGAGATAGAGCTTCCGCACCGAATACGGGCACTTTGCTTCGACCGGACAGTCGAGCAGGCAGTGCTCTCCGGAGCCGGCCGGGGCATGTTTGCGCGTGAAGTAGTGCAGCCCGCCGAAGCTTGATACGCGCACCGGGGCGATTCCGCTCTTGAACCACGCGATGAGGTCGAGGTCGTGACAACACTTCGACATCAGGAACGAGGAGCCGCAGCGGTCGAACCGGTTCCATTTTCCGCGCGCGAAAGCGGTTGAGTAGTGGTGGTAGCTCACATGTTCGGCGGTCTGGATGTCGATGAGCTCCCCGATCTCCCCGGCCCGCACGCGCTCCTTGAGCGCAACATAAAACGGCGCGTAGCGCAGCACATGGCAGATCATGACCCGGCGCCCGCTTCGTGCGACGGCGCATTCGAGTTCGGCAACCTCCTCTTCGGAAACGGCGAACGGCTTTTCGAGCAGGACGTCGTATCCGGCATCGAGCAGTGCGGCTGTGGTCGGCACATGGTCGCGGTCCATCGTGCCGTTGATCGCGGCATCGGCGAATTTCGGCACGGCTGCGAGCTCGGCGGCGGTGCCGAACGCGTGCTCGGGCGGAATGGAGAATTCCTCACACACCGCGAGGCGGCGCTCCTCCATCGGCTCGGCGACGCCGACGATCTTCAGTTTGTCCGGCGCCCGCTTTGCGTACGAGGCGTAGTTCAGCGCACGATGTCCGGCTCCCACAATGACTGCGGTAATCATCATCAATCCTTTGCTTTTCTGAGTTCATATGCGAATACGACATTGTCCGCATGAAACGTATCGGCGGTGAAGAGAATCCGCTCTCCCTCGCGCCGGAACGACATTTTCTGAAGGCGACGGCCGGAGAGGTCGAGCGCAAAGAGTTCCCACTTTCCCGGGCCGGGTGCGACCGAGAGATCGGCGACTCCGCGCCGCGCCAGCAGCGGTCCTTTGCCCTCGGCGACGAGCTCGCGCATATCCGGCCCGGAGAACGAAACGCCTTCCGATTTCACGTCGGTGAGGTGCAGGATCAGGATCCGTGCCGGGTCGAGTTTCACCGCCCCCGCGACCGCGAAGCCCTTCCGGGCGGCGGCGGAGAACCATTTTCCCTCGCGGCGGGTTCCGGCCGGAAGCACCATGGCTGCGCTGTATGGCGTGTCGGCAAGAAAGCTCTTTTCGTTGAAATCGACGGCTAGCTCGCCGGTTTCGCTCTGCCGTTTTCCCGGCGGCTCCTGCTGCCGGTCGGGCGGAATCACTTCGCGGCACTGTTCCGGCAGCGCGGGGCGGAAGCTCCCGTTTGCGCCCTGCAGCACGGAGCCGATCCGGCACTCGATCCAGCGCTCAGCCACGGAGGGCGAATAGCGGAAATGGTCGGTCACGGCCGCCGGATCCTCCGGGATGGCGACTGCGACTGCGGAAGGAGCCGTTTTCACGTCGCCGCGCAGGAAGAACGCGATGCCGAGCCGTTCGCCGAGCAGCCGGACCGGATCGTTCGCGACGTCGAAGGAGTTCAGTTCGGCGGACTCCTCCGTCACGGTTTTCCAGTGATGCGCATAGGCGAAACGGTAGATGCCGGCCCACCCCTGCAGCGCCGCGCAGGCCGCGAACATCGGGGCGCCTTCGGCGCGGAACTCATTCGGGTGGCAGTAGTCGAATTCCGTTACCGTGAACGGCTTTCCGAAGATCCGGGTCGGGGCGATTGCGCCGGGAACCTGCGTCCGCATCGCGATGGAGCTTACATTGTTCAGCTTTGACGGCAGGCTCCAGTCGCGGACGGCGAAAATCGGATGGTCGAAATAGATGTGGTTGTCCACATAGTCGTAATTGATCCGGTCGAGAGTCAGCTCCGGCGCGGAGATGTAGTTCTGGTCGGTCAGCGGCGCTTTGACGCCGAGCCCGCGCATGAATGCGGAGAGCTCCGCATAGCTTTCCGCATAGAAACCGTGCAGGAAACGGCGGAATTCGTCGTCGCGGTTCTGCGGTTCTCTCCCGTTCAGGTATTTCCGGAATTCCGCTTCGTACTGTGCCCGGACGCGCGGCTCCGCCTTGCCGATCACATGGATCAGTGTGTTCTCGTTGATGAGGCTGATCCCGAGCAGAGCCGGGTCGTCGCGCAGTGCGAGGCCGGTGTACGGGTTCACATGGGTCAGCAGCTCCCGGGCGAACCGGCGCAGATTCTCCTTCGCGGCAGGATCGATCATCGCGAGGAGCTTGTAGTTCGCCGCATCGGGAACGCCGCCGGGCAGCTCGCCATTTTTCAGCGGGCGCGTGGTGAAGAGGTCGAGCGTGAGGTAGATTCCGCGCTTTTTAAAAGCGGCAATCAGGTATTCGAGCTTGTCGCGCTGCTGCGGGTCGAAGGTTGTGCCGTCCGGGGCGCGCCGGTCGACGAGGTCGCGGTCGAAGTGGTGCAGCCGGACGGCGTTGTAGCCGATCCGCGCCAGCCGTTCGGCAAGCAGGTCCGCCTCTTCGCGCGGCAGGAAATTCGCGGTCAGGCAGAGATTGACGCCGTAAACCCGGAACGGCTGCTCCGGACGTTTTTCGAACCGGAAGGTCCCGTCCGGCGCGGCCTGCGAAAATCCGTATTTTCCGGCGGGAGCATCGAGCAGGAACGAGAAGTCAAGCGCGCTGCCCGGCTCAATATGCCGGACGGCGGTAAACGGGCGGTACTCCGCGCCGCGCCAGATTGTGAATTTCCGCTGTCGCGGCAGCTCGATCGCCTGGTCGGAGACCGATGCGGCGACGATCCCCCAGACCGCTTTCCCGTTCGATTCGAAGGTGACTGATTCGGCTTCGGTTTCGGGAAAGGAGAAGACGCTCATATAGAGTCCCGTCGGCGCTTGCGTCCGGAACGCGCTCCAGGCGACAGTGCCGTTCGGAACCGCGCCCGGCATCCACCAGTTTTCGACGTCGCGGCGGAAAACCACTTCGCGGAGCGTCTCCTTTCCGTCCCGGCCGCGCAGCCGGATGGTTCCGACCGACTGTTCGCCGCGCGGGGGCCATGCCACGGCGTGAAGCAGGAAGAGCGAGCGGATTTTACCGTTTCCGGCAGGAACGGCGGCTTTGCGCGGGAACGCGGGCCGGCCGCCTCCGCCAAGCATGATGACGGAGCGCCCGCCGTTGGCGGCGGGGTCGAGGATCCGGAATGAAGCCGGACCGGAGCGCAGCTCTCCCGGAGGCAGCAGCCGGAGGTCGTTTTCCGGTCCCTGGTCGGTCCAGCCGCCCCTGCCGTCCCCGGCAGCCTCATCGGCCAGCCCCATGTTGGCGGCGGCGGAGAAGTCGAGCGGGCGGGTCGTGTACGGACGGAATCCGACTGAATAGGCGAGTTCCGCATGCTTCAATTGCTTTTGTACCGGATTCAGCGGAATGCGGAGTACGATGAGTTCCGAATTGAATTTCCGGGCGTCATGCACCGTCGCCGTGACCGGCTGCGGGAATTCAAGTTCCGCGATACCGGTATGCAGCGGCACTTCAAGCCGGGTCACATTTTCGAATGCGCCGATCCGTTCCGTCCGGAATGTTTCGGGGAGCGGCAGCGCCTGTTTTTCCGACCTGATCTGTTTCCCCGCCGCGGTTTCGGCCGGAATTTCGAATTGCAGGACCGCCGCGCCGGTGGGGACTCCCTCCCGGCTGTCGAGCGAAGCGGAAGCGCTCCAGTGTTCCGGGCGGGAGCGGTCGACCCGGGTTTCAAACTGCAGCACGGCGTTGCTGCCGCGCAGCTTCCATTCCCCGCGCCGGAGGCTGTTTCCTGTCGCGGGAAGGTCGAGGTTTGCGTCGCTCTGGCGGTTCGGGAACCATTTGTCGCTGTAATGCACAATCTGGAGACGGCTTTTTCCGTCGACGAGGATGGTCCCGTTGCGGGAGAGCGCAAGATCGGCCGCCGGCAGCAGCGGGGCTGCCGACAGCAACAGCAGGCGGAGGAGGCGGCGCATCAGTTTTTCCTCTGATAGGTATTGGCGATCGCCGCGGTGTTTTCGGCAGCGGTCGGGAACCAGAGGAACGGTGCATTCAGGCGGTCTGCTCCGTAAGCCTCGTCGGCGGTTTTGCCGCGGACATTGTCGGTGTGCCCGTCCGTCAGCAGGTAGTTCGCGGAGCCGCCGTGGGCGAAGGAGAAGACATTTCCCGCTCCGGACCAGTCGCTGTACCAGTTGACCGCGTCATAATAGGCTTCCAGCGTCATGAGCGTGCTTGACGGCAGCTTGATCCGGCCGAGCTTCCGCAACGGATTCGAGGTGCTTCCGACGTATCCGAGCGCTTTGTTCTGTCCGTAACCGCCGGCGGAAATCTCATACCTGTAGGAGCTGTCGGGTGAGAGCATGTTCATCAGGTCAGCTCCCTTCGCATAGGAGGGGCAGAGCGGAACCGCATAGTACTTCTGCGGCTCCGGGTAGCTGTAAGCTCCGTTACCCATATACTCGCCGCGCCGGTGGCGCGAGCTGAACAGCCCGTCGGCGTAGGGACCGAGCCCGATCGCCCATTGGAAATTCGGATTCGTTTTCATCATGCGCCACGGTGCGATGATATCCGCATTGTCTCCGGCATAGAGGCCGTGGCAGAGGCCGATCTGCTTGAGCTGGTTCGTACAGCTCGCGCTTCTCGCGCGTTCCCGCGACTGGTTCAGCGCGGGAAGCAGCATGGATGCCAGGATGGCGATGATCGCAATTACGACGAGGAGTTCAATCAATGTAAACCGTGTTTTCATTTTCCTGTTCTTTCCTGGTTGGATTACTGCCACTCGGAACCGTCCGCCCGGATGAGGCGGGCCGGAATCAATTGTCCTTCCGGCGGTCGGTCCGGGTCGGCGATCACTCCGGAGAGGAGTTCCCACAGCCGTGTCGTCAACAATTGGTACGGATATTCGATTCCGGGATATTCGGGAGCGTCCTCCCAGATGCCGGAGCTGTAGGCGAAATGGAGCGGCAGTTCTTCCGGCAGCCGGAGGCCGGCCTGATCGAGTGCCCTGAACAGCAGATACGGCGGTACCGAAGAGTAGAGTGCGTCGGGCGGCAGCCGCATCTGTGTCCACCTGAGGATCGAGTTGGCCAGATAGAGTTCGTCCGCATCCCCCGCTTCGGGGTAGCTGAAGAGCTCCGGATCGAAGATCGCATAGTCATTCATGACCCGGCTGTAGGCGGAGAAGACGATCTCGCGGAAGTAGTTCAGCGGAAACCGGGTGTTCAGCATCGCGATCCGCCGTTTCCCCTGCCGGATGAGTCGGGTGAACAGCCCCTTCAGCGCCGTTTCATGGTCGAAATCGACATAGTTGACACCCCATTCGCGCGGCATCCGGTTCGCGGCAACGAACGGAATGCCGGAGAGCTTGAGCTGATAGGCGGCTTCCCGGTCGAGCGTGCTGTTCAGGAAGATCACTCCGTCGGCGCCGAGCGTCTGCCAGAAATTCCGCATGCCGCAGAGTGTGCCGTCGGAGGTGTTGAGTGCGATCAGACGTTTTCCGGCTTTGGCGCAGAGCTGTTCGAGGACGCGCGGCGCGGGCCGGAGCATCCGGTCGATCTCAGGGTCGTTCTGTGAGAAAACCACGATGTTGCCGGTCACCGGCCGCGGATTCCCGCAGCGGTTGACCAGATAACCGCGGTTTCCATTCGGAACGACGACTCCGCGCGCCGCAAGCTCCTGCAGCGCCTGCAGAACCGTGCGGCTGTTCGCCTGAAACAGCTCGCCGAGCAGCCGTACGGAGGGGAGCCGTTCCCGGTATTCCCCGCGTTCGACTGCCGCCGCCAGCGCTTCCGTGATTTCCTGATACTTGTATTTGCTCATAATAATATACAACACATGGGATATGTTAATTTATGCAACACATATGCAACACGCATTAATTATGACACAAAGCAGGTATAAAGTCAAGTCTGTTTTCAAGAAAAATGCAGAATTCCGGCAGATTGCGCGACTTGAAATATTAAAATATCATAATATATTGATATGTGATCTGTTTCAAACCGGGAGGATTCTATGAAAACATTGATTATCGGCGGCGTCGCTGCGGGCGCCGGTGCGGCGGCGAGGCTGCGCAGGCTGGACGAGTCCATGGAAATCATTCTGCTTGAGCGCGGCAGCTATATCTCTTATGCCAACTGCGGGCTGCCGTATCATCTGGGCGGCGTTATTCCGGAGCGCGATTCGCTGCTCGTGATGCCCGAGAAGAAGTTCAGGGCATGGTTCAATGTCGAGATCCGGACCCGGAACGAGGCGGTCGCCATCGACCGGGCCCGGAAAACGGTCACGGTCCGCCGGGCGGACGGCTCCGAATATGCGGAGTCCTATGACAAGCTTCTGCTGGCAACCGGCTCCCGTCCGGCCGCGCCGGATCTGCCCGGTGCGGATGACCCCCGCATCCACCCGCTCTGGACGATTCCGGATATGGACGCTCTGGATACTTTGGCGGCAGACGGTGCCCGGAAGGCGTTGGTGGTCGGCGGCGGCTTCATCGGGCTTGAAGCCGCTGAAAACCTGCATCGGCGCGGACTTGAGGTGACTGTCATCCAGCACTCCGGGCACGTGCTTCCCTCGATCGACCGTGAAATGGCCTGGCTGCTCGGCGCGGAACTGGCGGCGGACGGCATTGATGTGCGTCTGAACGCCGAGTTGACCGGATTCCGCAAAGAGGGTGGTTCGCTCCGTGCGTGCCTGAAGGACGGAACCGAGCTGGCGGCGGACCTCGTCGTCATGAGCGTCGGCGTGAAACCGAATTCGGAGCTGGCCGGAGCCGCCGGTCTCGAGCTCGGTCCGCGTGGCCACATTGTCGTGAACGAACATCTGCAGACCTCCGATCCGGACATCTACGCGGCCGGAGACGCGGTAGAGGTCATCGACTGTGTTTCGGGGCGGAAAACCGCGATTCCGCTGGCCGGGCCCGCCAACAAACAGGGGCGGATCGCGGCCGGCAACATCGTCGGGAAGCCCCGCGTTTACCGCGGAAGCTGGGGTGCTTCGGTGATCAAGGTTGGGAGCCTGACGGCGGCGGCCGTCGGCCTGACCGAGGCGAGGCTCCGGCAGCTCGGGCTGGAGTATCACCGGATCTACACGCATCCGGCCTCCAGCGCCTCATATTATCCGGGCGGTGCCCAGCTGCATATGAAGCTGCTGTTCGGTTTCGACGGGAAGATCCTGGGCGCGCAGGTCGTCGGCGTAAAGGGAGCGGACAAACGCCTTGATGTGATCGGCGCGGCCATGCAGTCCGGGCGCACCGCGCCGGAGCTCGCCGAACTCGAACTCGCCTATGCTCCTCCGTTCAACTCGGCGAAAGATCCGGTCAATTTTCTCGGCATGATCGCGCAGAACGTGCTGGACGGAACGACTGAATTGGCTTATGCGGATTCGATTCCTGCGGATGCCCTGGTCATCGATGTCCGCGAAGAGGCGGAACACCAGGCCGGGGCGATTCCGGGCGCGGTCAATATTCCGCTCGGGCAGCTTCGCGGGCGCCTGAACGAGCTGGACCGGTCGCGCGAACTGATCGTGAGCTGTCAGGTCGGGTCGCGCGGCTATCTGGCGGAACGGATTCTGAAGCAGAACGGCTTTCGGGTCCGGAACCTCTCCGGCGGCTACCTGACATGGAAATACATGCATGCCGAAGTTCCGGCGCCCGGCCGGAAAAACGCAGTGCCGCAGGGACAGGTTTCCGTTGCAGGTCACACACTCGATGTGCGTATGCTGGCCTGCCCGGGGCCGGTGGTCCGGCTGAAAGGCGAGATGGAGAAACTCGCTGCCGGGGAGACGCTCCGATTGCTGGCGCCCTCCTCGTTCGCGCCCGATCTTGAGGCCTGGGCCCGCTCCAGCGGCAATGGGCTCGCCGCTGTGGAACGGAAAGACGATTATCTTGAGGCGCTGCTCCGCAAAGGCGGGATGGCGGCGGAAACCGCTCCGGCATCATTGCCCGGTCATCGCGCGGCGATCGTTCTTTTCAGCAACGATCTCGACAAGGCGATGGCGGCGCTGATTATCGCGTGCGGGATGGCGGCTTCGGGGGCGAAGGTCGGGATTTTCTTCACCTTCTGGGGACTCTCCGTCCTGCGCCGGAATCCGGCTCCGGCGGTTCCGAAAAACTTCCTGTCCAGGATGTTCGGATGGATGCTCCCGAAGGGGGCGTCGAAGCTCGCACTGTCGAAAATGAATATGGCCGGCATCGGCACCGCGATGATGAAGGATGTGATGAAACGCCAGAATGTGACCTCGCTGCCGGAGCTTCTGGATCAGGCGCGGGGGCTCGGTGTGCGGTTCGTCGCCTGTGAGATGGCGATGAATGTCATGGGGATCACCCGCGGGGAGCTGATCGAAGTCGATGAAGTCGCCGGCGTGGCGAGCTTCGTCGGGATGGCGAAAGAAAGCAACAATACGCTGTTCATCTGAAGCGGTGGAAAGGGGGTGCGGCCATGATGGAAACGGAACGGCTGCCCGAAGAGTTTCTGAATACAATGGCGGAGGTGATCAGGCTGATCGGCCATCCGTTGCGGCTGCGGATACTGGAGCATCTCGATCTGCACGGAGAATGCACGGTCAATGAGATCATTGCCGGAATCTCCGGACAGCAGAGCGCCGTCTCCCAGCACCTGAACAAAATGCGCATGGCGGGCGTTGTCGTCTGCCGCCGGGAGGGGCGGCAGATCTTTTACCGGATCGGAGCAGTCAACGCCGTCACGATCCTGAACTGCCTTCGCAGCAAGTACCGCTCGCTTCGCGGGGAGTGAGGCCGGAACTTTCAAAATCATTCCACGGGAAGAAAAAACTTTCCCCATCGTAAGGACGGGGAAAGTTCGACTAACGGTAAGGAATGGTACACCCGACGAGATTCGAACTCATGACCTTCTACTCCGGAGCGCGAAAAATGCCCCTCCGAGCCATTGGTTTGAGCTCAATCGAACAATCTGAAACATCAAAAAACACGGTATATTGGCTACAATATTGGCACAAGCCGATACCTTTAAAAACGGCATTCCAGTTGATGTTTTATCCCATCCGGAACCCACAGATAACATACCGCATGACAATCTCTTTTTCAAGTTCCTCAAAAGCAAAAAGGCCCTCCGAAGAGGGCAGAGAACTTATAGTCCCGCCATTGCTTTCAAATCGGTCAACCGAATCCGGACACTTCGCTTGCCGCATCGAATCCGGGACAACCTTCCTTCATCGCAAAGACGGTCTATCGTCTTGACCGAGCATTTCAGGATGTTTGCCGCCTCCTGCCGGGTCAAAAGAGCTGCTTCATCTTCTTGCGTTACCGCTTGAATTGCTCTGTTTGCCAATTCCTGATGAATGGCTCTGTTTTCCGCCAAAGCGGAAATAACAGCAATAAACTGTCGGATATCTGATTCAGTAATCATGAAAAGTTCCTCCCAGTAAATGAAAAAGCCCTCCGGGATGATATTCGCATCCCAGAGGGGGTGTCTTTCTGCAGCCTCTTGTCTGTTCTCTAAAAGATTTGAATTTTGTCTGCTTCAGTTTTTCCATCACGGCATTCTGTTGTTCAACAGGAACATTTCCGTAATTATAGATAGAGTCCTCCATTTTATCTAAGAAATTCACATCAAAAGGCCATTCATTGTCAACTTTATCAAACAGGTCTCTGGCATAATTGTCTATTATTTCGAAAATTGCTTCAACCTCTTCCTGATTATTTACGATGCGAAAGAACGTATACAACTCTGGAAACTTCATAACATATACGGCATAGTTATCGCCAAGGTCGATAATGAAAGAATTTTTATCTTCGGCGAGGATTTTTCCACAATAAACTATATCACTGGTTTCTGCACTGTCTGGGTCCCAAATGCGTCCGAAGACCTCACGCCATTTCATGTATACTGCGATTTTTCCGATATTGTCATTATTGTTCAAACCTGTAAAATTGACGGCGGAGGTTTCTTGGGCAAAAGTACCACGCAGCTGATTCCTTCTGGATTTGGTTCCATGAACAGTGATTCCATTGACGACTTTGATTTGGTTTTTCATGTTGCGTTCTCCAAATTTTGTTTACTTTAAGATGCCATGCCGATTTCGTTCTATCCGATTTTCAAACAACTACGTTTTTTGAAGGAACGCTATCCTTTTTCTGTCTCCTTTCGTTGTTTCGTCTCCGTCTCTGACGACCATCGTCATCGACCTTTGCTACCTAATGCGGACAAAAAGAGAAAATCTTATGCGTCCAAAAAGAAAAACAGCAAAATTCTTGATTTTATCACGGATAGGGTGTAATTCACGAGTAAATAACTTGATTTACCACCGAAAGGGTACAAAATGGACATGGAGAAGAGAAATCCATCATCGCTGTTGGTGAGACGACAACGCAAACTTCATTAGATGACTAAATAAGACCTTGCAGACCGTACCGGAGTAAGAATCAGCTTCATCCGGGAATGGGAAAGCGGTAAGCCGACACTTCGCATGGGCAAAGCCAACATAGTGCTGGAACTGTTCGGCCACGCACTTGCTCCGGTCTCATATAGCGACTTGAAGAAGCAGGAAAATTAAAATAGCTCACTTGAATATTTTAACATGGAGGCTTATCTTAAAATAAGAAGATTGCTTATTTTAACTTGCGAGGACCTAATGAAGCGTGGAATACAAGGGCATTACGATACAGTCAGCACTGTTGGAGAAACGGTGAAGGCTTTTGTTCCCAATCCATTGCCGCCAGCTCCGCCATTGGAGCTTTCCGGCCCTCTCCAGAAAAAGCTGGATGAAGCCTCCTACGCACTGGGAAAACTCGATGCGGCAGCAGAACTGCTACCGGATGTCGGTCTGTTCCTCTACATGTTTATCCGCAAGGAAGCAGTCCTGTCCTCTATGATTGAAGGAACGCAATCCTCCCTTTCAGACCTGCTTCTGTTCGAACTCGAAGAAAAACCCGGAGTCCCTCTGGATGATGTTCAGGAGGTCAGTAACTATGTTGCGGCGATGGACTATGGTTTACAGCGCTTGAAAGACGGCTTTCCGCTGTCCCTGCGCCTGATTCGTGAGATTCATGGCGAACTACTGGCAAAAGGCCGAGGCAGCCTCAAATCGCCCGGAGAGTTCCGTAAAAGCCAAAACTGGATAGGCGGCACCCGTCCCGGAAACGCCGCCTTCGTACCTCCTCCACCGGAGGAGGCTATCAAATGCCTGAACGACCTCGAACTCTTCCTGCATAACGAAGAGACTCCGGTTTTGATAAAAGCGGCACTGGCTCATGTCCAGTTCGAAACCATCCATCCCTTTCTTGATGGTAACGGCAGAGTCGGACGTCTCCTGATTACCCTTCTGCTCTGCGAAGGAAAAGTCCTGAAACAACCGCTCCTCTACCTGAGCTACTACTTCAAGCTCCATCGGCGCTACTATTACGAGCTCCTGAATGACATCCGAAATGAAGGCGACTGGGAACGCTGGCTCGACTTCTTCGCCGAAGCCGTCATCGCGACCGCGACACAAAGCCTCGAAATAATCATAGCCTTGGATAAGCAAGTACAGGAAGACCGGGAGAAAATTCAAACCATCGGGAAAGGTAGCAAATCTGCTACCCTGATTCATCAGGCCATGCTCCGTCATCCAATCGCCAGCTCCCTGAAGCTGAAAGAAGAAACCGGCCTCACGGACGCCACCATCAACGCCTCGCTACGAAAGCTGCAAGAGCTTGGCATAGCAGGAGAAACCACCGGCCAAAAACGCAATCGCCTCTTCTGTTATCAAGCGTACATGGTTTTGCTGAACCAGTAACTCCGTGGCTTATCTGACCAAAAGCTCTCGATGCCGCTGTAGTTTCTCTTGTGACGGGTAGTAAGCTCGATTGGCGGGAAGCACCATGTGGCTTCCTTCGAACTGCGAAATCGAATACGGGCTATTACTACGCTCGACAAATGCCTTGGATAAAATCAGTCGGTAATCCTCATCAAAGCTAATCAAGTGACGGTCAAAAGCCCGATGCAAAGTGGGAGAAAGACAAATCCCATTCGTAATAGTGTCATCATGTGAAATCGCAAAGGGTTCAATATGACAAGCATCTATCAAGAAAAAATCCTTCATCGCATCTATTCTTAAACCAGAAATGCAGCAGGTGTAGCTATAGATTTTTGAAACTTCTCTCCGAAAAGCCGCGCTTCTAATGCACAATTCCTCCTCAAAACATTCTTTGCCCAATGATTTTTCCAGAGCGTTTATTTCGGCAACATACTTTTCTGGTTTTTTGCGAATAATCTCTTCAGCCACCTTATCAAAGTAAGTCTTCCGGGTAAGGGATTTCCATTCCGCATCCGGAAAGTTGCGCTCCATCAGGACTCGTTTGAGGATGTTTCGACTATGCGAACTACTCAATAACATGAAAAGCTCACCATCAAAATACGCATACTGAATTGCCATCTGAAGCTGATTCAAGCTATGAATTGCCTTTGCCTGAGAAAGCCAGCCTTCAAAACCATCTTTTGCTTTGAAATGCCAAAACTTACTGGTTCGTAGATGAAAGAATGGCAAAATAAAAGCGGAAAGATTTCCGGATGTAACCAATGCGTTCCAAGTTGTTTTGAACAAGGAAATTATAATCGGGCTGGCAACGATTTTGTTTTCCGTGATAAACCCCAGCTCTATTCCGCGAATGACGCTGAGCAACAAAACCGCTTTATGCGGTGCCGGCCCATATTTTGTTGGAGCTTGGCGCAAATGCTGAAAGCACTCGATATAATATTTCAGGTCTTTGGTCATTTGGGGCAATCCTCAAAGTATAATGCTGAAAGATGGCAGGGCTCACATATAGATGTGATACTCTGCTTTCTGCTTGCGAACCTTCAGCTTTTGCTGACACTGAGGACGTTTGTGATTAATGGGAAAATTCTTTTTACAGTCACAGCAATGCCAGTAGTAATTTTTATACTTGGCTCCCCACTCAATGGAGACTTTTCCTTTGCACTCAGGACAATAAGATAAAGATTGTATCTTCTCTTCTTTTTCAGTAATTTTTTCCTCCTGAACGCGATTTTTCTTCACTTGAACAGGAACTTCATCAACAACAGGAAGTGTGCTGACGATTTCTTTTTCTATACTTTCTCGCGGGGCATGAAGTTGAAGCAGAAAATCTTTGGTCCTGGCAGCTTCATCTTTTTCAAAGCACCACGGAAAAGCAAATGAAAATACGCCATCAGCCTTCTTGGAATCCGCTATAATCGCATCAATTCTATCAGTAATGACCTCTGCTTTCATAACCAGTGAATCATAGGCTGGATATTCGCGGATAATCGCTTTGCATTTCTGCGATACTGAAACAAGGCAATGAATTGGCATCTTGGCAAAATCATGGGGACGAGTTAAAAGCTTATAGAGAATATCTGTTTTATTCTCCTGAAGTAAATGAAACAGATTATTCTTCTGTCGCTCTGCTTGCTTTACTGGATTATCCATAGGATTCCAATGGTTGTCCCACAATCTGAAAAACTCCTGATGCTCATTATACTTCAGCTTAGTGGACACGCTCTTATCTTCAATTATCACCATTCCATACTTGAAGATAACCAAATGGTCGATTTGAGCATAATCGCCTTGCCAAAGGAAGCGCAAATTGTTTAACACCCAAACATCATCAGACATTTCATAATGCTTCTTCAGAAAAAAAGCCATCTCCTTTTCTGCATAATATCCGGCTTTTTCTTGAGGTGATTCTCCTAAATACTCTTCCAACTCTTTTGCTATCATGATAATTCCTAGTTTTACAGATTAAGCTGTTGCCATGCGTTCTGTCATACGGCAGAGCCGTGCTGGCATTTTGTATTTCAGGCGCCACTCGATATTAATGGGGCGGCTACCGTTATGACTTACATACTCTGCTGGTCCGAGGAAACAATAGGCGTTGCTTTGCCCATGATTACTCTTATCCTCGCGTACAAACAGCAGAATTGTATTTCCAGTTTGACGCTGATTCAGATACCGTTGCCCCGTCGGAGACTCCACAGACGTGGTACTCTGGGATTGCCAATGAAACAAGTCATCACTGATGGCATAATCCAGATACATCGTAGTGGGAGAATAGTGTTTTTCTGCCTTATTGAGCGTAATCATAAAGAGGTCTGTTTCAAGGGCCGGGAGATATTTGACGCCTTCCCGGCATTCAGGAGTACTATTAAACGTCCAGTTTCCAAGCGCGGCAAGAATCTCATCACGAGTATAACTAGCGTGGAGTTCCAGCGGAGATTCATAAGGGAGCTCCGGTCGCTCCGTCACCATATCCGTATGCTCATAAAGATAGCGCAGGACATCGAGAAGTTCGTCAAAAAACGGTCCATTAGCCTTGAGCCGCTCAACACTTTCTTGCAAGGATGAAATCCCGCTATCTTTACCCCACAGCGAAAAATGAAGCATGGTAAGCAGCCGCTCCTCCATGGATGTAAGTTGCTCGAAAGAACCCTGCAATATTCTCAGCAAGGTTTGAAGCTGATAAGCTGAATTCAAGTGGAGAATACGTCGAAGCCCATTGGTCAGCCGTTTTTCGTCAGGAGCGGCAAAGGCTGGTTGAACATGAGCTTTTTCACACAAACGGGCGAACGAAGCGCGCTTGTAGATATCATGCAGACTCAGATGATGGTACTCCACAAAATTCGCCAAGGTTAATGGCAGACCGCTCTCGTTGGTAAAGGTCGCAATCCGGCTGACCAACTGTGATGAGCGCCCATTGTAGATGCTGTTGCGGATATTTTCCAGAATATAGCGTTGAGCTTGCTTCTCAAGTTTGATGTGGCATCCAGCCGGAAGATGCGGAAAGCCGTTTTCGATTTCATCCGCGACATTTTTACCGCTGCTGCCGAGCATCGCACGAAACCGGTATTCGAAATTGAAGTTCTTATGAGCATTGCCGACAAAGTCAAGAACCGTCAGGCACTCTTTCTCATCATAGAGACGGAGTCCACGGCCAAGCTGTTGCAAAAACACGGTTAAACTTTCTGTCGGGCGCAAAAAGAGCACCGTATCGACAGCAGGGATATCAACACCTTCGTTGTAGATGTCAACCACGCAAATCACATTGATTTCGCAATTCACCAACCGAGATTGAATTGCATTACGCTCTTCAGATGGACTGGCGGCGGTCAATAGAGCAGACCTCACGCCATGCTCGTTGAAGAACTGGTTCATGAACGCCGCATGTTCCTGGCTTACGCAGAAACATAACGACCGACACTGCTGAATATTCAGCAATATCTCGTGCATCTTCTGCAAAACCAATTGAGCTCGTTGCAGATTCCCGTTGAACAAACGATTGAGTTCTCGGGTGTCATAATGCCCGGAGCTCCACGCAATCCGGCTCAAGTCCACGTTGTCGGTGATTCCAAAATATTGAAACGGTGCCAGCAATTTCCGGTTGATGGCATCTGGTAAGCGAATTTCAGCGGCGATGTGATAATCGAAGAAGGAGAGAATATCCAGCCCGTCATGACGCTCTGGTGTCGCGGTCAGAGCCAGCAGATACTTCGGCTGAAAATGGCGCAACAGCTTCTGATAACTATCTGAAGCCGAATGGTGAAATTCGTCAACCACAATGTAATCATAATAATCTGGCGACAGAGTCTCCCAAAGTCGCTGAGAATTCAAGCTTTGGATGGACACAAAAAGATGTTCAAAGCCTTCAGGGCGATGACTTCCAACCAGCAATTCACCAAAGTTCTGATTACGAAGGATATTGCGAAATGTTCCCCGGCTTTGTTTCAGAATCTCTTCCCGGTGAACCACAAAAAGAAATTTTGCGTTGGGAGTTTCCTTCAAGATACGTTTATAATCAAATGCCGCAATCACCGTCTTGCCGGTTCCGGTGGCAGCTACCACCAGATTACGAGTACGCCCATGAATTTCCCGTTCCGCCCGAAGCTTATCCAGAATCTCCTCCTGATACGGATAAGGCCGAACGTCCATAAAAGCCATGAAATTATCTTCATCGACAGTAAAATGTCGCTCAAATTCGAGAGCTTGCTTCAAGCGGTCATGAGAGCTGGCGTCATACTTGGAAAATTCTTTGGCATTCTGATAGGTCTCGAATGTCGCACAGACCTTCTCCCAAAGATAAGGCGATTCAAACTGGCTGATTTTCAAATTCCACTCAAGCCCACTGGTGAGGGCCGGATTGGAAATATTGGAAGAGCCGATATAAGCGGAACCGAATCCAGTGTTACGGTGAAAAATATAGGACTTCGCATGAAGCCGGGTACGTTCTGTATCATAAGAAACCAGCAGCTCCGTATTTGGCAGCTTCTCCAGAAATTCAATCGCCTTGAGGTCGGTTGCACCCAAGTAAGAAGTAGTGATAATCCGCAACCGAGCTTCCGGTTGAGCCGTGAAGTCTATCAAATCCTGCATCAGGAGTCGAATACCACTCCATTTGATAAAAGAGCAAATAATATCAACCCGGTCAGCAGTACGGATTTCCTTGACCAGTTGTGATTCCAAACTGAGGTCAGACTGTGTTCCGGTAAAAAGGCAGGCATTAGTCAAAGGAGTTTCCGGGCGGTCGAGAGCCTTACGAGTTCGGTCCTGAATCTTCAGGAGATACATCAGGTCTTCAACAATGCGCTCTGCATCGACAGGAAAAGTTCGGTCATTTTGCCCAATCACCTCAAGAAGTTGATTGCAAAACTGCGCCTGACGCAACTTTTTGTCATCACCTTTTATGCTCGCAAGCGAAGAAGCAATCAGCTTCGTAAGATGCAAGGCCAAAGAAAAATGGCTCTCATCCGAATCCAACTGCTTCCTCTCAATTTCAAAAGCATCCTGAATCCGCTCAATCTTTTCCTGAAGAGAATGCGTAATTACACTCTCATATATTCCATGTACTAACTCAAAGTTCCAATCCATTCTTTACCTCAAAAGACCGTAATAACATATTATTGCTCCGAACTTTTAATACCGTGCATATCTGACGGAATCCTTTTGAAAGAA
>JABLYX010000071.1 GCA_018265615.1 Lentisphaeria bacterium
CTGCGCGTGCCGCTCGACGTCGGCGTCGTCTGCTTCGAGGCAACCGACTGGGATGCGCTGAAATTCGTGCCGCGGCTCACCGCGGTCGAGTATGATTATACGGAGATCGCCGCGTGCGCCGTGCGGATGCTGCAGGAGCTCATGAAGACCGGAGAGGTCCATAAGCCGCAGCTGCTGGTTCCGGAACGCTTCACGGTGAGGGACACCGTGATCGACCGGCGCGGAATGAAACAGTAACCCAAGGACGGAAGGCGGAACCATGAAACGGAATTATTTCACACTGATCGAATTATTGGTAGTGATTGCGATCATCGCCATCCTCGCGGCGATGCTGCTGCCTGCCCTGAACCGGGCACGGGAGTCCGCACGGGGATCGAACTGCCTGAACAACAAGAAGCAGTGCATCCTCGGTCAGTCGATGTATTCCGCCGATCACAGCGGCTATTTCTACGGCTACGATGAACGCGGCGTCGATGCAAACTCCGTCCACTATGCGCTGTGGCCGGCGGTTCTCGGCAACGGGCAGAACCCGGCGACCGGACTGCACTCCCTGGCCAACGGCGGACGTTACCTGACGCTCTCCTCGGTGCTCTGCCCCTCCCTCCCGCATGTCGACGCAACCTGGAACCTCTGGTCGCGGGCATTCGGCATGGACTTCACGAACACCTCGAAGGTCGCCGACGGACTCGGCTCCTATATGATAAGCAATGTCTGGCAGTACGCCTACATGAACACCAAAAAGATGACGCAGCCGTCGAAGACCGTGGTTTTCGCGGACGCCTACCGCACCACGGGCCCGTACCAGGCTCCGCGCTTTGTGCGCAACGACGCATTCGACTCAACCGCGCTCACGCTGGCGCACAGCGGGCGCACCTCGGTCGCATTCGCCGACGGCTCCGGCGCGATGAAGACCGGACGGGAGCTGAAGGACTCCCCGTGGCAGCTCGCCTACTGGTACAATACGAACCTGACGACCGAAAAATAACGCGGAGGAGACATCCATGCGCAAACTGTTCCTGATCGCCGCCACCGCTTTGCTCGGCTTCGGCGGAGCCGCCGCCGACCTCTCCGGAGAACAATGGAAACTCGTGCTCGGAACCGAATTCCCCGGCGCGAAAGGCTCCCTCACCCGCAACGCCGCAAATGAGCTCGTGCTCGATAGCGACTTCTCCGGCGGAGGCGACTACACCGGCCTGGCGCTGGCGCTGAAGCCGCCGCTCGATCCGGCAGCGCTGGAGTTCGAGGTGCTGACCCGGGCGCGCAGCGTCGGCGTACAGGTCGTCGACTCGGCGGGGCAGACCTTCGTGACGTTCCACCGGCTGGCCGGGAATCCGGCCCTCGCCCAGAAGGTCCGGGTCGAGGAGTTCTACACGCCGGGACGCAACGGCAGCGCGAAATGGGGCGGGCCGGACGACGGCGTCATACGCCCGCCGTTCAGGTCGCTCATGCTGCGCATCATCAAAAGCAACTATCCGGCGAAGGGCCCGAAGCGGGCGGTCTTCCGCAGCATCACGGCGGAGGTCCCTGAACCCGGCGGAGTGATTGTGGCCCCGAAGCCGGGCCAGTGGAAGCTTACGCTCGGCCCGGAGTTTCCCGGCGCCGCCGGGACGCTTATCCCGCTCGCGGAGGGGTTCCGCATCGACAGCGACTTCACCGGGGGCGGCGACTATATCGGCGGCGTGCTCCCTTATCCGAAAGGAATCACGGCCGAGTCGATGAGCTTCGACGTCAGAACGCCTTATCCCTCGCTGCTGGTCGAAGTGACCGACCGCGACGGGCAGACGATCTACCAGGGGATCCGGCTCTCCGGAAAGTCCGATGAACTCCAGCATATCGAGGTCACAAGCTTCTCCGGCCCGAAGTTCGGCCGCTGGGGCGGCGCGAACGACGGCATGGCCCGGCTGCCGCTGCGGACGATCCGGCTGCGCTGGCTGGCCGCAACAAAACCGGAGCTGAAACGCTTCCCGGTCGAAGTCACAAACGTGAAGCTGCGGGCGAAATCGGTTCCTCCCGACCCGGTGCGGATCGAAACCTCCGACCCGGCGGCGCTCTTTGTCGCGCCCGGCACACCGTCGGTCACGCTGACGCTGGACCGCGAGCCGGAAAACGCCGCGCTCGACTACGTGTGGACCGGCTGCGACGGACGCAAAGTGGCGGCAGGCAAAGCCGCCGTCAGGGACAGGCGGCTGATCCTGCCGCTGCCGCAGAAACAGGGCTTCTATGAATTCACCTTCCCCGCCCTGAAGTTCACCGGCGGAGTGACGGTCCTGCCGCCGTATTCCGGCGAACGCGACCCGTTCTTCGCGATGGACGCCGCATGTTCGGTCTTCGGACTCTATCGCGACGAAGCGCTCGCCTCGGCCTATTTCCGCATCCTCGGATACGGCGGCGTCTCCGTCATCCGCGAACGGCTGCTCTGGGGCCGGCTCGAACCGGGCGAGCCCGGAAAGTATCAGTGGCAGTTCCGCGGAAACGCCGAAACGCTCCGCAAGCTCGCGGCGGAGCATGAGCTCAAGGTGCTCGAATTGTTCCACGACGCCCCGGCCTCCCTCGGCGCCGTCAGCGACCGGAGGGAAAGCGGCTATTATCCCTTCCCGCGCAACCTCGTCGGCACGGCGGAGAGCTGGCGCGCGATCGGGAAACGCTGGAGCCCTTACTGGAACGCGCTCGAAGTGTGGAACGAGCCGGAGATCAGCTTCGGCGGCGAACTGCCCGGCGACCAGCTCGGCAGCCTGCAGCGGACCGTCTCATACGCATTCGCCTCCAACGGCATCGACACGCCGCTGGTCGGCGGAGTGTTCACAGGGTTCCTGCTGAATGAGCGCATGATGCGGCTCTATCTCGGAAACGGGCTGCTCGACGACTCCGATATCGCAAGCTTCCACTCCTATCAGGCCGCACCGCAGCTGGAGGCCAGGATCGCCGAGTTCCGCGAACTCCTCGGAAAGGAGCCGAAGGCGGCGATGCCGGTCTGGATCACCGAATGCGGCCGCGCATGGCCGCGCGGCACTGACCGCGCGACGCCGGCCGACGACCTCGCCTCGGCCCGGCACATCGTCATGAAGGCGGTCGAAGCGAAAGCGTGCGGAGTCGCGATGTACTTCCCGTTCGTCCTGCAGTATTACCCCGAAACCAGCAACAATTTCGGCATGATGGACCGCAACCATACGCCGATGCGGTCGCTGGCGGGATATTTCAACGCAATCCGGCTGTTGTCGAACTTCCGCTATGCGGGCGACCTCAGGGGGGTCTCCGGCGCGGAGCTGGCGCGCGTCTTCCGGCGCGGCGATGAAGCGGTCGCAGTCCTTTTCGGAGACGGGCCGGTCACGCTTCCGGCGGGGCTCCGGGTTGAGCGCTTCGAGGGGATCGACGGGAGAACCCTCGCGCCGGCTCCCTCTTTCCGTCCGCCGGAGGGGCTGTTTTACGCCGTAACGACCGCCGATGCGGTCGCACCGTTCCTCAGGACGGAGACCGAAGCGATGCGGCTTCTGAAGCTCGCGGACTCCTACCGGCCGCTCCCGCGCACGGCGAAGCCGGTGGTCATGCAGTACGATTTCGACCGCCCGACGACAAGCTGGACGCTCTACGGCTACATGTACGAGGATCCGGCGCACGCGAAATTCCCGATTCTCCTGAACAACCTCTCTTCCGAGCCGCAATCCGTGGAACTGTCCGTCGAACTGCCGCCGGGAGCGAAGCTGCTCTCCGCTGCGCCCGCGAACATCACCCTGCCGCCGCGCTGCGCAACGCCGTACGTCTTCACCGCCGACCTCACCGGAGCATTCGCCGCCGCGCCGGAAGCCTCGGTCCGGCTGCGCGACGCCTCCGGCCGCGCCGGAGAGCTCCTGATCGGCGTGCGCCGCTGGAACTTCGAAAAAGCCGCCGCGCTGCCGGGGCCGGACGACTCTGTGCCCGGCAGCGTCGCCTCCGCCGGAGAGGGGTGGATCCGGCTCGACGACCTGACCCGCTGGAAGAAGTGGAAGGGCGGCCACGTGCCGAATATCCGCGCCGCGTTCCGGGCAGGCTATTCGCCGCGGACACTGCGGATCACCGTCCTTGTGGAGGATCCGAAGTTCCACCAGCCCTACAGCGCCGACCGCGCGTGGCAGGCGGATTCGGTCCAGCTCGCATTGCAGACGCTGAGCGCCGACAACCGGCGCAAACCGGCTTTCACGGAGATCACCGCCGCGCAGACGCCGAAGGGCCCCGCGCTCTGGCTGCACAGCCGCGAAGACCAGGCTGCGGCGAACCGGCCGCTCACCGCCTCGAAGCTCGCGTTCACCAGAACGCCGCGCGGTATGGTCTACCGTATCGACCTTGACGCGAAGGAACTCGGAATCGGAGAGTTCAGACCCGGCGCCGGCTTCGGCTTCACGCTCCTGGTCAACTCCAGCGAAGGCAAAGGACGCGACGGCTACCTCTACTGGGGAGACGGCATCGGGGAATCCAAGAACGCGCGCGAATTCAACCGGCTCGACCTGCGGTAAAACAAAACCGGCGCCAGGAGGATCGGATCCCCGGGGCGCCGGCTTCGTCAGAGAGAAATCACTTCATCGCGTTGACGGTTTTGCCGTTCATGCGATACCGGTACATATTTTCCCCGACCTCGCGGGCCGCTTTGCAGAACTCCCGATACGGAGTGTCGGCCACGTCCACAAAGCCGATCTGATACCCCTCGCCGTCCCACCGGCCCGTGAGCGGCTGGTCGCGGAACTGGAAGTAGTGCGTCCCGACGAAGCTCGGGTGTGTCAGCGCCCCCTGCAGAAAACGGGTGTAGGAGATCGCACGCTCCGCCTGGCTGCCCACCGGGCAGAGGCCCGGAGCGAACATGCCGCGGTCAAGCGCGCCGAAATGGAACTCCCCCACCAGCATCGGCTTGTCCAGGAAATTGTTCGAGGGCACGTTCGCGACGCTGTTGGTGTAGGTGTTGACGCTCAGTACATCGCAATGCTTCGCGGCCGCTTTCCAGAAGTCGCCGTTCTGCCGGAACCCGACGAAGCGGCAGCCGAGATAGAGCCGGTGCGGCGCGACGCTCTTGATTCCCCGGTTGCAGATTTCGAAGTAGCGGTCGGCGAACTTCGCCCGGAATGCGCCGGCGTCCGCGCGGTACGCCTTCGAATCCGGAATCGCCTTGTTGTTCGCGGCCAGCGCATCCCAGTCGGCGAATCCGGTCTTCCACGCCTCATTGAGCTTCGCGATGGAGTCGCCGTACTTCGCCTTGAGGTCCCTGATCCACTCCTGCTTGGCCGGCTGGTCCGGCTCCGCCTTGACCACGCCGCCGACGATGCCGTCGAACTGGAGCTCGTTGTCGACGAAGTAGCCGATGCACATCGGGTCGTCGATCGACCTCTTCACGGCCGGGGTCTCTTCCGCACGGGTACGCAGCAGATTGCCCATCTTCTCTTCGAACGCGGGGTCGAACACATCGTAGAATTTGACGCTCCGGGTTTTGCCGTTATCCTCCCGGATCCGGAGGCGGCGGATATCCCTGAGCGCTTTCGAATTGATTTCACCGAGGGACATGGTGTAGGGGGTCTTCCCCTGCGCCATGAATTCATTGCTCCCCCAATTGCCGACGGAGTTGATGCCCCAGGCGCGCAGGCGGCGGGCGAGGACGGCGTAAAACTCGTTCTCATAATCCGCCCTGCCGTATTTCTTCTGCAAGTTCCAGTGCGTGAAAGGGAGAACCTCCTGCTGCGGAACGTCGGCCGCAAACCATTCAGGATGCCTGCGGTTCGTCGCGTCGGTGTGGTTCCTCAACACATCGATGCCGGTCGACCAGAAGAGCCGCCCCGCGGGGTCGACGAAGAACCACTTCCCCTCGTACTTCTGCACCCGGAAAAAGCCGGTCGCTTCGAGCGCCGGGCCGTCCGCCCAGCCGCCGTATTCGTTCCAGGCTGCAATGTCCGGCGTGCCGTCGAGTTCGGCGAGCTCGCGCCTGTGCTCGGCGGCAAGCTCCGCGTCAGAGTGAATCTTCTCCGCCCAGTCGCTGTGCATATACTGGCCGTAACGGTCGGTGAACGGGAAATAATCCCGGGAATCCGCGATCTTCTTCCCGTATTCCGGCTCGCCCTCGAGGCGGAGGTTGGAGATCCGGCAGTCCGCCAGGAACTTCCGCGGCGCTTCGAACGGCCACTGGAGCTGGAACTCGATCGAGTTGATCTTCGCGGTATCGAGTACCCGCATGTTCTTGCCGCCTGCGGGGGCGCGGAAGAGGGCGGCGTGCGGCAGATAGATCCGCATCGTGCGCTTTTCGCCGGGATTCAGGCCGATTCCGGTATTGAGCTGGCTGTGGCGCAGATCCACATGGCTGCCGCTGTTCGAATCGCGCCGCCCGCTGGAGATATGCATGGTGAGCCGCATCTGGCGGTCACCGAGGTTCTCCACGTCGCAGGCGAGGTAACGTGCCCCGGAGAAGTCGAATTTCTCCCCCTCCGGCGGGTTGATCCGGACCCCGCCCGACCACTCCGGATTGTGGATCTTAAGCGCAAGCACACCGTTTTTCCACTCCATTTTCGCGCCGTTGCGGGCCTGAAACTGCTTCGCATCAAGCGACAGCGGCGCATCCGCGGCCGCAGCCGCGACGACAATCGACATTGCGGCGCACAGCGCCGCCCTTTTCACCCATCCGATCATAAAAATATTCCCTTGCCTGTTGAAGCGTTGAAGCTCTGTTACTTGTTGTTGTTGCACCAGAACTGCCCGTCGCTCCCGGCGACGGATTCCAGACGGTTGTACGGAATCTGCTCGAACGTGCGGGACTCCGTGTGCCCGTCGACAAATACGATGTTCGCCCCCCGGCTGCCCTTATGCCGCCACCGGAGCTTGTCCAGCGTCTCCTGATTGGTCATCTCCTTGCGGTTCTGGGCCGCGGCGGCCCTGTCCCCCGAACTGATCAAGTGGCAGTCGAACAGCATGGCGCGCGCCGACGGATTCTGCACCTTGGAGAGCTTGTTGGCGCCGAGGTTCCCGTTCGTGCCGGAGGTCTTGGTGGTCAGCCGGTAGTTGATCGCATAGTGGTTCCGGAACGCGGCGGACTCCGATTCCTGCGCGCTTGCGGGGCACGCGAAAGCGCCGCGCGGCGCCTTGCGGTCTTCCGTCAGATAGCACCCCTTCGCAAGCGTGGTTCCCGGCGTCGCCATCCGGTAGAGCATATCCTGCCAGAACGCATCCACTCCGCCGTCGTTATTCCGTTCATCGGGAAAGAGTTCCCGGTTCTGGTCGAGATAAAGCGCCATATAGGTGCCGACCTGCTTCAGGTTCGAAGTGCATTTGATGTCCTTCGCCCGGCTCCGCGCCTGGTTCAGCGCCGGCAGCAGCATTCCGGCCAGAATCGCGATAATCGCAATCACGACCAGCAGCTCGATCAATGTAAAATTCCGTTTCATCTTTTTACCGCCTTTCCTTGATGCAGTCATGGTATATGGTTCCATCTCACATCATTAATTATACCCAATTCGCAGGAAAAGTCAATAGCCGCAATGCAATATTTTTAATATTTATGCAAATTTTGCATCAAGGAAGTTCATCTTCCCGATTCAGGACAATCGGCAGATCTCTAATGCGCTTTCCGGAGTGAGAAGCCAGAAATGCAGCATTTGTGATTTATCATGATGAAAAGCGTATAAGGTGTGAGTACGGTACAGCCGCACAGAGTACCGGAGATGCGCCGACCCACAGGGCCGGGCACGGTCTCTTCAGGGAGCGGGCCCCCCGACAACCATCATCCGCCGCGCAGGCGCTGTGAACAACGAGCCCGGCTTACCCTTCGCCGCCCTGGGCAGGAAGGGAAAAACAACTTTCCGGCGGCAGACACAGATACGCCCCGTGCCGGGAGCTTCCGGCCGGGGCGGCGGTCACGATCCCGACTTTGTCGGGATACCGGCTTTTCAGTCGCGGACGAGAACCGAGTATTTATAGCTGCAGGTGATCTCCTCGCCGGGCTTGAGCGTGATTTCCCAGGTCAGCTCGCGGCGCGGATTGACGCTGTAAACACCGGTTTCGAGCAGCTTGCTTTTCGGCGCATCCTGCGCGGAGAGCAGTTCGCCCGAGAACTGGAGCTTGGCGACGACCTTCGCGGCGGTAGAGCGGAAATTGCGGAGCTTGACCGTCCCCTCCACCTCGGTGCGGCGATAATTCCAGCCGCCGAGGCGGACGATCTCGCGCTTGTCCGAAATCTCGTACTCGGTCCGGACCCCGCTGACCGTCAGCGCTTTCGTGATCTTCACAAGCGCCTCTTCGCCGGGATTCACCCATTTGATCGTGCTCTGCCCGAGCAGCTTCTCACCGTCGACGATCTCGACGGGCGAAGTCGTAATGGGCGAGGAGAGCGGATTCCTGAACCGGACCGCGTCCCAGAGATCGCCGTTCGGATTTTCCCCGCGGCTGTTGTAGTTCCGCTCGAACTGCCCCCACTCGTTGCGGCGGTCCGGAATCTCCCACTCGACGAGCCGCTCGTATTCCGCAGAGGCGGAGGCGAGCGTCCTGTAAAACACGTCGCCCTTCGCCAGCGTAACCTTCCCGGCCGGAGTGAAGTGGATGTCCTCGGTCGTGCCGGAGCCAGGCAGCGGGGAGACGGCGGCCGCGTCCTCCGCAGCGCTCATGGGTGCATTCATCGCGGCCTGGGCAAAAACCATATTGCGCCCCATCCCGGGATTCTCATTGCCGTTCAACTGCTGCAGGAACGTCCGGAGCGTCATCCCCGAAGCCAGCGGGCTCGCGACACCGATATACTGCAGGTTCGGAAAGCCGGAGACAAGGCTGATCTCGGCATCCTTCAGATCCTCAAGCTCGTTGATGACGGTTGCGGACTGGTCGAGCTGCAGCTTCGAATCCGGCCCGAGCGCGATGCGGTAAGCGGGGGCCCAGGTCAGCCCCTGCGCAAGATAGGTGATGTAGAGCGGAGCGCCGGCCGTGCCTCTGCGGTTGACAAGCAGCATGCGCTTCTCTTCCCTGATATCCGTGTTGATGCCGGCCGATTCAATTGAAGCGACCTGGTCGCCGCGGAATGTGATCAGTTTGCCGTCTTTCTGCCGGACCGCCAGAAAGGAGGCGGCCGGAGCGGCGGGCGGCCAATAGCCGTACTGCGGGACGGCCGGCTGCGGCAGCGCCGCGGGCCGCCGCTCCCCGAGCCGGACCATGGTTCCGGAGACGATGCGCGGCGGTTCATTGCCGGAGCTTTTCAGCGTTACCGTCACTTCGACGTTTTCGTAGCTCGCGGCAAGGTCAGAGAACGGATCTTTGTTCGGGACGGTGCCGGGCTGCTTCACCCCGGTGACACTCAGCCCGTCACCCGGAGCGAACCAGAGTGTGCCGTGGACCGGAGCGATGGATTCATCGAGCAGAAACACATCCGCCGGCGCGGCGGCAACCTCGCGGATGATGAGCGCATAACCGTTCTTGAACAACGCGGCGCGCGTGACGGGAGCCTTCGCCATCGGCTCGGCGGCTCCGAGCAGGGTCGAGCCGGCAAGCCCGGCAAGCAGCAGTTTCGATACGGAATTCATGACATGTTCTCCTTTCCTCAAAGTGAGTCTCTGCTCTTACAATAGCCGCATCCCGGAAAAAATCGTCAGAACATTGTCAAAAAAGTGTAAAAAAATGAACGGAAATTCCGTTCCCGCCGCAACACCGGTCCTCTGTGTTCCGCCCCGTCATCCCGGGCGCGCCGCCTTGCGGCAGCAGTGGATCGAACGCAGCCTGCCGATGCGGGAGATTCCGGTCGACACAGTAATTCAAGTAAAAAAACATTTTATTTAACAGCGAGCGCAGATGATCCGGTTTGAAGGGACCTTGCATTTTACCCGCCGGGAGGTATACTAAGACACAGGCAATCCCAAGAATGGAAAGGCAGAAAAATGGGAATTCGATTTTTGTATCCGGAAGGCAGGATCAAGGCCCTGACCATGAGCTATGACGACGGCGTCGTCCAGGACCGCAGGCTGGTGGAGCTCTTCAATGCGAGCGGAATCAGAGGGACGTTCCATATCAACTCCGGCATTCTCGACCACGGCAACCGCATCGCCTCATCCGAGGTCAAAACGCTGTACGCCGGCCACGAGGTTTCGTGCCATACGGTTTCGCACCCGTTCCTCGAACGGCTGCCGCGCACCGAAGTCGCGCGCGAAATTTATGAAGACCGCAGGCGTCTCGAAGAGCTCTGCGGATATCCGGTCATCGGCATGTCTTATCCATTCGGGACCTGGAACGACGAGGTGATCGACATCGCAAGAAGCTGCGGCATCGTCTACTCGCGTTCGACCCGGACCAGCGGCGGCTTCGGCATCCCGCAGAACTTCATGGCATGGGATGCGACCTGCCATCACCGGGAGATGCTCGAAAAAGGCGCGGCGTTCCGCGAGTTCAACCGCCATCCACTTGCGCTCCTCTATGTCTGGGGCCACTCCTATGAGTTCGACAACAACAGCAACTGGAACGAGATGGAAGAGTTCTGTCGCATGATGGCGAACCTCCCGGATGTCTGGTACGCCACGAACATCGAGGTCTGTCGCTATTTCGAAGCGATCCGCTCCCTCGTGACCTCAGCGGACGGCAGGCTCGTATACAATCCGGCCGCCACCACCGTCTGGTTCACGCACGAAGAGAAAAACGGCGTCATCCGCCCCGGCGAGACCCTGACGCTGAACTGAAACGCCGCGAGAGCTCCGAGATGCCTGCATGAATATGCACGGCAGGCGGCCTTCCGCCCATGCGGAAACCGCCTGCCCGCGTTTTTCAGAACTTTTCTTCGGTGATGAAGCCCGTGGAACTGCCGTGGGCGACCACCTTCCCGTCGTCGTTGAAGACCTCGACACGGTAGACGCAGGTGCGGCGGCCGCGGCTGACCTCGGTCGCTTTCGCGCGCAGCTGCCGGCCGACCCCGGGACGGATGAAGTTGATATTCGAGTTCAGCCCCACCGTGCGGAATCCGTGGGAGTTCGCGGCTCCGGCGAAAGCGAGGTCCGCGAGCGTGAAGATTGAACCGCCCTGCGCGATGCCGAGGCCGTTCAGCGAGTTTTCGGTGATATCCATGACCGCTTCCGCGTATCCGAGCCTGAGCACATCGATCCGCATGCCGTTGTAACGGCAGAAGCGGTCGTCGGTGTTGAGCAGCTCTTTCAGTTCATTCATTTCCATAATCCAGTCCTCCTGTTGAACCATCCCTTACTATACACTGCCGGAGCGCAAACCGCAAAAAAAATCCGGGTGAAATTGAAAAGCGCCCCGAGCGGCTGTATAGTATTGAGTTTATATCGTCAATACCTCAGGAAAGAACAGGACGCCATGTCTACAGAAACGCGTGAGAGCTGGAGCGGGAAACTCGGTTTCGTGCTCGCGGCCGCCGGTTCCGCCATCGGTCTCGGCAACATCTGGAAGTTCCCCTATATCACCGGAATGAACGGCGGCGGCGCATTCGTGCTGGTCTATCTCGGCTGCATCCTGCTGTTCGGGCTGCCGCTGATGCTCTGCGAAATCACGATCGGACGCAAGACCGGAAAAAACCCGTACGGCGCCTTCAAGGCATTACAGCAGAAGCGGTCGCGGACGGCCGACGTGATCGGCCTGCTCCTGATGCTCGGAGCTGTGTTTCTGGCTGTTTCCGGTCACTTCGGCTTTGCGGCGATCCTCTTCGGGGCGGCACTTCTCTTCGCCTGGCTCGGATTCGCGGCGGTCGGCCTGCTTTCTCTCATCACAGCGATGCTGATCCTCTCGTACTACGCGGTGGTCGGGGCGTGGATCGTCGATTATGTCTACCGCTCCTTTACGGACGGGCTCCATTTCACGCAGGTTTCCGAAGCTGCGGATGTGTTCAATCACTACCTCGGCAAGGAACCCGGACGGATCGCGGTCGAGCTGGTCATCTTCATGACGCTGACGGCGGGAATGATCATCTTCGGCATCCGGAAAGGCATCGAACGCTGCTCGAAGGTGCTGATGCCGCTGCTGCTTTTCCTGCTGATCGCGGTGATTATCCGCGGAGTGACGCTGCCCGGAGCCAGGGAGGGGATCCGCTTCTTCCTGAACCCCGACTTTTCGAAGCTCAGCACGATGGGCGTCCTCGAGGCGCTCGGCCACGCATTCTATTCGCTGAGCCTCGGGATGGGCATCACCATCACCTACGGCAGCTATCTGCGCAAGGATGAGAACATCTTCTCCACCGCGCTCTGGGTCGTCGTCCTCGACACGGCGGCGGCGCTGCTCGGCGGGCTTGCGATCTTCCCGGCCGTGTTTGCGATGCAGCTCTCGCCGGCCGACGGTCCGGGGCTGATTTTCAACGTGCTCCCGGCGACGTTCTACCGGATCCCGGGCGGAATGGGCTGGCTCTGGGCGGGGTTCTTCTTCCTCATGATGACGATCGCGGCGCTGACCAGCGCGGCGGCACTGCTCGAAAGCGGGGTGACGTTCATCATGGATCAGTTCAAGATCCGGCGTGTTCCGGCTGTTCTCGGGACCTATATCGGCATCACGCTGCTCGGGCTCCTGACCTGCTACAGCACGAGCCACTGGGAAAACCTGCCAGGCATCGACCATTTCGTGCGGAATGTCTTCAGCGTCCGGACCAACTCGTGGTTCGATCTGCTCGACAAGCTGACCTCGAACTGGATGCTGCCGCTGATGGGGCTGCTGACCGTGATCTTCGTCGGCTGGATCTGGGGGGCGCGCAAAGCCGGGCGCGAACTGCGCGAGGGCACGCGCGGGCTTGCGGATGAGAACATCATCATGCTGATCTCCGGTTTCCGCGGAGAGCCGCGTTATATGGCGGCGGCGAACTCGGGGCTGACCGTCATGACGCTCTGGGGAATCCTGATCCGTTACGTCGCGCCGGTCATCATCCTGGGCATCTTCATTCAGGTCATCACGAAGTAGCGGCGCGCCCCACGGTTCCGCCGGACACGAGGAACGGTTCGAAGCGGACCGACTCGCACTCCCCCGTGTCGAACGCCCGCAGCAGTTGCGCCGCAATCGCGCTGCCGAGCTCATATTTGTGCTGTGCGACGGTTGACGGGGCGGGCTTCAGCAGCTTGAGCCATTCCAATCCGTCGTAGCCGATCACGGAGAACTCCTCCGGGATCCGCATTCCGGCGGCGGTCGCGTTGCTGCAGAGCGCCGTCGCCAGAAGGTCGTGATAGCAGAAGATCCCCGTAAACCGCCCGGCCGCCGCCAGCGCCTCATCCGGATCGGTGAAGCGCAGCGGCACAGCCCCGCGCACTGTGTAGAACGCCTCGAACTCCCGGAAGCGCGGCTGCCCGAAGCTCCCCGGGCCTCCCAGCAGCGCGACCCTGCGGTGGCCGTTCTCCCAGAGGAATCCGGCGGCGAGCGCTCCGCCCGCCGCGTCGTCGTTGTAGACCGAAGCGAGCCCGTCGAGCTTCATATTCAGCCCCACCACGGGGCGGCCGCCGTTCAGTCCCTGCAGATACGCGAGGTTCGGAATTTCCCCGTCCCTGCCGACGATCGGGCTGACGACGTAGCCGTCCACCCCCTTCGCGCGCATCTGCCGCAGAGCCTCAAGCTCCTGCTCCGGGCCGGTATGTGTGCTCGCAAGCACAAGGTGGCACCCCGAAGCGGCGAGCCCGTCCTCGATCCCCGCGATGATATCGCTCCAGAACGAGGAGTTGATCCGGTCCCGCACCAGCAGCCCCACCAGAAACGTGCGGTTCTGCTGCATCGCCCGGGCAAACAGATTCGGAACAAAGTCGTACTTGCGCACCGCCGCCTCCAGCCGCTCGCAGGTCGCCTTCGAAAGCTTGTAGTGCTCCGCCTTGCCGTTGATGTAGAACGAGGCCGCCGTCACCGACACCCCCGCCTCCCGCGCAATATCCGCCAGTTTCACCCGTTTCGCCATCATTTCCTTAAGATTCTTTGTTATTCCGCACTCAAAAGCGACGACCGCTCCGTCTTTTATTCTGCCGCACCGCGTTTGATTTTACTAAAATAATCCGTTTCCCACTTCTTTACAAGAGACGGCTTGCATTTTTACGATTCTGGATTATAATAGAAAAGAGACCAACTAAAATGTTTTAACAAACAGGAGGGAGCGATGGAACTGACCGATGCGGTGAAGCGGAATCTGGAGTGGTTCAGACGTTCGGGGGTGATGGCTCCGGCGGACGGGAGCTGGGGCGTCGCGGAACGGCTGAGCGTCGCCAGGGGAGAGGCACTGGAGAAAATGCTGCGGGAATTCCCGGCCTGGACCCGCACGCCGGAGGGGTACGTCCTCGAACAGCGCCGGGCCGACTGCAACTTCGAAACGGCGCTGCTGTTCCTGTACGCAGGGGAGTGCGGCGTTTCGCCGGATGCCCGGAAAACCGGTGAAAACATCCTCGACTTCCTCTATTTCCGCAGCGGGCTCCTGAACCGGTACGACAAGGCGTTCCCGGCCGGGAGCTGGAACTGGTCGCACATCAAATGGAGCGACGTGGTCTTCTTCGACGATAATGCATGGTGCGTCTTCATTCCGCTCGCCATCGCCGGACGGCACCCGGAGCTCGACGCGAAATACGACCTCACGAAGTGGGCGCTCACCCTGGCGGACGAGCTCGTGCCGGCCATGCGGCGCAGCTTCGGAGCCGACAACCCGGACGCGCCGGGAACCTGGGGCGACCCGGAGCGCCAATGGAGAGGGCGGCTCGAACTGCCGCACTGGGGCTCGCTCGTGACGATGGCGCTCAGCCGGGCGTTCCTCGTGAATCCGGCCCCGTCCTACCGGGAAGAGGTGCGCCGCTACCACGATTATGTCGCCGGGGCCCTCGACGGCTTCACGGTCAGCGAACACGCCTATGCGCTCATCGGGGCCGCCGAGGCGTTCCGTGCGTTCGGAGATCCGGCCGACCGCGCCCTGGCGGAACGCGCCGCGGAGCTGATTCTCTCGAAGCTCGACCCGGCGACCGGCAACATCCCGGCCGAACACTATGAAGCTCCGAAGGGCAAACACCTTGCGGATACGATCTACACGCTGAACTGGTCGTTCCTCGCCTTGCAGATGGCGGCGAAACTGACCGGGGATCCGCAGATCGCCGCGGCAAAAGCGAAGCAGGCCGAGCTGCTGCTCGCGATTCAGGACCGGACCGATTCGGATTTCTTCCGCGGCTGCTGGCGCGGCATGTTCGACCTCGACGCGCGGAGCTGGGGCGGCGGCGACTGCTACGAAGGCGGCGCGGGCAGCATCTACACGGGCTGGACAAACGCGCCGATTTCGCTCGGGCTGCTGCTCGAATCCCGGAACAGCTCACTGCTTGAGCTGTAACCGCGAAAGGAACTTCCGCAGCGTTTCCGGGTCGTGCAGCGTCTCGGCCTCGGCGGCGGGGAGCTCCGGGTGCAGCTCCAGCCACGCCGCGGCGAAGAAGCCGGGCGCATGGCCCGCAATCTCCCCGCCGCGGCGGACCGCGACGCACATTCCGCAGGAGGGTGAGTTCGCCTTGAAGACAAATCCGGCGAGCCCCCTCAACCCCTCTGCGCGGCGGCGGCAGAATGCCCGCATGCCACAGGTCAATTCACAGCCGGAGCGGACGCCGCGCAGCTCCGGCCGCGCGGGATCGCCCTCCAGTTGAATCGGTTCGCGCGGAACCGGCAGCCCGAATTCGGTTTCGGGGCAGACGGGAACCCATTCGACCCGCTTTGCCAGCTCCGCCGCAAGAAGCGGGTCGAGCTTGTCCCGCCCGTCATAACGCACGGGCTGCCCGAGCAGGCACGCGCTGATTCCGATGCGCGGCTTCATAAGGCGAGCACCCACGCGAGCGTCAGCAGTTCGCAGAGCTCCTCGCAGCAGCCGATCGTGTCGCCGGTCGCGCCGCCGATGACCCGCTTCGTGACGCGGCTCCAGAGGAACGCGAACAGAACGAGGAACACACTGAGCGAAGCGCCCGCCGCGCCGAAGAACCACCACCCGGCACAGGAGGGCAACAGCAGCGCAAGCACCACACCCGCAACCGGCTTGCTCCGGAACCAGATCGCGCCGAGCCCGTCCGGGCGCGCATAGCGGCTCATCGCAATGTAGAAGACGATCCCGGAACGCCCCGCGAGCATCATGAGCCCGGCGGCAGCCGGAAGCACGGCGGCCGGAAGCGAGGCGAACAGCGCAAATTTCATGCCGAGCAAGGCGAAGATCGCCGCCACGCCCATCGAGCCGGTCCGGCTGTCGCGCATGATCTCAAGCTTGCGTTCGCGCGAACGGCCCGAGAGGAACCCGTCCGCCGTGTCGGCCAGCCCGTCGAGGTGCAGCCCCTTGGTCAGCGCCTCCGGCAGCAGCACGAGCAGCAGCACCGCCGGGAGCGCCGGGCAGAAACGCATGAGCAGCAGCGCGATTCCGTAAAACAGCGCTCCGAAGAGCGCCCCCGCCACAGGAAACAGATTCTGCGACCGGCGCAGCTCCGGCTCGGTCGGGCAGAAACGGCCGAGCGGAACGATGCTCAGCATCGAAACGGCGGCGAGCAGCGTCCTCATTTCAACCCCTCCTCAGTCACCTGCGCCGATTCGAAGGTCGCCATGTCGGTCATGACGGCGGAGGCCGCATCGAGCAGTTGCAGAGCGAGAGCGGCGCCGGTCCCCTCCCCGAGCCGCATGCCCAGGTCAAGCAGCGGCTGTCTGCCGAGCAGCTTCGCCATCGCGACATGGCCGGGCTCGGCGCTGCCGTGGCCGAGGATCATATAGTCGCGCGACGCGGGCGAAAGCACGGCGGCGATGAGCGCGCCCGCACTCGAGATGAAGCCGTCGATCACGACCGGCTTCCGCAGCCGGGCCGCACCGAGGACGAGCCCCGCAATGCCGCCGATTTCAAACCCGCCGATTTTCGCGAGCAGATCGACGCCGTCGGCCGGGTCGGGGCGGTTCCGTTCGATTCCGCGCCGGATCACCGCCGCCTTGTGAGCGAGCTTCGACGGGTCGAGCCCGGCGCCGCGCCCGACGAACGGAGCCGGATCCCCGGCCCCCGAAAGCACCGCGACGATCGCGGAGGATGGCGACGTGTTACCGATCCCCATCTCGCCCGTCGCAAACACATCAACCTGCGGCGCAAGCTGTTCCGCAATGCGGATCCCGGCCTCGAGCGCACGGACGGCCTGTTCGCGGCTCATCGCGGGTCCAATCGAAAAGTCGGCGGTTCCGGGGGCGATTCTGCAGTCGAGGATCACGCCCGAAGCCGCGAGCTCCGACAGGTCCGACGCGACCCCCATGTCGACGACCGTCACATGCGCACCGGCCACGCGGGCGAGCACGTTGATCCCGCCGCCGCCACGCGCGAAGTTGCGGACCATCTGGGCAGTCACGCTCGACGGCTGCGGGCAGACGCCCTGTCTGACGATGCCGTGGTCCCCCGCCATCAGTACGATCTCCTTATGCGCCGTCCGGAACTTCAGACTCCGGGTCATGGCGGCGAGCTCCTCCGCGAGGTCGAGCAGCCGTCCGAGCGCGCGGCGCGGCATGGTCAGCGTATCGATGTAACGCCGCGCCTCTTCGCGGACCGCCGCGTCGGCGGGCTCGATCGCCGCGACGGTTTCCTCAAGCAGATTCCTGTTCATTTGATCCTCTGTGCAATTCCGGCAACCGTGAAGTAAACCTCGTCCGCCGCAGCCGCAATGATCTGCGCACACCGGCCCGAGAGATCGCGGAAGCGGCGCGCAAGCGGCGACTCCGGCACGATTCCGAGCCCGACCTCGTTGATGACGAGCACCGACAGCGGCGGGCCGTCACGCAGCGCGCCGGCGAGCGCATGTGTTTTCTCGGCCATCTGCGTCTCGGAGAGCTCCGGATTCTCATAGAGAAGGTTGTTGATCCAGAGCGTCAGGCAATCGACCAGCACGGCCCCGGCCTCCTCCGCCGTCGCGAGACGGATCGCGTTCACAAGGTTGCGTTCCTCCTCGATCGTGGTCCAGTTTGCGGCGGCTCGCCGTTCGCGGTGCAGCCGCACGCGCTCGGCCATCTCCGAATCGAGCACCGGAGCGGTCGCAATGTAGAACGGGGTCCCTTCGGCGCGGAGAACCAGCTCCTCCGCAAGGCGGCTCTTGCCGCTGCGCGCGCCGCCGGTCACGAGAACAATTTTATTCGACATGATTCATGACTCCCTGATTGCATTCGAAAACGGTCAGCGATCCGCGCGGCGGCAGCACCTCATGCTGGCGTTCCGGCGGCAGCTGCTTCCAGACGGAAATCATCCGCATGAGCACACCGCCGTGGGTCACGATGGCGGCACTCTCCTCCGGCGCGGCCAGGAGGTCGCGTGAAAACGCATCGACGCGGGCAGCGAACGCGGCATACGGCTCCCCGCCGGGAAAGAGCATCCCGGCGGGATTTTCGGCCCAGACGCGCAGCTGCTCCGGCGTCGCTGTGCGGGCGATTTCGTCGAAGAGCAGATTCTCCCACTCGCCGAAATCGATCTCGCGCAGGCGCGGGTCAGCGACAATCCGCGCGCCTTCCGGTTTCACGAGCTCCAGCGTCTCGGCCGCGCGCCGCTGCGGACTGTGATAGAACACGGCGGGCGCATATGCCGCGACACGCTCCCGCAGCGCCCGGCAATCGGCACGGCCGGATTCAGAGAGCGGCGCATCGGTGCTTCCGATAAAACGCCCCCGGTACGCCTCTTCGACCTCTCCGTGACGGATCAGCAGAATCCTCTTCATCGGCACAACACCCCCAATCCCGTTATCATCGCGGCGAACACCAGTGCGGAGACGGCCGTGAGGCGCTCCGCGCGAACCAGGTCGCGCCGGTCCAGCTTTCCGCGCCCGGAACCCCAGTGCGGATACGGCTCCCGGACGCCGCCGTAGACGGTCGGCCCGCCGAGCCGGATCCCGAGCGCGCCCGCGAAACCGGCCATGCCGAAGCACGAATTCGGGCTCGGATGGTCGTGCCGGTGGCGGATCCCCATCTTCAGCGTCCCCTTCGCATCCATCCGGAGCAGGAGCGCCGCCGCCGCAATCGCAAGCAGCGTGAGCCGGGCCGGGATGAAATGCAGCACATCGTCGGCGCGTGCCGCGAACCGGCCGAACAGCAAATAGCGTTTGTTCCGGTAGCCCCAGCAGGCGTCAAGCGTGTTGGCCGCACGCAGAAACACCGCACCGGCGGCGGCTCCGGCGATTCCCCCGAGCCAATCGCCGAGAACCGCGAAAAAGAGTGCGCTTGTGACCGCGTCGATCAGGTTTTCGCCGAGGCTCTCGATGCCGCCGCGCACAATCTCCGATTCTCCGAGCTTCGCCGTATCGCGGCTCACGATCATCGAAAGCGCCCGCCGTGCAGCGGGAAGATTTCCCCGCGACAGCGGCCCGCCGATCGCCCGCGCATGATCGATAAGGCTCCGCAACGCGACCGTCACATAGAGGATCAGCGCGGCAAGCGCAAATGCCGCCGCAAAGCTGAAGTGCGCCGCGAACCGCACCGCGCCCCATGCCGCCGCGGACGCGCCGCAGACCAGGATCAACCAACCGATGAATCCGGAAAAAACCGTGGAGCCGAACCTGCCGCAGCAGAATCGCTCGACCGGCAATGCGGCCCGCCCGAAGAGCGCGACGGGATGGAACCGGCTGTGCGGATCGCCGAGCAGGCCGTCGAGCAGCAGTGCAGATGCGATAAGAGCGGCAATCATCATTGCGTCAACCTCCGCGCAAATGCTTCCGCCGCCGCCGGATTCGAAGCGAAATGCAGATGGATGTAGCTGCCGCAGACGTTGCCGCAGATGCTCCCGGCCGGGTGCCCTGCACCACGCAGATCCTTTGCACGGAACAGATTATCCCCTTTCGGATCCGTCCGGAGAAACGAGTAATGGAACTCATGGCCGCGCAGCCGGGTCCCGGCCGGGCCGAAGAGAGAGTCCGCACAGGTTTCAAGCTCGCGGTAGCCGAGCGATACAAGCTTCTCCCCCATCGCCGCCCCGCCCGGCAGCAACCCGAGCAGCGGATGACGTACCCCGTCGAACCCGGCCAGCGATTCGAGCAAATAAAGATAGCCGCCGCACTCGCCGTACACCGGCCGCCCGGAAGCCGCGAACGTGCGAACCGAATCGAGCATCGAACTGTTCCGCGACAGCTGTTCCGCGCAGAGCTCCGGGAACCCGCCGCCGAACCAGAGCCCGCCGAGACCGGGCGGCAGCTCCGCGTCATGCAGCGGGGAAAAGGGAACCGTCTCCACGCCGAATTGCCGGAGCAAATCGAAATTCGCCTCGTAATAGAAGTTGAACGCCTCATCGCGGGCCACGCCGAGCCGCACATGCGGAACCGGGAACGGCTCCGGCTCCGGGAGTCCGCACGGCTCAACCCGGGTCAGCGCCAGCAACCGGTCGAGGTCTGCCGACGCTTCGACCGCTCCGGCCAGCGCGTCGAGCCACGCCTCCTCGAGCTGCCCGGTCGCGAGGCCGAGGTGGCGCTCAGGCAACCTCCGGCGTTCATCGCGCGCGAGCGCCCCGACAAGAGGAGGAAGTCCCGCTGCATCAAGCGCATCGCGCAGCAGCTCCGCATGGCGCGCGGAGCCGGTGTTGTTTGCGATGACTCCGGCAATGCAGACCTGCGGGTTCCATCCGGCGAAGCCGCGCACGAGCGGCGCGATCGAACCGGACATGCCGCGCGCATTGACGACGAGCACGACCGGAATTCCGAGCAGCGCCGCAATCTCCGCGCTGCTCCCGGCGAGCGCCCCCGGCATATTCCCGTCGAAGAGCCCCATGACCCCCTCGACCACGGCGGCGCGGGAGCGTGAGGCATGCAGCGCAAAGCTCCGGCGGACCTCCTCCGGCCCCATCAGGAACGTGTCGCAGTTCGTCGAAACGCACTTCGCGGCCTGGCGGTGGAACAGCGGGTCGATGTAATCCGGCCCGCACTTGAACGGAATGGGCGCAAGGCCGCGCCGGAAGAGCGCCCGCAGAATGCCGAGCGTCAGAGTGGTCTTGCCGCTGCCGGAGTTCGTCCCGGCGATGAGAAAGGCCGAATGTTCATGCCTCGAATTCATGCTTCTCCCGGTAGCCGCGGCGGCAGTAGAAGCGGTTGCCGCGCACGACGGTCTGCGTGTTGCCGACAATCACGATCGAGGTCATGTTCACATGTTCGAAAGGAAAATCCGCGAGCGTGACAAATTCGATCCGCTGTTTTTCGCGGAACGCGTCGTGAACCAGCGCGGCGGGGAGGTTACCGCCCGCCTCCCGGAACACCGCGACGGCCTCCTCCAGCAGTTCGTGCCGCTTCGTGCTGCGCGGATTGTACAGCGCAACCGGCAGATCGCATGACGCGGCAGAACGCAACCTTTTACCGATCAGATTCTTATCAGTCATCAGATCCGAGAGGCTCAGCACCGCGAAGTCGTTCATGAACGGCGCGCCCACGAGCGCCGCCGCCGCGAGCGCCGCCGTGATGCCCGGAATCACCTCGACTTCGACCTCCCGGTAACGGTCGAGTTCGCACAGCTCAAGCAGCAGCCCCGCCATACCGTAAACCCCGGCGTCCCCGGAAGATACGACCGCCACACGCTCGCCCGCCAGTGCGGCTTCGAGCGCCTCGCGGCAGCGCGCGATCTCCTGACGCATCGCGCCGGGGATCAGCCGCTTGCCGTCGAGCAGCGGGCCGAGCTGGTCGAGATAGAGCCGGTATCCGGCGACAACCGTACATCTCTTCAGCGCCTCCGCGGCCTGAAACGTCAGGAGCTCCGGATTGCCGGGTCCGATTCCAATTGCATAAACTTCAGCCATTTACCACCTCTGCAACAGCGACAGTGACGGACTCCGCCGCCGTCTTTTCCACCACCAGCTCCGCACCGGGCCCCGCCGCGAGCAGCGCCGCCGCCTCGGAGACCGACCGGATCCCGACATGCGACGCGGCCGCAGCCGACGGATTCGGCACATCGACCGCGTTCAGTTCCTCCGCGCCGAAGAAGCGCAGCGGAACGCCGCGCGTTTCCGCAAACGCCAGCAACCCCGCTTCATCGCGCTTCAGCTCCGCCGTTCCCGCCGCGACGACGGATTCCCATGCGATATTCTTCCGTTTCAACACCTTGTCAACCAACGCCCCGATCGTTTCAGCGGAGACGCCCCGGCGGCAGCCGATCCCGAGCGCGTAACGGCTCGGGGACATGCGAAGCAGCAGCCCGGAGCACGCGGCCCTCACCGTGATCTCCGGCATATCGGCGGCCAGCCGGAACTGCGGGCTCCCGGCATAATAACGGTTGTAAAGCTCCTGCGGCATCGAAAGTTCGAGCGTCTCGCCGTCAAGCATCGCAACGGCGATTCCCTTCAACGCCTGCGGCGTGTCGATCCGGTAGCCGTGCCGCGAAGCGAGCTCGTCGAACGCCATCAGGTTCTGCGCATCGGTCGCCGTGGTGACGACCGGCCTGCCGCCCGTGATCCGGGCGACCGCCGCCGCGAGCCGGTTCGCTCCGCCGAGATGGCCGGAGAGCAGGCTCACGGCATAATCCCCGACCGCATCGCAGACCACAACCGCCGGGTCGCTGCTTTTGTGGCGGCAGAGCGGCGCGATGTGCCGGACGACGATCCCCGCCGCCATGACCATGACAAGCCCGTCATACTTGTCCCAGCACGCTTCGAGCGCCCCGGCGAAGCCGCCGTCTGGATAGCGGACCAACCGCGCAGCGGGGGCGATTTCCGCATACTTTTCCGGCAGAAAAATTACCGCATCTTCCAGTCCCGCAGCGATTTCAGCAGCCTTGTGCGCCCCGGCGGCGGACATCGCGAAAAGCGCGGCCTTCCCGGCGAACGCCGCCTCTCCGCCCGCGTTGCGGTATCCGGTCGCGAACGAATCGTCGTAAAGCTTCGAGAGCGCGCCGTCGCGGCCGAGCACGCGGCCGACGATGATCATCGACTGCCGTTTGATTCCGGCCTCTTCGACCTTCCGGGCGATGTCGGCGAGTGTGCCGCGCACGATTTTCCCGTTCGGCCAGCTTGCGCGGTAGACCACCGCCGCCGGAGTTTCCGGCGGCAGCCCGGCGGCATACAGCCGTTCGACAAGACAATTCATGTCACTCACGCTTAAATAGATGCACAGTGTTGCGCCATGAGCGGCGAGAAGTTCCAGCGCCTCCTTCTCGGGCACGGGCGTACGCCCCTCGGCGCGGGTCAGGATCACGCTCTGAGACAGTTCCGGCATCGTAAGCTCGACCTTCAGTTCGGCGGCGGCGGCGAATACGCTCGACACGCCCGGAACAACGTCGTACGGAATCCCGAGCCTGTCCAGCTCTCGGTACTGTTCCGAGACCGCGCCGTAGATTGCGGGGTCGCCGGTGTGGAGCCGCACGACCCGCTTCCCCGCCCGGTAGCCGCGAACCATATGCGCAAGTACTTCGTCAAGAGAAAGCTTCGCGCTGTTCACCAGCTCCGCGCCGGCCGGGCGCTCCAGCAATTTTTCATTCACGAGCGATCCGGCATAGATAACCAGCTCCGCTTCGTCGAGCGCGGCGGCTCCGCGCAGTGTAATCAGGTCAACCGCGCCGGGGCCCGCCCCGACGAATGTGATTTTTCCACTCATTCAGCTCTCTTCCTTCATCGGTTTGCGGTAAACCGCAATCGTGATCGGGTTCTCCGCCCTCATCAGCGTCTGTCCGCCGAGCGCCGTCCCGCGGCTCACGTTCACGGTCAGGAACTCACTCCGATCCGGAGCGAGCACGCCGGCGAGCGTCGCGGCGCTCTCGGCGAGAACCGCCGTGACGACCATGACGCCGCCCGGCTTCAGCCGTTCAAAACAGCCGCGCAGGATCCCTTCGAGCCCGGCCCCGCCGCCGCCGACGAACACGCG
>JABLYX010000119.1 GCA_018265615.1 Lentisphaeria bacterium
AATCGCCGGAATCATCGCCGCGACCCGCGAGGACCTGACGCTGACCGCCGACAAGATCACTACGGGAAAATTGAAATAGCTTCATTGAGTATATACTAGAACATTTTTAGAACATTTTTTTCAAAAAAATAATTCTGTTTCCTGACAAACTATTTTTTAAATCATCAAAAAATGTTCTAAAAATGTTCTAGTTTCTGTTTTCGGTAGCCTCATTTTGCTTGTTTGGGCCTTGTTGAGCAGGAACCATGCGCTTGAGGGGAATTGAAGGGGAAAACTGGTGGATCCGGCCGGATTTGAACCGACGACCAAGAGATTATGAGTCACCTGCTCTGACCGCTGAGCTACGGATCCACGTGAGGCTCCATACTATAGTGCAGGTTTCGCCGCTTCGCAAGCGGGCAGAACGGGATTTTTCCGGTTTTCGCCCGGGCCGGCTGGACTTTTGACTGTTGCTGAAGTATGGTATGCCGGGGAGTTACTGTTCGTCAGGGAGGAATGGAGTGGAAGAACATTACAGTTGGCTGTTGTACGGCGGATTCATTCTGCTGCATATCGGAATCTATATCCATATCCTGATCACGAAGCGCGATCAGCCCGGTGAAGCGCTGTTCTGGCTGCTGCTCGTCGCGCTGCTTCCGGCGTTCGGCATCATCTGCTATTTCCTGTTCGGCATCGTCCGGCTCGAACATGCGCAGAAGAAGGCGCTGCAGCTCCAGCGCAACATGAAGGAGGACCCCGGCAAATTCTTCGGGCCCGCCATCGCGGCGCTTCAGCAGGCGCTCGCGCGGTTCCAACCGCCCCCGGAGGTCGCGGAGAAGCCGCACAACCGCATGTTCGACCGGCTGTTCCCGGATTCCGATCCGCTTGACGGGAACAGCCTTGAAATGCTGCGGGACGGTGTCACCGCGTATCCGCGCATGCTCGAGGATATCGGCCGCGCCGGGCACTGCATCCGCATGCAGTCCTATATCCTCATGAGCGATGAAGTCGGCCGCGCCTTCATGGACGCGCTCGAGGAGCGCTCCCGCGCCGGAGTCGACGTCAAGGTGATCTTCGACAGCTTCGGCAGCCTCAAAAGCTATTTTTCGCACTACTTCCGCCGTCTGCTGCTCCGGAGGCAGGAAAATTTCAAGATCCGCTCGTTTTCTCCGTTCCATCTCATCACGCCATGGCATTTCCAGCTGCGGAACCACCGCAAGCTTCTGCTGATCGACGGAAAGATCGCCTACACCGGCGGCATCAATATCTCCGATGAAAATGAGCGGATGACCAAGGTTCCGGCCAACCGCCATATCCACGACCTGCACTGCCGCATGGAGGGGCCCGCCGTCGCGGAACTGACCAAATCGTTCATGCAGGACTGGGCCTACACCACGCGGCGGAACTGGGTTGACGGGGTCGGCCCGCATGATTTCCCGCTGCCGGAGAGGGCCGGGGATGCGGTCGTCCGGATCATGACCAGCGGCCCCGGCGGAAATTACGAAGGGACACGGAAGCTCTTTTTCGCAGCCGCCATGTCGGCGCAGCGCTCATTGTGGATCATGACCCCTTACTTCGTCCCCGGCCCGGAATACATCAACATGCTCTGCCTGACCGCGGCGCGCGGTGTGGACGTGCGGATCATCGTGCCCGCGAACAACGACCATTTCTTCGTCTCATGGGCGGCACAGAATTACTATTCGACCCTGCTCGAAAGCGGGGTGAGGATCTATAACAAGCAGGGACTCTTTTCGCATATCAAAGCACTGCTGGCCGACGAAACGTGGGGATTCATGGGGTCGAGCAACTGCGACAGCAGGAGCTTCCGGCTGAATTTCGAACTCGACTTCTGTTTCGAGGAGGGCCCGTTCCCCGAATTGCTGCACCGCCAGTTTCTCGACGAGCTTGAGAATTCGACTCCCGTGACGCTCGAGCACGAACGGGCGAAATCGTTCGCCCGCCAGCTCGGCGAGAATATCTTCGCGCTGTTCACCCCGATCCTCTGAGGCGCGGCCCTGGAAAAACAGAGCCCGCCGGAAGCGGCGGGCCGGTTGAAGCGCGTGTTATTTTACTTTTACGCCGTGTTCCCTGAGATAGGCTTTCAGGGCCGGGATCTCAATCAGGCGGAAGTGGAAGACCGACGCCGCCAGCAGGATCTCCGCCCCCGCTTCGGCCGCTTCGAGAAAGTGCTCGGGTTTCCCCGCGCCGCCCGACGCCACGATTCTAGCTGAACAGGCGTCCGCCATCGCGCGGATCACCGGCAGGTCATAGCCCGTCTTCGCCCCGTCGCCCGCCTTGCTGGTCGGCAGGATCACCGGAACCCCGAAGCCGTCCACACGTTTCGCCCATTCGAGCGCGTCGGTTCCCGTCGCGGTGCGGCCGCCGTCGATGTAGACCTCGTAGCCGGAGGGCAGCGCCGGGTTCACGTCGACGTCGATCGCGACCGTCAGCGCCCCGGGGCCGAATTCGCGGATAATCTCCGCAATCAGCTCCGGCCTGCGGTATGCCGCACTGCTGACCGAAACCTTGTTCGCGCCCGCCTCGAGGACGTTCGCCGCCGCCTTCACATCGTTGATCCCCCCGCCGACCGTGAACGGCACGGTACAGGCCGCCGCCACCTCGCGGACCACCTTCGCGAGCGTCGGGCGGTTCTCCACAGTCGCGGTGATGTCGAGCATGGCAAGCTCGTCGGCTCCGGCGGCGCAGTAGGCGCGCGCGCACTCCACGGGGTCGCCCGCATCGGCGATGTCGACGAAATGGACCCCCTTGACCACGCGCCCGTTCTGCATATCGAGGCACGGCATGATCGAAACAGTTTGATTCATCCTTCGGTTCCTTAGAAAAGTTGTGATCTGCGGCGGCGCACTTCTGCGGTCGCGGCTTCGAGAACCCGGGCGAGCAGCGCCGCCTGCTCCTCCTGCGTGAGCAGGAGGAACTCCCCCATCAGCTGGTTTTCGGCGGGAGTGAGCACTGTGTGCTGGGTCGGCCGGCATCCGCCGGATTTCCCGGCGAGTTCGGCCAGGAGTGTTTTTTTCTGCTCTTCCGGGAGCGGGTCGAATGCGTCGAGCAGGATCTTCTGGTCGCTGAGCATTTCGATCAGGTCCGGGTGGCGGCGGTAGGCGCGCCCGATCCGGACCGGAGGCTTCTCTCTGATGGACTCCGGGCCGGCGAGGTAGGGGCGCAGGACCGGATAGATCTTGTCCCACGTTTCGCCGCGCACGTGGCGCGTCTTTCTGGTGATGAACCGGCGCAGCAGCTCGATGCGCACCCCGGTCACCCGGGAGAGCTCATTGATGGACAGCGCTTCCGCGCATTTGTCCAGCGCATGGGCGATATCGTCGCTGATTTTCTTCATTGCATACTTCTGCCTTCATTAATCGAGCTCGAACGTCTTGTCGAGCTTGTCCGCCTGCTG
>JABLYX010000017.1 GCA_018265615.1 Lentisphaeria bacterium
TACTTTGTGAAAGTTCAAGATTCTTGTTATGAGTATGTTTATATTGGGCCACCATTTCCCTTTCGCGAAAAGTTTCGGATTACATGAATGCAGCATATCTGCTGCATCAGATATGCATGTTCAGGGTTGGAAATGCAACAGAAAAGTTTTTCAGGCTTCGTTACCGGTACCGGAAGAGAAGCCTGAAACCTGTCGATATATGCCCGGCGTGTTATTCCGGTTTGGCGGTGCGCGACATCAGGTTCCGGATGGCGCTCGGCACATCGCGGTCGCGGTAGAGGATTGCGTAGATTTCGTCGATGATCGGAGTCTCCGCGCCGACCTTGCGCGCGAGGGTGTACGCCCCCTTCGCCGTCGTGACGCCCTCGGCTACGACCATCCCCATCGACGCGAGAATCTCCGGGAGCTTCTTCCCGCGCCCGAGCTCCTCCCCGACGTGGCGGTTGCGGCTGTGGCCGCTTGTGCAGGTCACAATCAGGTCGCCGATGCCGCTCAGCCCGGAAAAGGTCTGGGCGGAGCCCCCGAGCAGCTCTCCGAGTCTGCCCATTTCGGAGATTCCGCGGGTCATGAGCGCGGCTTTCGGGTTGTCCCCGAGCTTCATGCCGTCGATGATTCCGGCGGCGATCGCCATGACGTTTTTCAGCGCGCCGCCGAGTTCGACGCCGACGACGTCGCTGCCGGTGTAGACACGGAAATTGTCATTGATGAAAAGCTGCTGCACGAATTCCGCGTCATCCGGGTTCCGGGAAGCGGCGACAACCGCCGTCGGAACGCGGCGCGAAACCTCCTCCGCATGGCTCGGCCCGGAGAGCACCGCGTAACGGTTCGGCCCGAGCACCTCGTCGACCATCTCGTTGATGAGCAGCCAACTGTCGACCTCGATCCCCTTGGCGACATCGAGCAGCAGATGCTTCTGCGGGTCGAAATGCGGCTTCAGCTTTGCGAGCACGCTGCGCAGATACTGAGTCGGCGTCGCGAGCACGAGCAGCTCCGCGCCGTCGACCGCCCTGGCGATGTCCGGTTCGAATCCGAGCTCGTCCGGCAGCCGCACGCCGGGCAGGAAACGGACGTTCTCGCGCTTTTCGCGCATCTCTCCGAGATATTCCGGGAACGGGCCGTAGCTGACCACCTCGTGTCCGTTGCCGATCAGGTTCATCGCCAGGGCCGTTCCCCAGGCGCCGTCGCTCAATACCGCAATCTTCACCGCTGCTTCCCCCGTTTCGCGCCGCTGTCGAACCGGCTCTCGGTTCCGTTCAGCAGCCGCTTGATGTTTGAGACATGGCGCAGGATCGTCATCAGCGCGATGAGCGCGAAGAAGAAGACCGTCGACCCCGCCAGCGGGAATGGCGTACCGATTTTGAGCCCGAGGAAAAGCGCCGCTACGATCGGCAGCGCTGCCGCCGCCACGATGCTTGCCAGCGACACATAACGCGTCGTCAGGAACGTCGCGAGCCAGACCGCCAGTGCGCAGAGCAGCGGGTACGGCGCAAGCGCGAGCGCGACTCCCGCCGCCGTCGCGACTCCCTTGCCGCCTTTGAATTTCAAATAGACCGGGAAGACATGCCCGACGATGACCGCCAGCCCCGCGAGCAGTGCGAGGTTGGCCGTGTTGTGCGTGAAAGCCGCATTTACGAGGATCACCGGCAGCGCCCCCTTGAGGAAATCGAGGAAGAAGCAGATTTTGCCCTGCAGTTTGCCGATGCTGCGCGTGACGTTGGTTGCTCCGATGTTGCCGCTGCCGACGGTGCGGATGTCAATGCCGTGCAGCCGTCCGATCAGGTAGCCGAACGGAATCGCGCCGATCAGGTACGAAGCCGCCGGAACGATGAAATATTCCAGATTCATGAAAATCTCCCGCATTCTTGATTGAAACCCGCTCGGGGGAATACTATATTTCTCGATAAAATACCGCTGAAACGTTTTTTTTGCAAATGAGGGAGAGTTGAAATGCATAAAATCGTGCGCCTGATCGTCGCTTCCGGCGAAACGTCGAGCGATCTCCGATATGCGGCCGGATTTTCCGCGCCGGACGAATTCATCTGGTTCGACGACGGCGCCGGCCGCAGGGGAGTCGTCATGTCCGCGCTGGAATTCAGCCGCGCGGTCCGTTCGGTCCGCCGCGACACGGAGGTGCTGCCGGAACAGCGGTTCGGCGTGACGCGCGTTGAGATATTGAGGGCGCTCGCTGCTGAACTGCGGGCTGAGGGATTCCTTGTCCCGCAGGATTTTCCGCTGCTGTTGGCGGATACCCTGCGCGAAAGCGGCCTCGCGGTCGTAGCGGAGTCCGGGCCATTTTTCCCGGCGCGCGAATGGAAAACACCGGACGAGGTTGAAAAGATCACGCGTTCGCAGCGCGCGGGCGAAGCCGGCTGCCGCCGCGCGTTCGCCGTGCTGCGCGAGACCGATACCGACTCCTCCGGGCGGCTGATCTGGAACGGCGAAGTGCTGACCAGCGAACTCCTGCGCGGCGAGATCGATGTCGAGATGGTCCGGCTCGGGATGCTGCCGACGGGGACCATCTGCGCCGGAGGCGAACAGGGATCGCAGCCGCACAACGCCGGTTCCGGCCCGCTCTTTGCGAACCGGCCGATCGTCATGGACATCTTTCCGCGCTCCGCGGAGACGGGCTATTGGGGGGACCTGACCCGCACGGTCGTCCGCGGCAGGGCCTCCGATATCGTGAAGCGCGCGTATGACGCGGTGCTCGCGGCACGTGAGCTGGGCAAATCGCTCGTCGCGCTCGGGGCGGATCCGGCGGAGATTCACCGCGCGGCGGCCGAAAGCATGGAGAAGGCCGGTTTCCGGACCGGGCAGGGTGAGAAGGCCGCGTTCGGCTTTTTTCACGGGCTCGGTCACGGTGTGGGGCTCGATATCCATGAGGCTCCGCGCCTCTCCCCGCGCAACCCGGTTCCGCTGCGCGGCGGCGAGGTCGTCACGGTCGAGCCCGGGCTCTACTATCCCGAGTGGGGCGGCATCCGGCTCGAGGATCTCGTCTACCTTTCTCCGGAAAAAGGCGCGCAGTGTCTGACCGAGCTCGAGGATTTTCTCGAACTTTGAGGAATCGGTCCGTAAAAAAACGGAATTTTTCTCTCCCCCCTCTTGTTTTGTTTTGTGCTTCTCAGGTATCATATTTGCAGCGTCAAATGTTTGACGTTATGAATTAACCTTTATTTGAGTTGCAATTATGGCGCATCCGGACGAACTGCCCCATATGTTCGCCTCCGGATTGGCGGGCGGCGTGGTGTGCTGCGGCTGGACGGGGAGCGGATCGGGGAGTTCATCATCTCCGGTCTGCTGGACCGTGCCGTTACAGTCGGGCCGCAGTTGGAATTGCCGCGTGAAGTCCGTGCCGTCGATGTGCCGGATCGCCGCGTCGGAAACCCGGGATGAGTTCAGTATTGCAACGCCGGGGGACAAACGCGGCAACGCGACGCCGATGGCTGTTGCGGTCAGGGTGTTCCGGCGGGAGATGATTTCTCCGTCGGAACAATGGATTCCGCTCGAAAAGTGGACTCCCGCTCTGGGGCACACGCTTCAGTCTGACATCGAAGCTGAATTCCGGGTGGGTGCTGCGGAAGGGGAAAACCTGCGGTTCGAAATTCTGGTCTGCGACGGAAAGCGTGTCTGCGGGCATTCCGCGAAGGAGGCGCGGGAGGGGATGGTGGAGGGGGCGTCCTTCTCCTTCTGCCGTCCGGACGGGAAGAGTTCGCTCGATTCGATCAAGCTTCCGGTCTCGGAATTCGGCCTGTCGCTTCTGGTCAACAGCGACAGCGGAACCGGGCGCAACGGCTGCCTCTCCCGGAGCGGCGGTATCGGGGACGGCAGGCAGCCGGCACTTTCCCCTCTGCTCAAGCTCCGCAGAAAGAGCCGTTTCAGCTGAACGCCCGAAACTCCCCGGACAAATTGCATGTCCGGGGAGTTTCAGTTTTTTTGCGCACTTGCTTTACATTCCGGAAAACGGCTGTATATTATATGGAATTGTATTTGGACTGCTGTTTTAAGGAAAGGCTTTTTCCCGCAATGGACGATTCCTCCGACGGAGAGTTTCGATTATCCGGCCGACTGGCGCCGGAGCGGTGCGCGGTGCTCGAATGCGCCGGTAAAAACGAGACGCTGGATGCGTTGATCGACCTTCTGGCCCCTTTTGCCGGTTCCGGCGGCAGGGCGGGCCTTGCAGAAGCCATCTATGCCCGGGAAAAGCTCCTGAGCACCGGAATCGGGCTCGGAATCGCGATTCCGCATGTCCGCCTTTCGACGGCGGAGGATCTTACGGCCGCCGCGGCGCTGGTTCATGACGGAGTTTCCGATTACGGCAGCGTGGATTCCATACCGGTCCGCCTTGTCGTCATGATTGTGGCGCGCGCCGATCAGCACGAGCTTTATCTGCGCGTCCTCTCCCGGCTCAGCACGTCCCTGAAGGATGATGCGTTCCGCGACCGGGTTTTCCATTGCGCCTCCGCCCGGGAGCTTTACGGGCTGCTCGGCGAGTGCTGACCTCATTGTCAATCGAACGTCCGGCGGGAATGCCGGCGCAATATAACGGAGAAAGGTAAGAAATGATTCAGGAAGATGCGGTTCCGCAGATCGATTGGGGTCGTGCGGATCTGTTGATCGAACTCGCCCTCAACGAAGACCTCGACACTACCGGGGACGTGACCACTTCGTCAGTCGTGCCGGAGGAAGCCGCCGCGACCGCGGTGCTGCGCTGCAAGGAGCCGCGCATGGTGCTCGCCGGCATCCAGATCGCGGAACGGGTCTTCAAGATGGTCGAGCCGCGGCTGCAGTTCCGAACCATGAAGGATGACGGCGACGTGTGCGAATACGGCGAAATCATCGCCGAAATCTCCGGCCCCGCGCGCGGCATCCTTGTTGCGGAGCGGACCGCGCTGAACTTTCTGCAGCGGCTTTGCGGCGTCGCCACCACGGCGTCGAAGTATACCGAGGCGCTGAGCGGCACCAAGACCGAGATTCTCGACACGCGCAAGACCACGCCGGGATTCCGGAACCTCGAGAAGTACGCCGTCGCAATCGGCGGCGCAACGAATCACCGGGTCGGCCTTTACGACCGGGTCATGATCAAGGACAATCACCGTGAGCTCGCGGCGATGGAGGGGGCGGGGGGCATCACCCGCTCCGTCAGGCGCGCACGGGAGAAATACCCGGACCTCGAAATCGAAGTCGAGGCGGACAACCTCGACGAGGTGCGCGAAGCCGCCGAAGCCGGCGCCGAATATATCATGCTCGACAATATGTCCGACGATATGATGGCCGAGGCGGTGAAGCTCGTCGCGGGCCGTGCGAAGCTCGAGGCTTCCGGAGGCATTACGCTTGAGCGGCTGCCGCGCATCGGCAAGCTCGGAGTGGATTTCGTTTCGAGCGGAGCGCTGACCCATTCGGTCAAGGCCGCGGATATTTCGCTCGATATCGAGGTTGAGAAATGATTGCCCGGCTGACCGGGATCGTGGCTGAATCCGGCTTTGCCGGATGTGTGCTCGATGTCCACGGCGTCGGCTACGAGGTCGCGATTCCGCTCTCCACATTCGAGAAGCTGCCGCAGCCCGGGAACGAGGCGACGCTGCTCATTTACACGCAGGTGCGCGAGGACGCGATCGTGCTGTTCGGCTTCGCCACGCCGGAGGAGAAGAATCTCTTCAAACAGCTTCTGAATGTCTCCGGCATCGGCGGAAAGCTGGCGTTGAGCGTGCTCTCCGCGCTGCCGGTCGCAAACTTCTGCGCCGCGGTGCAGTCGAGCGATGTGAAGGCGCTGTCGCGCATTCCCGGGATCGGCAAGCGGACCGCCGAGCGGCTCGTCGTCGAGCTGAAGGACAAGGTTACTTCAACCGGGGCGGCAAGCGTGTTTGCTTCGCCGGGGGCGGGTTCCGCGGCCACGGCGGTCGGGGATGCGGCGCTGGCGCTCGAACAGCTCGGATTCAAGCGCGAGGCGATCGACAAGGTTCTGAAAACGCTGGCGGCGGAGCTGCCGAAAACGGAGCAGGACAGCGAGACCCTGCTCCGCCAGGCGATCATCCGGCTGAATTTTTAAGGGGGAGGGGATCATGCGACGGAAAGCCCGGAAGCTTCTGTATGCGGGAGTCGCATTCCTGCTGCTTTTCGCTGTCCTTTATACGAAGGATGAGGTTACGCTGGCCGGGAACGAGTCGTCGCGCTTCGGCGTGGTGCAGGCGATCGGCGAGCAGGGCGTGTTTCATATCGAGCAGACGAATTTCGCTTCGACGGTCGACAAGGTGGAACGCGACGGGCACCTCTACTCCGACAAGCCGCTGCCGCTGAGTTTCTGCGCGGCGCTGGTTCACGGAGCGGTTCACCGGGTGACGGGGATCAACTTCACGGACAACCGGATGTTGGCGATCTATCTTGTGAATCTGCTGGTTTCCGGCGGGTGCAACATCCTTCTGTTTCTGCTGATGTTCAACCATCTGCGCCGGACATCGCGCGGCAGGATCGAGCTGAAGTTCCTGTTGGCGCTCGCGATGTGCCTGACGACCTGGCTGGGCAGCTATTCCGTCATATTGAACAACCATACGCCGGCGGCGCTGGCGCTGCTCGGCATGGTCGTCGCGCTGGAGAAATTCCGGCGTCGGCCGACCCTTCAGGCGGCGGTTCTCGCAGCGGCCGCGGCGGGGATCGCCGGGGCGCTCGATATCCCGCTCGGACTTCCGGCCGGGGCGGCGGCGCTTGCAGGGATCTGGTTCACGGCTCCCGCCGGGGATCGATGGAAACCGCTCGGCGCGGCGGTCGTCACGGGCGGCGCGGTCTGCCTTGCGGTGCTGCTGCTGAACTTCGTCGCCTACGGTACGCCGGTGCCGCTCTATGTGGCGGGGAACAGCGGGACGTTCGGAATCGGGATCGTCTGGTCGAACCTCGCGGATTACTGGTTCCAGTCACTGTTCGGATTCCGGGGATTGTTCAGCTATCAGCCGTTCCTGCTGCTGATCTTCCCGGCGGTATGGTGTCTGCGGCGGAAACTGCGCGTCTCCGACTGGTGCGGACTCGGCACGGCGGCGGCGCTCATCTGCTTCTACATGACTTTTACGAACGAGTACGGGGGGGCCTCCTACGGGATGCGCTACCTGGTTCCAGTCATCCCGGTTTTCTGGCTGGTGATCTCGCGCTGGATCCTCTCATGGCGGCTCGCGGCGTGGAAGCTGATTCCGGTGGTCATCCTGCTGCTGTGGGGTGCGGTGACCGCGCTGGTCGGCGCTTACTCCCCGTTCTGCATCGCGAATGAAGGGGGGCGAACCCCCGAACACCATTTCTCCAATTCGATCCGCAGCCCGTTCTGGGGAAATCTGCTGCTCATGAATTTCGAGCGTGATCCGGAGGGTAAATACACGCAGCTCATGATTGACTCCTTCGGGTTGGAGAATGCCTATCTGCACATTTTCCACTCCGGCATCCATATGAGGAGGCCGGAGCTCGTCGCGCAGCTGCTGCAAAGCTCCCTTGCCGAACGGCTCGGTGTGAAGAAAGGGCCGGGGAACGGTTCCCCGGCCGGCCGGCGCTGACGCAAAGAAGCGCCCCGTTCCCGCGACATGCGCGGGATCAGGGTTCAGGGAACGATGGCGCCGTTGGCCTCAAGCAGCCTGCGCAGCTCCGGCATCGGAACTTCTTCGGCGGGCAGGCCGGAATTGACGGAGAGGGCGGCGAGCGCGCCGGCGGCCTGTCCCGTCGCCATGCAGGTCGCCTGAACCCGCAACGCGGAGTTCGCGAGCCGGTCGCTTGAGAGGATGCGGCCCGCCGCGAGCAGATGGCGCGTGTTTGCCGGAATCAGGGCGCCGCGCGGCACGGTGGGGACGACGCCGGGCTCAAGCAGCCGTTTGTCGAGCCCGACCTTCGCATCGTGCAGGTCGATCGGGTAGAATGCATGGCAGACCGCGTCATCATATTTTTTGCCGGAGGCGTACTCCCCGGCGGTGACGGTCGCTTTGCCGACGATCGTGCGGGTTTCGCGGACGCCGCATTCGGCGGCATTGAGCTTGAATTCGAGCTTCTCGAGCCCGGGCTGCTTCTTGAGAAAGCGGTAGAGGCGCAGCAAAGAGGCGCGTCCCGCGATTTCAATTTTCGTCCGCCCTCCGGAATCGGCGGCGTTGATGCCGCTGATATGGTTCGAATTGTTACCGCGCGCATGGAAGAAATGCGCGTTGAAGCCGTTGCTCCAGCCTGTGTCTTCATGACGCACCTCGCCGCGCGCGGCGGCTTCGTCGAACGCCTGCCGGATCGCGTCGATATCGAGCTTGTCAATGTCGAAGCCGGTTGCGTAGACGCAGAGCGTCCCGGGCTGGCAGGGGTCGGAGGTGCGCACCTCCGCATGCAGCATCTTCGCGACATTCGCGTCGCCGGTGCAGTCGATGACCCGCTTCGCGAAAACCGGGTACAGCCCGTCCTTGCCGCAGAGCGAAAGCTCGATTCCGTCATCGGCGAGCATCGCGCTGCCGACCATCGTGTGGTATTTGACCGTGACTCCGGCCTTTTCAAACTCCTCGTCGCAGAGCGCGGCGAAGATCACGGGGTCGATGTTGACCTGATAGCGCCAGTGCGCATTGAGGTCCGTGGCGAAGAGGTCGGGCAGCGGGTCACGACTCTCCTCGCGGGTGCGCTTCACGAGCTGCCAGCCGATGCCGTCGATGACCTGCCTGCCCCAGGCGTGGAAGATTCCGGGATACGGGATCCCTCCGGCGGTGATGGTGCCGCCCGGGATTCCGTTTTTTTCGACGAGGCATGCGGATACGCCGGCTCTCGCGGCCTGTATGGCGGCGCAGAGCCCGGCGGGACCGGCCCCGATCACGACGACGTCAAAATATTCTTTGCTCATTTCGGGCATCTCCATATGAAGAATTGAGGTTTTCCATGTAATATACGCCGTAATCAGGCTTCCGGCAACCCGGTCGCGGAAATATTCCGGTTCATCGAGCCGGTGCGGTAAAGGGCGAGTTCGACGCTCAGAAAGCCGCATTTTTTGAGGCGGGCTCCGATTTCAGCAAGCCTCTGCTCCGCCGCCGCCGTCTCTTCCGGGCGGAGCTCGAGCCGGGCGGCGGCGGGCCCGGTTTTGCGGACGCGGAAGCCGGAGAAGCCGAGCGCCGCAACCGCTTTTTCCCCGGCTTCGACCATTTTAAGCGAGGTTCGGTCGAGCGGGGTTCCGGTCGGGATGCGGCTCGCGAGGCAGGCCGCCGCCGGAAGGTCCCAGGTCGGGAGCTCCCATTCTCTGGCGAGCTCACGGATCGCGGACTTCGGCAGTTCCGCGAGCGGATGGACGACGCCGAGCTCGTCCGCCGCCTTTGCGCCGGGGCGGTAGTCGCCGCGGTCGTCGAGGTTCGCGCCGTCGGCCAGCAATGGAAAACCTAGTTCGCGGGCGCGGGCGGAGAGCGCCGAGAAGATCCGCTTTTTGCAGTGATAACAGCGGAGCGGCCCGTTTGACCGGACCGCTTCGTCGGCCAGCGGGTCGAGCCGGAGGATTTCGAGCCGGAGCCCGGCTGCCGCCGCCAGCTGCCGGGCGCGCTCTGCCTCCGCGCGCGGCAGCAGCACGGAGTCGGCCAGCAGCAGCAGGACGTTCTCCGGGCCGAGGATGCGCCGGGCGGCTTCGGCCAGCAGCGCGCTGTCGCAGCCGCCCGAGAACGCGATTGCGAGGCGGCCGCGGCGGGCGAGTTCAATTTCGAGTTTTTTCCGCCAGCAGTCCAAGATACTCCCTTTCGAGGATATCGGCCATGCGCGGCCAGTCGAAGCGTTCGAGGACGAGCCTGCGCCCGTTTTCACCCATTTGCCGGGCGAGGGCGGGTGTCCGCCAGAGCTTCCGGGTCGCGTCGACGACCTCTCCGACCTGCTCCGGTGCGGTGCAGTAGCCGGTTTCGCCGTCGAGGATCACCTCGGGCGTCCCGTCGAGCCGGTAGCCGATGGCCGGGATTCCGGTCGCGAGCGCCTGCACGACCGAACGCGGCAGCCCCTCGCGCAGCGAAAGGTGCCAGAGCAGGTCGGCCTGCGCGAGATAACGGTGAACCTGTGCGGGCGGCACGAGCCCCGCGAAGTGAAAGTGGCCGGCCAATCCGAGCGAGGCGATCCGGGCGTCGAGCTCGTCGCGCATCGGGCCGTCGCCGATGATGAGGATGTGCGTGTCGGGGTAGTCGCGGATGATCTCCGCCGCCGCCGGGATGACGTACTCATACCCTTTCATCGGGAAGAGGCGCGCGAGGGTCGCGATCACCCGCGCGTTTTCCGGGATTCCGAGCTTCCGGCGCAGCTCCGGCTCGCGGACCGCGTTGGCGAATGCCGAGGTGTCCATGCCGCTGTAGACGACCATGTATTTATCCCGCGGGGCGATGGAGGCGTCGACGCACTGGTCGATCATCGCCTGCGCGACCGCGAAGATTTTGTCGCAACTGCGCGCGGCGATACGCTCGGACTCCTTGTAAATCGCGTTGCGCCACCCCTTTTCATACGGATGGAACGCCTGGCCATGCACCGTGTGGACCACGACCGGGATCCCCGCCTTGCGCGCGGCGAGGCGGCCGATGACGCCGGCCTTCGAGCTGTGGGTGTGGACGACGTCGAACTTCCGTTCCGCGAGCAGTTTCTTCAGGGCGGAATACGCTTTGAGGTCATTGGCCGGGTTGAGCTCGCGCACGAGCGGCGGCAGCTCGATCGTCTCGAACGGCGGGAAGTCGACATTCTGCAGCAGCTTCCCCTCCCGTCCCGGCGACGGGCCGGTGATCAGCGTGACCTCGTGCCCTTTGCGCAGATGGCCGAGGATCGTATACAGGGTGTTCTCCTGCGCACCGCCGACGATCATGCGGGTGATGATGTGGCAGATCTTCATTTTCCTGTCATCGGAACTCATGTTCCCAAACCTCCGGGACGCTGCTGTTCAACAAAAGTCGTTTTTCCGTCGTCCCGTCCGGCTGCCGCAGCGTGACGAGACAGCCGGCGTCGGTCGTTTCGAGCGAGAGACGTATCTGAAAGGTAGTGCGCGGATTCGAATATACAAGCTCGAATCCGTTTTTTTGAGGAATTATTTCCGCCGGGCCGTAGCCGCCGCCGTCGGCCGGAGTCGAGAGGCGGCATTCCGGGAGCGCCTCCTCGAGCTTTTTGCGGAATGCACGTGAGTGGCGGTCGAGTTCCGGCACGGACGCTTCGCCGACCGGCATCCGCGTGGCGAATTGCGGCAGGGCCGAGAGGTTTCCGGTGCGCGCGGCGCTGAAGATGAGCCGGTCGATCCGTGTCGCGCCGCATTTCAGCAGGAAATCCGCCGCGGCCGGAACCGTGTCGAAGCCGTCGGCATTCACGGCGAGTGTGCAGCCTGCCGCCGGGTCGTGCAATGCGACGGTCGGGCTTTCCGCTCCGCCGCCCGCCGCGACGAAGATGGCGGGAGAGCGGAACTCCGCCCGCACGGCCCAGCTCAGCGGCAGGAGGAGCAGCAGCGCGCCCGCACCTGCGGCGTATTTCGCGCGCCGCGTCGCAAGCAGCACGAAAAGCGCCGCGTAGAAGAGCAGGATTTCCGGCACGGCCGGACGGATGGCGGGGAGCCGTTCGAATCCGGTCGCGGCGAGCCGGGTCACGGCTTCCATGAAGCCGAAGCACCATTCGAGCAGCTTCGCCCCGATGAGGTCGAAGCCGCTCCAGGCCGCGCCCGCCGCGAGCTTGAAGAAGAGCACAGGAAAGAGGATCGCGACGACCGGCATCAGCATCAGGTTCGCGAGCACCGAGCCCGGCAGCAGGAGCCCCTGCGTGTAGAGTGAGATTCCGGCGCCGCCGAGGAACGCGGCACAGCAGGCCCCGACGGCGAAGAGCAGCGCCCACGCCCGGCGCATGCGTTTTTCCCTCGCGCGTTTGAGCGGGGAGTTCGGCATGTAGCGGAACTCCTCTCCGAGCAGCTCCGATGCGCGGTCGAAGCGGTCGCTCGCGAGGATCAGGATCGCGGTGATGAGGAAGGAGTACTGGAACCCCATGTCGAGCATGAGTCCCGGCGACACGAGGATCAGGATTCCGCCCGCGAGGAGCAGCGTGTGCAGCGGCGGCATGTAGAGCAGCGCCGCGCGCAGCACGCACCAGAGCCCGATCATGTAGAACGCGCGCATCGCCGGGGCGTTCGCTCCGGTCGAGAGCGTGTAGAGCAGCAGGAGCGCCGCGAGCGTGAAATAGCGGCTCCGCAGCGGCAGCGGCCGCAGAATGAGCAGCAGCACGGCAGCGAGCATCGCGACGTGCATGCCCGAGACCGAGAAGAGGTGGATCGTACCCGATTCGATGAGCCGGGCGCGGTTCGACGGGTCGACTCCGCCGGAGGTGCCGAAGAAGAGCGCCGCGACGAGGTTGCGGGTCCGTTCGCTCCCGATCCTGCTGACCGCGCGTTCGAGCAGCCGGTCGCGCCAGATGCAGATGCGGCCGATGAGTCCGGGGCTCCAGCCGGTCACGGCCCCCTCACGCATCCGGAAGGTCCGGCTTGCGCCGCGTCCGGCCAGGTAGGTCGAGAAGTCGCGCATCGGCTCGAGCCGCCCGGCGGGCTCCTCTTCCCCGCCCCGCAGGAATGCGCCGCCGGGCGCCGGCAGCGAGAAGATCCCGTCGGCCGTCAGCAGGTCGCCGCAGCGGAGTACGGGCGGCGACTCCTTCGGCAGCTTGAGGTAAATGATTCCGGAGGATGGGCGGAACTCCGCTTCGCCGGTGAGCCGCAGCCGCCGCACCTGCGCCCGGATCAGCGACGGCGGCGTGATGCCGGGCAGCGAAGAGATGCGCGGGTCGATGATGCGCAGTTCCGCCGTTCCTCCGCAGCTGCGCGGCGGCAGCTGGGCGGCATAACAGCCGGAGCGCTGTGCGAAGAGCGCATGGAACCCGGTGCTGCCGGCGCCGAGCAGCACTCCCGCCGCGACGACGGCGGCAAAACGCCGTTCGAGCAGGAGGAGTGCCGCTGCGCAGACGGCAGCGGCCGTTGCGGGCGTCCAGACGGCGGAGTTGCCGGAGAGCACCGCGGGCAGCGTTCCGCCGATGATCCCCGCGAACAGCGCGCCCGCCGCCGGGATCCGGAATCCCGCATGACGGAAAGAGAGTTCCATGTTTTTTGATATAATGTAGATGAATTTTGCCGGAAATGCAAAATTTCCGGTTGATATTTCCGGATACCGTAATATGTTAACAGTGGATTTAGTTAGGAGGTCTGAAATGAAACAGTGTCTACCGGCCTTTTTATGCATGTGCCTGTTCGGCATTTTTCCGCTGAGCGCGGAGGAGCCTGCGGAACCGGCGCCCGTCCCGGCGGCTTCGCCTGCCGGAGAATCCGCGAAATCGGCTCCTGAACCCGCCGCCGTATCGGAGGAGGATGGCGAAGACGACCCGGTCATGGATATTGCGACGACTGACGGCAAGGTTTACAAGGACGCGACGATCGAGCGGGTCACGCCGAGCGGAATCGATATCGGTTATATGCGTGAAAACGGCACGTACGCGATGGTCGGGGTGCCGCTTGCGAAGCTGACTCCCGAGCTGCAGAAGGTGTTCAACTACGACCCGGAAAAAGCGAAGGTGTTCGAGGCGCAGATCGAAAAGGCGAAAGCGAAGACACTGGAAGAGACCGCGGAGAGCGAGGCCGAGCGCATGGCGCGCGTGACCCGCGAGATCAAGGCGCGCCTCTCCGGCGAGGAGGTGCAGATCAAGCCCGCCGACCTCCGGTTTGCGATTTACGCGCGCCGCCGCCCGGTGGCCGTGGTTCCGGTGGAGCAGGTGCGCTCCGGCACGGTCGTGGCGGTGATCGACGACACGAGCGGGCTGCCGTCGCTGCCGACGCTGGTGCTGGTCGACCGGCTGAAGCTGGCGGAGGGGACGGGGCGCTGGAGCGGATTCCTGTATCCGACCGGCATGCATGCGCGCTATCGAGACATTGAGCGGATCCCGGTTTTCTCCGACTCGCTCGACGATGCGCAGTCGCTGTTGGAGCGTTACCTTGATATCTACAGCGAATTCGCCGCCGGGCAGAAGGAGAGCGGCGAGGCGTCGCAGGCGGCCGTACCGGCGATTCCGCCGGACCAGGCCGGCACACAGCAGGTCGCCGGGCTCGACAACAAAGGCGGCAATGTGCCGGACAACGGGTACAACGACAATGTCGGGGTCGTCAACAACTACTATTACGACAACTATCCGTACTATATCGGGCGGACCTACTGGCCGGTAGTCTGGTGGTCGCGGCGGTACTGGCATGACTGGCGGCCGCGCCCGCCCCGCCCGCCGAGGCCGCCGCACCCGCCGCGTCCCCCGCACCCGCCGAAGCCGGAGCCGCCGAAGCCGCCGAAGCCGGATGTGCGCCCGATCAATCCGCGCCCGAACCGTCCGTCGGTTCCCGGCGCCGACACCCCGCTGGTTCCGCCCCGTCCGCGCCCGGATCGCCCGGACCGTCCCTCGGGCGGCAATGTGGTGCGGCCGGATCGCCCGTCGCAGGTGCCGGTCGTGCCGCCGACCAAACCGTCGGGCGGAAACATCCAGCGCCCGACGCGTCCGTATCAGGTGGAGCAGAACGGCGGCTTCCGTCGCGTCGTGCCGGATACGACTCCGGCGCGTCCGTCGACCTGGTCCGGTTCCCCGGCGCGGCCGCAGTCTCCGCGGGCGACTCCGGCGCGTCCGTCGACCTGGACCGGGACGCCCGCGCCGACCCGTCCGTCGGGCGGGAGCCGTCCTTCCGGCGGTTCCCCCTCGACCAATTCCGGCGGAGCGCCCGGACGGATCCGCGGGTTCTGAAGCAAAAACACCCGGCTCTGCCGGTGGCGGGTATATCCCCCCGTAAGCATTTCCGCCCGGACCGCGATACTCTCCGCGGTCCGGGCGGAACCATTTTCCCGCTATTTCAACCTGAGGTCCCCGGTCGAAGCCGGCGAACGCCAGTAGAGAAGGTTTTCGCCGCGGGTCATCATTACGTGCTGGCGATGATTCGCATCGGAGTCATCGGCCATCACATTCAGCCCGATGATCCGGCCGGATTCCGGTTTCAGCCGGATCAGTTCAAACGGGATCGCCGTCTCCAGCGCATAGCCGTTTTTCCAGACCCGGGCGGCGAGCCGGACCTGCTGTTCGACCCCTTTCCGGACGAATCCGCCGAGCGCCGCCGCCGCCGTGCGCGGCCCCTCGGTGTGGGTGAGCCCGGTCGGTGAAATTACGAGCAGCAGGTCGTCCTGCGAGATCGATTTCGAGCGGTTTTTCCGTTCCGCGACGGAGGAGAGCATCAGCCGGATATTGTCGCTGTCCCGCCAGTCGCGGCTCAGGAAATCCGGAAAGCAGAGCTCGTCGTCGCGGATCAGGAACGCCGCGTAAAGGTGCGTTTCATCCCAGCGCAGCGCGACCTTGCCGCTCCAGTCGAGATCGGAGACCGGGCCGGGGTCCCGCTGGGCCCCGGCGAATTTCTGGTCGATCTCATAGAACTCCTCCGGCTTCCATTCGGAGAGGTCGCCGTCCACGACGGCGGAAGCGCGTTCCGCCTCCAGCAGCGGGTTGCCGACCGGCAGCTTCGCCTCCCTCATCGGGTCCCATATCGGATAGTCCGCGTTCCGCCGGTAATCGCGGACCGCCTGCCAGGGGAACTCCCCATCGACCTTGATCCGCACCGTATACGGCTGCGTCAGTTGAAGGTCATCGACCAGTGCCTGAAGCGTGAGGCCGTATTCAACGCCCGGCACCGCGTTTTCCGGTACTTCGACCCGGACGGCTGCCGTCGCATTCTCCCCCGCCGAAGCAGGAAAGGCCTCCGGCTGCGTAATCCGCCAGCCCGGAATTCCGCGAACCGCGAAGGGTGTGATCCGTGCCGCCCGCCCGGAACCGTTGAATGCGACGACGGGTATTTCAAATGTTTCCCCCGGCTTCACATGGAACCTCTGCGCCGGCTGCCTGAAGCTGCGCGCATCCAGCCCGGAGAGGAGGATTTGCGGAGCATGCAGCTGCGGCAGCTCCTCCGGCGTCAGCCCGGTCACGTACAGGACGCCGTGCCCGAGCTCCGGTCTGCCGTCCTCCGGCAGTGCGACCGGTTTCCCGAAATCGTCGAAGAGCCGGCAGCGGGCGGGCAGCTTGAAATCGGCTTTCATCTTGCTCTGCTGCGCCCAGCAGGCAAGCAGCAGCGAGCCGTCCGGACGGCGGAAAAGATGGCGCTGCACCGGGAGTTCGAGATCCGTGTGGTCGACCGGCACGGCTCCGTCCAGATAGCGGGATACGGTCTTGAGTGCGTGCCAGGCGGGACGGGGCGTGAAATCCGGCTCCACCAGCCAGAAGGTTTCCGGATCGCCGCGCCCGAAGAAATCGTACCAGTAGACCCGGTCGATGCCGTGGCTCGCAGCCAGCAGATAGAGGCGCGGCAGGAGCTGCCGCTGCAGTCCGGCGGAGAACCCGGTCACTCCGGTCAGCTCGCCGGTCGTCCGGTTCAGGCTGCCTTCGCCGCGGTCGACATGGAAGCCGACCTCGGTGGCCCATACCTCGCGCTCCAGCCCCAGGGAGCGCATCGTGTTTTTCGCCGTCACGCTCTTGGCGATGCCGGCTTCGGGAGTCCCGCAATAGGGGTGGATCGCGAGCGCGTCCAGATGGCGCATGACGCCGGTTTCACAGAACGCGCGGACATAGGAGGCCGGCCCTTCGGCGATGCCGAACGAGCCGCGTTCGGCGGCGGGGTCGCCCGCCGCCGTGCCGAGCGCGAACGCGGCGTTGAGGGCGGCCATGTCGGCCGCCGCCCCGTAAGCGCTCCAGCCGGAATTCGTCTCGTTGCCGAAATGGAAGCCGGTCCGGCCGCGGACCGCCTCCGCAACCTGCCGCCCCCACTCATATGCCATCTTCTGTTTCTCCGCCGAGGTGTAGAACGGCGCGTTGAAGTAGGCGATGCAGACCACGGAGTGCAGGCCGAAGGCTTCCAGCGCGAGCAGGTCCTCCCGGATCTTGTCGATGGCGTCCCGGCGCGCCTGCACGTCTCCGGGAGCAGGGAAGACGCTGTCGACCCGGACCGTGACGACTCCCGCCTCCTTCATCATCTGCAGAAGCCGCCAGCGGGTCGAGGCGCGGTAGCGGCTCAGGTGGACGTTCATGCCGATCAGCCCGGCCCGTTCCCGGCCCACCGGAGCCGGCGTGCCGAAGATGCCGGATATCTCCGCTTTTCCGCCGCCGCCGGTCCGGAGCTTCGCGTGACAGAGCAGGATCTCTCCTTTGACCTCCCGGCGCTTTCCGCCGAAGAGTTCGGTTTCGGCGGTGGAGCCGGGAGCGGCCGCGAGCTTGCTCTCCGCCTGTTCGACCACCGTGCCATCCGGGCGGGTGAGGGTCGCCGTCACCAGGAATTCGGCGGGGACGTCGGCGTCGTTCTTCACCCGGAGCAGCGGGAGCTTCTCCGGGTCATCGCTGTTCCGCAGCAGCGTGAACGCCGCCTTGCCGATTTTTACCGGGAGGTTCCGGGCCCCTGCGGGAATGGCGCAGCAGAGCAGCAGCGCCGCAAGGAATGCATATATGGCTCTCATTGCAGGATCCTCACGTAAACCGGCAGTCTGGAGAGCCGGAGCTTCAACTTTCCGTCCTTGACCTCGTTTTTTGACGCAAAGCCGTCCCATTGGACAATTTCCACGTTTTTCACGCCCGGCAGCTCAAGCTCGTACTGCGGCGATTTTTCCAGGGCGTAGAGCGCAATCACATCTCCGTACCGGAACGCCTTGACCGTCTCGTCGGAGAGGTCGGCGGTATGCTTCCGGCTGCCGACTTCGCGCAGGAACGTCGCGACGGCGGCGAATGAGGCCTTGGGCGAGAGATCCGCGCGCAGCATGCCGAAGTTGTGTTCGGCCTCCCCGTTGCGGACCCCGTCCGAAAGCAGGTCGTAGATGAAGAGCGCTTCCGCCGTCCCGGCCCGGCGGTGCTGGAGCAGCAGGCGTGACAGGTAGGCCGCCTGTTCAAGCTCGCTGACGGTGTTGCGCCCGTCTCCGGTCGGCCAGCCGACTTCGGTGATCCAGAAACGCAGTGGTTTGCCGTCCGAGCGTCTGTTTTTGTCGCAGAAGCCCCCGAGAAATTTCCAGACGGACGGGACATTCACGAATTGAACCGGGGAGCCCTTGCACGGGCCGTAGCCGCGGTCGGGGTCGGCCGGAGACATATAAGGATGGATGCTGAACGCGTCCTGCGCATCGGTTCCCCCGGCCCTGACGATCGGGGCGATATACGCCGCGCCCGGACCGCCGCCCGCGCCGCCTCCGCCGCAGGAGATCACTGCGGCTTCCGGATCGAGCTCTTTGATTTTCGCATAGACCTTTTTCAGCAGCGGCAGGTAGACTGCGGCAGGCTTGACGTTGTTCGGCTCGTTCCAAAGCTCCCACTCTTTCACGGTACTGCCGTAGCGCTTCACGCAGTTCTCCACATACGCGAGGAACAACTCGTGCGTCCGGTCGTCGGAGGGGAAGGTCCGGTGCTTCGGGAACAGCTCGGGATAGGCGGTCTGGTTGCCGTAATCGAGGATGATCAGCGGCTTCAGGCCGCGTTCGCCCGCCAGGCGGATCATCCGGTCGATGCGCTCCGGATAGGAGAATTTGCCCGGAACCGGCTCCACCACGTTCCAGTACATCTCGTCGCGGATGCGGGTGAAGCCCGCGTGTTTGGCGAGGTCGAGCAGCTGCTCCATGTTGCGCCACTTTCCGAGGTGCGTCTGGACGCCGATGTCCGCGACCGGCTCTGCTGGAGGCGCGACGAGGCAGTAGGTTGCGCCGCGCGCCGCGGGCGGCCCGTCGACGCCGGGACGGCGCACGGCGACCGCGAGCTCGTAAAGCCCGGCACCGGGTACGTTGAAGGCGAATTCGAGGGGGGCGTGCGTTTTGGTTCCGGCTGCGAGCGTCCGGATCGAGCGTTCGTTGTACTTGTTGTTCTGAATTCCGCGCAGTTCGGCCTCCACTTCCATCTCCGGGGACTCCCCGGAGATGAAAACCGAGACCGGGAACGTGCATTTCCCCGGCGGCATCACGAGTTTCCGGCCGGGTCCGGCCAGCGTGACCGCGTAATCGGCCGCTCCCGCCATTGCGGCGGCCGTCAGCAGGAGGAGGCTCAGGAGTTGTTTCAGTTTCATATATCCGGCTCCGTCAGAAGTTGCAGTTGAAGTCGCGTGCGTCGCTCCCGAGGGCCAGGAAGCGGAATTTCTGCGGCATCTGGTTCAGCTCGCGCCAGCCGAGCGTCCCGACGTGGCCGTCCGCGAAGGAGACGTTGGCCCGTTCGTTGTGGATCAGGCAGAGCCGGCTGCCGGAGCAGGTCTGCCCGTTGAAGCATACGGCGGGCAGCGCGGTGTTCTTGTTCATCGCATCCCCGAACATGATGAACCGGCTGGGCTGCTTCATGCGGTGCAGGACGAAGACAGCCTGCTGGTTGGCCGTTCCGGCCCACGGTTTGGCGAGGATGTCGCTGTTGTAGTTGGCGTCGGCCTGGCCGCCGTCCCACCAGATCCAGGTGCCGTAGGTGTTGTTGCGCGCCTTGGCGAGTTCCGCATTGAGGTCCTTTTCCGCCTCGACGATCAGCGAGGGACAGAGCCGCTGGCTCTTGAGCGTGATATGCCCGGTACGCTGCAGCGCGGCCCAGGTCCAGAGCGTCGTGGCGGAGTCCGGCTTCAGGACGATCGGAACCTGCCCCTGAAAGTCGTTGGAGTACATGTTCGCCGCCATGCCGTACTGCTTGAGCGCGTTGACGCAGCTGCTCGCCTTGGCGCGGTCGCGCGCCTTGTTCAGTGCAGGCAGCAGCATGGAGGCAAGGATGGCGATGATTGCAATTACGACGAGCAATTCGATCAATGTAAACGGGGACATCTGGCGGTTCTGCTGGCGTTTCATCTTCAGGCTCCTTCTGTTTGGGATGCGGTGACTGTTCTCTGTTATGCTGAATGGTTCCTGTTTGCGGGTATTCATGCGGTCGGCTCGATTGCGTCCTGCCGGTCGAGGAACGCTCCCACCGGGACGGTGAGCAGACCGTCGCGCAGCGGGTCCCCGGTCTCCCGCATCCAGCCGTCGAGTTTTTCGCGCAGCTCTTCGAGAACCGCCCGGTAATGGGGATCATCGGAAAGCGAATGGCATTCGGCAGGATCGTAATAGAGGTCGAACAGCTGCTCTTCGGGGATGCGCGGCCGCTCCGCGATTTCCCCGTTGGCGACCAGGAAGCGCTTGATGATGCCGTCGTCGATGTTCGGCAGAACGGTCTTTTCGTAGGGGTCGAAGCGGCGGACGTAGCGGTAACGTTCGGTCCGCACCGAGCGCTGCATGTCCGCCGCGGCGTGGAACGAGATTTCTCCGTAGACCGCATCCCGCAGGGCCTCCTTCTCCCCGCTGATCAGCGGCAGCAGCGATTCCCCTTCGAGCCACGCCGGCGGGGGAAGCCCCGCCCAGTCGCAGACGGTGGGGTATACGTCGAGGTGTGAGGTCAGCGCGTCAGTGACCTGCCCCGAGGTCACGCCGGGGATCCGCAAAATCAGCATCACGCCGCAGCCGTTGTCGGAGAGCGTGCATTTCATGCCGGGGAAGGCGGGGCCGTGGTCGCTGGTCACGATCAGGAGCGTGTCGTCGAGCAGCGCGGCGCGGCGCAGCGCTCCGATCACCTGCCCGAAGCAGCGGTCGACGTGGCGGACCATTGTGGAGAACGCGGCCCAGTCGAGCCGGCACTCCGGAATGTCCGGTATCGGGGCCGGGGGGCGCATGTAGTCGGGGTTGTCTTCGGGGTCCGGAACCTGCGGGAACTTCCGGTGGGTGGAGACCAGCCCGAGCGACAGGAAGAACGGCCGTTCATGGCTCCGTTCCAGATAGCCGCAGGCGGATTGCGTGTTCGCGGCGTCGATCCTCATCCGCAGCCGCGCGACATCTTCGCATTCCGCAGTTTCCCTGCACTGGAAGTCGAGCTCGTACCCGAGGTTGCCGGCGTCGCCCGCGAATTCATGCTGGACGCCGCAGAGCACGGTTTCATATCCGTGGCCGCGCAGGAAGGAGGCGAGGTGGCGCTTCGGGTCGTTCAGGTGGAAGCCGCGGTGCGCCAGTCCGAACATGCCGCACTGGTGCGGATACTGGCCGGTCAGCAGCGAGGCGCGTGCCGGCGAGCAGGTCGGACAGCAGTCGAACGCTTTCCGGAACAGCGCCGATTCCCGCGACAGCGCGGCGAGGTGCGGCGTGTCGAGCGCGTAGCCGTACGGCGAAATGCAGCGCCCCGTATCGTGGGTGTGCAGGTAAACGATGTTTTTCATGGCCTGTTTCCTGTCTGGCTGTTTCCGGGGAGGCGTCGTGCGGGCGGCTGCGGCGGCCGGGATGGCCGGGGCGTGTCGATATCAGGATAAAGGATTCTCATTCGCATTGTTCCCCATTGAAGATGAACCGAACTCAAATATCGCTGTTTCTACAGAATATTATACGCAAAACGCATCTTGTTTGCAATAGCGGATACCGATTAAAAATATAACAGAGAGATTTTTTCTGCGGACAGGCGGCCCGGACATTTCCGGATTTTCTCAGGCGACGTCTTGCAATCCGCCGGAACGTGCGTTATACTCGTTGAAGGCGAAAACCTGAAGGGGGCGAAAATGAAAGAAATCGACCGCTGGCAGCTCAATCCGGTTCCGCGCGGGGCCACCTATCGGAGTTGGGATTCATTTTATATCGCGCCGCGCATCCTCTATGCCTATCAGCTGCTGTACGTATTCGGCGGCAGCGGCGAAGGCAGGCTCGACGGGGAGGCGTTCCCATTGGAGGCGGGTACGCTGGTGATGTACGGTCCCGGTTGCCGCCACGAGTTCAGGAGTGTGCCGGGCGCCGCGTTCGTCATGGCGATGATCTGCTTCTCCTGGTACGATGTCGGGGAGGAGAAGCGGGCGCTGGGCAACCGTTTTGTCGGGAAGGCCGACGCGGAGTACTGGCGGTGGGCTGACGAGCCGGTCCGGGTCGCGGGGCTCCCGGAGTTCCCGTTCCGCCTCGTCCTGCCGGATCTGCCGTGGAGGCGGGAGTTCGAGGTGCAGCTGAAGGAGCTTGGTTCGGCCTGGCGGCTGCATTTCACGCAACCTCTGGTGTACCGGGCGAAATCGGTCCTGGCCGGACTGCTGTTCCGGCTCGAGCAGCAACAGCAGCTCGAGAGCCCCGAACGCGAACCGGTGCTGCTGGCGCGGATCCTGAACGACATCTATGTGAACCACGCCTCGGACCTGCTGCGCGGCGACGTGGCGGCCAGGATCGGAATCAGCGAAAGCTACCTGACCGCCCTGCTGCTGAAGCACCGGCACGTGAATTTCACCGAATGCCTCAATGCGGCCCGGCTGAAAGCGGCCCTTGAGCTGCTTCAGTACAGCAATCTGTCGATCAACGAGATCGCGGAGGCCGTCGGTTTCAACAGCACCAGCTACTTCGTGGAGCGGTTCCGGAGACAGTACGGCGTTCCGCCGGGGAAGTCCCGCCGCGGCCTTCTCTGCTGACCGGACCGGGGAAACCGATATATAGTTAGAGAAAATGAAATATTTCAATGTCTTTAATATAATAAATCCCGATGTTCTTCCGTTGATATGGTATGCAAACCGGATCGGTGAACCTGAATGAACGAGAAAGGCGGTATGGGATGAAGACGGTCGGAACATGGTGTGCGGCATTGCTGGCGGGATTCCTGGCGTTCGGCGCGGCGGCGACGGAGAGGGTTACGATCCGCGACAACTCCGGCCGCGAGCTCGGAACGGTCGAGCTGGACGGTATTTATACGCAGGATGAGCTTGACCGCAAGATCGATGAGATCAGGGATGAGCTTATAAACAAGATGAAATCGGAGCTGGCCCGGGCGCAGGCGGAGGCCGAGCAGAAAATCCGGAAGGAGCTGACCAGCTGCGTCCCGTACGGTGAAATGACGTTTTATTACGATCCGGCCGGCTACCTTACCGGAAGCGCCGCGAAGATCGGCGATGTGACCACCCGGCGCGACGCGGCCGGAGCCGTGATCGGGAGCGAGCTCGTCAAGGGCGTGACAACCTACTGTTATGACGCGAACGGCAAGCTGACCGGAACGCGGGTTGTGAGCGGCAATGCCGTCACGGTGTGCGACGCAACGGGCAGGATGACCTCCCGCGAGGTAACGACAGGCGCGCTGACGACCTGTTACGACGCTTCCGGCAGGGTTGCCTATACCGGCCGGAAGGAGGGGTACACCACGACGTTCCGCAATCCGGTGGGATACAAGATCAGTTCGGTTACGGAGGGTGCGGGCGACACGGTCTGGCGCAACGACATCGACGCGATTACCGCCACGGCGAAAAAGAAGGTCCTTTACAAGACCTGGTTCGCCGGCCGGCTCACCAATACGGACGACCCGGCCACGCTGCACCTGACCGTGCAGCAGAGCGCCGCGCAGGCCGCGCGGGAGGCCCAGTTCGAGCGCGATGTGAAGAGCGGGAAAATCGTCCTGCACTACAATGTCCGGGGGGACCTGATCGGCATGACCCGGAAGGACGGGAATACCGTGAAACGCTACGACGCGGCGGGCGGGCTGATGGGGTCCAATCCCGTTCCCCGGTAAGGAAGCGCGCCGCCGCCGTCCGGTTCCCTGTCCTACGGCAGCAGGACGAGGTTCGAGTCGTAGCCGGCCGCGAACGCGCGGATCGGCCGCTGCTTCAGGTTCCCCCAGTTCATCGCTTCGGTGTGCCCGTCGGCGGCGGCGAGGTTCGCCCGGCTGCCGTGCAGCAGGTGGACCGCCCCTTTCTGGGCGGAATCCACAGCCTCTTCCGGGAAGAAGGCGTGAAAGCCGCGGCCGTTCTGCGCGGCGGAATCGGCGGCCATGAAGGTCTGCGACGGTCTCGCGATCCGGTTGACCGGGTAGAAGATCCCGCCCGCGCTCTTGACCCGGAACGCGTCGTACTCCTTCCGGCCGGTCCAGACGACGTAGAGGAAGCCGTACACGTCATCCCAGCCGAAGCTTCCGGCCTGCTGCAGCGGACGGTTCAGCCGGTTGCCCGGACACTGCATGGATTTCAGGGGGAGGTAGGCGTTTCTCCGCATGGGCAGCTCCCCGCTGTTCGATTGAAGCCCCCCGAGCGCCACGGACCAGGGTTCCCAGACGGAGCCGATGATGAGGTGGCTGACCATGTTGTCTTTATAGTCCATCGCATAGCTCATCTGCGCCTTCATGAGCTGCCCGAGGTTGTTTGTGCAGTTGACGGCGTGCGCCCGCTCCCGCGCCCGGGAGAGGGACGGCAGCAGCATCGCGGCGAGGATCGTGATGATCGCGATGACGACGAGGAGCTCGATAAGGGTGAAATCCGTTTTTTTCCGCATGGCGGTCACTCCTGTTCAGCAGGGTTGTTGAAAGTTGAAATATCGCACAGCTTTCCGTTCAGCCGGTATTCGTACATGCGTTCTCCGGCAAGCCGCATCGCTCCGGTCAGCTCCTCATACGGCGTGTCGGCCGTGTCCACCACGCCGAACTGGTAGTTTTCGCCGTCGAACCGCCCGGTCAGCGGCTGGTCGACCCAGGTGAACCAATGGGCGCCGACGATGTTCGGATGCGTGAGGGCGCCTTCCATGAACCGGAGGTAGGCGCGGGCCCGGTCCCGCTGCGTGACTCCGCCGGTGCGGAGCGCGTCATTGAACATGCCGCGGCCGCGGACGTTGAATGAGAATTCCCCGACCAGCAGCGGGACGTCCGGCAGGTCCCGGAGCATGTACTGCGCCATGGAGTTCGAGTAGCTGTTGAAGCTGACCGCGTCGCAGTATTTCGCGGCGATGCGGAACAGATACGGCATATCGGGGTGGCAGCGCCCGTTGAAGCGCGAGCCGAGAAAGAGGCGGCCCGGCGCGGCCTGCCGGAGCGTGTCGCGGCAGACGCGGAAGAACTCTTCGGTCAGGATGTCGCTGAATGCCTCAAGGTCGCGCTTTGCCGCTTCCGTCCGGGGGACGGCGGCGTCGGCGGCAAACGCGTCCCACGAAGCGCAGGAGGTCCCCCAGCTCCGGTTCAGGGCGGAGACGTCGCGGTATTTCTGCGCGAGGAACCGCCGGAGCGCCTGCCGGGCCGGAGCTTCCGGGGGGAGCCGGAGCGTATGTTCCGCAAGCTCCGCATGGCGGCCGAATTCGAGTTCGTTGCCGACGAAGTAGCCGATGCACCACGGGTCGTCGATGCTCCGGCTGAATTTCTCCGAGCGCAGGTTTTCTTCGAGCGCCGTCCGGAAAGCGGGGTCGAAGGGGTCGTAGAACTTCGGTCCGATGCGGGGGGCCCTGCCGTTGTCGAAGAGCACGGCGGTGTACGGCGTCCCGCCCGCGCGGCAGAGGGCGGGCTCCGACCAGCCGCCGATCGTGTTGAGCCCCCACGCCTCGAGGCGGCGGCTGGTCCTTTCGGAGAAGCCGGGATGGAGCGGTTCCCCGTACTTCCTCAGAAGGTTGGCACGGACGAAATCGAGGCTCCCGGAGGCGGGCGCCCCGGCGGCGAACCAGGCCGGATCCGGCACGCGGAAATCGTCGAAGCTGACGATCGCATTGACGCCGTGCGAGAGGAACAGCTTTCCTTCGGGATCGACGAGGAACCATTTGCCGCGATATTTTTCGGTGCGGAACGCCCCGGTCGCCGCGAGCTGCGGGCCCGCTTCCCAGCCGCCGTAGCGGTTCCAGTCCGGGATGCGCCCGCGTTCGGCGAGGGCGGCGGCTTCGGCTTCGCGGCGGCGTTCGAGGTCTCCGGGACCCTTGATTTTCTCCGGCCAGTCGGCGTGGACATACTGGCCGAACGCATCGACGAACGGAAAGAAGCGTTCCGGGTCGTCGAGCGGAGCGGGGGAGGGGGCGGACGGCTTTCCCGGGCGCAGGCCGCCGACCCTCACGCGCACGGTTCCGCCCGTTGTGGTTTTGTGCGGATACTGCGTGTAGAGCGTGATCTGCGTGATCCGGTCCGCAAAGAGGTTCGGTGCCTTGTCGACGCCCTCCGGCGCCCCCTTGAGACGGCTGCTGAAGCGGATGCGGGAGCGTGGTTCCACATGCGGCAGATACAGCTCGAGCTGCCGCTTTTCCCGGGGATTCAGCGCGATGGCCGTGTAGACCGAGCGCTCCTTCTCCTGCGCCCCGGCGACGGAGTTGATCCTCATATGGAACTCGACCTGCTCTGTTTCGCTCAGATTCTCAACATCGAGCAGGAGCGTGGAGACTCCCGAGCAGTCCCAGACGCCGCTTTGCGGTTCCAGCCGGACGCCGGGAAAGCCGGGGCCGCGAAGCTCGAGTTCAAGCTCCGCGCCCTGCCGCCGGAACCGGGCGTCCCCGGCGAGGACGCTGATTTGCGCCTGCTCCAGCGAGGGGAAGCGGGATCCCGCGGCAGGTGTTTCCGCCGGACCGGTTTCCAGCCCCGTGAGGGAAAGTGTGCCGGAGAGCTCCGCGCCTGCCGTCGGATCCAGCCAGATCCGGACCATCCGCAGCGGGAAGTCGGGCCTTTTGTTCGCGGGCGACCCGCCCCAGGCGTCGCGCCTGTCCGTGACCGGGCGCAGGACGAACACCTGCTCTCCCGGAGCGTCGAGGGTCCGGAGGCGCTTCGGCGATGCATAGCTGTACAGCAGGGTTTCGCCGTCCCGGTCGACGCATTCAAAATAGAGCCGGTGTCCGGTGGAATTGTTGAAGACGCGGAGCCGGAGGAGCTCCGCCTCCGTCGCAAGAACCGGTATTTTTTTCGGCGCGAGATAGAGCTGGTGACGGCTCCCCGTTCCGGAGAAACGATAGTTCACCTTCAGCGCCTCTCCGTCCGCCTCCAGGCTGCTTTGCGCCGCATCGGCGCCGGAAAGGCTCCAATGCTCCGGCGCAAGCGTTTCTCCGGCAAGCGGAAACACAATTCCCGCCGCCGCGATTCCCGCCAGTGCCGCTTTTTTCAGGATTGACATCAGATATGCTCCTTATAGTTTATCAAACGATTGATGAATCAGGCGAAAAAAGATCACCAGCCGGCGGGGCCGGTTTTATCGGCGCGGTGTTCGAAGCTCCGGAAGAGCTCCGGCATTCCATGTTCGAGCGGGGTCTGCGAATCGAGCGTCACGCTCTGTTCGCGCCAGTAGATGATGTCGGGCAAATTGTCGCGGCAGCCGCAGCTGGCCGCGATGTGCAGGTGCGGCTTGAGCCGGAACGGCTCCGCCGCCGGCGGTTCGTCCCCGCGGTCGAGCCGGGCGAGCATGAGCTCGACATAGCGCTCCGCGAGCTCGCGCACCGGCAGCACGACGGTTGTGAGCGGCGGATTCATGCATTGTGAAAAGCCCGTGCCGTCGAAGCCGGTGACGGCGATGTCCTCCGGGACTTTGTAGCCGTGGCGCGTGAGATACCAGATCAGCCGCCCGGCGAAAAAATCGTTGCAGCAGACGACCGCGGTGACGCCCTCCTGCTTGATGAGTGAATCCAACTGCCGCCGGAAATCGAAATTCTCGGTCAGTTCCAGGAACCAGCTTTCCCGGGGGGCGATTCCGGCGTCCCTGAGCGCCGTCTCCCAGCCGGAGCGCTTCATCGGCTTGTCGCGGTTGGTCATGTAGACGATTTTCCGGTGCCCGTGCCCGAGCAGGTGATCGGTTGCGATGCGCGTGCCGTGCGCAAGGTCGAAGCCGAGGTCGCCGAGGGGGACGTTGTCGTAGCCGGTCACGATCGGAACCGGATAATCCTCGCGCTTCAGCTCGCAGCGGGAGTTCGCGAAGATGATCCCGTCGATATTGCGGCTCAGGAGGTCGCGGACGGCACGCTCGGGATTTTGCTCATCGTCCAGCAGCGTGGTGAGGAACGTCTGATAGCCCCGCCGGCAGAGCGCCTCGGAGATGTACCGCCGCAGGTCGCCCGGCGTTTCGTGCGTCCAGTTCGGCATGACCAGCCCGATGATCCGGGACTCCTTGCCTTTCAGCTGCCGCGCCGCGGTGTTCGGCATGTAGCCGAGCTTCCGCGCCGTTTCCAGGATCTGCTCGCGCCGCGGGCCGGAGACGCCGATCCGCCCCTCCCGGCGGTTCAGGACGACCGAAACGACCGAGACGTCGACTCCGACCTCCCGTGCGATATCCTTCATCGTAACCTGTGACGCCATATCCGGCTCCTTTGTTATATCAATCGTTTGATATAATTATGATGCAAATCGGGCCCGTTGTCAATACCCCGATCGAAGATTTCCGGAAAATTTCCGGTTGGGGGAGGCGGCTACTCTCCGGGCTGCAGGCGGAAGACCGTGTTCCAGGTGTTCGAGGCGTTCCGGAAGCCGCCGGGGCCGTCCGCCGCCGCCGCGCACAGGTACTCCGGCTCGCCTCTGCCGTCGAATGTCAGCTGCGGGCGCTCAAGGCAGCCGAGCGGAACGGGTTCGCCCCGTTCGTCGCGCAGCGCCCGCGAATAGGCTTTTTCACGGAAACGCCATGCAAGGCCGTCGGCGGACTCGAATGCCGCCCCGGCGTGCAGCTCGCCGGTGAGGCTGCCGCGCATGTCTTTCGCGATCATCCGGAAGCTCCTGCCGTCGTGCCAGACGAACGGGTCCTCCACGTCGAAATCCCGCATGACCGGATGCGGCGCGACCCGGCGGAAAGGGCCGGAGGGGGAATCCGCGACCGCGAGGCCGATGCGGAGCCCCTCCGGCGTGTTGCTGCGGTAGTAGAGGAAAATTCTCCCGTCCGGCGCGACGCAGGGAGCCGGGTTCGTCACGATCTGCCGGTCCCACGAGTCCGGCTCCGGGCACAGCACCGGTTCGGGGTTCATGCGCCACGGCCCGCGCGGCGACGGGGCGGACGCGCAGTAAATGCGGATTCCCGCATAGGCTGCCGAGACCGCGCCGGCGTCCCGGCACTCCCGGGGAACGCGGTCCGGGCAGGCCGTGCCGATGAAGAAGAGCAGATAGGTTTCTCCATAGCGGATCACAGTCGGATTGTGCGCCATCTTCAGCGGAGCGGCGGGCAGAATCGTCCCGCACAGGCGGTAGGCCCCGTCCGGCTGCCCGCAGAAGGCGTGGACGATCCGGCTGAACAGGACATACCCCTCGAACATGGGGTGGCGCTTCTCCCAGCAGGAGGCGAACATGTGCCACCCGTCTTCGGCACGGACGACCGAGCCGCACCAGACCCAGGAGTCGGCGAGCCGCAGCCCGGCATCGCGCCGGAACACCAGATGATCGAAAAGCATCGTGACTGTCTCCATCTCATTTCTTTTCGGGAACCGGAGCCGGAATCTCGATTGGCCCGACGGTGAATTTTTCGTCCGGATAACGGGTTGCCATCTGCAATTCATCCACATGAACAAAGGGTTCCATATCCTCAGGGAACACGACGGTGACAAGGGACGGTTCGTTTCCGGTGCATGGCGGAACCGCGAAGGTTTCGCGGCGCGGCCTGCCGTTCCGGTCTTTTCCGGCGACGACCAGCCGCAGTTCCCGCTGTTCGGCCCTGCCTTCCGTGTGCTGCAGCCGGAACCGGATTGCCCGGGCGCGCCGGAACAGGTCGGGGCGCAGGGGGACGAATATCCGTTTCCCGTAATATCGCCGGTAGCAGTTTTCCGGATTTTCCGCCGTGAATACGGTTCCGGCCGGAGAATGCAGCCGCGTTTCGAAAGGCGGCTCCGGTGCAGGGGCGGGGCCGCCCGGAAGCGGGCGCCATGCCGATTCCTCCGTATCAAGCCGGAACGCCGGAATCTCCGCGGCGGAGATATGCTTCCCTCCGAAGCTGCCTGAAACCCGCAGCCTCGTCCAGCCGTTCCCGCCCCGTTCCGGGCGGACCGTCGCGTACAGCACCCTGCGCTCCTGCGGCGCGAGCGCGAGATCGAATCCGGCGGGGAGTTTCGCACCGGAGAGCGTGAGCGTCCCCCGCTTCTCCGCATCGTCAAAGTTGTAAACTTCCAGCCTCAGGCGGGCCTCCGGCGCGGTGAGCAGCGCATATGTCCCGCTCATGGAGGGGGACAGGCCGCTCTCCGGCACCATGCGGACGACGACCGTCTTGTCGAGCTCCGGCCTCTCCGGGGCCCGGAACCGGTTCCGGGGAGCCGGTGCGGGAGAAGCCGGTTTCAGGCCGGAGAGCCGCGTGATGAAAATCGGCAGCTCCGAAAGTTCCGCATTGAGCTTTCCGCCTGCCGCAACCGCGTCCGGCAAGCTCCGCCCATACATATCCGATACGGGAAAGCGCCCGCCGCGGCCGGGGAACGGGATGGCCTTCCGCTCAGGAACCGGCAGGGCGTAGCTTTGGAACCGCCCCCGGTACAGATCCATGAAGCCCGCTTTCCAGACGGCCAGCACCTGCGTTTTATCCGGGAGCGCAAAAAGCATCGCACGCATTCCGGTTCCGGCGCCGTATTCCCCGAGATACTCCGCGCTTCCGAGAAGCCGCGAAAGGTTCGCGAGGACCGTGAGTGCCGGTTTCGCGCTGCCGTCCGGGCGGGTCAGCGCATAGTGCTCCCCCGCGTAGGCAGGAAGGTAGAAGAGGAAATTCGCGGTGACGCCGAGCGCGATCATGCGGAGGTTCGATTTGACGGCGAACTCCGCCTGGATCCGTTCCTGCTCCGGGCTTTGCCGACGGAGCGTTCCATCGGCGGGATCGGCTCCCCCGGACGGGCACCCCGCGGCGGAGATGTCGCCGTTCTCCGTCACGAAAACGGCCCGTCCGGCTCCTCCGATCCGGTCGAGCGCCGCGAGATACATGCCGGCAAACGCTTCGTAATCGGCGGGATAGCGGTATGCGTGAAAGTTGAATATATCGAAGTAGTCGCCGCAGCCGTTCCGGAAGAACTCCTTCACATATTCCGGGTCCCCCTGCGAAAAACTCGGGGAGAGCACCGTCATTTCCGGCGAACCGGCCTTTAGCCCGAGATATCCCGCTTTCGTCGCGGCGGCCATATCCCAGACCGTGTCCGTCTTGCAGTCCGGCTCGTTGCCGTATTCGGCATACCGCATACTTCCGCCGAGTTCGGCGGCATATTCCCGGCAATGCTTATAGACCTGCCGCAGGTCCGGCGGGTTGCGGTAACGTGTGTCGCCCGGATCCGCATGCCGCCGCTGCGGCGGTGCCGGTTCTCCGGGCACGGCCGCTCCGAGCACCGAGAAGTGCAGCCCCTCGAGCATGCCGACCGGTTCGATCCCGCGGGAACGGGAGAGTTCCGCCGCGGCTTTCCGCCCGGAGAGCCACGGGAAGGGGCGGCCGTCTCCGCTGCGGTCGCGCTGGATCGTCACGCCTGCGCGGTACGCCAGCTCCGCCGCCGTCTCCGGAGAAAGGTGTCCCCGCCGCACAGGCTCGGGGCGAAACGAAGTGCTCATCCCGATATCGAGCGCGAACGGATTCAGTTCGGGCTTCGGAGCTGAAGCGGGACGGGGAACGACGGAGAACGAAACACGTTCGGATTTTCCATCCGCGTTTGTGCGGACCAGCTCATAGTATCCGCGTCCGCACGGTTCGAGCCGGAATGCTTTGCCGGGACACTCCAGGTTCCGGATCACGCGGTTCTCCGCGTCATGCAGCCGCCAGCTCCCGGCGTCTGCCGGGGCCGCTTTGAATGCGAGCGGTTCATCGGGGAAGAACAGTCCGCCGGGTGCTTCCGGGACCGGAGAAGCGAAGGCGGCGGGCAGGCACATCGCCGCCGCAAGGAACGGGAGCCGTTTCAAGTTCATTGCTTCAGTTCCCCGGGGTCAGTCGTGCGTATAGAAGTTGTGCTCCGCTTCGCGGGTTCCCCAGAACCCCTCGGAGAATTTCATCGAACTGTGGCCGTCCACCCAGAGAACGCCGCAGAAGGAGTTGTGCCGCGCCAGCGGATACGCGAATTCCCAGTTCGGGTTGATGTAGTAGCAGTTGTTGATCTCGTAGCGGTTCTCCGCCATATAGACCTTATGGGAGGGATTCCGCACGCCGGGGTATTTGCTGCCGTTCACGTTGTAGCTTTCCGTGGCGGGGTGGACGCCCGGAAAATAGGTGTAGTTGATTCCGTACGACACCCAGTTCGGCAGCGCCGCGGGATCGGTTCCCGGCGGAATCACCATGGAGGGGCAGCGGCTGTAAAGCGTGCGCGGATTGTATTTATAAGCCTCGTCACGCGCTTTGCCGGAAAGGTTTGAATAATGCTCCTCCATGACCTTGAAGAAGGTACGGAAATACGGGTAGTGGTCGTTCCAGTCGTTGCGGTAGAACGCCAGCATGCTTCCGCTGCTCTTCAGGTTGTTGAGGCAGCTTGTGCGGCGGGCTTTCTCCCGCGCCTGGTTCAGCGCGGGCAGCAGCATGCTCGCCAGGATGGTGATGATCGCAATCACGACGAGCAGCTCGATCAATGTAAAGCGGCGGTGTGACACCTGATTCCTCCCTGCCGGAAGCCCCGGCGGTTGTTGTATGTTTCAGTACCCGCTTTTAGTATACCGGAAAAACTTGTTTTTGAGAATGGATGATCGGAAAAAGAACTGGACTTTTTGTCATTTTTTTTCATTTTTCCACTTGCCGCACCGGGAATCCGGCCTATATTACTCCTGAAATACGGAGGCGGGCAACTCGGATGAATATCCGCAAAAATCACTATGTGAAGCCGGATCCGGAACGGAACGACTTCCTTTCCTCTTTCCGGATCCGGCCGATTCTGGCCGGGTTTGCCGAGGATATTACGGAGTGGCCCCGGAACCCGGATTTTCTGAACGACTTCTTTTTCCGGCTTTACCTTCCCGTCACGGGAGCGTTCCGGATCCGCACGGCGGCGGAGGAGATGGAGATTGTGCCGGGGGCCCTCTACCTTATCCCTGCATTTGTCCCATGCAAATTCTCCGGCGTTGCGCCGAGCACGCATGATTACATCCATTTCAGCTCCCCGCAGCTGCGGACCGTTCCCGCGCTCTCGTTTCTGCGGAAGCACATTCCCGGGGACATCACTGCTGTCCGGACCCGTTTCGCGGCCGTGCGGGAGGAGCTGGCTTCCGGCTCGCTGCAGGGGCTCGTGGAGGCGCGTCACCACATTGAGCTGCTGCTGCTGCCGTTTCTTGAGGAGGGCGCCGGCACGGGCGCCCGCATCGGCCTCCGCTTCGCTGAGCTGCTGAATTACATCGAGCTGCACCTCGACGAACCGCTGCATTCGCCGGAGCTCGCCGCCCGCATGGGGATGTCGCGCGCGGAGTTTTCCGCGGAGTTCCGGCGCTGTTTCGGGATCACGCCGAAGCAGTACCTCGTCCGCAGCCGTCTCGCTCTCGCCCGCCGGCTGTTGGTCGAAAGTTCCATGCAGATCAAGGAGATCGCGCTTCGCTGCGGCTACGACGACCCGTTCTTCTTCAGCCGTCAGTTCCGCCGTTACACGGGGCTTTCCCCCGTCGTTTTCCGCCGGACAGGGCGCTGACTCAGGGGAGCGCGTCCGTGGCGCGGAGCTCTTTCGGGGTCCGGCCGAACGCCTGCCTTACGGTGCGCGAGAACTGCGACTGGTCGGGGATGCCGACTTCTGCGGCGATTTCCGCGACGGTCAGCTCCCCCGCTTTCAGCAGCGTGACCGCACGCTGAAGCCGGAACTGCTTCAGGTATTCGCCGGGCGAACAGTGCATGCGGCTCCGGAAGTGGCGGTTCAGCGTGGTCCGGTGCATGCGCATCCGGGCGGCGAGCGTGTTCACGTTGAGGCCGCTCTCCCGGAATCCCTCCCGGATGAGCCCGATGCAGCGTTCGCAGATCCGGTCCGATTCGCGCTCCTCCGCGCCGCCCCGGCCGGCCTGCGCGAGAATCGCAAGCAGCACGGCCGCGAGGCGGCGGAGCTCGTGCGGCGTCATCCTCTGCAGTCCGGATTCGATGTCGAGGAAGAGCCCGGCCGGGCAGGGGCCCGCGCCGGCGATCCGGTGCGGGTAACCGTAGCTTTCGATGATCTCATCCGCGAGCCGGCCGTCGAAGGTGATCCAGCGCAGCTCCCACTCCGGCGACAGCGAACGGTAGCCGTGCGTCTGGCGCGACCCTTTCCAGACGGCATCGCCGGGTCCGAGCCGCAGGGGGGCGCCGTCGATGAGAATCTCCCCGAGCCCCGCCACGCCCCAGAAGAGCTGAACGAAGTTTTCGCGCGCGTGTTCCGTCTCCCGGTACTCCGCCGGGAGGCGGTAGTGTCCGGCTGAACGCGCGTAGAGCGGCAGCCCCCACTCCGGCAGGCACGTGAAGCCGGGCCGGGCGATGATTTTCGTCATTTTTCTGTTCATGCATCAAACCGCACAGTAATGCTTCATTTGTCCGATTGAAACAGCCGTGATATGCGAATATTATAATATCATCGCAAACATCAAAATGCAAATGAAAGGGTACGGCGATGGCGGGGACAGTGGAAATCCGGGGCGGGGAGATTCTGATCGACGGGGCGGGGACGCAGATTCTTTCGGGGGCGATGCACTACTTCCGGATCCATCCGGAATACTGGCGGGACCGGCTCGTGAAGCTGCGCCGGTGCGGGCTGAATACGGTCGAGACCTATCTTGCGTGGAACTTCCACGAGCCGCGCAGGGGCGAATTCGATTTCTCCGGGTGGCGGGACTTCACCGCGTTCCTGAAAATCGCGCAGGAGGAGAAGCTCCACGCGATCGTCCGCCCCGGCCCGTACATCTGTTCGGAGTGGGATCTCGGCGGGCTCCCCGCCTGGCTGCTGAACGAGCCCGGCCTGCGGCTGCGCTGTTCGAACCGGCCCTATCTGGAGGCTGTCCGCAGCTACATGAGCCGTGTGCTCGGACTCCTGAAGCCGCTGCAGCACACCGAGGGCGGCCCGGTCATCGCGATGCAGGTCGAGAATGAATACGGATCCTACGGCAACGACCGTGCCTACATGGAGTTCGTGCGCGGCTGCTTCGATGAGGCCGGGATCACGGTTCCTTTGTTCACCTCCGACGGGGAAACGCCCGGAGGCTCAGGGTTTGAAGCCGGCATGCTGCCGGGCGTGCTCGCCACCGCGAACTTCCGCAACCATCCCGCGAAGCGGCTCCCCGCGCTCGAACAGCTCCGGCCCGGCGAACCGAAATTCGTCATGGAGCTCTGGGACGGCGGCGCACACCACTGGGGGAAGATGTACCCCCGGCACGAGGCGGAGGGGGTCCGGCGGGACGTCCGCGAAATCCTCGAGAACGGCTTTCATATGAATTTATACATGTTTCACGGCGGCAGCAACTTCGGCTTTATGAACGGCGGGAACATCTACGACGGGCGCTATCTTCCGATGCTCTCGACCTACGACGTCGACGCGGCGCTCTCCGAGGAGGGCGACCCTGCGCCGAAATATTTCGCCATCCGCGACGAGATCCGGAAGCTCCGCCCGGAGCTTCCCGCCGGGGAGCCCGCCGTTCTCGAAAAACGCGCCTACGGGGAGATTCCGCTGACCTCTTCGGCGCTGCTGCTCGGCTCGCTGCCGCGTCTGAGCCGCCCGGTCCGCTCCGCTGCGCCGGAACCGATGGAGCGGTTCGGCCAGAATTACGGCTACATCCTCTACCGCACCCGTTCGGCGCAGCCCGGGATCTTCCAGCTGACGCTTGACGGCCTGAAGGACCGCGCCGTCGTCATGGTGAACGGCGCGGTCGCCGGGGTCGTATACCGCAACGATCCGCAGCCGGTCTGCACGGTCAGCGTGCCGGAGGAGGGAGGGACGCTCGACATCCTCGTTGAAAACATGGGCCGTGTGAATTTCGGCCCGGATATGGAGCTTGAGCTCAAGGGGGTGCGCGGCGTCCGGCGCGGCGGGCAGTTTCTGTTCGGGTGGGAGATCTTTCCGCTCGAGTTCGACCGGGCCCCGGAGCCGGAGTGGCGCGACGGCGTGCCGGAGGAGGGCTGCGGCCCGCTCTTTCTGCGCGGTTTCCTCGAAATCTCCGGCGACCCGTGCGACACTTTTCTCGCGGTTCCGCGCGGAACGCGCGGCTGCGTTTTTGTGAACGGCTTCAACCTCGGCCGTTACTGGGAAGTCGGTCCGCAGCGCACTTTGTATGTCCCCGCCCCGCTCCTGCGGACAGGGCGGAACGAGTTCATCGTCTTCGACCTCCAGGGAGCCGCCGGGCTCCGCCTCATTTCGCAGGACAGGCGCGACTTCGGCCCCGCCTTCACCATGCAGATCTGACGGCCGGCTCTGCCGCGGAGTGGAATAAGCGGTTTCAGCTGCGGCGGCGTTTGCTTTTTCCCGGTTTGCATATAAAGTATGTGCAAGACAGTTCAGGAGGGAACCCATATGGCGACGACGGTGCTGGTCACACAGCTGCAGTTTGACAAGGCGAAAGAGGTTTTCGAACATGCGGAAGGGTTTTCATGCCTGCCCGCGCCTGAGGAGGAGGCGGAGCTCGCCCGGATGGTGCGGGAGCGGCGGGCCCGGTACGTCGTCATCGGCGGCGCTTCCTACCGGCGGGAGCTCTACGATGCGCTCCCGGCGGGCGGCGTGATCGCCCGGTTCGGCGTGGGGTATGACAACATCGACCTGAAGCTCGCGGCGGAGAAGGGGATTCTTTGCACGAATACGCCCGGTACGCTCGAACAATCCGTCGCGGAATGCACGATCGGCATGCTGCTGCTGGCGGCGCGCCGGTTCGTCGCCGTCGCCTCCGGCTGCCGCGGCGGAGTCTGGAAGGCGCAGATCGGCTGCGAGCTTGCGGGAAAGGTTCTGGCGGTGGCCGGCTGCGGCGCGATCGGCAGCCGGGTTGCGGCGATCGCGAAGAACGGCTTCGGCATGAAGGTGACGGGGCTGGTTCATTCCGCGCCGCCGCCGGAGTGTCCGGCTGACCGGTTCACGGAGAGCTGGGACGACGCCGTGGCGGACGCGGATTTCGTCTCTCTGCACATTCCCGGTTCTCCGGGCAACCGCGGCTTCGTCTCGGCGGAGCGGCTCGCCCGGATGAAGCGCGGCGCGTGGCTCGTCAACACGGCGCGCGGCAGCGTGGTCGACGAGGCGGCGCTTTACGATGCGCTGGCGGCGGGCCGGATCGGCGGGGCGGTGCTGGACGTGTTTCAGCATGAACCGTATGAACCGTCCGGGGGCGACCTGCGCACACTGCCGAATGCGGTCATGACGCCGCATGTCGGCAGCAGCACGGCGGAGGCGTGCCGCCGGATGGCGCTGCTCGCGTTGAAGAACATTGAACTGTGTGAACGCGGCGACGCGGCGGCGATGAACCGCATTGGCGGTCTGTAAAGCGTGAAAAATATTGTAACATGGCAGTCACTGGGAGAGTGAAGATGAAGAGTGTGCGTGAAGAGCTCTGGAAGAACCGCAGGGAGAATTCGATTGATGAGCTGCTGCCGGAGGAGTTTTATCTGCGGATCGCAGGCGGGAAGGCCAACCGCCGGTTTTTTCCGGAATTCTCCGACCGTTCAGCCTGGCGGCAAGTCGCCGGTTCCGGGTGGAAGGCGGACGAAGCGCGGCGGATCGTCGCTGAGGCGGACGGCATCCTGACCCGCCCGATGGAGGCGCTCTCCGCCTACGACTATTTCCGGTTTGTCCTCGACGGCAACCGCGCCTGCTTCGAGCGGCGCTACTTTCGCCGCCGCAACGAGCTGGGTACGCTGGTGCTTGCGCTCTGCTTCTCCGGAGAGCTTGAAAAATATCTTCCGGCCGTCATTGACCGGCTGGGCGCGATTGCGGCCGAGCCCTACTGGTGCATGCATGCCCACGCCAAATGTGACGGCGACCCGATGCCGGTGTTCTCCACCGCCCGCCAGGTCGACCTGTTCGCCGCCGAAACCGCGCAGCAGACGGCGCTGACGCTCCAGATCCTGCACGACGAGCTCAAAGCGTGTTCGCCCCGCTTTCTGCGCTTCTGCAAAGAGAAAGTATTGGAGAAAACGGTGCTTCCGGTGCTGGAGCATTTTTTCGATACGTCGGTCCACTATTGGACGGCGCCGGGCGAGGCCAACAACTGGACCCCGTGGTGCGCCGGGAACATCCTGCAGGCCGGAGCGATCCTGCTTGACGACCCGGAGCTGCTGGCGGAGCTGACGCGCAAGCTCAATTGTTCCGCTTCCATCTTCTTCTCCGGCTATGCCGACGACGGCTACTGTGACGAGGGGCCCGGCTACTGGAACAAGGCCGCGGTCAGGCTTTTCTGCCATATCCGGACGCTCGATGCGATGGTTCCGGGATCCGCCGCCGCGCTCTTCCGGTCTCCCCGGCTCCGGGCGATGGGCGAATTCGGGGCCGAAGCCGTCATCGTCGGGCGCGACCATGTGATCAGCGCGGATTGCGGGCACGCCGCGGACGACGGTTTCGACAATATCGGGACCGTCTATGATTTCGGATGCAGGATCGATTCCGGCGCGCTCAAGAGCTTTGCGCTCAACCGGCGCGACCCGATGCCCCGGCGGAGGCCGGCGGCCCCGGAAGAGGCGGAAAATGTCCGGCTCGGCACCGGCGACAAGCTGAGCGGCGCCCTCGACTCGTTCTTCCATTTGCCGGACGATCCCGGTAAAGAGGCGAACGTCCCGCTGCCGGCCCACTCCATCTGGAGCGGCCGCCTCGGCATCGTCCGCCATCCCGGCGGCTTTTCCGGCGCGCTCAAGGCCGGGAACAACCAGGAGTCCCACAACCACAACGACCTCGGCCATTTTACGCTCTATTACCGGGATACTCCTCTGGTGATCGACCTCGGCACCGGGGGGTATTCGCGTCAGAACTTCAGCGCCGACCGCTACAGGCTCTTCTATACCGGGGCGCAGGGGCACAATGCGCCGCTGTTCGGCGGCGCCGGGCAGCAGGCGGGCAGGGAATATTCGGCCGGACTGGAGTACCGGGAGCCGGATACGCTGGTCTGCGATCTCGCCCGCGCTTATCCGGAGGAATCCGGAGTGACGGGCTTTTGCCGCACCCTCGTCTGCGGAGAGGAACAGGCGACGCTCCGGGACTCCTTCGAACTGGTTTCACCCCGCGAAAGCGTCGTGACGCTCTATTCTCCCTGCGAGGTGCGCATTCTTGAAGGCGGGGAGCTCGATTTCGGCGGAGCCGCCCGGTGCAGGCCGGAGGGAATCGCCTGTTCCGCAGTAGAGGAGTTGCCGGCGGCCGACGTTCCGCGTCACTGGGGAGCGCGGCTTTGGAAGATCACGCTGATGAGCGCGGAGAACCATTACCGGCTGACATTCATTCCGGCGTGAGGTCGCCGTAGCCGGCCGATTCCGGTCGCCCACTCCGGATAGCAGGCACGTCCGCCGCCGTCGTTGTTGACCGGCAGCGAAAAGCGTATTGTGCCGCCTTTCTCCGGCGTCCACGGATAGAGCTCCTGTTCCGGCTGTGCCGAGAGCCGGCGGGGGGCCATGAGGTTCAGGGTGATCTCCGCACCGGAATAACCGTGCCTGTTGGACCTGTCGCAGTGGCGCGAACCGGAACGACGCCACTTGGCCGCAGGGCATTACGGGCGACCATAATAAGATGCTCAACAGAAGCCATATCGATTCCGGAGTAAAGGGGAGAATTACCGGGATCCAGATCGGGGATATCAAAAGTTACACGTACGGTTACGACAGCTGCGGCAGGCTGAACCGGATTACCTCCCCGGCCGGAAGCTTCATCTTTGCCAGGCTGGCCGACAGCGATCTGGCGAGATATACACTGGCAATTGAATGTTGCTGTAATGATAAAAGAAAATTGAATAAAAGTGCAATTTACAAAGATTATCTTTCGCTGATTAAGCAAATTATGATATTTTTTCTTTCTACTCCCTATGGATTTGGCAATTATTTTTCCGCAGGGTCAGATTGGACTTTTAATTGGCAATGTTATGATCAGGCTTCTTATTTAAGAAGTCATGTATCTTCAGTATACTGGACGTCTGGTATTGAACATGTATTTTGGGGAACTCATTACAGGGTTGGATTTAAATTCAATTGTACAACTGGAGATTGTCCTTTTACTGGGCTTTCATTTATATCTGATCCGCTTTTTCTTATTCCATTCACGGTTCCCTCTGCTTAATTTTCAATTCGATATTGATATGGGAAACCGATAATTACATAAGGTTACGTTTCCAATGAAAAGCAATTGAAAAGCAATCATAAAAAAATCATTATTCTTGGATCTTCTGCTATTTATATTACCATATTGATAGTTGCATATATTTTTAGATTTAGCGGTCCACTTTCTATTTTTATCTTATCAGCAAAAATAATTGTCTATGTTATATCGATCTTATTATTAATAAAACTTATTTTTTCCATAAAACGAAAAAATATCAAAATATGGCAAATTGGCGTTTTTTTTCTATCAGTCTTGTTAATTGCTATCAGTGCAGTATTATATCCAGCATTTTCCACACCAGGTAACCGCAGCATAAAATTAGTATGCAAAGAAAATTTGAGACAATATTATATATCTCTGAAGCAATATGCTGATGACAATAATGGTTATTTTCCTCTCGAAGATAATATGATGGGGCTGAATATACTCCACGAATATGGCTATATCGCATTTCCGTTGAATTGTTGGGGACAATACGATTTTACCATCTATAAATTTGCACAAAAACAACCGGAAAATACCTACTATTACTACGGAGGGCATAATATTCAAGAATCGCCGCCAGTGGTTATCATGGAGGATAAGGATGGAAATCATAAAGATGGATATAAACTCTATCTTTACAACGACGGAAATATTGTAACTGCCAAAATGCCTTGAAGCAAAGTTACCGCTCACTGAGTTATACGATTTCCTGAATGAGAAATCATAAATGCGAAATTTTCGCAAAAGTCGCGTGGTTTTGTAAGTGTCAGGCTGACAGAGTTAACCAGACGCGCACAAGGCCGCGCGAATGAAGCGGAAATGCAGCATTTGTGATTTTTCATGATGGAAAGCGTATTACATCTGTTCTTGAGATAGCCCACGTATTATGTTCTCCTGTAGACCGAAACGAAAGGAGGGCGGCATGGGACAGTATTGGGAGATTCTGCTTGCAGAGTACAGGAATAGCAGGCTGACGATTCGGGAATATTTTGAACAGAAGGAGGTTCCATACGAAAGTCTGCGTCGTTTGATTCGACTGCTGAAGGATGAGGAGCCGAATTCCGAGAAGGCTCCGCTTGGATTTGTGGAGGTGACGGCTACGACCGATGGCGGCCCGGGAGCCGGCGTGAATAACATTTCTTTGGTATAATTAGGCGCCTTTTACATAGCTGACGAAGAGCTTATTCAGGGATAAGCTCTAAGCGTATATGGGCACGTGGTATATCTCTACGATCTCGAACGTCTGTTCCGGGTCGCCGGAGTAGTCGAGGATCTCGCTGCCGCCCGAGCTCCAGAGCTGCACGGAGACGGTCTCGGCGCATCCGGCCAACCAGCTCCATTGCCGGAAGAGTTTCCGCGCGACCATGCGCATTGTCTTCTCCGTATCGTCGTGAAAGGCTTTGGCGCTGATTTCAAGCACCGTGTTCTGCAGTCGCATCATGTTTTCCCCTTTTCTCCCGCCGCGTCACATTTTCCGGTATTCGCGGGGAGAGAGCGCGTACCGTTTGCGGAAGACCCGCGAGAAATAGGTGATGTCGGAGAAGCCGCAGCGGAGAGCGATTTCCGTGATGGAGCGGTCCGTCCTCCGGCGCAGCATCTCGGCCGCGCGTTCGAGCCGCAGGGCGGCCAGGTAGGCGGCGGGGGAGGAGCCGGTGTGCTTTCTGAATTGCCGCTCAAGCGTCTTTTGCGTGAGGTTGACCTCCGCCGCGAGATCGGCGACCTGAAGCTCCGGATTCGCATAGTTCGCAGCGAGGAACGAAACGGCGCAGCCGATTTCCGGCCGTGCTTCGCTCTCTTCCCGGCACGGCGAACCGGCGGAGCGGGTGAGCTTCAGCAGGAGCTGCATGAAGCAGGCGTTCAGCGCGAATTCGAAGTCGCCCCTCTTTTCGCGCCGCTCGCGCGCCATCTCTTCGAGCAGCGGCAGGAGGGCGCTGAGTTCACCGGTCCCGAGCGCGGGCGGATCGAAGCAGTCGAACACTGTTCCGGCGTTTTCCGGCAGCGGGAACAGCAGCCGTTCGGGGAAGAAGAGCACGTTGGTCAGTTCGAGGTTCCGGCACTCCTCATATGCGTGCGGCATTCCGGGCGGCACCACGAAGAAACTGCCCCTGAAAAGCGGGCGGGAGCCGCCTTCGAAAACGTGTCGCGCCGTCCCCTCCCGCACGATCACGAGCTCATGGAAGTCATGAAAATGCATCTCGTCCGATTCCCGCTCCGGCGGATATTTGATCGAGGAGACGGAGACGCCGCACTTTCCGTAGAAGTGCCAATGCATCGGTACTTTTTTGATCGCTGCCATCCGAACCCCGCAGAATGTCTGAAAAGTGCAATTTTATGTCTGGAAAATCAAAGCCTTTGATTTTTTTTACGATATAATATAACCGGAGATTGGATAATTGAAAGTGGAAACCTGAGAAAATCGGAGGGAGCGTTCAAATGAATTTTCTTTTCAAGCTGGCCTGTTTCTGTGCCGTCTGCGGTTTCGCCGGCGCAGCGGAGCTGGATTCGAAGGGGATCCTGACTGTGGACGGCTTCCCGTTCCGGCTTCAGCTCTTCGATGCGAAGTGGCGGGGCGCGGTTCAGGGCAGCTCGTTCTATCGCCCCGGGGAGGTGAGGCGTTTGCCGGACGGCGCCGGGCACGAGTCGGTTTTCCGCTTCGGCGACCTGCCGGAGGGTACATTCCGGGCGAACCTGCGCCGGGAAGGGGACGGGCGTTTCCGGTATCGCGGCGAGATCGCGTTTCCCTCCGCCGCAACGCTTTATGAGGCAGCGCTGTCGATCCGGCTCCCGATATCGGTCTACCGGGGGACGGAGGTGCTGATCGACGGCAAACCGCTGGCGCTGCCGGAGGAGTTCAACCGGGAGAACACCATCCTTTTCAACCGGCCTGCCTGCCGGGAGGTCCGGTTGAACGGTCCCGGCGCGGAGATCGTCATCCGGGGCGTTTTCGGGTTTCAGGTTCAGGACGGGCGGCGCTTCGGCGGCGACAATTATGATGCGCGGATCCGCTTTGCAAAGCACCACGGCGAAATCACTTCAACCCCGCTCGAACTCACGATCGAGGAGAAGCCCTATTCGTCGTTTCCGCTCGACCTCCGGAAAGCCGCCAATATGGGATTCTCCGATGACACCGCCGGAGACGGAAAAGGCGGCTGGACCGACCAGGGGCCGGAAAACGATCTGAGGAAACTCCCCGTCGGCCGCCGGAAGCTCGGCGGCATCGAATTCGACATCATCGATCCCGCGCGGAACGGCGGCCGCTCCTGCCTGATGATGGCGGGCCGGGAGCGGCCCGGCTTCGCCCGTTCCGCCGTCTGTGAGGTTCCGGCCGGAACCCGCGCCGGATACCTCTATCTTCTCCACGCGACGGCGTGGGCGGATAATATGGCCGTCGGAACGGTCCGTATCCGCTACGCCGACGGCGACAGCTCGGAGATCACGGTGATGGGAAATTCCGACGTCGGCAACTGGTGGACCCCGTCCCACCGCGTGAACGCCGACGTCGTATGGCAGAATGAGAACAAGAGCGCCTATGTGGGGCTTTACAGGAGCCGCTTCCCGCTGAAGAAAAAGCCGGTTGCGCGGATCGAATTCCACGCCGGCGGCTCTTCGGTCTGGGGGATTGCGGCGGTTTCGCTCTCCGACGCGGCGCCGCCGCGCGAAGCGGCGATTCCGCACTACATCGCAGCCGGGAAGGATTGGCGGAAGATCGATTCCTTCCCCGATGTGATGCCCGGCTCGGCGCTGGATTTCTCGTCGCGGCTGGATGCCCCGGCGGGGAAATACGGGCCGGCGGTGATTCGCGGCGGGAAGATCGTCTTCCGCAGCCGCCCGGAGCAGCCGGTACGCTTCTACGGCACCAACCTGATCGGCTCGGCCACAGTCGCGAGCCGCGATGTTTCGGAGAAGGTCGCCGCCCGCATCGCCGCGCTGGGCTTCAACATCGTCCGGATCCATCATCACGACAATGCGATTTCGAACCGGGAGAAGAGTACGGAGCTCGATCCCGCCGGAATGGAGCGATTGGACTATCTGGTTTACTGCCTCAGACAGCGCGGGATTTACATCACCACCGATCTGCACTGCTCGCGCCGCCCCGCTCCCGGGGAGATTCCGGAGTATCCGGGCAGGCTCGACAGCGGGGTCTACCGCTCGCTCTTCTGGGTTCTCGACTCCGTCTTCGAGAACTGGAAAGGCTTCAGCCGCAGCTGGCTCAACCATGTGAACCCTTATACCGGGCTCGCCCCGAAAGACGATCCCGCTTATGTGTCGATCGGCCTTGTCAACGAGGGGAACATCGCCATCCACTGGAACAAGAACGATTTCACCCGGAAGCTGTACGAGGACCGGTTCAGGCGGTATCTGGCCGAACGCCACCCCGGCGCGGAGGCGCGGGCCGACGTCAGCGACCCGTTGTTTTCGCGTTTCCTGCTGGAGCTTTACGAACGCCGTTACCGGCAGATGGTGGAATTCGTAAGGGGCGAGGGGGTCACAAACATGCTCTCCGACCAGAGCAGGGAGACGACGCCGCATCTCGCGACGATGCGCGACAGATACGATTACGTGGACAACCACGTTTACTGGAGCCACCCGACATTTCCGGGGAAAACCTGGGGCTTCCCGATGGTGCTGGGCAACCGGTCGGTCCTGGCGCGGCGGGCGACCGTCCCCGGCGAGCTGTTCGCTTCGCGGATCTTCGGCAAACCGTTCTCGGTGACGGAGTTCGACTTCGCGTTCCCGAACCGCAGCCGGGCGGAGGGAGGGCCGGTGGGCGCCGCTTACGCCGCGCTTCAGGATTGGGACATCTTCTGTCAGTTCGCCTACAGCCACGAGCTCAAGCGGCTGCAGAATCCCGATGACATGGGCAACACCTTCGATATGGCCAACGATATTGTGAAGCGGCTGTCGCACCTGGTCGGCGCGCGGCTCTTCCTCGACGGCGAGCTGCGCCGGGCCGAGCCGGCTTTCGTGGCGGTGGTTCCCGAGGCGGAGAAGCTCACCTGCCGGGACCGCTTTTCACCGGACCTCGCCCGGCTCGGGCTGATCGCCCGGGTCGGAAGCCTCCCGGGCGACCCGGCGGGGAGGATTCCGGCGGAAACCACCGCATTGCTGGCGACCTCGGGCGCATTTCTCAACCGGACCGGGCTGCCTGCCGTCCCCGCTCCGGAAAACGGGCAGGAACTGCTGCCGAAGCTCATCTCCGCGAAGCTGCTCCGGCCGGAGTGGTACGACGCGAAGCGCGACGTCTACCGTTCTTCGACCGGCCAGATCGAGCTCGACGCGGGGCGTGCGGCGTTCCGGGTGGAGACTCCCTCCTGCGAGGTGCTGATCCTGCCGGAGAAGTGTGACGGGAAGAGCCGGGCGCTTTCGGTGCGCAACCGGGCCGGGCGCGGCGTCTTCGCGGCGCTCTCGGCGGAACGTGCCCCGCTGACCGAATCGCGCCGGATTCTGCTCCTGCACCTGACCGACATCATGCCGACCCGGACCAAGTTCGCCGACGACCGGATGAATCGCCTCGAAGCGTGGGGGACGGCTCCGCTGCTCGCCGCCCGGGGCGAGGCGGAAGTGACGCTCGAGCTGCCCGGCGCGGAGGCGTTCCGGATCTATGCGCTCGACGCCGCGGGCAGGCGGCTTGAAGAGGTCAGGGCCGTTTCGGAGGGCGGCCGCCTGACCTTTGAAGCGAAGGTATTCCGCCCCTGCGGCAGCGTCATGGCCTACGAAGCGGTCCGTACAAACTGAAACTTGCGGGTATCAAAAGAGGAAGGATGCAGGATGAAACAGAAAAAATACTTTACCTTGATCGAGCTCCTGATCGTGATCGCGATCATTGCGATTCTCGCTTCGATGCTGCTGCCTGCGCTGAACAGGGCCCGGCAGTCCGCCGAGAAGACGAATTGCCTCAGCAACCTCAAGCAGCTGGCGGCGGCGGCCCACTTCTATGCGAATGACTACAACGGCCGCTTCTGCGGATACCGCCCGGGAACGAACGCGGCACCGTGGGTGATTCCCGGAATCAGCGATCTCGACGGGCACGACCTGCGCTGGCTGCGGCTGGTGAGCGGCCTCGGTTATGTGAGCCGCGCCGCGGGGATCTGCCCTTCTTCTTTCAAGGAGATCGAGACCGCGGGGTACTCGAAATCGCGGGTCGTCACAAGCCCGGTGGTCTCCTCCTACTACTCCTACGGGATGCTGACCCGGCTGCGGAGCGAGGACACCGGCGTCACGACGACGGCCTGCCCTTACCTGATCACGCAGCCGACGGTTTACGACCGGCAGCTCGGAAGAAAAGTTTCGTCCTCCTCGGCGATCCTGTTTGCCGACTCCCTCTATTTCGACGGCAATAAGAAGTATGTGCCGTGTTACCAGATTCAGTCCGTGACGGGGGCTCCCGCCGTGGTCAACTCCGATGGACGGATGATCCTCCGGCACGGGAATTTTGCGAACTGCGCCTTCTTCGACGGGCACGTGAAATCCATGAACGGCAGCGCATTGAAGCAGGAGCAGGACATCCGGCACGGCTTCAACGCGGACTATGTCATCAGGAGCTTCTGAGTCGCGCTGCGGATTCGGACGGGGGCCTTGAGTCGATACGGGGCCCCTTTCCCTTCATTTCAAAAGCCAGGCGTTATTCGCGGAAATCGCTGCCACGGTGCTCGCGTCGGGCTCCGTCCATTTGAATTCCGGTCTGCTGTAAATGGACTCGGCGAAGATGTATGGATCCTGTGAAGCACTGCCGCGAATTCCGGCAACATGCCCGTCGAAATAGGCGATATTCACAGTCTGGGAGTGCCAGCCGTAGAAATATTCATTGCCGAAGCTCATCTGGGCCGCGAGTTGGATTCCCGCGCTGGCGTGTCCGGAAATTCCGGGTGCGATGCAGGAATCGGCGAACATCAGCTTTTGCGACGCTCGCGTGAAGCTTCCCAGGCGGGCCCGCGGATAGCAGTTCGGCTGTTTTACCACCGGGTTGAACGCATAGCCGCCGTAATCGGCCATCCAGTTGTCGGCTCCATCGGCGGCCCGCAAAGCTTCGGATGTCAGATTATAAGTGTATTTGCAGCAATAGGCGTTTCGCACACGCACGGCGGGACAAACAAGAATATTGCCGTTTTTGAGGCAATTCGTCCAAAGCAGCAACGTTGTCCAGGAGGACATCGAACTGCTCCAGTTATTTTTTGCCAGAGGGATATAGCCGTCGTAGGAGTCGCCATAGAACATCACCGCGGCGGCAACCCCTTTGGCATTATTGGTACATGTGATCGTCTGCGCTTTTGCACGCGCACTGTTCAGCGCAGGCAGAAGCATCGCCGCGAGAATGGCGATGATCGCAATCACGACGAGGAGTTCGATGAGGGTGAACCGAAGCACAGGAAGATTTTTTTTCATGGATACGGTACTCCTTATTTCTCGATCAGATAAACAATTCCGCCGGATGCTGTGACGGAACCGGAAAACAGCAGCTTCCGTCCGAGATAGTCGCAGGCTTCACGAACTTCAAACGGCACGGAAACACGTTCATTTCCGCGAACCGTCCAGAATGCGTGAACCTTTGCGCCATCCGGGCGCGTCCACGTGCAGGAATACAGATTTCCGTCCACCTTCAGCACCGGCCGTGTCGAACCCGCCGGATGCATTCCGGTCAGAAAACGGTAGGCGGTGAAGGCGTCGCGCGGCGAAGAGTCGCGGCGGACAATACCGAAATGGCCGCTGAGGTTCCACGGATCCTGTTCCTCCGCCAGAAACTTATACCAGAAAATCCTGTCGATTCCGGCCGCGAGGAAATGGAGATACGCGCGCGGCAGAAATTTTCCCTGGACCTCCTGGCTGACACCGCCGGAAGTCTGGACGACGCTCAGGAGCACAGCCCCCTTCAGGTCGCTGTCGAGCTTGTAAATCCCGGTAACCGGGGCGGAAAAATCACCGTTATGCTGAATGTGGACCGGAATCAGCAGATCCCCGGGCTTCGTGTTTTTCGCCGAAAGATACCGTTCTCCCGCCGGCATGCGGGATTCTCCGCCGATCCCCGGCGCCGGGCGCACTTTCCCCCCGGCAGGCACTTTGTCGCGCCAGCTCGCCAGCCAGTCGATGTGGAGAGCTTCAAGAATATCCCTCGAGTCGTGTTTCACGGGGCTCACCCCGCCCGCGGCATTCCGCCTGGCATCGTAGTAGAACGGGAAACCGTTGGGACAGAGGATCAGCACTCCGCCGCGCCGGACATATTCGACCAGTTCCCGGAAATATTTTCTCGGGAAAGCCTCGCTGGCCACAGGGACAAGCACCGGATAGCGCGCCGGGTCGAGGTCTTTCAATTCCGCGTATGAAATCTCTTTCCGATTGGGAAACAGCCGCTTTGAAAAATCCTCGGCGGGAAACTCCGGGCCGCCGCAGAGCTCCAGCGCGGAATCGCGGATCACGGCGGCGGATACCGTCTCCGGATCAATCCCGGCTTTCGGCAGGGCGGCTCTCAAAAAGGGTTCCGCGGCTGAAGCGACGGTATGTGTCGGCCAACTGAATTCAGTCACCCACACCGGCTTCTGCAACCCGTATTTCTTGAAAAGCGCAAACAGCGGATCAAGCGAGGCCTTCACGTGCTCCGGCTGCTGCGTCATTTCATACGGGTGGATGTTCATCACGTCAAAGGATTGCGCCGCACCGGCCCTGAACGTCTGTTCGATGAATCCGACCGGCACTCCGGCCACCCCGGAATAGACGACCTGAAGCTCCGGATCAATCTTCTTGATCTCCTCGTATGCCGCTTTCAGGAGCAGAGCATAATTTACCGCATTCAGGCGCGTATAGTGCGGGCCGTTCACATGGTTGGCCTCGTTCCAGATCTCCCAATACCGGAGTTCCTTCGCATAACGCGAAACGGTCCGGCGGACATATTCGCGCCATTGATCCAAATTTTCATAAACTGGCACGGCCCATTTGACATCGTATCCGAGAATCGGCAGGATCTTCATGTCCCGCTGCTTCGCCGTCCTGAGCAGCGAATCGAGATGGGAATAATCCCACCCGCCGGGTTTCTTCTGAATCACGTCCCAGTCGAAATCGGTTCGCACCCAATCAATTCCGCCGCTTTTCATAAGAGCGAATTCGTGATCGGCAAGACGCGCTTCCGGCATGCGGCTCACGTGAGCGCAAACCCCGTAAGGGGATTCCGCGCCGTGTACCGCAAGCCATGCGGCCGCCAGGCAGACCAGTAAAAAAACTTGTTTCATGTACCCTGTCCTTTTTGTTGATGATTGCAGTTCCGGCATGGAAAATATTGTGATGATATGGATGCGGTAACCTCCCGGCGCTTTTCAGGTATTTCTTTCGTCCGATCTCTTCCCCGGTTCGTGCAACCGGATACGGCAATGATGCACCGCAACAGTTGCTTTTATTAATTATACTCAAAAAACTTGAAAAGTCAACAGTTGCGGTGTATTTTTCGTAAAATAAATCGAGCGCGCTGATTTCAGGCAGGAAAGGAAGGCATCGCATGACCGAACCGATCAATATCCGGGAGATCGCCCGGGAACTGGGCTGTTCCCCCTCCACGGTGTCACGCGTTCTGTCGGGCCGGGAAAGTTCGATCAAGATCAGCGGGAAAACCCGCAGCCGCATCCTCGAATATTGCGCCCGGATCGGTTATCAGCCGAGCATTCACGCCGCGCGTTTTTTCTCCGGTGAATCGCGTACGATCGGCTTTCTCGCCGGCGGTGAAATGACCGACGATGAAAACCTCGCGCGTTCCCTTTTCGCCGTCTGCCGCGAACTCTTCAAAGCGGGCTACCGCTGTCTGCCTCTCTTGAACGATCGCCGGTTCATCGAAACGAAGGAGTATCTCAATATCTTCCGGCGCAATGAGATCGATGCGCTGATCGTCTGGGGCGCCGATGAGGGATACACCTGTCTTGCGGAATTACACGACGCGCAGTTCCCCTTTCTGCTGCTGACCAACCGGTTGAATGGTTACCCGTCGGTCACGGTGGAGCAGAAGGAACCGGTAGCCCGGCTGACCCGCCGCTGCCGGGAGCTCGGAGCAAAGCGTTTGGCCGGACTTTTCTGCGCAAGCGGCGACAGTCACCGGCAGCGCTGCGCCGGTTTTCTCGCCGGAGCGCAGGGGGCGGAGCACCGGCTATTCTCCGCTGATCTGCGGCGGCAGGACGTTCTCGCCGTCGCGCCGGAAATACTGGATTGGCGCCCCGACGCGATCATCTGCGGCAACGATTACGCGGCGATCAGCATCGAGCACTGCCTGCTGGAGCGGGGTCTGAAGATTCCGGACGACGTACTGGTCACCGGCGGCGACAATATCCCGGCCAGTCTGGACTGCATGGTATCGCTCTCCACCTTCGACCAGCAGGCCGAAGCATGCGCCGTCCGCTGTGTTGAACTCCTGCTCGGCCATCTACGGAAGCATGAACCGCTTCAGAGCGTGGAGCTCCGCGCCGAACCGATCTGGCGGGAGTCCACCCGGCGGAAATAGAATGGATTCGCCCGCTTTCCGTCTCCCTCTTATACGCTTTCCATCATGAAAAATCACAAATGCTGCATTTCCGCTTCATTCGCGCGGCCTTGTGCGCGTCTGGTTAACTCTGTCAGCCGGACACTTACAAAAACACGCGACTTTTGCGAAAATTTCGCATTTATGATTTTTCATTCAGGAAATCGTATTACGCCATTCCGAACCGTGCGGACTGATCGATATTGCCCTGCCGTGCATATCTGACGGAACCTTTTTGAAGGAATCCCTGTTCTACTGTTTTGATTCCGGTTCCGTCAGAATCTCGTAGACCAGAACCTGGCCCTTGGGTGTGGAGATCTCCGTGCGGAAAGAGAAAGCGGTTTCGCCTGTTTTGCGGGTCGGAACTTCGAACAGCCGCCGGCCGGCCGTGTCAAGAGCGAACACCCGGATTTTCACTCCGGAAGCCGGACGGAACCCGATTTCAGCCGCTCCCCGGGCGACCAGACAGGGAGTCGTTCCCCAGCTCATCAGCTGTTCCTGCCGGTTGTTGGAAAATTTGGTCTTGCTGAACCCGGAATCGGTCAGGTGAAGGAGAAGGATCCGTTTCGAATGCGCCAATGCGGCGCCGTCCAGGGAGAGCGCCGCAAATACGGCGCGTCCGATCCGGTTTTCGACGGTGAAACAGCCGGAAATGCCCTGCTTTCCGGCGGGAAGAATCAGGACCTCCGCATCCGGCGCGGAGACGCGGAAGGTTTCCTCGCCCGCATCAAGGACGACGGTTCCTTCCGGATTCCGGAAATATCCGCGCGCCGGATCGCACCATTCCTTCTTCAGGACGCCGCGCTTTATCATCTCCTCCAGCAGATTCCTGGAATTCTGCGGCGCTTCGAAGAGCGGCAGGGCGGAGGATTCGGGAGGGGGCGCGAAGTTGTGCCCGAGACTGAGCAACGCAATCGCGGATTCGGGCGGCGCTTCCTTGCCGACGACCGTTCCGACCCGCGCGACCAGGCCCAGCTTGCGGATCTCTTCGGAATACTCTTCGCCATAGTGCATTCCCTCGCCGCCGTCGAGGATCACCGGTACCGCCACCGAAGAAGGGGTGAGCCTGCCGGAACGGAAAAGCTGCGCGCCGATCCGGTGGGAGAGCGCTTTGACCACGTCGGTGGAGCTGTCGAAGTGTCCGGCCGTCGCCTCCGGATTCATAACCCGGTCCCGGTCGTGGGCATAGGCGAAATGAAACAGGCCGTTCCATCCCTGAAGCGCGCCGTAGGCGCCGGTCAGGACCGCTCCTTCGGCGCGGTGCTGATTGGGGCGGGCGAAATCGAATTCTGTGATCAGGAACGGCTTGCCGAAAATTCTGGTCGGAAGCACCTTGCCGGGGGCTTCGCCCTGCCGCGCGATCGCGGAGGCAGGGTTATGGGCGGAGGGCAGCTGCCAGGGGGTCTCCGGAAAGGAGGGATGGGCCCAGTAGAAGTGGTTGTCCACATAATCACAGGTGCTTCGCGCCGGAGCAAGCAGGGGCTGGTTCAACATGTTCTGGTCGGTCAGCGGACAGGTGACGCCGAGATCCCGGACGAATTGCCGGATTTCCCGGATGCCCCTTCCGTAAATCTCATTCAGGAAGGCGGCGAACCGGACCTCCCGGCTCCTTCCTTTGAGAGAGGCCGGCATTCCGTCCGCCTGCCACTCGGCAAAACGCTTTTCGTAGATTTCAGCTACGAAGGGTTTCTGGTTCCACGTCCTGTGGAGATTGCCCTCGTTGATCAGGCAGAGAGCGATCAATGCCGGTTCGTCCTTCAGCGCCAGCCCGGTGTAGGGGTTGATGTGCGTCAGCCAGTTGCGGGCGAACTCCTTGTAGTTCTCCATCGCGGAGTCGAGGACGAAGATCAGCGCCTTGAAGCTGGAGAGATCCGGCGCTTCCCCCGGCAATTCCGGCAGCTCCCCCTTTGAAAGCTTCCGGGAGACATAAAGGTCGGTGGTGATGTAGATGCCGCGCTTTTTGAAGCAGGCGATCAGGTAGTCGAGCCGGTCGAGCATCTCCGGATTCAGCCGGGTGGTTGCTCCTTCGCGCCGGGTAAGTCCGCTGTCCTGATGATGGAGGCGGACGGCGTTGTATCCGGCGGCTGCCAGGCGGCCGGAGAGCCGTTCCGCCCACTCCCGGTCGAGAAATTGCGCCGAACTGCAAAGATTTGTGCCGTAAAAACGGACCGCTTCGCCGGGCCGGTCGCGGAAGACCAGCTTGTCGCCGTCCACCATGACCGGGCCGTATTTTCCGGCCGGAGCGTCGAGACGGCCGGAGAAATCGAGCGCCGACCCCGGCTCGACGTCGCGGAAATATTCGACGGGCCGCCACTCTTTGCCTTCGACCAGATAGAACGGCGTGCTCTGGCGGCGCGGTATGGCATCGTCGCTCAGGGTGGCGGCGACAATGCCCCACACCGCGTTTCCGGCGGAGCGGAACTCGATTCCGGTCACGGGCTGCCCGCGCAGCGGAATGCAGGTGCGGTAGAGCCCGACGTAGGAGGCGGCGTTTTCCCCGGTCCACACCACGTCGGCCCGGCTCAGGGGAACGGGCGCCCACCAGTTTCCCACGTCCCGCCGGTCCCGGATCGGATGAACGGAGGTGGAGCCGTCCCGGTAGGTCACAGTGACCGTTCCGGTTTCGGCGGGTGCGGTGGACCAGGCGACCGCATGGAGCAGGTAAAGATATTTTCCCCCGCTGCCCGGATCGGTCTTGATTTCAACCCCGGCCGGAAAGGAGGGACGGGCGAAGCCGGAAAGCATCAGGCAGGATCTGCCGCCGTTCCGTTCCGGGTCGATGAGGTCGAATTCGATTCCGCTCCATTTGACTCTGCCTGGCTTCAGCATGGAGAGATCGTTCTCCGGTCCCTGGTCGGTCCAGCCGCCCGCGCCGTCTTCGGCCGTTTTATCGGCGAAGCCCATATTGACTGCTTCTCTCAGGTCAAGCGGAGTGCTCCGATAAGGGCGGGAGGTCAGCTTCAGGTGAAGTTCCGACTCCGTCACCTCGCCGTGCCCGGGGGTGAAAAAGATCCGGATGCTGTAGCTTTGGCGGTTCCACTCCCGGTTATCCTGGATCGTCAGTTGGAATTTCCCTTCGAAAGTGAGTACGCGCTCCTCCAGCGGGAGAATCAGTTTCTCCGCTTCTCCCCGGAACAGCAGGGAATTTCCCCGTCCGGCGAATTCCGGCGGCAGAACGATTTTTTTGCCGTCCGCCGAAAGTTCCCGCCCGCAGAACCGGTCGATCGGCAGATTGGCCGCGAGAGCGAGGCCGCTGAGACGGGCAGGAGAGGCGAAATTCACCTTCGCATCGTATCGGAATGTCCCGTCTCCGGCTTTCCGGAAATTCTGATCGAATTCCGCCTGCGGCAGATTTTTATGCCGCAGTGTTCCCCGCAGGCGGCCGCCGGAACACTCCGCCGTTTCGAATGCGGAGGAATTCTGGCTGCCCGCATTCCAGCTGCGGTCGAACACATGAAGCGGAAACGGGGTTTCACCCGCATGAAGTATGCCGTTCCTGAGCGTGAATGCCGCACAATGGAAAGAGAGGCCGCACAGGACGGGCAGCAGGAAAAGACGGATCGTTTTCATAATGGAGGATTGCATGGAAGTTTATATCATCCGGGTATTTTTTTATGACTCGTAATTGCATCTCATCAGCGAAGCATGGCCTTCAGCGGGCGGGGTCCCATTGGTTGTAGGCGGCGGAAGACCAGATGAACGGAGGCCGCGACATGGGCAGATCATAAGCCCCGGTGAAGCTGCGCGTGCTTCCGTCGCAGAAAGTCGCGTTGGCAGTGGTGCGCCCGTTGTGCAGAAACCACGGCTTGCCGTGATCGGAATTCAGGTACGAGAGCAGCGAGTTGCCGATGTCGCGCGAAACGGCGCGATTCTGTTCATCGTAGGAGTCGGCCAGCATCAGCGTCTGAGAAGGTGTACGAACGGTCTTGCGGGGACGCTGCGAAGCAGAAGAGACATACACTCCGCCGAGATAGCGGCCGTTGTAACCGTATGAAGCATAACGGTAGGGGCTGTCGCCGGCAGTGCTTTTCGTATCGGCGGCGCTCCAGGCGTCAATTTTTCCTTTGGTCCAGGCCGAGCCGTCCTGCACGTAGGCCGGACAGAGGAATTGCCCGGCATTCGCATAAGCGCCGTCGAGCAGCCGCCAGGTCCACCACTTTTCCTCCTGAGCGTTGTAGGCCTGAACGAATTCGTCGTAATCCCCCTGATAGAAAATAATGGCCGTTCCAAGCTGCTTGAGCTGGTTGGTGCAGCTGGTGGTCCTGGCGCGGTTGCGGGCTCCGTTGAGCGCGGGGAGCAGCATGGAGACGAGAATGGTGATGATCGCAATAACAACCAGCAATTCAATCAATGTAAATCGAAACTTTTTCATAAAACATTCCTGTGATGTTAGGTTTTGTCGAGCCGCTTCTGCAGTCTTTACGTTTTCTGCCTGACTCCGTCTTCTGTTCTCTAAAAGAATGCCTGCTCCTCACTCTGAACAATGATTCCCGTTACTTTCTGGCTGTGCAACTGGTTTTAACTATATTATACCACAGAAACCTTTCAAAAAAAACTCGGTTCGATTGGAATTTTTGTCCTTATGATAGCACAAATTGATACTTTGGGGTTGGAGTTGAAGACAACCGGGGCTATCTTAATGGAAAATACCATTGAAAGCAGCGGAAGGTTTGCAAAAGTGGAACAGGATTCAACCAATCATATCTTGCCGATTTTTTCACAGGCGTCCTTGTCGAAACGCGATGCCACGGTGGGCTTTCACACTCATCCGGGAATTGAGCTGATCTATTTCAGCGCGGGAAAAGCATCCGTTTTCATTGGAGCGCAGGAGTATTTCTGTCAGGCGGAAACATTATTTGTAATCCCCCCGGAATTATCCCACAATCAAATCTGCCGGGGGGAATCGACGAATTCTTTCATTGTTTTTTTAGCCTCCCAGGAGCTCTTTGATAGCAGTTTCCGGCAATTGGACGTAAGTGATGCCCCATGGATCGGGCGCCTCTTTTCGGAGGTTTGCCTGCTCAGCGAAGAAACTCATTACGGATTATGCAGCGGAGTATTGTTTTCGCTGCTCAGGGCGATTTCCGATTTTGAAAAGCAGAAACACAGACTGGCCGGGCTGCATCCCGCGCTTTGTCAGGCTGTCGACTATATTGAGGCACACTTTCAGCAGGCGGTCAGCATGGAGACATTGGCCGGAAGATGTGCGGTCAGCTACACGTATCTCCGAAAGCTTTTCAAGGTGCAATTCGGGCTGTCTCCCTCCCGGTATCTGCAGAATTACCGAATGGCCCATGCGAGGCGGCAATTATTGAATTCCAATCTGACGGTTGCCGAGGTGGGGAACGCGTGCGGATATATGGATGCCAACTATTTCTCCCGCCTGTTCCACAAAGTTCATCATTGTACGCCGGGGGAGTACAGGCAAGTTGTTTCCCAGCGTCCGGACGACAGTTTTATCCGGATGTAAAGCCGATTGCCCGCGGATGGCGGGAGATGCGCTGCACAGGAAGCGTACTGCACTGTTTTCCGCCTGAAAATCGTCTTGCCGGCATTGACATTTCAGGGTTGATTGTGTACTTTGAACCCGTGCACGTGAATATTGCTTTTTCTGAAAACCGGGAGAACACGGAAGATGAATCAGGCTGTTGAAATTTTTACCCGCGTACCGAAAACTCACAACTGCGCGCAGGCGGTTGCCGCCGGCTGCGGCCTCGAAGGGCTTGCCGAAGCGTTGAAGCCGATGGGGGGAGGGCGGGCTCCCGAAGGGCGCTGCGGAGCGCTTCAGGCGGTTCTCGCGGCGACTCCCGAAGCACGCCATGCGGAGCTCCGCCGGAGGTTCGCGGAGAAAGCCGGCTCCGAATTCTGCCGTGAACTCAAGGGGAACGGAGTCGCCTGCGAAGCCTGCGTAGAGGCGGGCGCGGTGATTCTGGAAGAGTCGATGCGGCAGTGAGGGGGGAGAGAAAATGAAACGTATTCTGTCTGCTGCCGTCGCTCTTGTGCTTGCCGCGATCCCGGTGACCGGCTGCCGCTCCCGGGAGCTGGCGGAACTGGAGGGGGCGAGTGCGGTTCCCCCCGGATATGTCGCGGTGTTCGGCCGTTCCGCCGCCGGAAAAATTGCGGTCGCCGGCACGCCCGCGCTGGCGGAGCGGCGGTTCCCGCCGTGCTCGACCTTTAAAATCGTTTCGACGCTGATGGGGCTGGATTCCGGCGTGCTGGCCGGACTGGGGACGCGCCTCGGCTACGACGGCACGAAATACGAAATCGCGGCGTGGAACCGGGATGTCACATTGCTGGAAGCGTTCCGCGCCTCGTGCGTGCCCTACTACAAGAAGCTGACCGGAAAGCTCGACAGGGGCTATGTCCGGGAGACACTTGAGCGCCTCGGCTACGGAAACTGCGACATCAGCGTATGGAACAGCAACGGGCACAATGTCTTCTGGATCGAGTCGAGCTTGCTGATTTCCCCGGTGGAGCAGCTTGGCGTGCTTGAGAGAATCTTCTCCGGCGGTTCCGGTTTCAGGCCGGAGCATGTGGCGCTCCTCGAAGAGTGCATGGATTCCGGCCGCGCCGGGGCGTGGCGGGTCTGCGGGAAGACCGGGACCGGGCGCAATCACAACACGAACCGCCTGGAGGCCTGGTTCGCCGGATTCGCGGAGGACGCGGCCGGCGGCCGGCTCTTTTTCGCCGCCCACGGAGCTGATCCGGACCGCGATGTCGGCAGCGGCGAAATGCGTGAATGGATCCGGAATCTGCTTGCCTCCCGGACTTTCTGAATCTCCGCCTTTTCCGTTTCCTGCCTCGGAAGCGCGTCATCGCCGGAAAAAATACGGATTTTTTTCCGATGGCGTATTGACAACGCGGCAAAAGTTTGGTATACTTAAAGTGAAATACCTCGTGATATTTCCCTGCCTGTGCTCAATCTGAACGGTTCTGAAAGGCAAAAGGCACGGATTATTCATATCACGTGAAATTAAAATGGCGGTGCGATGATTTCGGGAAAGCGGAAAATCACAGTGAGAATGGTTGCGGAGGCCGCGGGCGTCTCCCGCACAGCCGTTTACGCCGTTCTGAACCGGGAGGCGAAGAACAACATCGGGCTGCGCCCCGATACCCGCAGGAAGATCGAGAAGACCATCGAGGAGCTCGGCTACATCCCGAACAATTCGGCCCGGACGCTGGTCTCCGGCCGCAGCAATAACATCGGCATTCTGCTGAACACCTCCAACGTGATGTTCAGCCGCGTGATCGGCGACCTGTTGGCGGAAACCTGCGTCGAGCACGGCTACATGCCGCTGCTGGAATTCTATAATTTCAATCTGGAGCTCGAGCGCCGCAAGCTGGAAATGCTGTTTTCGCGGGGGATCGACGGGCTCTTCGCCATCACCGGCGGCGCACAGAACCTCGATGTCTATGAGAGGTTTATCGGGTTTCACCTGCCGCTGGTCATGCTGGGGCACAACACGCCGGGCGGTCCGAACGTCTCCCGGGTGGGCGTCACCGAAGAGAAGATCGCCGCGACGCTGATCGATTTTCTGGTGTACAACAAGGTGAAAAGCGTCTCCTACCTGACCTTCTCGGAGATGGTCAGCAACCCGATCTCGATCCGCGAGCAATGCATCTTCCGGGGGCTGGAGGAGGCGGGCATCCGGCTGGCGAGCCGCCATGCGGTCTCCTGCCACCGGGGGACGGTTGCGGAGATGCGCAAACTTCTTGCTGCCCCGGAGCGGCCCGGCGCGCTCTGCTGCTTCACCGACGAGCTGGCCAATTCGGCCGTGACTGCGCTCATGGAGTGCGGCAGCGGCGTCGGCGAGCTGCCGGTGATCGGGATCGACGGGTTGGAGATGCCGTTCAACGCCCTTCCGCTCACCTCCGTCCGGAATCCGGTGGAGGATATTGTCTTTTCCGGCTGGCAGCTCTTCGAAAATGCACTGCTGCACGGCAAGTATGCGGCGGTGGAGCTCTCCGCCCGCATGGTTTTGCGCGAAACGACCCCGGCATTTCGACTGCCGGATCGGTGAAGTTTTTCATATGGCAATTTAATATCACGTGGTATCATCCCGAAAGGAGAGCTTGAAAATGTGGAAAGCGATATGTCTGTGCTGTGCCGTCGCATCGACGCTGGCGGCGGCGGAAATGCGGCAGTTTGAGGCGGAAAATGTCGTGGTTGAGCGGGAGAAGCTGAACCGCGACAAAGTCTCCTCCACCGCCTGGGATGTCTGGACGACCGATCCCGCGGGTAAGCGTTGGTCGGAGGGGACGGTGCTTCGCATCGGCGGCCCGAAGAGCGACCGGAAGCCGGAGGATCCGGCGTCCGCGCTGCTGACGTTGCGGCTGCCGCTTGAAGACGGCGTCTACCGGATCTCCGCGGCCGGCGGGCGTACCTTCGGAATTTCGGCCGACGGCGGCCGGAGCTTTGCGCGGATCGACGCGCGTGGCGTGGTCGCCGACCGGGTCGAGGTGCGCGGCGGGGTGCTGGAGCTCAAGCTCGCAAACTGCTACGCCGAGGCGGATCCGGCCAATCACGGCCTGGTCTATGTCGACCGCATTACGGCGGAGCGGCTCGCGGACCTGCCGAAGTCGGTCGGGACGGTCGTTTTGAAGCCCGGCGCGGCACGCCGTCTCGAAGCGGAGGAGTTCGTTGTGGAGCAGGAGAAGCTGACCCGGAACAAAATCTCCTCTTCCGTCTGGGATGTCTGGAACGAGGACCGCAAGGGCGCCTGGTCCGGGGATCAGGTGCTGCGCATCGCGGGCCCCCGGGCCGACCGGGAGCCGGGTGATCCGGCTTCGGCTGTGCTCACGCTCCGCATTCCCGTGGAGAACGGCAGTTACCGGATTTCGGCCAACGGCGGCCGCTCGTTCGCGGTCTCCATCGACGGCAGGACATTCCGGCGCATCTCCGGGCACGGTGTCGTGGCGGAGCGCTTCGACGTGAAGAACGGCAGCCTTGAGCTGAAGGTCGCGAACTGCTGCGCCGAGAAGGATCCGGCGAAGTACGGCGCGGTCTACCTCGACTGCATCACGCTGGAGCGGCTGGGCGGAACGGCCGCTCCCGTGGAAACACCGAAGCCGCCGCCGCCAGTCAAATATCCCGATCCCGGCGTCAGCTGGCTGAAGAACGATGGAAGCAGCCGGAAGTTCGAGGCGGAGGATTGCGTCGTGAACCGTGAGCTACTGACTGTCGATGTTCCGCAGAAGGGCAGATGGGAGCTCTGGTCGAAGGATGAGAATGCCTCCCGCTGGTCGGGCCGCAAAGTACTGCGCACTTTTGCGGTCGAGGAGGACCGTTCACCGGATGCTCCCGAATCGGCAATGCTGAAGTTCCGGATTCCGGTGGAGAAAGGGGAAAAATACACCGTCTACTGTCAGGGTGGGCGCTCCTACGGCGTGTCGCGCGACGGAAAACAATTCCGGAAAGTCGTCGAAAACGGCGTATTGTTCGAAAAGGTCTCCTCCGATACGGGTTATTTGGAATTTTATATCGCCAACTGCTTCCGGCACGACCTTGGCCCCGGCAGCGTTTACCTGGACCACTTTCAGGTGACCAGATGCCGTGAACTGCCGGCACTCCCCAGAGTGGAAGGATGGGCGGAGGAACGGGTCAGGGAGAACCTCAATCGCGGCGTTGTGGCGATTCCGGCGGAAGAGGAAAAGGCGTATATCTCCTGGCGGCTGCTCAAAGAGGATCCGGCCGATATCGGATTCGATGTGTTCCGTATCCGCGGCGGCAGGGAAGTTAAGCTCAATCAGGCTCCGGTTGTGCAGACCTGCGACTTTATTGCCGCCGGAGCGAAAGAGGGGGACCGCTATGCGGTGCGCCCGGCCGATGGATTTACGGGCAAGGCGGGCGAAAGCGCGCTTCTGAAAGAGAATTATATCAGCTTCAAACTCCCCGACCCGAAGATGAGCGTCATGCGGGCCGGCATCGGCGACCTTAACGGCGATGGAACCTACGACTGCATTTTCAAGACTCCGGACGCCAATATCGACCCGTGGGAAGCCTACTGGTATCCCACGCCGGAACCCTACAAACTCGAAGCCTATCTGGCTGACGGCACCCACCTCTGGACCAGAAGCTGCGGCTGGGCGATCGAGCGCGGCGTCTGGTACTCCCCCTTCATCGTCTATGACTTCAACGGCGACGGCAGGGCGGAAGTCGCGCTGAAAATGGGCGAGGGCGATCCGCGCGACAAGGACGGCCGCGTTTTTACCGGCCCTGAATACCTGGTGATCCTCGACGGAATGACCGGCGAAGAGATCGCCCGTGCTCCCTGGCCCTCGCGCGACGGATTCGAAAACTACAATCATGTGAACCGCAATCAGCTCGCCATGGCTTATCTCGACGGGAAGACTCCGTGCGTCGTCGCGCTCCGCGGCACCTATGGAATGATGAAGGCGGAAGCGTGGCAGCTTAAGGACGGAAAGCTCGAAAACGTCTGGAAATTCGATAATGAAGGACTCGACGCCAAATATCGCGGTCAGGGCTGCCATGCCACCATCGTCGCCGATCTCGACGGCGACGGCCGGGATGAGATCCTGCTCGGCAATATGGCGCTCGATGACAACGGGGAAATCCTCTGGTCAACCGGAAGGGGACACAACGACCGCATGTACCTCTCCGACATCATGCCGGAGAATCCGGGGCTGGAGATCGCTTACGGCAATGAGACGCCGGGCATGAAAGACGGACTCTGCCTCGTCGATGCAAAGACGGGGAAAGTTCTCTGGGGGATCAATGAGCAGACCTGGGACGTCAACAACGCCTATGCCATCGATCTGGATCCGACGATTCCGGGAATCGAAGTGATGGGACACGATTTCGCGGGACGCGGCCCCTCGAAGGAGCGCCGCTGGCTCTTCTCCGGTTCCGGCAAGCTGCTCAAACGCGGCGCGGAGGCGGGAGTGATGCGTTACGGCATTTACTGGGACGCCGATCTGGAGAAAGAGGAATGCTCCGGCCTGATCCGCGATTTCAACGGCGGCCCCGTCGGCGGCATATTCGCGGGAAACCTGATTGCCACCGCCGATCTCTTCGGCGACTGGCGGGAAGAGGTGATCGTTTCGATGCCGGGGGAAGTCCGGATCTATACGACCGCGATTCCGGCGATGGACCGCCGCCCGGCGCTGATGCAGGAACCCTCCTACCGCACCGCAGTTCTGAACAATTCACAGGGTTATACACAGGAGCCCTGTCTGCCCTACCTGCCGACGCGGGAGTCGGACAACTTCAGCCTGATTTCCCGGACCGGGAACGATTCCTGCCTCCAGGTTACGGTCAGTGCCTCGCGCCACGGCGCATTGGCCGGCAAAGTCAGGCTCTCCGCTCCGGCCGGAGTCACGCTTGAGCCTGCCGAATGGGATGTGAGCCTGAAGGCGGGCGAGGTTTCCGTTACCCGGGTCAGGGTGTCGGGAGAGGTGAAAAACGGCCTTCCGGTTCGCGGGGAACTCATCGAGCGGGGCGGGAAGAAACGCATTCTCCGCGGGCAGGTTCCGCTGTACAGGGAGAAGGTGCGCGCCATCGTTCCCGGTACGGTCACGGTTCCGGCTCCGGAATTTTCCTCCGAAAAAGGCGGCAGCGTAAAAATCGAGATGGGCCGGCCGCTCGCCAAGGACGGCTGTATGCTCGGCTGGGACGACAAGGGCCACACGGTAAGTTGGAATTTCCGGGTTCCGTCGGCGGGCAGATACCGCCTGGCCATGCTGCGCGCCAGTGCGCGTCTGGCGGAACGGAGGCTGACGGTGGCGGGGAAGGATTGCGGAACCTTCCTCCTTTCGCCGACCGGAGGTTTCGGGAATTCACCGGAGGAGTGGGTGCTGGAGGGCTTTGAACGCGGAGGAAAAGAGCTGGTTTTCGATCTCCCGGCGGGGGAGGTCACGGTTTCCATGGAAAACACCAACGCCGGTTCCATGAATCTCGCTTATCTCTATCTCGAACCGGTCAAATAGGAGAGGAGATGGAGTGCCATTTCACATAACAGGCGGTATATGATGCGGTATGAACGTGCATTCAACCGCACCCGCATAAAGTTCCCGTGTTTCTATCGCGAACGGGGCGGGAATAACCCACGGGCCCGCGCTTGCCGCATGAGTGAAAGAAACGGGGTGGCGGAGAAAATGTATTCCCCCCGTGAATCCCGCGACATGTATCATACGAATCATGTAGAAAAGGCAGAATGGACAATTTAACCGCCAGAGGCCGGAAACCATGTTCAACAAAAGGAGTTACATTATGCCAGGACAGAATTGTAAACATCATATGCCGCTTGTTATGCATCGGCATTTTACTTTGATCGAGCTCCTGGTCGTGATTGCGATCATCACGATTCTCGCCGCGATGCTGCTACCCGCGCTGAACCAGGCGCGGGACAGGGCCAGGACCAGCACCTGCGTCAACAACCAGAAGCAGGTCGGTCTCGCCCTGGGCATGTACGCGGGTGATTTCAGGCTCTACCCCTCCGCGCGCTACAATGCCGCCGACACCGGCGTCCGCACAAGCGAGGGATACTGGGGATATCTGATCTGCCATAACGGCTACCTTCCGGAGCCGGTCCGGAAACGGAGGACGATGATCATGTGCGAATCCTACCAGCCCGACGGCTTCGATGGCTATCACCAGACCTACGGGCTCTGGGATGCGACCGCCTATTACCAGCTCGGGGCGCAGGATCTCACTTCCGACGGCGCGAACAGCGTCTTTCTCGATCCCGCGCGCCTTGCGTCGAACCGGATCCTCCTGGCGGACAGCACCCGGACCGGGTATGATGCGAGCAGCCTGCAGAGCTCGTCGCTCGCCGGCCGCGACACCCCGAACACCGGGAGCTGGGGCATGATGGGGACGATCGCCTCGCAGCGCAACATCCATATGCGCCACAACGGCAACAGCCGGGCCGTCGTCGCATACAATGACGGCAGCGCTAAAATGGTCTCCATCGGGGATATCGCCAAGACCGGCATGTACAATTACGTGATCCGCGATTAGCGGATTTTTCCGGAGAATGCTGAAGATGAATCAGGAAACAGAGGCCGCTTCCGGAAAGAGGATCTGGCGCGTCGGCACCCTCTCCTACACCGCCGGGGGGCTGATTGTGCTCTGCCTGTGCCTTCTGGGCGGCGACTTCCCGTGGGCGCTGAAGGATCGTGCCGTGGGGCCGTCGGCGACGCTGCTGATCAAGCAGATCGGCGTGTCGGAGCTGGTCTACGGGCTGGTGATCATCGGGTTCCCGAACTTCACGAACCTGTTCCTCTCCCCGGCGATCTGTTACATTTCGGACCGTCACCGCGGGCGGCGGGGGCGGCGGATCCCGTTCCTGATGTTCACCACGCCGTTTATCGTGCTCGGGCTCTACCTGCTCGGATTCTCGAAGGTGCTGGGCGCCTGGCTGCACGATGCGGTTCCGGCGGTTTCGGAGCATGCCGGGATGCTGCTCTTTTTCTGCATCGCATGGATCCTGCTGGATTTCGGGACCACGCTTTCCGGCTCACTGTTCAATGCGCTGGTCAACGACGTGGTTCCGCCGGAGCTGATCGGACGCTTCTTCGGGCTCTTCCGCATGGTCAGCCTCGGTGCGGGCATCCTGTTCAACGGCTGGCTGATCGACCGGGTGAAGACACATGCGCCGGAGATCTTTCTGGGGATCGGGACGCTCTACTTGTTCGGACTGCTGCTGCTCTGCTTCAAGGTAAAGGAGGGGGAATATCCGCCGCCGCCCGAGGAGCCGGCTCCGGCGGAGGGGGACGGAGAGCCCGTCCTGCTGCGGGTCATGCGTTCGGCGGTCACGTATCTGCGGCAGAGCTTCGCACTGCCGTACTACCGCTGGTACATGCTCGCCGTCACGCTGGGAACCGTCGTTTTCATGCCGGTCAACTTTTTCTCGATCCAGTATGCCGGGAAGCTCGGCATCGATATGGGAAAATACGGCATATTCCTTGTGGTGACTTACTGCTTTTCCCTGCTGCTGAGCTATCCGCTCGGGGTGGTTGCGGACCGGTTTCACCCGATCCGCTGCGGAATTGCCGCCATGGCCGCCTATTTTCTGGTGATGGCGGCCGGCTGGGTGCTGCTGACGGACGCACGCTATTTCGGCGTCATCTTCATTCTGCACGGCGTGCTGTCGGGGTGCTATATGACGGTGACCGCTTCGCTGCCGTCGCGCCTGGTGCCGCGCGCGCTGTTCGCGCAGTTCGGTTCGGCGGTCGGATTGATCGTCTCGTTCTGTTCGATGGTGATGGGGCCGGTGCTCGGCGGACTCATCGACCTGCTGAACCATGATTACCATTCGCTGTTTCTGGTCGGCGGAGCGCTGACGCTTCTTGCCATCCTGCTGCTGTTCAAAGTTTACCGGAATTTCCTGACGCGCGGCGGAGACGCCGGCTATCAGGCGCCGATGCCCGAATGACGCGCCGGACCGGAGAAGCTCCGGCCCGGTCCTTTTTCCGGTTATTTTCCCTGCATCATCGCGGCCACGTCGGCTTCCGCTTCCGCAGTCGGCCTGATGCCGAAGGTTTCGACCAGCACTCTGGCCACGCCGGGCGACAGGAAGGCGGGCAGCGTCGGCCCGAGCCGGATGTTTCTGAAGCCGAGCGCCAGCAGCGCCAGAAGAACCGCCACCGCCTTCTGCTCATACCAGGCGATGTCGAAGGAGAGCGGCAGCTCATTCACATCCTCGAGGCCGAACACCTCCCTGAGCTTCAGGGCGATGACCGCGAGGCTGTAGCTGTCGTTGCACTGCCCGGCGTCCAGTACGCGCGGAATCCCGCCGATGTCGCCGAGCGGCAGCTTGTTGTAGCGGTACTTCGCACAGCCGGCGGTCAGGATGATCGTCCCCTCCGGCAGCTTCGAGGCGACTTCGGTGAAATACTCCCGCGTCTTGTGCCGTCCGTCGCAGCCGGCCATCACCACGAAGCGCCTGATGGCGCCGGATTTGACCGCGGCGACCACCTTGTCCGCCAGCGCGAGCACCTGGTCATGGGCGAATCCGCCGACGATTATGCCGTCCTCAAGAGGAGTCGGCGGCGGGCAGCTCTTTGCCAGCCCGATAATTGCCGAGAAATCCTTCGGCCTGCCGTCCCTGCGGTCGGCGATATGCGGGACGCCCGGATATCCGGCCATGCCGGTGGTGAAGATGCGGTTGCGGTAGCTCTCCTGCACCGGCGTGATGCAGTTGGTGGTCATCAGGACCGGCCCGTTGAACGATGCGAATTCTACGTTCTGCCTGTGCCATGCGTTGCCGTAGTTGCCGTAGAGGTGCGGATATTTTTTCAGCTCCGGATAGTAGTGGGCGGGCAGCATTTCGCTGTGGGTGTAGACGTCGATCCCGGCGTCCGCGGTCTGTTCGAGCAGCTCTTTCATATCGCGGAGGTCGTGGCCGGAAACCAGGATTCCCGGACGCTTGCCGACGCCGGTCTTCACCTGTGTGACTTCCGGCTTGCCGTAGGTCTCCGAGTTGGCCGAATCCAGCAGCGCCATGGTCTTCACTGCGACATTGCCGCACTCCAGCACCAGCCCGGTCAGCTCTTCGGCGGAGAGCTCCTTCGCGGTGGCCGCCAGCGCCTTGAAGACGAATTCATAGATCGCATCGTCCTCTTTGCCGAGCATCGCGGCGTGGTCGGCGTAGGCGGCGATACCCTTGACTCCGCAGGTCAGCAGCTCCCGCAGCGAACGGATATCCTCATTTTCGCAGGAGAGCACGCCTAGCGGCGCCTGCGCATCGGTCGGGCCGGTCAGCTCCTTCGCGCGTTCGAGCCGGGCGGCGATCCGCGCATCGTCGAAGTTGGCGTTGGTGATGGTCATGAACAGCGACTGGACCGCGAAGAGCCCGAGCTCCCGGTCCGGCCTGCGGGTCAGCGCCAGCAGTTTCAGCTGATGAATCAGCTCGTCCATCCTGTTGGCCGTCTCGGACTTCTTGCCGCAGACCCCGGCCATGATGCAGCCGGTGTTCTTCATGGTCTCCTGGCACTGAAAACAGAACATGCTCATCGTCCCCTCTCCTTTTGTTGCCGGTTATTGGATTTCACCGTCGATGCCGACGGTCTTTATATTCACATCAAGCGTTTTTCCGGCCGCTTTCAGGGCCTCCTGCACGATGGCGACGGTGCCGCCGCAGCAGGGGACCTCCATGCGCGCCACCGTTACGGAGCGGATCTCGTGGAGCCGGAAAATTTCCGCCAGCTTCTCCACATATCCCTCGATGCCGCTGTCCAGCTTCGGGCAGAGGATGACCAGGATCTTCCCATCCAGGAAATCCCGGTGAAACGCGCCGTAAGCGTGGGCGACGCAATCCGCCGAAATCAGCAGATCGGCATAGTCGAAATATTCCGCCGCCGGATTCAGCAGCTTCAGCTGAACCGGCCACTGCCGCAACGCGGAAGCGCCGCCGCCGGGCTTCTTATCCGGTTTTTCCGCCAGCTTCTTCGCCAACGTCCCGGGGCAGCCGCACGGCAGTCTGCCCGGTTCTTCGAGCTCCGGCACCGGGATGTCCTGCTCCTTCAGGCAGGCGATTGCGGTCTCAAGCAGCTTGAATTCCCCATGTTCCTTCAGGTGTTTCAGGTGCGCCCTGATCGTGCCGCTCCCCTGCGGGATGATGCTTTCCATGACCCGGCGCTCATCGTACGGCTCCGCCTCCCGCTCGATGACTTCAATCGCCCCGCGCGGACACTCGCCGATACAGGCGCCGAGGCCGTCGCAGAAAAGATCGCTCACGAGCCGCGCCTTGCCGTCGATCAGCTGCAGCGCCCCCTCATGGCAGTTCGGGATGCACACGCCGCAGCCGTTGCACTTCGTTTCGTCTATATGAATGATGTTCCGTTTCATGGTGCCCTCTTTCTATTCTTGGTTAGTTATCATTTACTAACAATATAATCCGACTTTCATCAATGTCAAGGCTGTGCGGTCATGATTTTTGAATTTTATGTTTTCCGGACTCATGCCTGCCGGTTCGGTGGGAAGCTACCGCAGAATCGCCTTCAGGGTTTTCAGGAGCTCCTCTCCCTTGCTGCGAAGGTCGAATGCGCCCCGGGTCATTCCCCACTGCTTGATCAGCAGCCGGACCGGGCCGAATACCAGCCGGAACAGAGTGTCGGACGGTATGTCCCGCCGGATTTCCCCGCTTTCCTGCGCTTCGAGGAAATACCGCTCCAGCTCCGCCTTGTGCCGGTGCATCATCCGGAACATCAGTTCCGTGAATTCTTCGTCGTCCATGAAAAGCTCTTCGGCGAACATCACCCGGGCGAGCGGCGGCTTGGCTTCCGCCTGCCTGAAGCGGTTCCGCGCAAATGCCATGACCGCTTCAAAACCGTGAAGCTCCGGGGTTGCGGCCGGCACGGCTTCGTCAAAGCAGGCGATCATGGTTCTGACGATCTCGGACTTGTTCTTGAAATGGCGGTAGATCGCCGGTTCGGTGATGCCGAGCGCATCGCCCAGATGTTTGATCGTCAGATTCTGAATGCCGCCCTGTGCGGTCAGGTTGATTGCCGCATCGATGATTTCGGTTTGCCGTTTCGTCAGATCCATCGGAATACCTCGTTAGTTATATTTTACTAACAATATATCGGTACGCAACGGGGATATCAAGGGCGTCATTCTGTTTTTTACAAAGATCGGCATAAAAAAACGTTATTTCCAGTTATGGTGCAAGAATTCCGGTGCAGCATGTGTATTACATTTCAAAAGATATGTTTGAGCCCTCGTCAGCGTTGACACGGCGGGGCGTCATGTAAAAAGTGAGCGTCGGAATCGGTTTTTATTTGCATTTGACAGATTTCTGAAGTAAATTAGGGTAATCCCGAACAACGGAGGAAAGAAAGCCGATGTAGATAAATCGTAATTTTTACAACTGAGAATCGACGTCCTCGCCTGAACTACCACTTCAACATGACGTCCACAGAAAAACGCACGATTGGTGTGTCCGTATTCGGCACATCTTGACTGGTGTTTTTCTGTGCGCTGTGGTAGGCGTAGGCGAGGGCACCTTTTGAGATGTGCCTCTTTTTTTTGCCAACTTAGGGAGAGCGGAGCAAATGGGACGGGTTATTGTTTTTTTACTGATTTTTATCTGGATTCCGCAGGGACTGACTGTTTTTGCCGCGGCGGCTTTGTCGCGGCAAAGCGCGGATGAATTCTTAACGGGTCTGAGGTCGGCCAAGGCAGAGTTCAGGCAGTCCCGGACGGAAGGCGGAAACGGATCCTGCATCAACAAGGAGAATCTCAACCGGGCTCTGGTGCTCATCGGCGATTCCAGCTCCCGCGGAAGCGGTTTTCTTGCAAAGCTGTGGGGAAAGCCGGTCATCATTACGAACGCCCATGTATTTGCGTTGTTGAAGGATCCTGAGATTGTGAACGCGAGTCTCGAACGCTTCAAGGTCCGGTCCGCCGTGATCGGCAAGGTCCGTGACTTGGCTATCCTCGAACTGGAATCAGTGCCGGAAGATATGCCGTTTCTGGAAATCGCTCCGAATGCCGCGGCGAATGAAATCGGCTGTGCCATCGGCGCGTACGGCGACAGCCTCGGAGAAAAAGTGATCGTGGAGAGTAAGGGAAAACTGCTGGGGATCGGGCCTGAAGAGATCGAGATCGATGCTTCCATCGTTCCCGGGAATTCCGGCGGTCCGGTCCTGAACGGCGATCTGAACGTGATCGGAGTTTCCACCTGCTTGCGGAAACTGACCGCCAGCGCCGACATTCTTGCCGGAACGCGGTTTGCTCCGGGGACGGAGAAAACCCGCCTGGTTCGTCGCTTTGCCCTGCGGATCGATAATATCAACCTCGACGATTTTGAGCTTTTCGACAAAGCCGCCCAGCAGAAAGACCTGGCATTCTACAGAAAGTATGAAAGGATCAAGCAGCTGTGCCTGAATGAGATCATGACTCCCCATTATCAGTGGACGCTGTTCTGGCCGTGGCGCAAGGTACGGCCGATCGAGGATTTTCCGGATATCAGCAACTATCTTTATTGTTATGACCATTTCCATAAGACTGATTTCAAAACATTCTTCAGTTATCGGGCCTCCCTCTCCATCATCCAGCGCCTCCTGGAGCAGCAGCAGAGGATTTACGCCGCTGTCTCCTGCTTTATCCATGTGAATCCGGTTCAACTGACCGCGGCGGAAATTGCGTCGGCGGAGCGGATCTTCCGGCAGCTTCAAAAGGAGAGAAAGGAGAAATTCATCTGTCCCCAGTGCGGCGGCAAAGGGAGTGTTCCGATTCCGGGCACAGGCCGGGGGGTGAACCCACCTGCCTTTAAGGTTTGCGGCGATTGCGACGGGCTGGGGAAATATACGGTTCCCTTCTTCGGTCCCTGGAGGATTTCTCCGCTGTACACATTTCCACGTTCTCCATGGGTTATCTCCGGCTTTCGCCTGGGGATGGGGATAAACGAGGCCAATAAAGTGGCTGATGAAACATGGAGGCGCGATACAAGCGAGTACAATGTCGTCAGCATCAATGGAATTTTTGATTGCGTCCGGGTCGGCCGCAATCCGGAATTCGCCAACCGGGCGCTTCGCACGGAGCTCAAGTTCATTGCGAGGCGGCTGCTCTCCATCACTGTGTTTTATGAGAACGATCAGCACAACCTCCAATGGCTGAAAGAGATGCTGGTTGAAAAATTCGGCAGGCCGGAGTTCAGCTCGGAGGTGCCCGGTGACTGGGGATTTCTGGTGTTCATCAAAAATGATATTACCGTGACACTGAGCTTTTCCGGCGGCAGCGTCGTCCTTCGAGCCTATCATCGGATTCTGCAGCATGTGGAGTTCCTGGTGCTGAATACATTTGAACAGAAGATATTTGCTCCGCCGCTTAAATCCTATGGCGGAAAGCTCGACTTTCTGCCGTAAATACCCTTAAACACATGAAGATACTTTAGCTTCGGAGAAACGGAAAATGCCATTCAAATTCAAATGTCCCAATTGCGGTGCAAAACTTGAAGCCGAGGAAGAATGGGTGGGACAGCTCACCAGCTGTCCCCGGTGCAATACAGAGATTCGTGTGCCGAGGGAAAATTCCAGGCCCGTACTGCTGTCTGCAGATAAAATCGAAAAAGAAGCACCGTCTGCAAAAAAATTGACGGATCGCAGCATTAAAGAGCTTGCCGACATCTCTGTAAGTACAACAGTAACGCAGGGAAAAAGGCTTGTGCGGTTCAGCAAAGGAAATCGGAATAAAATTCTCCATATCCTGGAGCTGATTTTGGTGGCCGGCTCCGTTTTTCTGCTCGGGCATGCCTTCATATGGGAAAGCAAAACGGGAGCGTCGCAGTATGCGGCGGGGAGCCGCACCGGTTACTCTTCCGGAGGCACCGGTGCAAGTGCATACAGCTCAAGCGTGTCCGTGGGGGAGAGCTCTTACGCAACTGCCCAGAACACATCCAAACTCGTATCAAATACGTCTGATATCATAAGCAACACATATTTTATCAACAGCCATGCGATTCGTTTAAGTCTTTTTTTGAAGGATGGAATCTGCGCGGCAGTATTGCTTTTAGTTGCAATATGGCTTGAAGTTTATCGCTCGAACCTCAAAAGAGAAACGGCGGTGAAACCCGATTCAAAATAATTCTGTTGAGTCTTTATTCCATGTTCAAACCGAGGGAGGATGAGAATGTCGTTCTATTTCAGATGCCATCATTGCGGCACTGAGCTTGAAGCGGAAGATGAATGGAGAGATTTGGATGCGGCCTGCCCGAATTGTCAACAAAGACTGCATATTCCACGGGCTCCCCGGCGAATGGAGCCATCGGCTTCTTCGGACGTTTTCGGAAAAAGCGCAGGCATTTCTTCCCGGACAGGGAAAAAATGGTATTTCGGAGGAGTCTGCATGATTCTGCTGGGGGCGGTGATTGCGGGGGGCGGTTATTATTATGCGAGACAGCTGCGCACGGCTGAAGAGCAAAGTTCGACTGAAAGGCAGAGTATCGTTGATGAATCGCGTTCAGTCGAAGAGCAAAACACGGCCGAAGAGCAGCGCATTGCGGCAAAACGGCTCCTCGCTGGAAATCGGCGAATCATCGATATTGCTGCAGAACAGGGCCGGAAGAGACGGCACAGCGGGAACCGGGCAGCAGCTGCTGCGACGCATGATGCATTGCCGGACGCTGATTATGAAGTCTTGCTTCAATCACTGAAAGCGGTGTTGAATGAACATTATATCACGTTTCGGGTCCCCGGATATTACTTTAAACTTTGGGCGGAACAGGCTGTGAAGGCAAAACCTGCGACAGATGAGCAACGGAGGGTTGTTGAGTCGGTAAAACGGTTGTGGACTTTGCATTGCCGATCGACTTCCCTGAATCGCCAGAGCATGACTTTTGAGTCGCAGCGGCAGCAGCGGCAGGTCAGTGATGAGATGGATCATGTCTGGAAAGAATTAAGATCGATGCTGCTTAAATGAAGAAAATGGATATACCCGCAAACAACAGAAAGGAAACAGTTATGAGGGGAATAATATTTCTTTTAGCGATTATGCTCTGCAAAAGCCTGATCGCCGGTGAGGTCGACCATACTGTCAAGGCAATGTTCGATCGAAATGATGTGAAATATACCATCGATTCAGACAACGACTTTCAAGTGCTGTTCCGTGATGGCAATACGGTTGTGGTAAATTCCAATCTGTCGACCTACAGAGATCTCACCGTTCGGGAGATCTGGGTCGTTCTGGGGGAAGTCGGCGAAAAAGGAAGCAGCTTGATGTATAATATGCTGACAGAAAATCACAAACGGAAAATCGGGTCCTATTCCATGGTTGTACAGCAAGGCAAAATTTACGGAATATATACGGTTCGGCTTGCCGCCAAAGCCTCGTGGAATGAACTTTGGAGTGCTATATTATTCTGTTCCGATATCAATTTGCCCGACGGGGATTGAGTCACCTGGAATTGATGAATGGGTTATACCACAAAGAAATCACTGCTTGAGGCGATTCGAAGCGGCGACGAGGTTTCGTGGCACGAGTTCTACGAGACCTATCGCCCGCTGATTGTCGTGCGCGGCCGGGACTACAGGCTCAACGTCGCTGAAATCGACGAACTGGTTCAGTCGGTCATGCTGCGCTTTTTCGACCGGAGCAAGAGTTTCGTCTACGACCGCACCAGGGGAAAATTCCGGGATTACCTCGGAGTCATGATTTATCACTGCACCTTGAATATCATCCGGCAGCGGCGCAAAAACGAGATTGGCTGCGAAGAGCTCGAACTGGCGGAACCGGATCAGGATCGTTGGCTGCAGGAATGGCGGCAGCATATTATGGCGTTGGCGATGAAGCAGCTGAAGCTTGAGCTGGAAGACGTCACGTTTCAGGCTTTCGAGTTGTATGCGGTCAAAGGCGAATCGCCGGAGAAGGTGGCGAAGTTCCTGAAAATCCCGGTCAATATGGTTTATGTCGCCAAAAGCCGTGCCGTCGCCAAACTTCGGAAAATCGTCAAAACATTGCGGGAGGAAAAATAATCATGCACTATGCCATGTACGAACTGGATCAATATCGCAATCAGGCGACTCCATGGCTTCGCCGCATTTTCTGCCGGCTCCATCTTCTGCATTGTCATCGCTGCCGGGAGCGGCTGACCCGCCTGGGGCAGGACGATATGCTGATCATGGATTTGAGGAAATCGGAACAAAAGATGAACATTCCGGAAAACCCGTTGGAATATCGCCGGCTCTGTGATATTTTTTATGATGATGCAGCAAAGCGTAGATCAACTGTGTAAATGCGGATTCCGGATTACGACATCTTGCAGGAATGCGGGCGTGGAGCCTATGGGGAGGTATGGATCGCCCGCAATCGCGCCGGTTCCCTTGTCGCTTTGAAAACCGTCGCCAGGTCGGAGCAGATCGAAAAGGAACTCGCCGGGCTCCGCAGTTATTCCCGGATTGCCGACTCCCCGCACCTGATCCGGATCTTCCACATCGGCGAGGTTGAAGACACCCTGTATTATACGATGGAGCTGGCCGACAACCTTGGCTCGGAGAAACGCTATACTCCGGCGACGCTCGGCAATCTGCTGAGGCGGAAAGGGCGTTTTTCCCCCAATGAAACAGTGGAACTCGGCAATAAGCTTCTTGCCGGATTGGAAGTTCTGCACCAGGCGCATCTGGTTCACCGGGACATCAAGCCGGAAAACATCCTCTGTGTCAACGGAGAACCGAAGCTTTCCGACATCGGTCTGGTTCGCTCGATATCGCAGTCGCTGAGTCTGGGCGGCACACTGGGCTTCATTCCTCCGGAACGGCTGAAATCCGGTTCCGGCGGCAGGAGCAATGCCGATGACCTCTATGCTCTCGGAAAAGTTCTTTACTGTTGTCTGACCGGGAACGGTGTGGAGGATTATCCCTCGTTCCCGCTTTCGCTGTTGAGCGATGAATACAGCCATTTGAATGAAGTGATCCTGACCGCATGCAACAAAAATATGGCTTTACGCTTCAAGACCGCAGAGGAATTCAAAAATGCGCTGGAGAATGGCGTTTCTCCTCAAAAACGTTTGTGGGGGACGGCGTTTCGATTGCGTTATCGGGGAATCGGGTTGTTGATTTTCGTTACGCTCGGCGGTACGTGGTTGTTTCTGAGACCGCAGATTGTTTTGCCGCCCTCACCGGAGAAACCGCTGGAACTCGGTGAAATTCAACACCGTACCTATTTTTCAGCGAATGTCGATGTGAATGATCCCGATCTGAACACATCCCAAACCGGTTATATTGATCCGGTATTCCGTAAATATCCTCCATTACAACTGGATTCCGCTCCTCGAAGTCAGGAAGTTATTTTCAATCGTTTCACGGGGAAAGAATGGCAGGATTTTCATTCCAAAAACCTCTGGCGATCAGGCAACACACTCCGTTTTTTAGCCAATGCCGAGGGCGGCATCCGCCTGATGTTGCCGCTGGATTACGCCTATGCGATCCGGTTTGAAATCAATTACGCCAAACTCGAAGACCTTCTGATTTTTCAAGTCGCCGCTCTGAATGCCAAGGGGTTCGACCGCTCGTATTACCAGTGGACATTGCTGAAAACACAAGGGAAATTGACTCTTAAACCTTTGGAGTATCAAGCCGAAAACGGCGAGCAAAAGTTCCAGATCAAGCCGGTGAAACAGCCGGAAGACACTCCCGGCTTCCACCGGATGGAAATGCTCCAGACCGCCAAAATCTTCCGTCTGTACATTGATGATGAACTGGTGCTCTATGCGCCAAGTTTCTTCCTCCTCGGCGGTTATTTTACGATCATCTCTCAAGGTGGAAACTCTAACTTCGTCGAACTGAGAAAGTTTGAACTGCTGAAAATCTCCCATGATCCAAAATGTCCGACAGAGAAACAATATCAATTACCCAATGAGAGGTAAATAATGAAATATTTCCCCTTTATTCTATTGCTTACGGCCGGCTGCGCTCAAGCTCCGCAATGGGATACTGCCGAACGGCAAGCCATTGAAGCAGAGCTTGGAAACGCAACGACGCAGCTTGAGATGACTGGAGCCGCAGGGGAACTGGCGACGATTGCAGAAAAACAAATGATTGCCGCTTTGGAGTGTAAGCTCTCGACATTATCCAGGCCGGAACGCCTCTCTTTACTCCAGGATCAACTTGAATGGCAACGGAAGATGGATCGTCGCAATTCAGAATCCATGGGTGATGGTTCAATTGCTCCAATGCTCCGGCACGGGCGGGAAAAATCCCGCCTGAAGAACCGCTTCATGGAGTTGAGCGTTCCCGAAGAAGTGCGGCAAGCGTTTGCTGCTGTGCGAAATGCGCGGATTCGTTTTCAGGGGCAGACCATTTCACTGGATCATGGGGAACTGGATTTCATGATTCCTGAGAACAAGCGGAATGAATTCACATTGGAATTTGAGACGATTGGACAGCTCTGCATTCCATTTTGCCGTGAGATAAAAAACGGGAAAGATACTTTTCATGTCGGAATCATCGAACCGACGAATTACCATGTTCTGTCATCATTTGGCGAGGGGACTGAAAGTAATCTTTGTGTATGGAAGAATGGCGAGAATACTGTCAATTTTTTGATCGGCAAAAAAATCACTATTCAAGATATTTCGATCAGCGGCAATATGATCAAAGTGTTTTTCTTCGACAAAGACGGCAAACTCCGGCAGAAGGAATTTGACTATCATTTCCCCAACGACAACCCTGTTCAGATCAATCACTGGGCGACAGAGCAGATCGACTGATTCCATATATTATTTCCGGAGATGATTTTCCTTAAAATCCTGATGCAGTAATCGATAATAACATAAAACTCCCGTGAGCTCAGGGATAAGGCACATTTTATGGCTGCTGTCAGAGGAAGAATCATGTTGGCAAATGTACTGTTATTCCAGTGGAATCCGATGGTGATGTGTGAGAACATCGATTTTTCAAAAAAATAAAAAATCCAACGAAGTTCGAATTTTTAACCTGCTGGATTTCAATGTCTTAAACTGGAGCCAATGATCCGAATCGAACGGACGACCTATTCATTACGAGTGAATTGCCATTGAGCTTATTTCTGCGATTTTAGTTGCAAATAGGTTGCAATTGCACCGGAATTGGAATATCTTTCCTACGTGTGGTAACGGGTGAAAACCAGTGAGACTCGAGGAAGGAAACATGGGCAGAGTCAGAGAAAACAAGAGACGCGGCAACAACGCCGGCAGCATCTATCTCGAGCGCGGGCGCTACGTCCTGATGTATACCGATCCAATTGGCGGCAAACGCAAAAAGAAAGTTCTGGCCGCGAAAGATGCCAATGGCGTAGATCAGGTCATTACGGAGAAATCGACTGCCGACAAAGCCGCCGCCGAGTTCCTCGCCGGAATCCGGAAGATCACCGCCATCGAGTCTAAAGCCGAACTGATGGTCAAGGTGGCAGAGGCGAAAAAACTGATCAACCGCACCCGGCTCAACCTTGCCGAAATCTGGACGAACTTCGAAAGAAGTCCCGAACGCCCCGACAGCGGCCCAAGGACCTTGAAAAAATACAAAATCTTCTGCGACCGTTTCACCACCTGGCTGAGGAAGAACCGTCACGTAGCCGATGCAAGCCAGATCGACGCGGATACCGCCGCCGCTTTCATGGCCTACCTCTGGGGAACCGGAATCTCCGAAGCCACCTACAACAGTTACCGTCAAGCATTGCTGCTGATCTTCCGGGTCGTTCTGAAAGAGGACGGTATGGAAAATCCTTTCGGGCGAATTTCCCGGAAAACCCTGAATACACAAAGCCATCTGGATTTTTCCTCCGAACAAATCAATCAAATTTTTCAACAGCTCGCTCCCGCAAGCGGCTACTGGATGTTGCACAAAGAACAGATGCGGGTCTTCGTCAACCTCTGCTGCTGGACCGGCTGTCGCAAGCAGGACGCCGCATTGATGCGTTGGCAAGCGGTCAACTTCAGCAGCAATATCATCTCTTACCGCCCGCTTAAAACCATACGGACCTCCGGCAAGCTGGTGACAATTCCAATACACCCGCAACTTCGCGAAGCCCTGCTTGAGGCTGAAAGTTGGCATGATAAGAGCAACTATATTCTCCCCGATGTAGCCGCGCGTTACCAGAGCAATCCCAGTGGAATCGGCAAAGATATCAGCAAGCTGATCGCCTCCATCGGTCTTGGGGCCACCATCGACGCCCCGGATCATGTACGCACCAAGAAACTCGGCAAAGAGAAAAAACAACGGCGCATCTGCCAGTACGGCACTCACTCCTTCCGGCACAGTTTCGTCAGTTTCTGCGCCAACGCCGGAGTTCCGATGGCGATCGTCCAGGAGATCGTTGGTCACGGCAGTCCGGCCATGACCCGGCACTACTACCACATGGACCAGGCTGCAGCTCAACGCGCGATCAACACCCTCCCAAGTATCGGCAACGAAGCCCAGAACGTGCAAGCCGCCGCCATGCGGGAAAAGCTACGCCAATACATCGACTCCGCCAACCTGCCGGAGCTCCAACGGTTGCAGGAGCTGCTGCTCCCGGAAATCCACTCGCTCCCCGCCGACATCATCGAGGCAGAAGCCCTCCCGGAGTTGGAAGGCATCCCAAGCATCACCCCGGAGCGATTACAGTATCTTCTGCCTGAGTACACGATCAAAGCCATCGGTCAGATTTTCGGTGTTTCCGACACCGCCATCCGGAAACGCATGGCACAGTACGGAATCAGCAAGCCCGACAAACGTCTACAATCCGGGGTACTGTCTAACCGTCAAATTGAAGAAAACAGGCAAGCATTACGCAAACAGGAAACGTGAACAATGAAATTCCGAACTCTTTTGACGCTTCCGCTTCTTCTCTTTCTGGCAGGCTGCTGCACGCACTCCATGCCGCAAGGTGAAGAACTTGCCCAATGGCTGCAAGAAAACTTCCGTGTCACGGATATCGTGCTGAGCAATGATCTGCCCGGAACGCGTTACTGGGCCGGCGTGGTGCGAATCGGCGACGATTTCTATTTGATGAGCAGCCAGATCGGCAGTGAATCCATGCGCTGGGCCAAATATCTCGGGAAAGACCTGACTATTGTAAAGTTAACGGCTTTTGACGACAACGCCAGCGCATCCTATTGGAACAACAACAATACACATTTTCTATGGTCTAAATCCGTTCCATTCAGTGATGCTTTCAATCGTCGGTCTGTACTGGAAACCGTCGAGACTTACGAACCTATTTCCAAAACAGGCTATGACAATTCCAACTTCGAAAAGCGCCATTACGCATTAATTGCGAATTTCATTCCCACTATAAAAAAGCTTATTGCCGACGATGACGCCGCGACCATTGCCGGCATGATTCGTTATCCGATCCTGTTCTGTCGCTCCAGCGAGGAACCGGACTTGGTTGCTATTATCGAAGATGCTACTGATTTCAAGAAGAATTATCATCTTGTCTTTCCTCCAAAGTACAAACAGCAAATTCAGGCGCTGAAAGATGACGACATCTTCGATTATGGCTCCCAGGGAATCCGCATTGGAAACGGTCTCTTCTGGCTCAGCCCCAATGGAGCGGAGGGGATTGTCATCAGTGCATTTTGATCCTACTGTTCTGCTTTCCGCTTGGATTCCAGTTCATCCGCCAACTTATTAAGCTCAATCGCCGCATCCAACCGACGCTTGGCCAAGCCATGATTCTTTGCACCTGGCTTAACATTGTCAGTGTAGTCTTTCGAATTGATCAACTCAATGGCGGCGCGGCGATAATCACCCATCTTGATCGCTTTCAGAAATGAGGCGTAGTCTTTTAACTTCCCAGCCCCGGTGTTGAATGAGAGATCAATACAAATCGCCTGTACCAGCGGCGGCAATTTCCCCCAAGCTGTGCCATCTATTTTATTGGGGTCCCAACCCATCTCCGGCTTACCATCCTTTCCCACACGAGACACCCATGTTCCTTTATTGATTACGCCTACGACATCTTTGACGGCTACCGTCAAAGTTATTTTATACAATTCGTATATCTGCTCTTCGCTGAGATTAATCTTTTGAATGAAGGCTTCTATTTCTTTTTTCCGTTTCTCTCGCTGCTCCTGCGAAAGCTTTCCAATTTTTCTGAGCTCTTCCGCCTGTGCTTCGGTGATTGCTCGCATACTCAACATTTTCTTCAGAATATGTTCTTGTGTCATATTCGCTCCAATTCCGATGGTGGGCAATTGTTTTCCATCCAAATATCCGCTTGCATGCTTCCCCTCTCGAAAAGATATATGCCGATACAGTCCTCTGATCACGCCATTCTTGTTTATGTCGGGAGCCATCTCATAACCCGGAGCGCTAAATTTACCATGATCAATAATCGTGCCGTAATTCTTCTCTAAGTCAGCCCTCTTCTGATTAAAGTCAATATCTTTATCGTTTTTCGTATCGTGTCTATAGATGATTTTAGGCGAGTACTTTGCCAGCGCCAAGCCAGTGGAATCAGTAATCGCCAGAAGCCTGCATTTGCAGTTCGGGTGAATCGGCAATCCTGGTGATTCATCTTCACGGTAGTATTTCCCCTCGTGCGCCAAGCATTTTGCACATGAGTTGGGACCTTTATCCGTAATGAATTTGTAATACTTGAACTTGCTTTGCTGTTCCAGTGAAGCAATGATTTTCGCGGTATCCATGAGATTCTCCTTTCACGTGATTTCGTATTCACAAGAAAAGAATTTTGTCAACTTACCGCAACAGAAGCAGATTGATTTTCAGCTGCATATGCGGTAGATTATGTAAGTGAGGTTAAAATGATGAATCCGGATTACAAGCCGCCGTATCAGTTAACGTCTGTTATGGTGGAGATGGTGGCCAAAATTGCCGAACGCCTGGGCGAGCTCCAGGCGTCCGGGATATCGGCATCGCCTCTTTTGCGGCGCGGCAACCAGATCAGGACGATTCAGGCGTCGCTTGCCATCGAAGGGAACACGCTTTCGCTGGAGCAGATTACCGCTCTGCTCGACGACAAGCCGGTACGCGGAACCATGCGGGAAATCCAGGAGGTCCGAAACGCGATTCGGGCCTACGATGCACTCGATACATTCTCGCCATACGAAGCAGTGGATTTGCTGCGCGCCCACGGCCTGATGATGGCGGGGCTGGTTGACGATCCGGGAGCCTTCCGCTTCGGCAGTGTCGGAATTCAGCGCGGACAGGAGCTTGTCCACATCGCTCCTCCGGCAGAGCGCGTGCCCGGATTGGTCGGAGACCTTCTGGAATGGTTACGTAAAACTGATGAACACCCTTTGATTGCCGGTTGTATTTTCCATTACGAATTCGAGTTCATTCATCCGTTCAGCGACGGCAACGGCCGGATGGGGCGCCTATGGCATTCGCTGCTGCTTTCCCGCTGGAAAACGGTTTTTCAGGAAATGCCGATCGAAACGATGATCCGCAACCGCCAGCAGGAGTATTACGCAGCCCTGAGCCAGGCCGATGCGGCTTTCTCGGCCAACGCCTTCATCGACTTCATGCTGCAACTGATTTTCGACGTCTGCCATCTCCACAACGACCAAGTCACCGATCAAGTCAGCGACCAAGTCAAAGCGATCTGCAATCTGCTCAAGAACGGTCCCATGACTGCGATCGAGTTGATGGAGAAGCTGAATCTCTCCCACCGCCCGACCTTTCGGCAGAACTACCTGACTCCCGCCCTGAAGTCCGGCCTGATTGAACGCACCATCCCGGACAAGCCCAACAGCCGCCTGCAAAAATACCGCTTGAGCCGAATTTATACCAAAATATAGTTGCACTTGAGAATCGTATAAGGAACGACAATAAATTGATTTCTGAAAATTCATCGTCTATATTAAAATGGCAAAACAAAATAGACGGAGACGCGCCATGATCCTGACCCCGGAAGAAATCAAAATCGTCAAAGACTTCCTGGCCCCTGCCGTAAAGAACGGGTTATTGCTCCGAACTTTTAATACCGTGCATATCTGACGGAATCCTTTTGAAAGAA
>JABLYX010000072.1 GCA_018265615.1 Lentisphaeria bacterium
TTCGAAAAGCTTGATGCGCTCCGCGACGGAGGCTGCCTGATACCCCTCCGGGCCGCAATTGCGCGCGGCGCTGAATTCACCGACCCAGAGCGGGACGTTGTATTTTTTCGCGAAGTCGAGCGCGGGCCTGATCCGGCTGCGCAGGTCGGCGGTGTCGATCTTCGTGCTGCCGGCGCCGAAGAGCGCGGCGGCGATGAATGAACTGCCGGTCGCGTTTTCGAGCTTCATCCAGCCGACGACCTTGTAGGTCTGGTTCGGATGCACGGCGAAACGGGGGCTGACCCAGCCGTTGTAGTCGCCGGTTCCGGAGAGGCGCAGACTGCCCGGCTTATTGTGCCCGGCCTTCGGGTCGTATGCGCCGACGCTCCGCGGGTCGCGCTCGACCTGAAACGGCTTCGCATCCCTGTCGAAGGAGAGGCGCTGCATCACATATCCATCCTGATTGACCAGCTCGATGTCGTCGAACCAGGCAGTTCCGCTGTTTTTATTCGAACGCAGCAGGATGCTCAGGTTCGTGACCTCATTGGTCGTCTTCACCGGAATTTCGAAGCGGACCCAGTCGGCCGTGCCGGAGCCGCCGGGCCCCTCGCCGACGTTGCGCAGCCAGTCCCCGGGCGAGCCGCCTTCGTAGAAGTGGAACGTATAGAGGATGTTCGGATCGTCGATCTTCACCTCGTCTTTCAGGTCGCGGGCGTTGCCCCACTGGTCGCCGGAGACCACGATGACCTTGTCCGGATCGATCTTGCGGATCTCCGCAATCGCCTTCCTGTTCAGGTCCGCCAGCATCCGGGGGTCGGCCTGCTGGGTGCAGGGCTCATTCATGACCTCATAGGCCGCGACCGCCGGATTGCCGCGGTAGCGCTTCGCAAGCCCGCGCCAGAGATCGAAATATTGCTCCTGTTTGGTTTTATCCTTCCAGATCAGGTTTTTTCCGCCGTCGCAGTACGGAGCCGGATCCTGTCCGCCCGGAGCGACGTGCAGGTCGAGAATCACGTACTGCTTATGCTTCTGCGCCCATTTCACGACCTCGTCCACCTTTCTGAACGCATCCTCGTTCCAACTCCCGTCCGGGTGGATCACGTCGGTGTAGGTCATCGCGAGACGCAGCATGTTCGCACCCCAGCCGGCCTGCCGCTTCATATCCGCCTCGGTGTACTCGGTGCCTTTCAGGTGCCACCATCCCCAGTTGATGCCGCGCAGCCGCAGCTCTTTGCCGTTTGCGACGAGCTTGTTGCCCGAGACTTTCACGGGCGCGAGCTCGGCGGCGGAGACGGCCAGGGCCAGCGCAGCCGCGCACACTGTCAGGATCCGTTTCATTGAATTCATTGTTTTCACCTCCGGTTGTCGTTCAGGTATTCGGAGAGGAGCAGGAAGATGCTGACGCTCCACGACAGCGTCTTTTCATCGTTCCCCTCCCCCGTCTTCGCGTTGAAATTCTCATGGAAGCCGTGTTCGGAGCAGAGGCGGCAGTAGTCGCGCGCCAGCGCGTCCGCACTCTCCCGGCCGCCGCAGCCGAGCAGCCCGGAAATCGCGATAAAGGTCGAAGGCGCCCAGATCGGGCCGCGCCAGTACCCGGCCGGATCGTAATACGCCGAGGCCGCACTCTCCGTAGCGAGCCCGTACGCGGTGCGGAAGCGGCCCGGGCGGAACATCCCCTCCCGGAGTTTCGCCGCGATCTCCGCCGGAAGCCGCCCGCCGAGCAGCAGCGGCAGGTAAACCAGCAGCGTGTCGCCGCACTGCGGCAGCCGCCGCCCCTCCGGGGAGACGGCGCGGAACGTCTCCCCGTCCCACGCGAACTTCAGCAGCCGTTCCAGCAGCAGCCGGGACGACTCGCGCCACATGGCGGACTCATTGCGCCGCCCGAGCTCCGCGGTCAGTTCCGCGAGCAGCTCCATCTGCAGCACGAGATAGGCGGAAAGCTCCGGCGAAGCGAGCGGGACCGGGCTCAGGAACAGCGTCGCATTGTCCCAGCCGGAGTCCTTGCCATGCGTATAGAACGGCAAGCCGATGCCGGAGTAGTCCCGGAACTCCGTCCAGTAGCACGTCCAGCGCCGAAGCGCGTCGCAGACCTGACGGGTGATTTCGCCGCGCCGGAAGAACTCCGGGTTCGCGCGGCGCATCAGCAAAAAGATCCAGCCGTGCACTGGCGGCTTCACGTGAACCCGCATCTCCACGGTCGGCGTCAGCAGATCCGGAATCGCCCCCTGTTCGTCCTGCCGGTCAAACATCGCCATGAACTGGTCGAAGGCGAGCTCCGGCTGCGCCTTCGCCATCGCGAGCGCGTTGAAGCAGTGGTCCCACGCCCACATGCCGCTCATCCTGTTTTTGGAGACCAGCATGCAGCGCCGCTTCACAAGCCCGGAGGGCCTCACCTGCGCCGACCAGTTCAGATAGAGCGCGTGGAACCGCTCCCGCGCGAACGGCTCCACATCGGGGAAGCTCGCGGCGAAGGCGCCGAATTCGTCCGCCTGCCGCTTCCGGCACTGCCCGAACGGAGCGTGCGGCCTCTCCACGGGCTCGAGGGACGACTCCGTCAACGCGAACTCCGCCGGGGCCGCCGCGCTCCAGACGATATCATGCGCGCCCATGCCGTCCCATTGCGCGTCCAGTTCTCCGCCGCCGGAGAGCGCTTCGAGGTGAAGCAGGCAGTTGTCGCTGCGGCTTTCGCCGCGCCAGGTGAACCGCCAGAGGCGCGGGCGGAGACGGTGCGCGAGCCCGATCCCGCCCGCGGCGTGCAGCCGGCAGCCGAGCGACTCCGAGCGGAAGCGGATCGTATCCGTCCCCTCGAAGGTCAGCTCGGCCGTGTCGCCTTCCTCCGTCTCCAGAAGCAGCGCGCCCGGCACGAACCGCTCCCGGAACGGAATCGGACCGCCCTCCTTCTGCAGCTCCACCCGGAAGAGCGGCGCATAGCTGAACACTTCGCGGTTCGTCCGCAGATAGAGCCCTTCCGGGCGGATCCCATGTGCTTCCCCGAGGCGCGAGACGGAGAGCCACGAGCCGGCGCACGAGTACGGCGTCAGGCTCAGGTCGATAGTGTCAAGAAAATCGTTCATGAATCATCCTTGTTTTCCATTATCCCCGGAACCGGGGCAAAGCCGTGGCTGCCGGGACCTCCCGGCAACAGGTTGAATCGGTGAAAAAATCAGCTGAGTTGACGGACCGACTGCCGGATGACCAGCTCCCCCTGGACCGGGATCGCCTCGCCGCGATTCTCCCGCTTCCCCTCAAGGACCTCCAGCAGGACTTCGGCGGCGATCTTCCCCATCTCCCAGCCCGGCGTGGCGATGCAGGTGACCGGCGGCGTCAGGAGCTCCAGCGGATACTCGTCGTTGAAGCAGCAGACGCTGAGATCCTCCGGAACCCGGATCCCGAGCTCCCACGCCGCATACATGAGCTTGACCGCCTTGACATGGTCGTAACAGACGACCGCGGTCATCTGCTCCTCATGGAACGCCTTCCTGAGAAATTCATGCGGAGAGATCTCCCGGTTCCAGTGGGCCGACGCCTGGACGAGCCCCAGCCGCTCGATGTTCTCCAGATAGTGAATCTCGCGCGCCGGAACCGAATAGTGCACATCGGTCGAAATCACCTGCTTGTGCCCGGCGTAATAGGCGATGCGCCGGTGGCCGAGCGAATAGAGGTAGTCGACGAGCTTGCGCACATCCGCCTCTTCGTCCGCGACGATCGCCGTGCCGTTCTCGCGGCAGCGGCCGTTCACCACGACATACGGGATCTTCTTCTCCTCGACGAAGTTCAGGCAGACCCGGTCCGCAATGTCGAACAGCAGCGCGCCGTCGACCGGGAACGTCAGCGAAAACGAGTCCGGGATGTCGGGATCGACATACTTGCCCGCATCGACGTATTCGAACTCGCGCATCTTCAGGATGAACTCCCGCTTCGCGTTCTGCACGACGCCGTCGCCGCAGACCAGCAGATCGAAAATCGCGATCAGGCGGGTCTTCGAGGTCCGCAGCGACCGCCAGTACGGATTCGGCCGGTAGTCGAGCTCCTGCGCCAGCGAAAGGATCTTCGCCTCGAGCTCCGGGCGCACCGAAAACCCCTTGCTGTAACCGCTGATGACCCGGCTGACCGTGGAGGGCGAGCACCCCGCCTCCCGCGCGATCTGGCCGATTGTTGCATTCTTTACGCCCATATGATACTGCGCCTGTTCCCCATGATGATTCCAGTTACAAAGTATACCATCGATCCCGTGATCCGTCAAGAAGATCCGGGAGAAATCCCGCCGTTTTCTCCTGCTACAGCTGCTTACCCAGGAATTTCTTGCCGTTGGCCGCGTAATCCCCGGTCGCGACCCATGCGACATGCATGTCGCCCCATACCATGTTCCCGCCGGAGCGGTGCCTCCGCGGCGTGCGGTTGTCGACATTGCCGCTGTCCACGAGCTTATGCAGGTCGTAGGCGGCGTTCGCCGGCTCGAACACATTGTCCCCGCCGTCGCCGCAGAGGATGCGGGCCGAGGGGCGGGGCCCGTATTTCGACGACCTGACCGGCTGCGTCCGGAAATCCACGCCGAGCGCGTCGCATTTGATCCCGATATAGGCGTAGCCGCTCTCATACTGCTTCTGGCTGAAATTCTGCATCATCCAGGAGGGGCACCGGAACACGCCCCGGCTCAGGAACCCGGAGTTGGTGTCGAGCGTGCCGTTCTCGACCGATCCCATTTCCGCGGTATCGATCCCGATATACGGGGCGATCCAGTAACGCCACCCGGACCAGTCGCTCCCCTTGATCTGGGCGGCCGGCAGGAACCCGGTGGCGGATTCATACAGTGAAATCCCCTGCGAAACCTGCTTCAGGTTGCCGATGCAGTTCGAACTCCTCGCGCTCTCCCGCGCCTGCTGCAGCGCCGGAAGCAGCATCCCCGCCAGGATCGCGATGATCGCGATCACGACAAGAAGCTCGATCAATGTAAACCGATGCCTCCGCCTGCCACGTCCTCCGGCCGTCCGGCCTCTTCCCGATGCGCCTCTTTGTCTCATTCCCGTGTCCCCCGTGATTGTGAAGATGGTTTGGAAACTTCAGATGTAACGATTTCTAAATCCATACGAAATTTGAGCTCAATCAACTCTTAGCAATCATTTTCTATTTATATTATGAACGATTCCGCCCCGTTTGTCAAGCGCCTGTTTGAAAAAAATCGGAAATATGCGGGTGAAAAATCAAAAACGGCCGTGCGGCTCCCATGCAGGAAGCCGCGCGGCCGCGCCGGAACAGGCTCCGTCACACGAGGGAGCGGAAGTTCTTCACGCGATGCAGCGTAAGGAGATTGCCGTCATGCAGGTTCTTCGAACGGCTGTCGCCGGAGCGCGCGAAGACCAGCAGGTCGCCGCCGTCGAAGAGCAGACTCGCATAGTGGCGCGAATCGAGCTTGCCCTTCCCCTCAGCGACCAGGCCGGCGCTCCGGAATTCAAGGCCGTTGCGCGAATAAAACAGCTCGAGCCGCCGCCGTTCGCCGCTGGCTTCTCCCCACGGCGTGCCGGGCGCCTGAAAGCTGTCGAGCTTCGGGCTTGAAATCATCCAGTAAAGCTGCGACTCCGGGTCATAATCGAGATGGAACTTCATCTGCCCGCCGGGCAGCGGCAGCAGGAACAGCGTGCTTCCGGCCGGGCTCTTCAGCGGTTCGATCCGCAGCGCCCCGCCGGGCCCTTCGACCCCCTTCAGCACCGCGCCGATATTGCCGAGCCCGGTTTCGGCGCGCATCATCAACAGCACCGTGCGGTCCTCCGGGTCGTAAAACATGTGTTTCGGGTCGTGGATCCGGATCACGTTCGTTTCGAGCACTCCGGCGGTGTTCCCGGCAAAGTGGCGGAAGTGCATCTCATCGAACAGCGCCTCCGCCCGGAACGGCTCCGAAAAGCGCCAGCTCGCAGGGTCGCACAGATCGGCCCCCTCCTCCGCCGCCATCAGCACCGGCGAAACGCCCGGCCACGGAGCCCCCGGAATCCGCTGCTCGTAGACGGCGTACACCCTGCCGTGCCGGAAATCGATCCGCCCGGCGCTCTGGTGCCACATGCGCGTCCCCTCAAGCACCGACGGCTCCGACCAGCTTTCGCCGTTATCGCTGCTGCGGCTGATGACGAGCCGGCCGCTCTGGCCGAGCGCGTAGAGCGCGTCCCCCGCCCGGAAGATCATCGCGTGCAGCATCGGCAGGCGGGTGCCGCATTCGCGCCAGCTCATCCCGCCGTCATCCGACAGCAGGAGCCGGAGCTGGTTTCCGCACGGGTAATCGCCTGAGTCCGAACGCGGCCCCGCGAGCCGCTCCGTCCCGGGGCCGCCGAGATCGAACCCGGCCACGACCCGTCCGCCGAAACCATGGCAGAGCGACGGCGTGTAACAGAACACATCCTCCGGGGAGGGCGACTCGAACAGAATCGTTTCATCGGCAATCAACTGCATTTCAGGATCCTTTCTGTCAGCCTTCCATCGGCAGCGACGGAGCGGCAAGTATGTTTCTGAGAAGCCCCATGCGCGAGAGCTCGTACTTCAAACGCCGGATCACGCCGCCGGTCGTCGCCGGCACGCCGTAGCTCCGGACCACCCCGAGGATTTCGGCCTGCAGCGCCTCCGCCGCCGCCCGGTCCCCGGCTTTCACCGCCCGGTACAGCCCGGCATAGAGTTCCGGGCGCAGGTTCGCGCCGCCGTTCACGCCGCCGTCGCCGCCCATGGCCACGGTTTCGATCGTCAGATCCTCCGGGCCGGTGAGCAGCGAAAAGTCCGGCCGGCCGCCGAACAGCTTCACCGCTTCGCGGAACGCATCGAGGTCGCCTGAGCTGTCCTTGTATCCCGCGACCCCCGGAATCTCCGCGAGGCGCTTCACCGTTTCGAGCTTCAGCGAAACCTTCGTCAGGGCCGGCATGTTGTATACGAAAAGCGGCAGCGGGACCTCCCGCGCCAGCGTCCGGTAATAATGCACGATCTCCCCGTCGTCCGGCGGCAGAAAACACGGGACGGCGGCCACAACCGCGTCCGCCCCGGCTTCCGCGGCGAACCTGCCGAGCTCCACCGCGCCCGCGGCGGAAGCGCCGGAGATGCCGGCCAGCAGCGGCACCCGGCCCGCGACCGCTTTCACGCAGACGGCGATGAAGCGCCTCTGCTCCTCCGCCGCCAGCGCGGGCCCCTCGCCCGTCGAGCCGAGAATGAAGACCGCGTGGACGCCCCCCGCGATCACATGTTCGACCATCCGCTCCGCCGCCTGCTCATCGATCCGCTCCGGCGTCGCGAGCGGCGTCACAAGCGGAACCACGATTCCGTGAATTTTCTCTTTCATCGTCCGTTTCCCGAGGTTGGTTACTATATCGCCCTTTACCAATTATACAACCGGCGAAGGCGAAACGGCAACTTTTTTTGAAATAATCGCCGAAACAAAGCTTGAAATATTTCAGAAACGTTTCTATTGTATCTGAAGTCAACAGAGAAAGCGGCGGGATGTCACATACGGTAAAGAAGATTGCGGAGCTCGCCGGGGTTTCCCCGGCGACCGTGTCGCGCGTGGTGAACGGCACCGGAAGCGTCGCGCCGGAGAAGCGCGAACGTGTGCTTTCGGTGCTCGAAGAGCTGAACGGGCGCCGTCCGGCTCCGCGCTCCGGCGCGCGCATGATGAACATCGGCGCTCTGCTGCCGGCCGACCCGCGCAGCGACGCCCACGCGATCCTGCAGAAGCTGAGCTATCTCGCGGAGCAGATGCCGCGGCGCTGGAACCTCCAGCTCCTGCCCCCCGGCATCCTGCCGATGGAGCTCGAGGCGCGGTACCTGCGCGGCGAGCTCGCGGGGCTGCTGCTGATCGGTCACACGGCCGATTCGCCGGAGCTCTCCGGAACGCTGAAGCGGATTGCGCATATCTGGCTGAACAGCCACCGCAGCAGCGACGCCGATCAGACGATCCTGATGGGCAACGAATTCGCGGGGCGCATCGCGGCGCGCTACCTGCAGGACAGCGGCTGCTCCCGCTGCGCGGTGCTTTCCGCCCCGAGCCGGAACCCGGGCTTCCCGGGGCGCGTTTCGGGGTTCCGGTTCGAACTCTTCTCCGCCGGGAGCCCGTGCGAAACCGTCGGGATCACCCTGCCGCGCGGATGCAAAGGGTTCGAGGAGGCTCCGGACGGCGAGCTTGAAAGCGCCTTGGAACGGGTTCTGCCCGCGATCGGCGCGGGATGCTTCGACGGCCTTTTCTCCCCCGAAGAACGGATGACCGCGCTCCTCTGCCGCGTCTTCGCGCGGCACGGCGTTGCGGCCCCTCCCCGGCTCGTCTCCTGCAACCACACCCCCGAGTATTTCGCCGGGCTCTATCCGCGGCCCGCATCGATCGACCTCGGGCCGCGCATGCTGGCCGAACTCGCGCTGAAGGAGCTGATGCGGCGCATCTCGGGCGAGGCCCCGCGCGCCGACCATGTCGCCGTCATCGTCACCCCCCAGCTCATTCCCGGCGACTGAGCCGCACGTCCGCTTCCTCGGGCGTCTCTTCGAACGGATAAAGCCAGAGCCTGCCGTCGTGCCACTCGGCGCAGAAGACCTGCCCGAGCTCGACCTTCCGTTTTTTCAGCTCTTTCTGCAGCCACGCCTCGCTGCGGTCAATGCGTTCGAGGTTATGCCGGTTGATCTCGCCGCTCTCGATCACGACCGTGGCGGTGGATTCATCACCCTTCTTCACGACCGTCAGCTGCCCGTTGTATTCGTACCAGACGTTGTTCAGCTCATCGAGATTGCGGTAGCCGCGCTGGTGCAGGAGCATGATGAAGTCGCGCACCGAGAGCCCCGCCCTGCCGAAGTTCGAGGTCACGACCCTGCCGTTCTGCATCAGCCGGATCGACTCGCCGTCGACGAGATTCTTCATGGACATGTGCCGGTTCGTGAAATAGCGCAGCAGCAGCAGCAGCCCGGCCCAGAACCCGACCACGGCGATGAGCCCGAACACGCTTTCGTTCATGTTGAAGAGCGTCCCGCCGATGATTGCGCCCAATGCGACGTTGCCGACCTGGTCGATCGCGGAAATCGGCGCAAGCGCCCCCTTCCCCGAAAGATGGATATAGACGAGCATCATCAGGAATCCCGCCAGCAGCTTCGGCAGAACGTGCACCGCGATTTCATTGAAATAAGCAAAGTCGAACATATTTTCCCTCCCCGGAAACTTCTCCGGGATAGTATATCACGGAGCGGGAGGAAATGCAAGCGCCGATTCATTCAGGAGCCGGGCCGGTGCTCTCCCTGATGTTCAGCCGGGAATCGATGAAGATGTCCTGCCGGATGGTCCCGCCGTTCCAGACCGTTTCGAGCACGTCGACGGCGGTCCGGGCGACCGCCGGATAATCGATCGCCATCGTCGTGTGGCGCGGGAACATCCGGACGGCGGCCATGGTGTCCCCGGCCACGAGCGAAATATCCTCCGGAATCCGCCGCCCGGAGAGTTTCAGCAGCCGGTCCGCTTCGACGGAGTGATCCACGGCGATAAGCGCCGTGATCCCCTCCCGCAGCAGCATGGCGACCGCCTCGTGCATCGGAAGGGCGGAGGAGTAGGGCCGGTAAAACGCGCCTCCGGCGAGGCCGTGCGCCGTCATCGCCTCCCGGAAGAAGCCGCCGTAGTCCGGCTTGTCCGTCTGCTCCCGGCTCTCCTGAAAGTGCGTGAGCCCGACCCGGAAATGCCCGAATCCGGCGAGGTGCTCCACCACTTCGCGGAGAATTTTCCGGCTGTTGCTGCGGATCGTATAGATGTTTTCGAGATGGTTCGGGCGGTCGTTGCAGCAGACGAGCGGGATATTGCTGGTGCGGGGGAACTGGCGGCTGATCTCGCCGATGTAGTCCAGCGAAACCGCTCCGTCGACCGGCCACTCGTTCAGCAGCGGGAAATCCTCGCGCGAGAGGGTGACGGCCCGGTAGCCGCGGTCGTGGATCTCGCACCGGAACGCATTGAACATCAGGAGGAAGTAGTCTGCCAGCGCCCTGATTTCAAGCGTCGGGGCGAGGATCGCGATCACGCGCGTCCGGCGCGACGGGCGGAGATATCCGAGTTCGCGGGCCGCGTCGAGGACGCTCCGGCGCGCGGGGGCCGACACCCGGCTGCGGTTGTTCATTGCGCGCGAAGCGGTTCCGATCGAGACACCCGCCGCTTTCGCGACATCCGACAGCGTGATCTGTTTCATGATTTCACCTCTTTTTATTAATTTACACTCTTTTTACACAATTTCAATTCCTTTTCACCGGTTTTGAATGGCCGCCCACTTGTTTCCGCCGCCCGAGTCCGGTATAATTATGGAATGGAAAGCCGCAGAGGCCACAAAACTTTCATTCTCAGAGAAGGAGAATATTCATGACAAGACGGAATCATTCCTCGCCGCGATTTACATTGATCGAGCTTCTGGTGGTGATTGCGATCATCGCGATCCTGGCGTCGATGCTGCTGCCGGCGCTGAACGGGGCGCGGGAGCGGGCGAAGAACACGCAGTGCCTCGGCAATCTGAAGCAGGTCGGGGCGATGATCACGTTCTACGCGAACGACAATAAGGATTATCTTCCGGCGAACCAGTTTCCGTGGGGACAGCCGTACAGCCAGATCTGGTACGACATGCTGAATTTCCTCGGCTACGGACATGCGCCGGCAGGGACCTACGCACAGTCGCCCGGACCGAAGGGAGTGTTCACCTGCCCCGCCGGCAGTTACAAGGTCAACAAGAACTGGGGCGGGGTGAACTGGGACTCCTACGGCAGCTACGGGCTGAACCGGCAGAGCTGCGGGAACCAGAACGTCGACACGAACCAGTGGATGAAGCTCAGCGGACTTACCGCCTACCAGCGCAAGGACCTGAGCACGATTCCGTTCTGCGCCGACGCCGGCGGCGTCGATTTCCTTTACAATTACTATACGAGCAACGCCTACAACGCCGAGACGAATCCGCAATACCGGGTCGCCGTGCGGCACGGGGAGCGGGCCAATTTCATCTTCGGCGACTTCCACGTGCAGCCGGTCAAGGCCCCGTTCGGCCAAATCGGCCAGAACAGCAAGTTCCTCGACACGAAATACGGACATGCGCGGGAGGTGGGACTGTGAAGAGGCTCCTGTTCGGCGCGGCGCTCGCGGCGCTTCCGCTCCTCGCCCCGGCCGAAAACCTGCTCCCCGGCGGAATGCCCGCCGTGACCGGCGAACGCACGCTCTCCGGCTGGCGGGTCGAGGGGGCGAAGGGAAATTTCACGCTCCGGGCGGCGGAGGACGGGCAGAGCATCCGCTTCGTGCCGGAGGGCGGCCCGGCCTCCGTTTCGCTCTACGCCCCGGCCGTGAAGCTGCCGGACGACGCGCTCGGAATCGCCTCGGCGCAGCTGCGCGGCGAAGGGCGGATCCGGCTCTTCGCCGTCGACTCCGGCTGGAAGAAACTGCCGGGATGGGACAACCGGCCCCAGGCGGGGGGAGAGTACCGGAAGTTGGCGCCCGGAGCGTTCCGGTTCTTCGGGGCGGGTTTCCTCTCGCCGAACGAACCGTCGCGCAAATTCTGCTGGCGGCTCGACATCGAGGCGGATTCCCCGGTGGAGTTCCGCGCCCCCGCGCTGACGGTACGGCCGCTCACCGGAGGGAACCTTCTCGGGGATGTCCCGTTCACGGCGCAGGCGTGGGAGCTCTCGGCCGACAGGAAAAGTCCGGCCGCCGCCGAAACGACTCCGGAGGGGATCCGCCTCGCGCCGGAGTCCGGCGCGATGTTCGCGACGCTCTACGCCCCCGCGCTGCCGCTCCCGCCGGGAACGGTCGTTACCGGTTCGGTGCGCGCGAAGGGCAGCGGCACGCTGCGGCTCTTCGCGACCCGCGCGGACTGGAAAAAGGACGCGGTCTGGGGTACGACGCACCGGCAGAGCGCGGAGTTCGCGCTTTCACCGGAATACCGGACCTTCAACTTCCAATTCCCCGCCCCGGAGCCGGGCGGAAAAACGCGCTTCCGCATCGACGTGAAAAGCAAAGCCCCGGTGGAGCTCGCGGCTCCCGAACTTACCGCGCAGACCTTCGAAGCCACGGCCGAAGCGGCCGCAAAAAAAAAATCGGCCGCCGGCGCACTGAAGCCAAAGGAACTCTTTCCGGAGCTGTTCCGTGAGACGGCGGAAAAGCCGCTGCGGCTCACGCCGGAGTGCTCACGCCGGTTCGAGTTCCCCGAAGCGCGCGACCTGTCTGCCGGTTCGCTCGCGTTCCGGTTCCGGTTCGACAACGACCTGTGGTTTGAACCGCTCTACCGCGGCTTCTGGGAGTTTGAGGGCACGCAGCTGGCCAGCCGGCTCGCCCATGCGAGGATCCACTTCGGGCGCAAATACTTCGGGCTCTCTCAGCGGATCTTCGGCGGCGAGTGGCACCATGCGGTCTACACCTGGAACGCCGAAACGGGCTTCTGCATCTTCATCGACGGGCGCATCGCCTACGTGGACGGTTCACCGCTCGCCCGGGAGACGGCCCGGGCGCTGAGTTTCGGCAAAACGCGCCGGGAGCCGGGCTTCGCGGGAGAGGTGGCGGGGGTCCGGCTCTACGACCGCGAACTCTCCGACGAAGCGGTTTCCGAGCTCTATGCCGGATTCCGGCAGCTCACGCCGTTCCCGCTCGATTACGCAGCGACGGCGGGCGGGGAGCGCCGGTTCCGCATCGGCTTCGACAACCCCTCCGGCCTCCCGGCCCGGAAGCGCTGCCGCGTAACGGTCGAGGACTCCGGCGGCAAACGGCTGTTCGACGGAACGCTGGAAGTCTCCGCCGCACCGCACAGCTACGTGCTCCGGGAGATCGCATTCACGCCGGAGCGGGAGGAGGATCTGACGCTCGCAATCACGGATGAAGAGGGCGACCGCCTCTCCTTCCGGCTCGCGATCCTCGACCCCGGTTCCGTCACGGCCGCGATGAAGCCGGGCCCGGTGCGCCGCCGCTGCGTCGCAGAAGCCGACTGCACCGCCTCCCCCGATCCCGAACGCTACCGCGACGACGGCAAATGCCGCGTCACCGAGTCTCCGGCCGGGCGCTATCGGGAGACGGGGGGGCGCACCCTCAACAGCGGCTTCGCCTACCGGTTCACCATCGAGAACCCGGGCCGCCCGCACTGGGTCGAATTCGAATTCCCGGACGACAGGCCGCGCACATTCTACTGCGCCGCCGGCGCGATCTATAATGAAAAGCTGAACGCCCCGTTCCTCGACGCATGCGGCGTCATCACCGGCGGGAACTTTCCGCTCAGCAATACGATGCAGACCCGGAGATTCCAGTTCGTGCCGGATTCGAAGGAGTTCGCGGTCCTCTTCGGCTCGCACCATAACCCGAACGGCGAAGCGGGCCCCGCCGTCGCGAAAATCCGGATCCTCGAACTCGAAGGCGAACTCCCGAAGCTCGACCTCGATCCCGACGGCCGCCGCATCATGATCTGGAACGAGGATCCGACCATGACCGCCTACACCTGGTTCAAGCAGTACCGCTGGAACGCCGGCACGACGAATTTCGACTTCTGGCGCGACAAGCTGCGCCGCATGGTGCAATACACGCGCTACATCGGCTGGAGCGAGTGGAACATGCTCTGCTACGACTACCTCGGCGACAACACCTCCGGCGACCGGAGGCTCGTCTCGAGCAGCTACGGCGCGAGCGGCGGCTTCCTGCCGGGCCACCTCGACATGCTCGCGGTTACGGCGGAACGCGAGGGCATTCCGTTCTACCTCTCGCTGAACCATCTCTCAGGCTGGAGCAACAACCTGCCCGCCGGGCTCGCGCTCGAAACAGGACGCGGAACGATCAGCCGCGACTTCTTCGAAGCGGCCGCGCGCGGCAGTGAGGCGCCCGAGCTCTTCAGCGCCGAAGACAAGCTCGCGGAGATCCGCAACCGCGCCCTGAACCCGATCCACCCCGCAGTCCGCGCGGCGCTGCGCCGCATGTTCCGCGCGTATGCCGAGAAATTCGGCCGCTACCGCAGCTTCCGGGGGCTCGACTGCCAGGCGACCGAACCGCTGCATTTTTCGGATCCGAAATACGGGTACGGCGACTACACGGCCGGCCTGTTCCGCCGCGAAACCGGCGTTCCGCTGCCGGAGTTCACCGGGATCCGGCGCTTTTCACAGCGGTACGGCTGGCTCCGCGAAAACGCATGGGAGAGGTGGATCGACTGGCGCTGCGGAAAGGTCGCGGAGCTCGCGGAGGAGCTCGTGAAGGAGCTCGGCGGCCGCAGGCTGATTTTGCGCGTTACGCTCGGACGGCTCAAGACGGCAGCACCGTACCTCGAACGCGGAGAACTGCCCGACCTCCGGAAGCTCTACCGGGAACAGGGGCTCGACCTCGACCGCCTCGCGGCGATCCCGAATGTGACCGTGATGCCGGATCTCCGTCCGAACTACACGCGGATCGCCGGTTCGGCGGCGGACGAACGCACGCTGAACTTCTCCGACCGCCTCGCGGCGCTCTGGAGCAACCCGGCCGTCACCGCCGCGCAGGTCACGCAGCACTCGAACCTCGAAATTCACAACTCGATTTCGCAGACCACGATCCGCAACCTCTGGAACGCGGCGACGCCGGTTTCGTTCTCGACGCCGCTGCCGCCCGGCAACCACGTGCTCGAAAACTTCGCCTGGCTCGTCGCAAACACGGATGCACAGCTCATCAATCACGGCTGGTGGGGAACCCCCGAAGCGGGGGCGGAAGAGGAGTTCCGCGCCTTTTACCGCGCGTTCTCCCGCATTCCGCGCCGCGCCGGAACGAAGCTGCCCGGCGTGAACGACCCCGTAAGCGCACGGCAGTCCGGCGACACGCTCTGGCTCGTGAACCAGTGCGCGTTCCCGGCGAAGGTTTCGCTTGCGGGCCGCGGCACGTTCAGACTGACCGACCTCGTGACCGGAGAGGGGGCCGATCCGGCCGCGGTCGAAGTACCGGGCTTCGGGCTGCGGGTTCTCCGGCAGGATACGGCGACTCCTGTGGAACGGGTCGCCCAGCAGCCGCCCGCCGAACTGCTCCGGAGCGTCGAGGAACGCCTCGGGCGCGTCACGCACCCGAACGCCGTTTCACGCCGCGCCGAAACGCTCTTCAGAGCGGGACGGACGGCGGCCGCGAACTACGCGCTCCAGCACCGGCTGCTCGCGGAACAGCTGAACCGCGGGCCGTTCCGGTTCCGGCTCTTCTTCGATCCCGCGCGCACGGCCTTCCGCGCCGAAATCGAAAACCTCGAGGCCCGGGAGCTTGCGGGTGAACTCCAGGCCGCCGGAGCCGCTCCCGTCCCGGTCCGGCTCGCCCCCGGCGAACGCCGGGAATTCGAACTCCGGCGCCTGGCGCAAATGCCGGGGAACGGGGAAACAGTAACCTTCGAAGCCGGATTCCGCACCGGCGGCCGCACGGAGAACCGCCGGTGCCGCTTCCAGCCGCTCGTGCTCCGGCACGGAAGAAACACGCCGGTCCTGACACTCGACAGCCGCAACCCGAAACAGCTCCTGCCGGGCTACGGAAAGCGGGAAGAGTTCAGGGCGCACCTCTCCGGCGGCTGGACGGCGGAGGGGATTTCGCTCGAACTCCGCGTCGAAGACCGCGACTTCCTGCCGCCGCGCAGCGCCGCGAAGATGTGGGAGGACGACTCGGTCGTCGTCTACTTCGACCAGCGCAACGACGCGCGCGAAGGGGTCGCGGGCTACGGGGAAGACGACACCCCGTTCCGGATCGGGCTCGCGGGCGGCAGAGCGACCGTCCTGCGCGGGGAGCCGCCGCGCCCGGATGCTGAGGTGCGGTGCTCGATCCGGCACGGGGACGGAGAAACCGTCTACACGCTCTTCTTCCCGAAATCCTCGCTGCCGTTCGTTAAATTCGAACCGGGAAGCGTCTGCGGCTTCTCGGTCGAAGTCATCAACCGCTTCCGGGACGGGAGCCGGACGGTCCTCGCGCCGCACCCGGAAGCGCCGCACCGGACGCCGCATGTCTGGAGCGACCTCGTGTTCGGAGGTACGGAATGAGGCTGTTTTTCGCGCTGCTTCCCGCCCTCCTGGCCGCGGGGTGCGCCCTGCCGGAAAACGGAGACGCGCGTCTCGCGGAGTCGCTGAGCTACGAAGCATACGCCGCCGGGCGCGGCACCCCGGCCGAATACGCGACGAACCAGATCGCCGGGCCGCCCGCCGCACGCGCGAAGCATCTGCTCCTCGGCAAACTCTCTTCGCCGGAACCCGGCGCGCTCGAACAGGCACGCGAACTGGTGAAAGCGCTGCACGCGGAGATCAGGCGGGGATACGAGTGGCCCGAGAAAACGCCGCCCGAGGTCGAGATCCCCCGCGCCGCGCCCCCGCCCGTCATCGACGGAACGCCGGACGAACCGGCCTGGGAGCATGCGCTGACCTTTCGCGGCGAATACCGCTGCGGCTCGCACGAGCTGGAGCCGACCGGCGCAGTCTGGAAAATCATGTGGGACGAATCATACCTCTACGCCGCCGCCGTGTTTCCGCAGGCGAATCCCGTTTCGGAGCCGTACGACCCGGAACGCGGCTCCGCACCGTGGCACGCCGACGCGCTCGAACTCTTCGCCGGGACGGAGGCGCGCTACCGCACCTACTGGGAGATCGTGACCTCCCCGGACGGTTCCGCCTACGACGCGCTCTGCTGGAACAACCGCTATCACTGGTACCTCAGCATGCCGGAGGAGTCCGCCGAGGGCCTGAGGACCGCCGGGAAACCGACGCCGCAGGGGTATTCCGTTGAAATCGCGCTGCCGTGGCGCGAGCTGCCCGCCTACCGCAACGGCAATCCGCCGCGCGCGGGCGAGATGCTCCGCTTCACGATGATCCGCTGCCGGAACGGCGCACAGAGCGCCTGCCACCCGCTGCTCTACGGCGGGCACAACATCTTCGGCCACCTGCGGGGACGGCTCGCCGGTCACTCCCGGTAGAGCCGTTCCGCATACGGTTCGAGCCCCGGCCCGCCGCAGATCCGCGGCGGCGGCCCGGCAGACGAAGCCGACGCAGTTCAGGCTTTTCGGCTCCGCGGCGAACCGGCTTTTTCCGTGTGCATCCCCCTTCATCCGAACGCTCTCCCGCGACAATCTCCCTGTCCGGAAGACGGCAGGCCGGAAAGCCGTTTGCTGAATCCGCCCCCGCATGATATATTACAATCCGGAGAGAAACGGCGCATCGGCCGCTTCCCCTGCAATGAAGAGGAGAAAACCATGTTCAGGAAATCCGTTCTGTCCGCCGCCGCCATATTCACACTGGCCGCCATGCTGCCGGCCCCGGCCGGCTGCTGCCGCTCCACGGAAGCCATCCCGGCTGTGCCGCTCATGACCACCGTCTGGGAGCTCGACACCGGCTCACTGGCGGAGGTGGCCAATCCGAAGGAGCTCCCCGGCAAGCCGGTCACGCTCCTGGTCTCCCCGGGGGGCCGGGTGAGCGGCAGCGGCGGAGTCAACACCTATTTCGGCACGGTCAAAGCGGACGGCGAAGATGATGCCATCCGTTTCGGCCAGATCGGTTCCACCCTGATGGCCGGCCCCGGCATGAACTATGAGAGCGCATTTTACAAAGCCCTCGACCAGGCCCGCCGGTACAGAATCAGCGGCGGTACTCTGACCCTCCGCGACGAAGACGGCAGCGTCGTCGCCGTCCTCCGCGCCCGGCAGAAATAAATCATCCATCCCGGCATCGCCGGAATTTCCGCATAAAAAAAGGGCGGCGCGCGCCGCCCTTACCATCTTGTTCCCGAAGCCTTACTTCGCCGCCGGAGCCTCTCCCGGCATCGCCTGCACGACAATCGTATAGTTCTGGCCGGCCTCGACCTTCATCGTGAAGACGGCGCTGTTGTCGTGGTTCACCAGCATGGCGCCCTTGCCGTCCGGGCCGCCGTCAGTGAGGACCGCGGCCTTGCCGTTGAGCCAGTAGCTTTTCGGCATGAGCTTGCCCTTGTTTTCGGCAGTCTGGGCATAATCGGAGTTCCAGTGCGCCTTGCCGTTGACCGTGATCGGCCCGATCTTCACCCATTCGCGCTGCGCGGCGTCTTTCGTCCACTGTCCCTTGAGCTCGACCCGGATCGTTCCGGATTCGTCGGCGGTGAAATTGATGACGCAGTCGGTCCACTGGCCTGCCGGAAGCGCCTTGGCGGAGGAAGCGTTGACCGTGAACGGCTGGTCCTCCTTGCCGCGCCAGGTCTGGCGGCCGGTGTTCATCCCCTCCGCCTTGCCCGGAGTCAGCTTGACCCTGCCCTCTTTCTGCATCCCGGCGACGTCGGCGCGGAAAGACGCGGCGTAGATCGTCGTCGAAGCCAGCGCCATCAGGAACAGTACAGCTGAGAACTTTTTCATGATTTACTCCCTCATTTGATTATGATTTCACGGAGACCTTCTCCGGTGACGAAGATACTCTAGCATGGATTCCTGATTCAATCAAGGGGGAACAGATCTAAAAATACGCAAAAAACCGCAAGCTGCGCCATCCCTTCCGCCTTGAAAACCGGCGGATGGAACGCTATTTTATAAGATTTCCACCATGGAGCAATTCGAGCGATGAGAGACTATCTGCGGAAATACCACGACATTTTCCTGCCGGGGCGCGGCACCCGGAACTTCTTTGCCGGAGTGCTGATCTACGGCATCGCATACAACTGCTTCTACGGCGTGCTGAACAACTACCTCGTCGACATCCAGCACTTCACTGAGTGGCAGCGCGGCGTCCTCGAATTCTTCCGGGAGATGCCGGGACTGCTGCTGATCGTGATCCTCGCGCTGCTGCACCGGGCGAGCGAGTGGAAGATCCTGCGCATCGGCGCGCTCATCGCGATGATCGGAACCGCGGGGCTGCTGTTCGTCGGCAGCAACCATGCCGCACTCATCGCGCTGGTCACGATCTGGAGCGCGGGCGAACACATCTTCATGCCGGCGCGCAACTCGATCGCCATGCATATCGCGCACCGCGACAAAGCCGGGGTTTCGCTCGGGCTCACCGCGGGGATCGGCTTTCTCGGGCAGGTGGCCGGCGGGCTGTTCGCTGCGGGGGTGTTCTACGCCGCCGGGAAATACGCTCCGCAGATCGGCAAGGCGGCGCTCTACAACTTCATCTGGATCGTGATCCTCGTGCTGCTCGGCGCCATGTACCTCGCGAGTTTTCCGAAGAACATCGGGACGGGACAGGTCAAACGGCCCCGCCTCTACTTCAACCGCAAATACCGGAAATATTATCTGCTCGAAATCTTCTACGGCGCGCGCAAGCAGATCTTCCTGACCTTCGCGCCGTTCGTGCTGATCCTGATCTACGGGCTCGACACGGCGGAAATGGCGCTCCTCGTCGGCCTCTGCGCCGCCATCAACATCTTTGCGGGAACGCTGATCGGCAAACTGATCGACCTCGTCGGATACCGCAACGTCATGATCTACGACACCGTCGTGCTCTTCTTCGTCTGCCTGGTCTACGGCTTTGCGGACAAACTGTTCCCGCCGGGCGTCGCGGCCTGGGCGGTCATGGCCACCTACGTGCTCGACGCGATCATCTCGACGGCATCGATGGCGTCGAGCATCTATGTGCGCGAAATCTCCGGCACGGCGGACGAAGTGACCGCGACGCTGACCACCGGGATCTCGGTGAACCACCTCATCAGTGTGCTGGCCGCGCTCTTCGGCGGCTGGCTCTGGCAGCGGTTCGGCGTCGGATATCTGTTCATCTTCGCGGCGGTCATGGCGCTCGCGAACACGGCATACTCGATCACACTCCCGAAACCGAAGAAGATTTGAGGATTTTTTCAAAAAAAGCGCCATTCCGGTTTGCGGAGGAGCCGATTGTATTTTATATTCTCTGATATCAGAACGTTACACACAGACAGGAAAGTGGAGGACCATGATGAAAATACGGAATCTTGCGGCGGCGGCCCTGTTCGGGGGCGCGTTTTTCTTCATCGCAGGCTGCGAAAGCACCACCTCCCCCCAGGCTGAAGACGCCGCGCAGTACCGCGGGATCGCCGCGCGGCTGAATACCGGCGGCAGCTACTACCAGATTCTGAACCCGCGCTATGTCTTCGACGGCGCCGACAGGATCGCGGTCCAGCTGTTCAACAGCTTCGCCTCGATGCCGGAGCCGCCGGAGAACTTCCGCGATCTCCTCGACGGCTCGCTGTACATGGCGCTGGTCTACCGGCTCTCCGGCATCGAGGACGTGCAGGGGTTCGGCGCAAGTTCGGTCCGTATCTCCGGCGAGAACGAGCCGCTGCTTTTCCGCAACCGCACCTACCTTGCGGTCAGGCCCGGCAGCCGGGGGTTCCTCTGGAGCTTCCCGGCGGCGGAGAACCGGAACGTCGCGAAAGCGTGGGCCGAGCTCCCGGCGGAGGTCGATTCGGCGTTTGAATTCGACGTGCGCCCCGATGAAGTGTATAAAATCCTGGCCGGGAGCAGCACGCTCTCGCAGTTCCTGCAGGACGAACGGTTCGCGGCATTCGCCGGTGAACCGCCGGAACAGCTTCTTGCGGGAATCGCGGGGACCGTCCGGTTCGCCTCGATCGCGGCGGACGGCTCCGAAGAGGCGGTTTCCGGCAGCCACCTGATGTTCTCTTTCCCGGACAGGGGCGGAAAGCTCTTCGGCGTCATGCGCAAATTCTCCGTGTTCCTCCCCGGGACGCGGGTGGACGGGAAAAGGATCCAGTTCGGAACCGTCCTCGGGCAGCAGGCCCCGAAGGCCGCGCCGGTCATCCTCGCAGAAGGGGACCGCATCACCGTGTTCAGCAGCATCGCGGCGGAAAAGGCGTTCACCATGCCGGAGAAGCGGCTCGCCGACAGCGGGAAGTTCCGGCGCCTTGCCGAAGGGCTCCCCTCCGACGGCATCGGCTTCATCTACAACAACGAGAGCTATGCGCGGGCGTTCAACCTCCTGATGAAGGAGTTCGAGCTCAAATTCGAGGTGAATCCGAATTTCTGGACGCCGGAGCAGCTCACCGTCATCGCCCGCGAGGGGGACGGCTTCCTCTCGACCGGCAGCAGCAGCCTCGACTACAACCAGAGCAAGCTCGTCAACCAGCTTATCCTCCCGGCCGCGATCGGCGGCATGGCCGCCCGCGAATACCTGAAGAGCACGGGCAAACTCCTGCCGGGGCAGAAAGCCGAGCCGCAGCCGGATACGACCGGAGAATGCCAGATCACGCTTGAGCTCTTCAAGGACGCGCTCGCCAGATATGCGGAGAAACACGGCGGCGCATATCCGAAGGGCGAAAATATCGAGGGGATCCGCGAGCTGCTCAAGGAGAAGCTCCTGCCGTTCAAGGCGACCGTGTGCCCGGGCGCGGGCGAGGATGAGCCGGCGGAATCGGCCGAGGCGTTCGGCCCTCACAACTGCTCGTTCATCTATTTCGCCGGCTTCAACACGAAATCGAACCCGAAGCTCCCGCTCGTTGCCGACTGGCCGTTCAATCATGACGGGGCGGTCAACGTGCTGCTCGTGGACGGGACGATCCGGAAGCTCGACCTCGAAACCGGCAACTGCAAACGCATCGTCAGCAAGCTGCAGACGATCTATCAATACAACGAAACGGATTTCCGCGACCTGATTCAGCAGGCGGACAAGCTCGACAAGACGTTCGAGCTCGATTAATGAAGGCAGAAGAATGCAATGA
>JABLYX010000073.1 GCA_018265615.1 Lentisphaeria bacterium
GCCCGGAATTTGGTCCGCAACGATGTTGCCCGGAATTTGGTCCGCAACGATGTTGCCCGGCGAAAAATAGCGCGGTAGGCGCCGCGGAGCGGATGTGAACGAACAACGCGGTTCGGCGCAGCCGAAGCGCGTTGCAAGGAGTGAATACGACGCAGGTGAACGCAGCGCAGCGAAGGCTCTCTGCCGCAGCATGCCAAGGGCATGCGGTGAAGAGTTGGCTGCCGCAGGCGGACAAGTAAGGCGACGGAGTCGCCGCCGCGAACGGGAGGGGAACAACCCACGACTCTGCGCTCGCCACATGAGTGTAAGAAATGGGGGTGCGGGGGAAATGTATTTCCCCTGCGAATCCCACAGCCATGTTTGCTTGTATAACGCAGAAAAATGTCTTGCGGCTTTGTCGCATGCCGCAAGACGTTGTTGCGATATTCGTGTCTTTGCGGCTTGTCGCATGCCGCAAGACGTTGCTGTTATATCATTTTCGCACTTGGCCCGGATGCCTGCGCTCCGCGCACGCGCGGTCTTTGTGCGCCTCCGGCGCAGCAGACCGTGTGCGCTGCACGGCAAAATCTGCGATTTTGCTATGGCAGCTGTTTCGCTCCGCGCACAACTTTGCCTCCGGCAGCCAAGGCGCTTCGCCCTTGGAACCCGACCGGCAGGGTGCCGGTGCCGTCGACGGCTATGCCGCCTTTATTTTTTTGGAGTTTGTGTATGAAGATCGTCGCCGATGACAAGATTCCGTTTTTGAGAGGTGTTCTCGAGCCGTTTGCCGAAGTCGTCTATCTGCCGGGCGGCGCGATTGCCCCCGGTGACGTCCGCGATGCGGATGCTCTCATCACCCGCACCCGCACCCGTTGCAATGAAGCGCTGCTGGCGGGATCGCGCGTGCGGTTCATCGCGACCGCCACTATCGGGTTCGACCATATCGATGTCGCGTATCTGCGGGAAGCCGGAATCACCTGGACCAGCGCTCCCGGCTGCAATGCGTCGAGTGTTGCGCAGTATGTCGGCAGCGCCCTCGTCTCCGCCGGTGGCGATTTGTGTGGAAAGACGCTCGGCGTCGTCGGCGTCGGCAATGTCGGTTCAAAGGTCGCTGCGCTCGGTGAAGCGCTCGGAATGCGTGTTCTCAGGAATGATCCTCCGCGTGCGGAAAAGGAAGGTCCGGACGGTTTTACCGCGCTCCCGGAGCTGTTGGCGGAAGCCGATTTCGTCACGATCCACACGCCGCTGGTCCGTGGCGGCGCGCATCCGACCTTCCATCTTTGCGATGCGGCGTTCCTCGCGCGGATGAAGCCCGCCGCACAACTGTTCAACGGCGGGCGCGGCGAGGCCGTCGACTCCGCCGCGCTGAAGGAGGCGCTGGAGTCCGGGCGCATCGCCGGAGCCGTTCTCGACGTCTGGGAGAACGAGCCGGAGATCGACCGTGAGCTGCTGAATATGATCCGGATCGGCACGCCTCATGTCGCCGGGTATTCGACCGACGGCAAGGCGAACGGCACATCGATGTCGGTCCGGGCGCTGGCGAAGTTTTTCGGGATTCCGGAGCTGACCGGATGGAGCCCGGCACATCTGCCGGAGCCGGAGAGCCCGGAGATCGTGCTTGATCCGGAACTGCCTCCGGCGCAACAGCTCGCACAGGCGCTGCTGCACACCTATGAGATCGGTTTCGACGATCGGAATTTGCGAAGAGAGCCAGCCGGATTTGAGGCGCAGCGCGGCAACTACCGGGTCCGGCGGGAGTATCCCGCATTCACGGTTCGCGGCGCCGCGCCGGAAATCCGCGGCATACTGCACCGGCTCGGATTCACCTGCTCGGCTGTCTGACCTGCGCGGCGGCGAGGGCGGCGAGCTGCGGCAGGTCGTCGGCGATAAGGCCGGGCCCGCCGAGTTCGCCTGCGAGGCCATGCAGAAAGACGCCGAGTTTCGCCATTTCATACGGCTGCTCCGGGTTCCCCGCCAGCAGCGCACCGATGATTCCGCCGAGCACATCGCCCGATCCGGCTGTCGCCAGAGCCGGGCATCCCGATGAATTCAGGCTGTACCGCCCGTCGGGGGCGGCGACCACGGTGTGCGGCCCCTTGAGCACTGTTACGGCTCCGAGCCTGGCGGCGAGCGCGAGCGCGAATTCCGTGCGTTCCTCGAAAAGCGGTATGCCGAATGCGTCGGCCAGCCGTTTCGCTTCACCCGGGTGCGGTGTGATGACCAGCCGTTCGCGCCTGATCCAGCGTCCCGGCTCGCGCGCGGCGGTGTTCAGGGCGTCCGCGTCGAGCAGCAGCGCTCCCGGGAATTCGAGCAGTTTCGAAAGCACCGCGCCGATTCCGCGGCCGGAATTCCAGCCCGATCCGGCGGCGACCGCATCGGATTGCCCCATCATCGTTTCGAGCTCCGGCAGCGACTCCTTGTCGAAGCACCCTTCCGCGTTCCGGAGCTCGCGTACGATGAGTGCTCCCGGCAGCGCCGCGTACGGGCGCGCCGGAATTGCCAGGCGCACGATTCCGGCCCCTGCCCGCAGCGCGGCCCACGAGGCGAGGACCGCCGCGCCGCTGTAATCCGCCGATCCGGCCGCAATCAGCAGCCGCCCCCGGCGGTTCTTATAGGTGTCGAATGCGGGAGGCGCGAGCAGCTTTGCTGCGTCGGCGGCGAAGAATGCCTCTCCGTCGGATTCAACTTCGGCATCCGGGGCCGCCAGTCCGATGTCGATGAGGCGCAGCCGCCCGGAGGCGGCGGGGCCGTCCGCCAGAAAGTGGCCGCGCTTCGGATACCCGAAGGTGACGGTCAGCTCCGCCCGGATCGCGATGCCGGAGTCGGCCCTGCCGGTGTCGCCGTTGATCCCGGAGGGCAGGTCGATCGCCATGACCGGGCAGCCGGAGTTGTTCGCCGCCGCGATCCAGTTGCGGAGCTGCGGCCGGAGTTCACCGGTGAAGCCGGTTCCGAGCAGACCGTCCACGATCAGGTCGCCGCGCCGGAAATCGGCGGCGGACAGTGTGTCGTGAAGTTCGACCGGAACTGTCCGGGGCAGGTTGCGCGCAGCTTCGGCCGCTTCGCCGCGCAGTGCATCGAGCGGTCCTGTTGTGTAGACGACGGCGGGCAGACCGAGCAGCGGCGCGGCGATCAGCGCATCGCCGCCGTTGTTCCCGTGTCCCGCCAGAATGACCGCGCGGCGGAACTCCCTGCCGCGCATATACTCCCGGATCTCCTCCGCCGCACCTTCACCGGCGCGGCGCATGAGTTCATAGCCCGGTACGCCGGATTCGATGGTCCGGTGTTCGAGTTCCCGCATTGTTTCGATTCGAATGATCTTCATAAAAAAACTCCCGCTCAGGTTTGAACGGGAGTTACAGTATCATCGGGAGAGTGGAAATTCAAGCTGCCTGCGGCGGCTCCTCCTCTTTCTTCTTCGACGGCCGCAACACGGTCGACAGGATGAAAAGCCCGACTCCGACGCAGATTGCGATATCGGCCACGTTGAACACCGGCCAGCGGAAGCGGTCGTACCAGTGGAAGTCGAGGAAGTCCACGACCGCGCCGCGCCAGATCCGGTCGATCGAATTGCCGGCCACGCCGGCGAGTACGAGGAGCAGCGCGAAATAACGCTCGGGACACTTTTCTGTCAGGTGGCGGAAAAAGCGGATCACAGCCGCCGTCACCAGCAGGGCGACAAGCAGCAGGAACCAGCCGTGACCGGTCAGGATGCTCCATGCCGCCCCTTCGTTGCGGACATAGGTCAGCGAGAAGAAAGGCTGCAGGACCGGCAGGCTTTCGCCTAAAGTAAAACGCTGCACTACAATGATTTTAGTCAGCTGGTCCAGCGCAAGAACAAAAAGTCCGAGGCCCAGAGCCCAGCCGAGAACCAGATATTCCCGCCGTGATTTCGGCTCCAGCGCCCCGGGTTTCCAGAAAGACACGAAGTTACCTCGTCTGCTCATGCCGGGATTTGCACTTTACGCAGAAAACCGCGTACGGGCGGATCTTGAGCCGCCCCTCGGAGATCATCTCTCCGCACTCCTGGCAATGGCCGTATTCGCCGTCGGCCAGACGCTGCAGCGCGTCTTCGATCAGCTGCAGGACGTTGCCTTCTTCGGTCAGCATCTTGAGTTCCATTTCATGACGCGAGTTGTCACTGGAGACATCCGCCATATGGGTCGTCACGCCGCGTTTGTCGGCATTGCTGCAATCGAGCGCATCTTCGGCGTGATACCGCATCTGGTGGGTCACGATGTCCCGGGCATGCATCAGGGCATCGTAATATTCTTTATCCTTGCCCTCGAAGACAAGACTGGTTTTCTTTTTCGCCATACTTGAACCTCTATCGTCAATGTTGTTGTACTTGCTTACCCTGCGCCCCGCCGCACCTGTTTGCCGGGGAATAATAATATATACTGTTTTTATCTTTTTTCAATTCAGGAACCGGGAAATCCGTTCCCCCTGAACGGATTTTACATATGAAATCACCGCTAAACCGAGAAACGGACGTGGATCACGTCGCCGTCCTGAACCAGGTAATCCTTGCCCTCGATCCGCAGTTTTCCGGCCGCCTGCGCCTTCGCCCAGCCTCCGGCCGCGACGAGATCCCCGTAGGAGACGGTCTCCATGCGGATGAATCCGCGGCAGAGGTCGGTGTGGATCTTTCCTGCCGCCTGCGGGGCCGGCGTTCCGCGTGTCACCGTCCAGGCGCGCGATTCCATCGGGCCGGCGGTGAAGAATGTGATGTAGTCGAGCAGCCGGTAGCCGGTACGGATCACGCGGGAGAGGCCGGTTTCTCTGATTCCGAGCTCTTCCATGAACATCGCGGCCTCTTCGTCGTCGAGCTGCCCGAGCTCCTCCTCGAGTTTGGCACAGACGGGAACGACCTCCATGCCGTGTTTCGCCGCGAATGCAACGAGCGCCTTCGCCTTGTCGGAGCTGTCGAAGCTGCGGAAGCTCTCTTCATCGGTGTTTGCGCAGACGAATGCGGGCATCATCGACAGGAGGCCGTATCCCTTCACCCAGTCGGCGAGCTTCGGATTGCTTTTGTCGTATTCCGGGATCCGGCCGTCCGCGAGCTGGTCCGCCAGCGATTTGATGAGTTCATATTCGAGTTTCGCATCGGGATCGTTCGCACGGGCGAGCTTGTGCGCCTTGTCCCGGCGCTTTTCGAGCGACTCAAGATCCGCGAGCATGAGTTCGGTCAGGATCACGTCGAGGTCGTTCACCGGGTCGACCCTGCCGTCTACGTGCACGACGTCGCCGTCCTCAAAGAGCCGCACCACATGCGCGATTGCATCGACGCTGCGGATGTGCCCGAGAAACTGGTTGCCGAGCCCCTGTCCCTGGCTTGCGCCCTTCACAAGCCCGGCGATGTCGATGAACTTCAGCGTGGAAGGAACGATCCGCCCGGATTTTTCGAGGTCGGAGAGAACCTGGAGCCGCTCGTCCGGCACCGGCACAATTCCGGTGTTCGGCTCGATCGTGCAGAACGGGAAGTTGGCCGCTTCGGCCCCGCCTTTGCACAACGCGTTGAACAAGGTGGACTTGCCGACGTTCGGCAACCCGACGAATCCGCAGGAAAAACTCATAATTCGCAGTCCAAAGTTGGTGAGGGAGTCGCCTCGGTGTTTTCTCAATTCAAAGTCGGTAATATATCACAACAACAGATCTCTTTCAAGCGTTCGGGGCGGCTCGGAAACCGCGAAAAATAAAAAAACGCTTCCGGAACCATTACGGTTCCGGAAGCGTTTTCAAAACAGATTTTCCCGGTCAGTAATCGGAGGAAACGATCATGTCCGTATCGTAGACGAAATCGCCCCAGTTGTGCTGGATGTCCACCACCCACGACGGACGCATGATCGGTCCGTAGCCCCAGCCCGCGTCGTTCGGATCGTCCGGGCAGCCCGGCAGCGGGAACGGGAAAGTCACGATGTCGACCACGCCGACCACCTCGCGGGCGATTGTGAAGCAGACACCCTTCAGAGGTCCGTAAGTCAGGCCGGCGATGCCCCCCATCTCCTGCGTGACATCATATCCCTTCATCAGGATTTCCAACGGTCCGAACGCGACGTTCGCGATGCCGCGGCCGAGCTTTTCCACCGGCTTCATCACCCAGGCGTCATCCGCGGCCTGCGTGGAAACGGCACCGACCACCATCACAGCGAAAATCGCCGACGCCAGAACTGTCTTACGGAATTTCATTTGGTTCATCCCTCACAATTTGATTTACGAACAGAATTGCCGTTCAAACGAATATCGTTTTTTCCTATATCTTGGAGCAATATAATGACTGATCCGGCAAAATTCAAGAAAAAATTTCTCATTTTTTCGCTTTAATATCGAAAATACTCCGAAAAGATGCTATTTTATAGGGAAATGTCTTGAAATAACGAACTCATTACAAAACAGGACCGATATGAACCCCGAAAAGACCCGGGAACGGTTCCGCAGCCTGACGCTTCTGTCCGCCTCGGAACGCAACTACCCGACATCCCCCGCGGAGGCGAAGCTTGAGGCGTTTGAGAACGTCTACGCCGACCGCGATTACACCATTGAATTCGACTGCCCGGAGTACACCTCGCTCTGTCCGGTGACCGGCCAGCCCGATTTCGGCCACATCACCGTGCGTTACGTGCCCGACAGGAAGTGCATCGAGAGCAAATCGCTCAAGCTGTATCTGTACTCGTTCCGCAACACGAATACCTTTCATGAGGAATCGGTGAACACCATTCTCGACGCCGTGGTGAGCACCTGCTCCCCGCGCCGCGCCGAGGTCATCGGCCGTTTCCGCCCGCGCGGCGGAATCGCGATCAACGTAAAAGCAACCTACGGAGATAAGATCGATGAGTAGTTTCAAACGCATTCCCAACGGCTCCGTCACCACGCCGCGCGGATTCCGGGCGGCGGGAGTCACCGCCGGATTCAAGCGCAGCGGCGCTCCCGATTTCGCGATGCTGGTCAGCGACGTGCCCGCGAACTTCGCGGGGGCGTTCACGAGCTGCACGTTTGCGGCCGCGCCGGTTCAGGTCTGCCGCAAGCGGGTCCTCACCACCGACACGATCCGCGCCGCTGTCATCAACTCCGGCAACGCGAACGCGTGTACCGGCGAAACCGGCCTGGCCAACGCCGAATCGACCTGTGTGCTGGCCGCGAACAAGCTCGGGATCAACCCCTCCGACGTGGTGGTCTCCTCGACCGGCCGGATCGGCACCCAACTGCCGATGGGGACGATCAAAAAGGGGATCGACCTGGCGGTGGCGGCGCTCTCCGACGACGGCGGGCGGCTCGCCGCGGAAGCGATCATGACCACGGACACCGTTCCGAAGTCGATCGCGGTCGAGCTCGAACTCGACGGCGTGGTCTGCTGTATCGGCGCGATGACGAAGGGCGCCGGCATGATCGACCCGTCGCTCAAGGTTCCGCATGCGACGATGCTCTGCTACATCACGACGGACGTGAAGATTCCGAACGCGCTGCTTTCCGAGATGATCGAGGAGAATGTCGGCGAATCGTTCAACCGGATCACGATCGACGGCGACATGAGCACGAACGACACGGTCATCGCGATGGCGAACGGCCTTTCCGGCGTGGAGCTTGCGCCGGGAACCCCGAACGCCGCCGCCTTCCGCGAAGCGCTGCTCGCGGTCATGCAGCAGCTCGCGCGTGAAATGGTCATGGACGGCGAGGGTGTGACGAAATTCGTGAATATTGAGATTTTCAACGCCCGGACGGAAGAGGATGCGAAGCTCTGCGCCGAATCGGTCGCGAATTCGCTGCTCTGCAAGACCGCCTGGTTCGGCGGCGACCCGAACTGGGGCCGCGTGGTCGCCGCGCTCGGATACTCCGGCGCGAAGTTCAAGCCGGAGAAGGTCGACATCTTTTACGACGGCGTGCCGGTCGTGAAGGAGGGCGGCGACGCCGGAACTCCGGAAGCCGATCTCGTCGATATCGTCCGCAAGCGGGAATTCACCGTTTCGGTCGATCTGCATGACGGCGATGAGAACTACTGGGTCTGGACGAACGACATCTCATACGACTACGTCAAAATCAACGCGGATTACCACACCTAAAATTCAGGATAGCATACATGAAAAGATCTGACGTCAAAGTTCTGGTCATCACCGGGTTCGGGCTCAACTGCGAGCGCGAGACCGCGGCGGCGTGCAGGTTCGTCGGCGCAACGCCCGAACTGGTGCACCTCAACGACCTGATCGCGGGAAAGCATACGCTCGACGAATACCAGTTCCTGATCTTCATCGGCGGATTCGCGTTCGGCGACCACCTCGGCTCCGGCACGATTTTCGCGAACCGGGTCAAGTTCCGGCTGCGCGAGCAGCTTGAGAAGTTCGTGGCCGACGGCAAGCTTGTGATGGGTGTCTGCAACGGGTTCCAGACGCTGACCCGCCTCGGCATGGTTCCGGCGCTCGGCGGCGACTATTTCACGCAGACCGTTGCGTTGGCTCACAACGATTCCGGCGTCTTCCGCGACGACTGGTGCATCCTGAAGGCCGATCCGCAGTCGCCCTGCGTTTTCACGAAGGGGATCGACAAGATCCGCCTGCCGCTGCGTCACGGCGAAGGCAAGTTCGTCGCCGATGAATGCGTGTTGAACGAACTGGAAGCGCGCCATCTCGCGGCGGTGAAATATGTGAATGCCGACGGAAGCATCGCAACCGAGTTTCCGGCGAACCCGAACGGTTCGCTCCGCTCCATCGCCGGAATCTGCGACCCGACCGGCCGCATCTTCGGACTGATGCCGCACCCGGAAGCGTTCCTCTCTCCCTACAACTCGCCGAGCTGGACGGCTGACAAAGCCGCCGGAAAACTTGCACGGGAGGGGGAAGGCGTGGTGTTCTTCCGCAACGCGGTCGATTACATCGCCGACAGTTTCTGACCGGTTTCCGGAATATGATGAGCCGGGGAATCCGCGGATTCCCCGGCTTTTTCCTGCCGCGTTCCGCTTTTTCTCCCGGCTTTCCCCTGAAAAACTTTTTCCTGCCGCAGCCTCTCTTTGCTCCCCGCCCGGTGTTTCTCCATTGAAAAAACGGGGAAACGTGCTATTTTATAAGGAGTTTTGAATCCAATCCGGAAGGGGGCGGGATGGAAATCTGTTTCAATGGCACACCGCAGGAAGTTCCCGCCGGGACGACGGTTGCGGAATTCCTCGCGAAGCGGAACTTCAAGGCGGCCGAGGTCGTCGCGGAGGTGAACGATGAGATCCTCGACGCGGACGGGCTCGGGATCGTCCTGCGGGAGCGGGACTTCCTGAACGTGTTCCGGATCGTTGCCGGAGGCTGACGGGCCATGGAGGTCAATCCATATCTTTCTCCGGCCGCCCGCGACATTCTCAGCCGCGCGGAAATCGGCATTGCGGGTGCGGGCGGGCTCGGCTCGAATTGTGCGATGCACCTTGTCCGTTCCGGAATCCGCAGGCTTGTCATTGCCGATTTCGACCGGGTTGCCGGGAGCAACCTGAACCGCCAGTTCTTCTTCGCGGACCAGGTCGGCATGAAGAAGGTCGAGGCGCTCGGCGCGAACCTGCGGCGCATCGCGCCGGAGCTGGAGCTCGTGCTGCTCGACCTTGAAGTGACCGCCGGAAACGCCGCCGGACTGTTCGGCGCATGCGATGTCGTGGTCGAGGCGTTCGATTCGGGCACCGCGAAGCAGATGCTGATCCGCACGATGACGGCGGCCGGGAAGACGGTCGTCGCCGCGAGCGGTCTCGGCGGCTGGGGACGGAGCAATGCGTTCCACCTGCGCCGGATGGCCGGCGGCAAGCTGTATGTCGCCGGGGATTTTGAAAGCGGCGTGGGAGACGGGGCCCTTGAACCGTTTTCGCCGCGGGTCGGCATCGCGGCCGCCATGGAAGCAAACACTGTAATTGCGCTCCTCCTCGGAGAAGAACCGTAAAGAAGCGCCCAACATAGGGAAGAGTTGTCATCATGAAAGATCTCGTTATCGCCGGAAAGAAATTCAACAGCCGTTTCTTTCTCGGTACCGGCAAGTTCGCATCGAAGCAGCAGCTTGCGGCTGCGCTTGAGGCCTCCGGAACCGAACTGGTCACGACTGCTTTGACACGCGTCGACATCGCTGTTCCGGAAGCGGACGACATTCTGAGCGCGATCGACCGTTCGAAGATTGAAATCATGCTGAACACCTCCGGCGCGCGCAACGCGGAAGAGGCGGTCCGCATTGCAAAGCTGGGCAAGGCTGCCGGGTATAACTGGATCAAGCTCGAAATCCACCCCGATGCGCACTACCTGCTGCCGGACCCGGTCGAAACACTGAAAGCAGCGGAGCAGATGGTCGGCATGGGGCTCGTCGTGCTGCCGTACATCAACGCCGACCCGGTGCTCGCACGGCGACTCGAGGAGTGCGGCACGGCAGCCGTGATGCCGCTCGGCGCACCGATCGGCTCGAACCAGGGGCTGCGCACGCAGGCCATGCTCGAGATCATCGTCGAGCAGTCGAACATTCCGGTTGTGGTCGACGCGGGGATCGGGCTGCCTTCGCATGCCGCCGCCGCGATCGAGCTCGGCGCGGATGCGGTGCTCATCAACACGGCGGTAGCGGCGGCGGACGATCCGGCGAAGATGGCCGAGGCGTTCCGCCTGGCGATCCGCGCGGCTGAACTCGGCGTGCAGGCCGGTCCTCCGGCCGTGATTTCGGGCGCTTCGGCCACGAGTCCGCAGAACACGTTCGACATTTTCCGGTAAAGGGGAGGCGAATATGTTTCCTGAACTCAAATTTTCCGAAGCTGAAATCCGCCGCATGATCGACTCCGCCACGCCGGAGGCGGTTCTGAATTCGCTTGCGAAAGAGAAGCGCAGTTACTTCGATCTGCTGAACCTGATCTCGCCGGCGGCGATGCGGTTCCTGCCGCAGATGCGCGAGGTGTCGCAGAAGTGCCGCCGCCGTTACTACGGCAAAACGGTGACGATTTATGCGCCGCTGTATATTTCGAACAGCTGTGTGAACGGCTGCAGATACTGCGACTTCAGCATCCGCCATAAATATGAGCGCAAAAGCCTGACGCTGGATGAGATCCGGCAGGAGACCGACGCGATTCTCGCGATGGGCATCGACTCCCTGCTGATCGTGGCCGGCGAAGACCCGGTCCGCATGAACGTCGATTTTCTCTGCGAAGTCGGCCGGATGCTGAAGGAGAGGTTTTCGTACCTGAGCCTCGAGATCGCGCCGCAGGAGGAGGAGGGGTACCGGAAGCTTTTCGACGCGGGCTACGAAGGGCTCACGCTCTTTCAGGAGACCTACAACCGGGAGCTTTACAGGGAGTTGCATCCGGTCGGACCGAAGCGGGTCTATGATTTCCGGGTCTGGAGCCAATTGCGCGCAGGGAAGGCCGGGATGCGCAATCTCGGCATGGCGTTCCTGCTCGGCCTCGACGAGTGGCGCATGGAGGCGGCGAGCCTCGGCGCCCATGCGATCTACCTGCAGAAGCACTGCTTTGAGAGCAAGGTGCAGTTTGCGTTCCCGCGCATCACGGCGACGGACGGCGGGTTCCAGCCCGCGCACCCGGTGGGTGATGAGGAGCTCGAACTCATGATGCTCGCGTTCCGCATTGTGTTCCCGGAGTGCGGCATGACCATTTCCACGCGCGAGAGCCCTGATTTCCGCGACCGCATGGTGCAGCTTTGCGCCGACAACATGAGCGCCGCTTCGCGGGTGACTCCGGGCGGTTATGCGCTGCTCGCCGACGAGGATGTCGGCCAGTTCACGCTGAACGATTCACGCAGCGTCGAGGAGGTCGAAAGCGCAATCCGCCGTAACGGGCAGGAGGTGGTCCGCAAATACTGGGACCGCGCGCTGTAAAAAAAGTTCCGCCTCCGGCCGCTCCGGGAACGCCTGTGTTCCGGGGCGGTTTCTTTCTGCGGCGGGAGGGGGCTGCGCCGGGTTCACGGTTTCCAGCAGGCTTCTCCCGCGACGATGCCGTTTCTTGATTCGCGGACGGCGTTCAGCATGTTTTCGAGCATCTTCCGCTCGAGACGGGTGTAGCCGGTTCCGATGCGCTTCAGCTCGTAAAGGAGCTGACGTTCCGCCTGGTCGAAAAGCCCGAGCTCGCGCGAGAGCTCCGCATAGCGCAGCACAAGCTGGGCGTTCTGGTCGGAACGCTCCCGCTTCGGGCGGATCAGGTACTTTTCCGCGGTTCGGAGCGCTTCGTCCGGGAGCCCGAGGTATTTGCGGAAGAGGTCGAACCGGATGACCCACAGCAGCGGCACCTCGGGCGACTCCCCGATCAGCTTGTCCACCCGGTCGAGCGCCGCAAGGTACTTCTCCTGCTTGATGAGCGCTTCGATCGGCCCCACGAGCGGCGCGGGCTTGTCGCGCCACCGCTTCGGGGCGAGCAGGGCGTCGACGATTCCGTCAGAAATATCCCGGAGATACAACCGCACGAAAAGCCCTCCCTCCACAGCTGCGCATGCGACGCCGAGCAGAAAGTTGAAAACGGCTCCGGATTTGTCGCCTTTGACGAAACAGCCCCACATTTGATACATCAGATACATCATCAGGGCAAAAAAGCCGACTACCAGCAGGAAGCCGCCGGCTTTTACGATACGATCACGCCACATGGTGTAAATCCCCGCTTTTAAATTGATAAAACCGTGCTATATTAGTTTACAATAGAGACTATACACCAATAAATCAAACGATTCAAGGAACTTTCTGAGATGAGCATCTATCGCACCCACACCTGCGGGGAGCTTCGCAAATCCGAGGTCGGCAAGAGTGTCCGTATCTCCGGATGGATCCACAGTGTCCGCGACCACGGCGGCGTGATTTTCATCGACTTGCGCGACCACTACGGCATCACGCAGGTCGTGATCGATCCGGAGTGCGCGTTTTACCAGGCGCTCGACCGTTGGCGCGTGGAGACCGTCGTGCGTTTCGACGGCAAGGTGGTCGCGCGTTCGGCCGAGACGGTGAACCCGAAGCTCGCGACCGGCGAAATCGAAGTGCAGGCGACCGATATGGAGATCCTCGGCGACGCCGACGTGATCCCGTTCCAGGTTGCGAAAGACGACCAGGCGCCCGAGGCGATGCGGCTCAAATACCGTTTCCTCGACCTGCGCCGCGACGACCTGCATAAGAACATCATCCTCCGCAGCCGGGTTATCGCCGAGATCCGCCGCTATATGACCGCGCAGGGGTTCAACGAGTTCCAGACGCCGATTCTGACCGCGAGCAGCCCGGAAGGCGCGCGCGACTATCTCGTGCCCTCCCGGTTGCATCCCGGCAAGTTCTACGCGCTGCCGCAGGCTCCGCAGCAGTTCAAGCAGCTGCTGATGGTCGCGGGGTTCGACCGTTATTTCCAGATCGCGCCGTGCTTCCGCGACGAGGACGCGCGCGCCGACCGCAGCCCCGGCGAATTCTACCAGCTCGACGTCGAGATGAGCTTTGTCGGGCAGGACGACATTTTCGCGGTGATCGAAGGGCTGCTTGAGGATGTCTTCGGCAAGTTCAGCACGAAGGAGTTCTCGAAGCCGCCGTTCGTGCGGCTGCCGTACCTTGAGGCGATGGACCGCTTCGGCTCGGACAAGCCGGATCTGCGCAACCCGCTTGAAATGATCGACGTGACCGAACACTTCCGCGGTTGCGGGTTCCAGGCGTTCGCCGGAACCGTCGAAAAGGGCGGCGTGGTCCGCGCGATCAAGGCGCCGAATGTTGCCGGCAAGCCGCGCAAATTCTTCGACGACCTCATTAAATTCGCGCAGGAGAACGGCGCGAAGGGCATGGCCTACATCATCTGGACCGAAGAGGGCGAGAAGAGCCCGATCGTGAAGTTCCTGACCCCGGAGATCGTCGCAGCGCTGAAGGAAGCCGGCAAGGTTGAACCCGGCGACGCGCTCTTCTTCCTCGCGGACAAGAAGAAAATTGTCCAGAAGATCGGCGGGGCGGTCATTCCGGAGCTCGGGCGCCAGCTCGGGCTTATCGATCCGAACGTGTTCAAGTTCTGTTGGATCGTCGACTTCCCGATGTTCGAGGAAGACGAGGAGACCGGGCAGATCATCTTCTCGCACAACCCGTTCTCGATGCCGCAGGGCGGCATGGATGCGCTGCTGAACAAAAATCCGCTCGATATCCTCGCGTATCAGTATGACATTGTCTGCAACGGCATCGAGCTTTCGTCCGGTGCGATCCGCAACCATCGTCCGGATATCATGTACAAGGCGTTCGAGATCGCCGGCTATGACCGCAGCGTGGTCGATGAGAAGTTCGGCGGCATGATCAACGCGTTCAAGCTCGGCGCGCCTCCGCACGGCGGTATCGCCCCGGGCGTCGACCGCATGGTTATGCTGCTGACCGGTTCGCCGAATATCCGCGAGGTCATCGCATTCCCGTTCAACCAGCAGGCGCAGGATCTGATGATGAATGCGCCGGCGGAGGTTTCGCTCAAGCAGCTTCGTGAACTTCACATCGAGGTCAAGCTTCCGAAACGGCAGGAGAAGCCGGCCGCGGAAGCGCCGCAGGGGTGACAGATGCATCTGATTCGGTTCCGGTTCGGACTTTTTCTTCTCGCATTCGCGGTGTTCTCCGCGAATGCGGGGGGGGAATTGCTGAATTTCGTTCCGGCCGGGGCCGAATATGTGATTTCCGTTGACGCGGAAGCACTTCAGAAACTGACCTACTTTAAGAATCTGACAGGGAGCCGCTCCGATGCGCGGGTGTTTCTGGAGGATTTCGAACGCAATTACAATCTCCGGCTCTCCGACTGCACGGATCTCCTGTTTGTCGGCGGCGGGTCCCGCCTGCGCGGGCTGCTGGCGGAGACTTCCGTGCCGGAGCCGGAGCTGGCGCAGCGCCTCCGCCGGTTCGGCAGCCGTTTTTCAATTGAGGGGGAGGCGGGCCGCAAGCTCTATTGCCTCCGGACCGATGAGTCGATCCCGGGCAACCGGATCACCGTCGGCGTGGCCTACCTCGGACCCCGGGCCGTTCTTGCGACGGACCGCAGGTACATTGCTCCCTTCCTCACTGCTCTGGCCGTCCCGGCGGAGCAGCGGAAAACGCCGCTTGTCACGCCGAAAGGCGAACCGCTCGCCTGGGGTTTCGTCGATGTCGGCACGATTCTCGCCGGAACGAAGAAGAGTCGCGCCGATTTCGGCAATGCGATGCTGAAGGGCGTGAATACCGTTTTTGCTGAACTGAATGTGATCGGAGACGGCGATTCATGGCGGCTCGATGCCGCCGCTCAATGCGACAATGCCCGGAACGCCCGGCAGTTCGCGCTTCTGGTCCCCGCCTATCTGCAGCTTGGGGCCTCTTTGCTTTTTTCGGATGATCCCGCGCTCGGCAGGGAGTTCCTGCAGCAGTTGAAGATTATGCCGGACGGCAGCCGGGTCATCCTCGAACTGGCGGTTTCCCGTTCGCTCGCCGAGCGCCTCGCGCGTTATCTGGAGCTGCAGGCGAAGAAACGGATCGCGCCGCCGGATCCGGTTCCGCCGGACATCAAGGCGCAGCTGCCGGAAGGCCGGCGCGATTGAACCGGCGGAGGGTGATACTCCTTCTCCGGTGTTTCGGGGTTGTGCTGCTGGCATTCATTCTGGCGGCGTTCTGGTTCCGGGAGGAGCTGCGCGATTTTGTGGTGGACGACACCCGGTTTGCGAAGGAGATCGGTGCCGCTGCGCGCCGGAACGGGCTCGATCCGCAGCTTGTGCGCGCGGTCGTGTTCCAGGAGAGCCGCTTCGATCCGTTTGTCCGCGGCAGGGCCGGGGAAGTCGGGCTGATGCAGGTGCTGCCCTCCGGGGCCGCGGCGGAGTGGAGCAGGCTGAACGGCAGAAAGGCGCCGGATGCGAATGCGCTGTACGATCCGGCTGTGAATCTGGAGATCGGCTGTTGGTATCTCGCGTACGGCATGCGGAAATATGCGGCGTACCGGAATGCCACCGAGCTCGCGCTGGCGCGTTACAACGCGGGCGAGAGCCGTTCGGAAAAGTGGAAACCGTCGCGGAGAGACGGCGGTGTGATCGAGCGGATCACGATTCCAGGTACGAAGAGCTACGTGACGAGGATCATGAAGCGTTACAGAAAATATAAAGCGGAAGAGGAGAAGCCGCGATGACGGCCCATGCGTATGAAGGAAGGAGAGTTGAAATGAAGTGGATTTTGATCGGGATGGCGGCTTTTGCCGCTCCGTTCCTGTTTGTGGCGGCGGCTCCCCCCGCCCCTGCTGCCGGGGAGCCGGCGGCGGTTTCCGACGACGCGAAGCCGTCGGCCGATGCGGCCTGGTGCACGGAGTTCACCGACCCGAAAACGCTGGAGAATGACTGGAAATTCGACGGCAGCCGGTTCCTTGTGCCGCGGACCCGTTTCTACATCGGTTCCGAGCCGACCGCCTCTAAGGGCAAGGTCATGGTTGTGGAGGCCGATAAGGCGACCGGTGTCATGCTTGCGGCCCCGTCGAAGGTCGACCTCACGAAAACACCGGTCATGCGCTGGCGCTGGCGGGTCGTGAAGCCGATCGCACTGAAAGCCGGCGAGGAGGATCCCGACGACCAGGCCGTCGTCGTTTATTTCGGCGACGGTACACTGCTGAAGCAGCGCTGTGTCGGCTACCGCTGGGAGGTGAATACCCCGGTCGGCCACAGCGGATTGCGGAAATATGCGGCGGGCATGATGACCGTCAGCCATAAAACCGTCCGCAACCGGACGACTCCGGCGGGCGTCTGGGTGACGGAGGAGCACAACGTCGTAGAGGATTACCGCAGGGCGTACGGCAAGATGCCGGATTCGTACTTCATCATCAGTGTCGGCGCAAACAGCCAGTATTCCGGTTCGACCAGCCGCGCCGAGATCGATTTCATCGAATTCATCCCGGTCCGGGAACAGAAGGACGCGCAGAAACGATGAGTCGCCGTATCGCAGTCACCGGTGCAGCCGGGTTCATCGGCCGCGCACTTGCGGACCGGGTCGATCTGGAGCCCGGATTTGAGGCCGTCCGCATCGTGCGGCGGGACTTCGAAGGCGGGTTGCCGGAGGAGCGTCTCGCGGGCTGCGAAGCAGTGGTTCACCTTGCGGGAGAGAGTCGTGGCGATGACCCGGATGCGCTGTACCGGACCAATATGGCGCTGACGGCGGCGGTCGCTGAAGCGGCCCGCCGCACGCCGTCGCTTTGCCGCATGGTGTTCTGCTCCACGACGCATGAGGCGAAAGAGAGCGCCTATCACGCATCGAAGCGGGACGGGCGCGCGCATTTTGACATCACCGCGGCCGAAGCCGGAATCGAATCAGCCGGCGTCCTGATTCCGAATGCGTTCGGCCCCGGCGGCAGGCCGTTCTACAACTCGGTCGTGTCGACCTTCTGCAAACTGCGGGCGGAGGGGAAGCCGCTGACCGTCCATCCGGGTGCCGGCCGCGTGAAGCTGATCTGCATCGGTACACTGACTGAGCGGCTGTTTGCAGTTGCTGCGGGCCCGATGCCGGAGAATCCCGTGGTTCTGCCGGAGGAGTATGAGGTGGAGGTCGCGGAAATCGCCCGGCTGTTGGAGTCGTTCGATCCGGAATCCTGTCCGGAGGAGCGGTTCGCCCGCGATCTGTGGACGAGTTTCAAGAGTTACCTGTAACAGAATAAGGAGATTGGGCATGGGCATCGGCTGGACGGAACTGATTGTGATTTTCTGTGTGGTGCTGCTCTTCTTCGGGGCCAGGCGGATTCCTGAAGTCGCACGCGCCCTCGGGCGTGCTTCCCGGGAATTCAAGAACGCCCGCGACTCGGTGGTCGATGAAGTGAAAGAGAGTTTCTCCGAAGAGGAGACGAAGAGAGGGAAGAAGACGCCGCCGCCCGAGAAACAGCTTCCCGAGTACGACAAGAAAGACGAATGAGCGACTCCGATTCGAGCTTCCTCACTCATCTCGAGGCTCTGCGGCAAGTATTGTGGCGCAGCGTCGCGGCGGTTGCCGTATTTCTGATTCCGGGGTTTTTCGCCGCAGTGCCGGTATTGGGCTGGTTGGTGCGGTTCACCTGCCCGCCGGAGCTCAAGCTCAACTATTTCTCTCCGATGGAGCCGCTGTTGGTGCAGCTGAAGCTCGGGCTGCTCCTGGCGGTTCTCGCCGCCATGCCCGTCATTCTCTGGCAGTTGGCGCGTTTCGTTGCGCCGGCCCTGTATGAACATGAACGGCGCGCATGCCGGAAAGCCGTCTGCGCGGCGCTGCTGCTGTTTCTCGCGGGTGCGGCGATCGGGCTTTTCCTGGTCACGCCGCTCATGATGCGTTTTTCCGCCGGCTTCGCGTCCGAGTCGCTTGCCCCGGTGATCGGGATCGGCAGTTTCGTGAATCTCGTTTCCCTGCTTGCGCTGAGCTTCGGTGTCATGTTCCAGCTGCCGGTTGTGATGGTGTTCCTCGTGAAGTTCGGCGTGGTCGAAGTTTCGACGCTGCGCCGGAGTCGTCCCGTCGCGGTGACTCTGATCTTCATCCTGGCGGCGATCCTGACGCCGCCGGACATTGTGAGTCAGCTGATGCTCGGGGTGCCGACCTGGCTGCTGTTTGAAGCCGCGCTGATCGTCGCCGGCGGATGCCGGAAGAAGGAGCCCGCGGATCGGGAAGGGGAGGACCCCCCTCCGCCGCCGGAGCCGCGCAGGCACCTCGCCGGGCCGGAAAAAGGGCCGGAAAGCGCGGAAGAAAGCACGTTGGATGCCGTTTATCGTGATTCCTACCGCAAAAAACGGCGGAAAAATCGTCGTTTCGGAATGATAAATGCCCATTATCGCGGACAAAAGGGGGTAAAAAAGTGAGAAAAATGAGAAAATATCGCTTTTTTAACGATTTACGCTTGCGAAAATGCACTTTCGGGTTTATCTTAAGCATTCTCGTGGTGTGCAGTGTCGGGAAGGCCTGTGCAGACGAGACGGTCTCCGGCGGCGGCAGTGCTTCCGGCGCAGTGGTTACGATCCGGCCGAACGATGCTGAACGGCTGAGGGAACTGAACCGGTTGCGCGAGCAGGCGATGCTGGATGCGGAGAAGATGAAAAGGCTGGAGTTGGAGTTGGACGCCTCGAAAAAGGCGGCCGCGGGGCTCGAAGCCGAGTTGATTGAACTGAGAACCAAACTACAAGCGGAAAGCGAAGGCTTCCGCCAGATGCAGCTGTGGCTTGCGGGCGTCCGGGCAGAGGGGACAGTGCGAAAAGCCGGTGAGCGGGAAGAACAGCAGCTTCAGGCGATAGGAAAGCTTTCGGAAGATGGAGTCGGGCTCGCCCTCGATGCCGTTGATTTCTGCGACCAGGTGCAAATTCTCCTGCAGGAACTGCCGATCGGGAAGGTGAGGCAGGCGGAGTACCGGCTCAGGCTGGACAATCTTGCGAGGAAGGCGCGCCGGTTCATTGCGATGGCGGAAGGTCCGGAGGAATCGAAGGAGGGTATCGACGCGCTGCGAACGTGTCGGATTCTCGCGGTGAATCGGGAACTGCGTATCGCGGTACTGTCTGTGGGGTCGATCAAAGGCGCATTCGCCGGGATGATCTACCATGTCGGGAAGGACCGGCAGGAGCAGCTGAAAGTGGTCAGTGTACGGCCATCCGTCGCGGCGGCAGTTCTTGTTCGGGGCAGTATCGAAAACCTGTCTCCGGGGATGGAGGCTGCGGCGGGAGAAGAGAGAGCGGAGGAGGAATCGGGAAGGTGATTCCGAAGCTCGAAAAAACAATGACAATATGGAACGAACGGCAATGAGCGGTCCGTTCCGGAAAACTCGAGAACCAGATTATGGAAGTAAGAGCTTTGACAAGGAATGTGCGGATCAGTCCGGAGAAGGCGCGGCACGTGTCCCGCCTGATCCAGGGGAAGTCCGCAGTTGAGGCGCTGGCGATCGTCGAACTGAGTCCGCGTAAAGCGGCCGGTTTGCTGGGCGATACGCTGCGCTCCGCCGTGGCCAATGCTGAGAACAACCTTGATGTGAACCGGAAGGAGCTGACCGTGAAGGCGGCGTTGGTTTCCCCGGGTCCGATCATCAAGCGTTTCCGCGCGAAGGCGCGCGGCTCGGCGGGCCGGATCCGCAAGCGGACCAGCCATCTGGAAATTATTTTGACGGATAACTAGAGTATAGGGGATTGAATCGTGGGACAAAAAGTTAATCCTATCGGATTGAGAACAGCCCTCACCAAGAATTGGGAATCCCGTTGGTTTCCGAGCAAGGCGTTTGGCGGTAAAAATCTGTTTGGCGAATGGCTCCATGAAGACCTTGCGATCCGCAAGTTCATCAAGGAGAAGTTTGCGGCTGCGGCGATTGCCCGGATCCAGATCGAGCGGTTCGCGAATCGTGTGCGGGTCATTATTTCCTCGGCGCGTCCGGGGCTTCTGATCGGCAAGAAGGGCGCTGAACTCGATGCGCTGCGCGCGGAGATTTCCAAGCTCGTCGCCGGCAAGGAAGTGTTCACTGAAATCGTCGAAATCCGCCGCGCGGAAACGAACGCGCAGCTCGTCGCCGAAAGCATTGCGCAGCAGTTGGAACGCCGTATCGGCTTCCGGCGCGCGATGAAGCGCTCCATCCAGACTGCGATGGAGATGGGCGTCGACGGCATCAAGATCAACTGCGCCGGCCGTCTGGGCGGTGCGGAGCTTGCGCGTGAAGAGCAGTATAAAGAGGGACGCGTTCCGCTGCATACGCTGAAGGCCAATATCGATTACGGTTTCACCGAAGCGAATACCACTGCCGGAAAGATCGGTGTCAAGGTTTGGATTTGTCACAAAGACTCTATTGAGGAACAAGATTATGCCGTTAATGCCAAAAAGAGTAAAGTACAGAAAGGTTCAGCGCGGAAGTAACGCCGGACTCGCCACGACCAACAACAAGTTGGACTTCGGCGATTTCGCGCTGCAGGCGCTGACCCGCGGGTACGTTACCAATAATCAGATTGAAGCCGCGCGTGTTGCCATCAACCGTCACCTGAAGCGTCGCGGCAAAGTGTGGATCCGCATGTTCCCGTTCCGCTCCTTCACGAAGAAGCCGTTGGAAGTCCGTATGGGCAAGGGAAAAGGCGCGGTCGAAGGCTGGGTCGCTCCGGTTCTGCCGGGCCGGGTTCTTTTCGAAGTCTCCGGTTGCAGCGAGTCCGTTGCCAAGGAAGCGATGAGCCGTGCGGCGAACAAGCTCTGCTTGCGCTGCAAGTTCCTGGCTCGGGAAGATTAATTGAGGTCAATGAAGATGAAAATCAAGGAAATCCGTGAGCTTTCGGATGCGGAGCTGGTGAGCAGGATCGCCGATCTGCAGCGGGAGAAGTTGAACCTCAAGATCCAGTCCCGTACCGGCCAGCTTGAGAAGACCGCCCGGGTCCGGCAGATCCGCCGTGACATCGCGCGCATTTACACCGAACAGACCGCCCGGGCGGCGAAAGTCCAGTGAGGGATAAAATGAGTGAAGCTGTAGTTGAAATCCGGGGCAACCGGAAGGAGCGCGTCGGCGTGGTCGTCAGCGATGTTCAGGATAAGACCATCGTGGTGAAAGTTGACCGCCGCACGCCGCACCCGCTGTATCAGAAGATCGTGAAGGTCAGTAAGAAATTTACGGCCCATGACGAGAAGAACGAGGCGAAGAAGGGCGATACCGTGCGTATCGTCG
>JABLYX010000074.1 GCA_018265615.1 Lentisphaeria bacterium
ACAGCACACGCCTTCCGGCACTCCCCACAAACACAATCCTACGACGCATCGCCACCTCTCCTGTTTGATTTCAAATAAACAGGCCGTTCCCTGATGGATACGACCTTGATTTTAAATGTATGAATCGTTGTGCTTTTTTGTTTGATATCCTTGAAAACAAATATCATTACGGCGTATATTATACATGAATGTCCGTGAAAATCAAATATCAGTCGACACGATTATATTTTTTTTTATCAAAAAAACGAATTTTTGATCAGCGATGCGGAATCGTGGCGGGGAAGGAAGGCGTTTTCCCGGACACACAGCGGCCCCGGAAAGTGTGCTTTCCGGAGCCGCTGCGCGCAGGGGAGACGGGATGCGCCTCCCTGATTTTCGGGGCTGGCAGCCGGGATTATTTGTTCCCGAGAGCCAGGCCGTTGGAGACCATGTATTTGTAGCTGCGCTTGAGCGCTTCAACCATTTCGATGCGGCAGTAGTCGAGCTCGACAACGATGTTGTTGACGCGCCCGGGGGTGGCGGCGACAATGGCGGGAATCGGCAGATCGCCTTCGCCGAGCGGGAGGAGATCAACCTTGCGGTCGTAGATGCCGTTGGTGATCTTGAGCTCTTCGGCGCCCTGGTGCAGGAAGCCGTCCTTCATGTGCAGCGCAACGACGCGGTCGCTGAAAAGCTTCATCATTTCGACCGGGTCCTCGGTGCCGAAGTTGGTGGACCAGAAAGAATCGAGCTGGAACTTGACTTTCGGGCAGAGCTCGGCGTAGATTTCGTATTTCAGCCGTCCGTCAATGCGCTCGAATTCCCAGTTATGGTTGTGCTGGAAGAGCATGAACCCGGCTTTTTCGAGCTTCTCCTGCATCACCGAGGTGGTTTCGGCGGTGCGCTTGATGGCGTCGAGATCCCTGTAGTCCTCGGGGCCGTACCCGCAGACGACGCGGTCGAGGCCGAGGCGTCCGGCGATGTCGATGGTCTCTTCAAGGTTATCCGGCTTGGCCCACGGCGAATGGGAGCTGTAGAGCTTGAGCCCGAGATCGCTGATGCGCTTCAGGAACTCCTCCGGGGTCATGCCCCAGAACCCGGCGGGCTCGACTGCCTTGAAGCCGATGTCGGCGACCGTCTGAAGCACGGCGTTGAAATCTTTTTCCGCCATCTGGCGCAGCGAGTACAACTGGACAGCCAAATCTCTCGTCATTTTGTGTTCTCCTGAAATTAGTTGGTGAAAGGTATCGTATCTGTTCTTACTATATGACTCGTCACGCAAATGACAATTGACGAAACCTCTTTTTTTTTGACTTCAATTATTGAATGATCCGAAAAATTCAATTCTCCTTTGCGATGGCTTCGAAGATCATCCTCGGGCGGTTTTCGCCGTGCGTTTCGTCCGCCTGACGGCGCGAGGTGATTCCTGTGAGGACAAGAGCTGAGAACATTCCGGCATTGTTCGCGCCGCGGATATCGCTCGCGAGCGAATCCCCGACACAGAGGATCCGGCTGCGTTCGGAGACACCGAGCCGTTCGGCTGCGTACTCGTAGATCGCACTGTACGGCTTGCCGAGGTAGGCCGGAGTTATTTCCGTCCCCATCTCCCTGAGCAGAAGCTGGATGCAGCGCGCCTGCCCGCCTGCGCCTATGCCGATGCCGCCGGTTGAGGCGTTCGGCCAGCAGGTGTCCGGATTCGGCACGATGAACGGGCGTTCCGGATGACGGCGGAAGTAGTCGGTCAGCGCCTCCCATGTCGTGCGCCAGTCGTAGGGGCCTTCGCCCATCAGGACCGCGCAGCATTCGTCGAGGCGTGCGATGTCGGCGGTCAGCTCCAGCTCACCGGTATCGCCGAGGCGCCCGGCCCGGAAGAGGAGTCCGCGGTCCCAGCCGTTCTGCCGGGCCAGCTCCGGCAGCACGGAGAGGCAGGAGATCACCTCGTTCTCATCCGCTTTGATCCCCGCCCGGTTCAGGAAACGGCTCTTCTGTTCCCGGGTGTGGTCCCCGTCGTTTGTGAGGAAGAAGAACGGCGTACCGTCGCGCCGCAGCATGGCGACGAGCTCCGCCGCGCCGGGCAGGGGGCGCGGGCCGAAAACCAGCGTGCCGTCGATGTCGAACAATATGGCGTCGAAGCGGACCGACTCGGTCTTCCAGAAATCAAGAAGCATCATGGTGTTTTTGACTGATACTATACTGCTGAGCTCCTGATTTGCAAACCGGAGGAATATTTTATTTGTATTTTCACGATTTGCGTGCTTATTTAAATAGACGGGGAGAACCACACGTAAAGAAGAGGAGGTGGCTTATGAAGAAGTATCCGAAACTCACTCCGGAAACCGCGGAGTTCATCGAAGCGCTCGAGGCGAAAGGCGGCCCGCCGCTCTACGATTTGAGTTACGAAGACGCGCGGGCGGTCCTTGCCTCCGCGCAGTCCGGCCCGGCGCCGCGCCCGGAAGCCGATGTGACTGATCTCGACATTCCGTTCGGAGCGGACGGCAGGGTCGAATTGCGGATCATCCGCCCGAAAGGGCAGGGCGGAGTCCTGCCGGTTGTGCTGTATATCCACGGCGGCGGCTGGGTCATGGGCGACAAGAGTACCCATGACCGGCTTGTGCGGGAGATTGCGGCCGGGACCGGCGCGGCGGTGGTCTATGTGAATTACACGCCGTCGCCCGAGGCGCAGTATCCGGTTCCGACGCAGCAGATCATGACCGCGCTGCGCTATGTCGTCGCCCATGCGGAGGAGCTGAAGCTTGATCCCGAGAGGATCGCGGTGGCGGGCGACAGCGTCGGCGGCAACATGGCGGCGGCGCTCACGCTGATGTGCAAGGCGGAGCACGGTCCGCGCCTCTGTTTCCAACTGCTGCTTTACCCGGTGACGGATGCGTCATTCGACACGGATTCCTACCGGGAGTTCGCAGAGGGGCCGTGGCTCACGAAGAAAGCGATGGAGTATTTCTGGGATGCGTATGCTCCGGACAAGGCGGTGCGTTCCGAGATCCTGGCTTCTCCGCTCCGCGCCTCGGAAGAGGAACTGCAGGGGCTGCCGCCGGCATTCGTCGTTACGGATGCGAATGATGTGTTACGCGACGAGGGCGAGGCGTATGCCGTCAAGCTGATGAACGCCGGTGTCCCGGCGGGATTCGTGCGGTACGGCGGAACGATCCACGACTTCCTGATGCTGGATGCAGTGGCGGAGACGCTTCCGGCGAAAGAGGCGCTTGCGCAGGCGTGCATGGTGCTCCGGAAAGCGCTGCGGTAAAAAAAGAGCCTGTCCCGGAAGGGACAGGCTTTTTTGTGCCCGGAGGCGCTTACTTTCCGGTTTCAGCTATGCGGCGTTTGAGGCAGAGCTTGGCTGCTTCTGAATCGGGGGCGACGCGAATGGCGCGCTGCGCGAGCTCAAGCGCCTCTTTCTGATGCCCGAGCGCGGCTTTTACCTCGGATTGGTTGACCAACACCGGCAGCCAGCGCGGAAAACTCTCCAGGAGCTTGTCGTAGACCGGTTCGGCTTTGATGTCCTGATCGGTCAGAGCGTACAGGTTCGCGCGCCGGTAGTCGTTCATCGGGGTCGCAGGCAGGTCGTCGAGCTCTTTGAGGGCGGCGAGCCGGAGGTCGCGCGCTTCACCCTGCCGGTTGGCCGCGATGGCGCGGTTCGCCCGGGCTGTGGCGATGAGGAAGCGCGCCTCCGGCGTTGCGGGGAGCGCGGCGGCGAGTTTTTCGATTTCATCGCCGCGTTTGAGGCTGTTCAGGAATTCGGCGTAGCTTTCGAAAATGGCGAGGGCCCCCGGAGCGAGGCTCCACGCTTTGGCGAACGCCTTCCCGGCTTTCACTGTTTCGCCCAGAGCCATTTCGGCGCGCGCGATGCCGAATTGCGCTGCCGCATTGCTCTCCGGCAGCCGCTTGAAGTGGACGAGCGCCCGTTCCGGCTGGTTTGAGCCGAGCAGCAAATTGCCCGCGGTGAGGTTGGCGAACGGATTGTCCGGCGCTTCGGCCAGCAGCGCGTTCAGCCGGATCCCGGCCTGGGCGGGGTCTCCGCCTCTGAGGGTGTTCTGTAGATCGATTTCAAGCGCAAGCGTCCGGGCCGGCGAGGAGTGTCCGTTTGAGAGCGTCAGCACCAGTTTGGCGGCCTCGTTGGCTTTTTCGAATGAGCCGTCCCGGTAGAGCCGGGTCAGCAGCGGATACAGTTCGCTGACGAGCAGTGCCCTCGCTTCCGGCGTCGGCTTGGCCGCCAGCAGGGCATTCGTGCAGGCCGGCAGCTTGTCGATCTCCTCCGCGTCGATCAGGCATTGGAGCTTCATCGCCTGATAGAGGGGGCGCTCCGAGTAGGGTGATGCGACCGCCAGCAGCTTTGCCGTGTCCGCATAGCGCTTTTCCAGGAACGCCGTCATTGCGCCGATATAGCTGAACGCTTCCGCTTCCGTCCGGCTCGAGGGGTTGCGGACCAGCTTCTTGAGTTCGCCGGAATCTTTCTCCGCCGTATAATATTCCGCGAGATCGATCCGCGCCGCCAGGTGGCGCGGATTCTGTGCAACGGCTTTCTTCAGCCATTCCAGGCGCCGGTTGCCGTCTCCCTGCTGACGGTAGAACTCGGCCAGCAGATAGGGGCCGGACATGGGAGCGAGCTTTGCGAGCTCTGTGTACGCCGCTTCGGCTGCGACCTTATCGCCGACGGCCGCAGCTGCGTTTCCGGTCGCGCTGAGCAGCCGGGCGCGCAGCGAAAACGGGAGTTTCTCCGAATCGGCTTTGCTGAGGAGCTCAAGCGCTTCGCGGCTGCGGTTTTCACGCAGCGCCGCCATGCCGGTGAGATATTGGACCCGGACTGGGTCGATCCCCTCCGGCTTCGCGAGGCGGAGTTTCGCCTCTTCGGTTTTGCCGGTCGCAATGAGTGCTTCGAGGTAACAGAAAAGTTCCGGGCCGGAAAGTTCGTTGCGCTCGAATCCGCTTTTGAATTCGTTCAGGAGGGTCCGGAATTCGCCGGCCGCGCTCAGTGTCTCGATGTATTTGACCCGCATCGCCGGGTCAAGCGGATTCAGGTTCCGGGCCATGCGGTAGTATTGCAGCGCGGCCGCGAAGTTGTACTCCGACTCCGCGATTTCCGCCATCATCCGGCAGGCGCTTTCATTGGAGGGGTCCTTGCGGATGATCTCCGCCAGCAGCGGCACGGCTTTCTCATAGCTGCCTTTGCGGAAGAGCTCCGTCGCTTCGTTGAGTTTCGCCGCGCTGCGCCGCTCCGCGATGACAAAATAGAGCAGGACCGCGATGCAGCCGATCGAGAGGAGGGCGATCGCCGCTGAAAGGATAAGTCTGGTTTTTTTCATGATCATTCTTTAATTAGCGCGTATATGAAATGGTCGTTCATTTCAGAATAATATACGTGCAATTCCGTATGCGTCAACCACTGGTACGGTTTTATTGAAAAAATTGTTGCTTCGTGTGAATATTCGGATTTGAAAATGCGAAACTCCGCAATATATTAGCAGAAAAGGGACTTGGGAAATTTTATGTATGATTATCGTGCCGCAGCTGATGCGGCAGGGAAATTCATGTTGGACAGGGAACGCTTCTATCCATCTCTCGTGATGGGGGCGGTGTCTGTCGGGCTTCTGGCATACCTGGGGGCCGGGGGCGGTACGGCGGGGACTTTCGTATTATGGGCCCTGGCTGTGTGCATGGCATTCTGTGCCGTGCGCGAGGCTGCTCCGAAGCCGTGGAAATATGATGTCATCTGCGCCTGGGGCGTGCTGACCGCCGCGCTGGCGGCCGCGGAGCTGCTTCCGGCGGAGGCGGGTATGTGGGCGCTCTGGCTCGGAGTCTGCGCGTTGTGCGTCTACTCCGGCGGGGTCTATATGGGGGCGCGTCTGATGCTTCCGGCGCTGATTCTCTGCGTCGTGGTTCCCTCGACCGCGTTTCTTTATATCCTCCTGAGTTTCCCGCTGAGCAAGCTTTGCGCGCTGCTGACGGTGGGGGCGCTGCGTCTTTCAGGCGTATCCTGTTCGGTCGACCAGGCGGTCATCTATATCGGGGAGAACCGGATTGCCGTGACTGCCGCGTGCAGCGGCATCGAGCTGCTCGAAGCGATGCTGCTGCTCGGCTGGTTTGTCGTTCACTTCACGCACCGGACGGTCGCGGTGCGGCTGGCGCACTACCTCACGTTGATTCCGATCATCGTATTTGCGAATACGCTGCGGCTGACCTCGGTGATTCTGCTGTCGTTCGCGATCGGGGACCGGGCGTTCGGCAACGGGATCCATACCGCGATGGGGTACGGCGTTGTCGTTCTCTCGATCCTTCTGCTGCTCGGGGCGGGCAGAATCTTCCGCCCGTGGGAAGGGGGGAAGAAATGAAGTTCCGGTACCTCTGGCTGATTCCCGCGCTGCTGCCGCTGCTGGCGAAATGCGGATACCTTCTGGACGCCTGGCGGATTTCTCCGCTGGACCGTCTCGACTGGAGCTTTTTTCTGCTTGTGCCGGTGCTGGCGTTCCTGAAGCGGCGCGCGATCCGGAGCTGGTGCGGCGCTTACGATCCGCGCGGATTCTTCTTTTTCGCCCCGGCGCTGCTGGTGTGGGGGGCCGGAATCTGGAAGCATGTCAACGCTGTGGAGATCGGCGGCGCGATTCTGGTGTTCTTTTCCCTGCTGTTTGTCCTGGGGGGAGTGCGGCTTTTTTCGGGACTGCTGCCGCTGCTGCTGATCATGCTGCTCGGTGTGCCTTCGACCACGTACTGGAGCGAGTATTATCTGCGCGCATCGGTCGGAGTCGCCGCGTTCGGCGGAACGGAATTCAAGTTTACCGCCGCCGCCTGCCTTGCCGCCTATTTCCTCGTGAGCTGGCGGATATACCGGTTGCAGACGCTGCTGTTCCTGCTCGGTTTCCTGCTGCTGGTCGGGATCCTGCTGGGCCGCCAGACCCGGGCGATCTACGGCCATCCGCTTCTGGTGGACACGGAGCGGATGGCGGGCGGAGAGTTCGTCGGGTATCCGCGCAGCCTGACGGAGATGGAGCGGCGCTTTTTCGCCGGGCACGAGATGCGGCGGTTCTCCTACTACGACCATAGCGGCGGCGTTCAGCTGCTGGCGGTCGGGATTACCGGCAGCATCCACTCGATCCATCCGGCGGAGCTCTGCCTGAAGAGCCAGAACAGCAAGATCCTTTCGATGCGCGAGCTCCATATTCCGACGGCGGCCGGGAGGTTGGCGGTGCAGGAGGTCGTCGTTGCGTTTCCGGACGGCGGGAAGCAGCTGCTGTACACCTGGTACGTCTCCGGCAACTGGTCCAGCGGAAATTTCCTCGCGTTCCGCCGGAGTTGGCATAGAGGGGGAAAGTGGTACACCTATCAGCTTTCCACGCCGATCACCACGACGCGCGAGAGGGCAGAAGAGCGGTTGGATGCGTTTCTCGAGCAGTTCCTCATTCCGCTGAACGCTGGTATGCCGCAAGCGAATTAATTGTAATTCATCCTTGTCGGTTATGTATAATATGACAGGCGAGTCTGCAGCAGGAAATGAAAGGAGTCAGGATCATGAAAATGCTGTTGTTCTGTTGGGTATTGCTGACCGGGGCATTTTTGTCAGCCGCTCCGCAGTATGAGATCAATTTCGGTTCTTCTTCCGCCAACGGGGGGATTGCCGTTAATGAGGATCTGAGCTCTCTGGTGCTCCGTGTCGATTTCGGCAGCGTCGGCAACAGCGCGAGCGTCGGTTTCTACACCTACGGCGGCGATGTGAACGACTACACTCCCGGCGGAAAACTGTTTGACAGGTCAGGCGGGGCAATCGACCTTGGAGCAGTTCAGGCCGGGACGAATATCGGTTTTTTCCTGCAGCGGAAGAATGGAGACATCATCACGCCGTTCCATTTTGCGAAAGAGGGCGGCAGCCTGTTTCTGGTGTTCGATAAGAATGGAGCCGGCGGAAAGGATGAGACGCTCCGGATCAGTGGCATTGACGCTGTGGGCGGCTCTGCCTCCGGCGGAGGTGTTTCCGGGCAGCCGCTGCCCGGAGCCATCGCCGCTTTTCTGAGCGGCGGTGCGATTCTGGTTCTCTCCCGCTTCCGGCGCAAAGTGGAAACGCGTTAACGCCGGAAGGTTCCCGGGCACAGCCGTACTACAGGAGCGAGAGGGCGTCGTCCAGTGCGCCGATGATGTCGTCGATGTGTTCGAGCCCGATGGAGAGGCGCACGAGTTCGGGGGAAAGCCCGGCTTCGCGCTGTGCTTCGTCCGGGAGCTGTGAGTGCGTCGTGCTGGCCGGGTGGATGATCAGGCTCTTCGCATCGCCGACGTTCGCGAGGATGCTGAAGAGCCGGATGTTATCGACGAGCCTGATGCCCTCCGCGCTGCCGCCTCTGACCCCGAAAACCACCATGCCGCCCGCGCCGTCCGGCAGATACTTCCGGGCGAGCTCATGCGAGGGGTCGCCCGGCAGCCCCGGATAGCGCACCCAGGCGACTTTCGGATGGGTGCTCAGGAACTCCGCCGCCTTTTTCGCGTTGGCGCTGTGCCGCTCCATGCGCAGCGGCAGCGATTCGACTCCCTGCAGGAAAAGCCACGCCGCATCGGGCGCGAGGGTCGGCCCTTGGTTGCGCAGCCCGACCGTGCGGAGGCGCAGGATGAAAGCGAGGCGGTTCAGTTCGCCGAGGTCATGCGCGAACCGCAACCCGTGGTAGCCGCGGTCAGGCTCGTTGTAGAGCGCGAATTTCGGGTCGCTCCAGTCGAATTTGCCGGCGTCGGTCACGATGCCGCCGATTCCGGTGCCGTGGCCGCCGATCCACTTTGAAAGCGAGTGGATCACGATGTCCGCGCCGTGTTCGATCGGCCGCAGCAGGGTCGGCGGTGTGAAGGTCGCATCGACGATCAGCGGCAGGTGGTGCTTCCGGGCCAGGGCGGCATAGCGTTCGATGTCCGCGACGTCGAGCCCGGGATTCCCGACCGTCTCGATGTAGAGCGCGCGGGTCCGTTCGCCGATCGCGGCCTCCGTCGCCTCGAAATCGTTGACCGGGGCGAAGTTCACCTTGATCCCCTGCTGCGGCAGGATTGCGTCGAACTGCGTGAAGGTTCCGCCGTAAAGATTATTGGCCGATACGAGCTCATCGCCCTGCTTCAGGATGTTGGTCAGCGTGAAGTAGATCGCCGCGGTGCCGCTGGCGAGGCTCAGGGCGGCGGCGCCTCCCTCCAGCTGGGCGATGCGTTTTTCAAGCACATCGTTGGTCGGATTCATGAGCCGGGCGTAGATGTTGCCGGACTCTTTGAGAGCGAAAAGGTCCGCGCCGTGCTGCGAATCCCGGAAGCTGTAAGCGGTCGTGCGGTAAACCGGGACGGCCCGGGCGCGCGTACCGGGTTCGATCTCCTGTCCGGCATGGACGGCGAGGGTTTCAATATGGTATTTCCGATTGTTCATGGGCAGCTCCTCCGGCGTTCGGCAGCAGAAAATTTTAAAAGTCTACTTTTTCGGTTGTGTTTTGGATAAGATAACACGCCGGACCGTGAAATGCAAACGGCTCCGCGAAAAAAAGCGTGAGCCGTGCATGTCAGACGATGCGGAAGTTCGCGACGCCTCCGGCCGGATCGGAACGGGTCAGTTGGACGGAAACCCGCTCCCCGAGCGCGATTTTTCCGCCGAAACGGTTTTTGAATTCGAAGGCCAGCTCCGGAATCAGATAGGTCAGCCGGTCGTCCTGGCGCAGGACCATGAACGCTTCCGCCTGAAAATCCGGATGCAGCGCGAGGAAGACCTGCGTCCAGAATTCGTTTGACTGCCGTTCGAGGCGGCGGCGGACCAGCGCTTCGCGTTCGGCGACGGCGATGCGTCCGTCGAGGTACTCCATCGAAAGCGGTTCTTCCCCTTTGGCGATGCGCCGCAGCTGCTGGTGCGCGAGCAGGTCGCCGTAGCGGCGCAGCGGGCTTGTGACGCGCGCATAGCAACTGAGTCCGAGCCCGGAGTGCGGCGCGGCGATCGTACTGACCACGCTCGGCGGGCAGCTGCGGCGCAGTGCGAACATCGAGGCGAGGCCCGGTTCGGTTCCCTCCGGCAGCTCCGCGGCCTCGGGCGGGGTCTGAGTCGCGAAGGGGAGCGCGAAGCCGTGTTCGTCGGCGTATTTCGCGACTGCGGAGCCTGCAGCAAGCATCGCATTCGCGACCAGCTCGCGCTCCGGCGTGATGCCGATCGGCGTAATCTTCACTTCACGTTCTTCGACCTTGATTTTGACTTCCGGCAGGTTGATGAAGAGCGCCCCGGCGGCTTTGCGTTTCGCCTTGAAGCGTTCGAGCATCGGGCGCAGCTCCCTGAGCGGCGTCTCCTCCCAGTGCGCGGCCGCGCCGCCGTAGGTCAGGCGTTCGACCCGGACGGTGCTGAGGAGCATCTTTTCAAGCGTCGCTTCGCCGTCTTCCGCGATGCGGACCGCGAACGAGAGCGCCGGGCTCTCGGGCTGAAGCCCGAGCCCGAAGAGTTCAGTTGCCTCCGCCGGCAGCATATGGGTCACGCTTTCCGGCAGATAGAGGTTTTCGCCGCGGTTCATCGCCTCGTCATCGGCGGGCGAGCCGGGCGTGACCAGCGCGGCGGGATCGGCCACATGAACCCAGAGCAGCCCGTTTTCGTAACTGATCGCGTCGTCCGGATCGTTGCTGCCCTCGTCGTCGATAGCAAGCGCGGCGAGATGCGTGAGGTCGGCGCGCTCTTCCTGCGGCAGCGGGCCGAGTTCAAGAGCCGGGTCGGCGGTTTCGACGCCGGCGCGGGAGGGCCACGGATTCACGAAGAGATCCCAGACGCCGAGTTTGAGCAGCAGGTCGTGGGCCTTCTGCGGCGTTGCTTCGATATCGAGCTCCCTGAGCAGGCGGCTCGAGGCGCTTTCCCCGAGAGCGACCTGCTCGATTTCGCGCATGGCCGGGAGGTCTTCCGGCAGCAGTGCGCCGTTGCGGATACGTTCGATGAGTTCGGCGCGGCGGAGCTGCTTTTCCTCCTTTTCGCGGATGGCGGCGAGGGCCGCGTCGATTTCGGCGCGCGGCCGCGCCGCGACGCCCTTTTCGACGGAACCGGTGAAAAAGGTCCCCTCCTGGAGCAGCAGCCAGGCCGAATAGAACGCGCCGGCGCTGCGGTCGCCGTACGCGAGCTCCGCGAACTCCCCGAAGGAGAGCGTTTCACCCTCCATGAGCGCAAGCAGCTCCCCGGCGTCCGGGGCGGGGAGCGCGGCGGGCGGCAGGGTGGCGGCAGGGCCGGGGTGCAGGAATTCAATGTCCTTCGGGCGGACGGATCTGGTGCTTCCGCCTTCGATGCGGATTTCGATTTTCTCTTTGTTGACGGCGGTGACTGCCGCGCTCTTCGAATGATAGAGCACGAGCGCGCCGGTATTGAATGCTGGCATGGAGTTCTCCTCGGTAAATGAAAATAGTATACACTCCCGGTAAAGTTTTTACAAGCCGTTCCGGGAATTTCTTGCATTGTCCGGCAAGTTGCGTTATGTTATCGGCGGGACAGGGAGGGAGAATGGAACGGATTCTGGTGATCGGCTGCTGCGGAGCGGGCAAGAGTGTGCTTTCGCGCGCGCTCGGGAAGAAGCTCGGGCTCCCCGTCATCCATCTCGACCGGCTTTTCTGGCTGCCGGGGTGGGTCGGGCAGACGTGCGGGGCGTTTGATGCGGCGCTCGAAACGGAGCTGGCGAAGGAGCGCTGGATCATGGACGGGAATTTCGGGCGGACGTTGGCGCGGAGACTGGAATTTGCCGACACGGTGATCTTCCTGCGTTATTCCCGGCTCTGCTGCGTGGCCGGCGTTTTCCGGCGCCGGATCCGTTATTTCGGGCGGAGCCGCCCGGATCTCGGCGAGGGGTGTCCCGAGAAGATCGACCGGCAGTTTCTGCGTTTCGTCTGGAACTACAACCGCGTGACGCTGCCGGTCATGGAGGAGCGCCTTGCGTCGCGCCCCGCCGGCTGCCGTCTGGTGGAACTCAAATCGCGCCGCGAGGCACGGAAATTCCTGGAGAAGCTATGAAAACGATTCTGACCACGCCGCGCCTGACGCTGCGCGAACTTGTGCCGGACGACCGCGCGGACCTTGCGGAGATCCTGCAGGATCCGGAGGCGATGTACGCCTACGAGCATGCGTTTTCCGACGGGGAGGTCGACCAGTGGCTCGACCGCCAGCTCGAGCGCTACGCGCGGTACGGCTTCGGCCTCTGGGCCGTCATCGACCATGTGACCGGCGAGTGGGTCGGCCAGTGCGGGCTCACGATCCAGAATGTCGAAACCGTCGAGGAGCTCGAGGTCGGCTATCTGCTGAAGCGCCGCTTCTGGCACCGCGGCTATGCGCGGGAGGCGGCGGCGGCCTGCCGGGATTATGCGTTCAACACGCTCGGGGCGCGCCGCCTCGTCGCGTGCGTGCGGGTCAACAACGGCCCCTCCCGCCGCGTTGCGGAGCATCTCGGCATGACGGTTGAACGGATTTATGTGAAACACTATTACGACTGGGATCTGCCGCACGCGCTCTACGTGCTGGAGCTGCCGGAAAAGAAAAAGGAGCTGTCCAGATGAATTATCTTTTTCTCTGCTATCCGAAGTGTTCGACCTGCCGGAAGGCGGAGGAGTTCCTGAAAGAGAACGGCATTGCGTACACGTTCCGCGATATCGCGCTCGATCGCCCGGCGGCGGATGAGCTGCGCAGGTGGTTCGAGGCGTCCGGCCTGCCGTTGAAGCGTTTCTTCAACACCTCGGGCATGCGCTACCGGGAGGAGCGCCTGAGCGAGCGGCTGCCGGGAATGAGCGGGGATGAGCAGATTGCGCTGCTCGCGACGGACGGTATGCTGGTCAAGCGCCCGCTGCTGATCGGCGAAGACGGCAGCGTCCGGGTCGGCTTCCGGCCCGCCGAGTGGGAAACTCTGGAGCACTGAAGCGGAAAGGGGTGGAGAAATGGCTCTCATTAAAGTGGAATGTCCGCATTGCCGCCGGCACTACGCCATCGATGAGGATGAGCGCGGTGAAGTGTTCGAATGCATCTCCTGCCGGCAGCCCTTCAACGGCAGCGACGCGGCTGTGCTCGGATTCATGAGCCGGAACGGTGCGGTCTATGCGCTGCTTGCGCTGTCGCTGGTCATGTTCGCGCTGAACATCGTGCTCTGGACCAGGCTTCAGTCTCCGGCTCCGGAGGCGGTGGTCAATGCGGTCGAGATCGTCCCGCCGGTCGCCCCGGCGGAGCTCTCCGCGCTGGCGGACCGCGTCGCCGCGCTCGAAAAGGCGCTGACGGAGGTGCGGGAAAAGGCGGCGGAGGCGAAGCCCGCAAAGCCCGCGGAGTCGAACGCCGACGTGATCCGTTCGATTTTCATCCGCCTCGGCAAGCTCGAGAGCGATATCGCGCAATTGAAAGAGAAGTGAGGCGCGGGGCTTGCAAAACGGCGCTCCGGTCTGTATAGTCAGGAAACGGTGCAACAGGGGGAATACCGATGAATATTGCAGGCATGTCCGGCGACATCCGGGTGACGGGGGAGCTCCGCAGTTGGGAGATTGGGTATACGATCGAACACCCGGAGCCCGGATTGGAGCTGATCCGGGTGAGGCTCGACGCTCCGGAGCCGTCCGACCCGCCGAATATCCGGTTCGAGTGGCGCGTCCCGCAGCTCGACATGCAGCTGCGGTGGCATCCGGCGGCGAATTTCCAGCGCAATATTCCGCCCGACTGGGCGCCGGCGGTCGAATCCTCGCTGACAAGCTACGCGCCGGTCATGCAGCTCAGCGCCGTCAGCGATGAAAACCGGCTCACATTTGCGGTGTCCGAGGCGATGCGCCCGGTCCGGATCAAAGCCGGCGTGTGTGAGGAGAGCAACGAAATCGCCTGTTCGATCGAGCTTTTTTCGGTTCCCGAGGCGCCGCTTTCGTCCTATGAGACCGTGCTGCGGTTCGATACGCGGCCGCTTTTCTACGCCGATGTGATCCGGGAGGCGTTCGGCTGGTTCGAAACTTTTCCGGAATACGCACCCGCCGCCGCTCCGCCCGCCGCGTTCGAGCCGGTCTGCTCGAGCTGGTACAGCTTCCACCAGGAGCTCTTCGCCGCGGAGCTCGAAGAGGAGTGCCGCCTCGCGGCGCCGTACGGCATGAGGGGGGTCATCGTCGATGACGGCTGGCAGACCGACGACGTCAACCGCGGCTATGCGTTCTGCGGCGACTGGGAAATCTCGAAGAGGCGTTTTCCCGATATGCGCGCCCACGTCGCGCGGGTGCATGCGCTCGGCTTGAAGTATATGGTCTGGTATTCGGTTCCGTTCGTTGGCGTCAGAAGCCGGAATGCGGAGCGCTTCCGGGGCAAATTCCTGGCGCGGATCGACCGGCTCGGGACCTATGTGCTCGATCCCCGCTTCCCCGAGGTGCGCGAGTTCCTGATCTCGATCTATGAGAAGGCGCTGCGGGAGTGGGACATCGATGGATTCAAGCTCGATTTCATCGACAATTTCCAGTTTCAGGGCGAGGATCCGGCCGTGCGGGAGGAGTATGCCGGGCGCGACCTGAAATCGCTGCCGAAGGCCGTCGACCGGCTGCTGTCGGAGGCGATGGAGCGGTTGAACCGGATCAAGCCGGGAATCCTGATCGAATTCCGGCAGGCGTATATCGGCCCGGCGATCCGCAAATACGGCAACATGTTCCGCGCGGCGGACTGCCCGGCGGATGCGCTGTCGAACCGGGTCCGGACGATCGACCTGCGGCTCAGCTCCGGCGCGACGGCGGTTCATTCCGACATGATCGAGTGGAACAGCTCCGATTCGGCGGAGGCGGCCGCGCTGCAGCTCCTGAGCGTCCTTTTCAGCGTGCCGCAGATCTCCGTGAAGCTCGGGACGCTCCCGGAACGGCACCGCAGGATGCTGCGCTTCTGGCTCGGGTTCTGGCTCCGGTACCGTGAAACGCTGATGCACGGGTCGCTGAGGCCGCTGCATCCGGCGTTGAATTATCCGGTCGTCGCTGCCGGGAGCGGCCGAGAGCAGGTCGTCGCCGTCTACAGCCCCGGCATGGCCGTCCGGATCGGGGGAGTGTCGGGCCGGAGCTGCTTCGTGGTCAACGCCTCCGGAGCGGAAGAGCTGGTTCTTGACCTCGCGGCGCGTCCGCTCGGAGCCGAAGCGTTCGAAGTCACGGGAGACGCCGTGGCGTGCGGCGCGCCGGGTGCCGGGCTCGTTCGGGTCCGGGTGCCGCGCTCTGGATTGCTCGTGCTCCGTTTCTGACCGAGGACCGCTTCGATGTAGCCGAAGATGTTGTGCCCTTCGTAGAGCAGCGGAACCGGGGTCGAGCGGGTATAGCCCGCCGCGCTCCGGTTGGTTCGGACCATCATGAAGGAGAAGGCGTCGCCCGGCTCCGGCGCGCGCCGGAACATCGGCCCGTACAGCTCGCCGAGCGGGATGGCCAGCTCCACGCGGAAGCCGGACCCGGTCCGCTGTGCGGCCGCCGCGGCTCCCGTCTGAAGGTCGTCAACCAGCCTGATCCAGCTTCCGCGCGGATCGTTCATATGCGCGAGCGCCCAGAGCAGCCCCTCGGGATTCACGAGGAATTCATAGTAGAGCCGTGATCCGCCGTGCGGACGCAGGAAGAGCTCGAACGCATCCCCGAGGTAGAGGTATTCGCCCGCTTCCCCGAATTTCGCGCGGCGGCAGATGATGTCGGCGTCGCGGAATTCGGCGGCCGCGTAGAGCGCGCCGCCATGCCATCCGGCCAGCCAGCGTGTCGGTTCGCCCGTCGTTTTCCGTGTGCCGTCGAGCGGATATTCGCCGTCGAACCGGAACGCTCCGCGCCACTCCGGTTCTTCCGGGGCGCCGTCGATGCGGGGAGGGCGCTCGAGATGCGGAATCGTGATTCTGCGGCGCGGCTCTCTCCAGGCGAGGCCCCGGGCGATGTCGTCATGGATGCGGGCATAGAGCCCGACGATGCGGGCTTTGCGTTCAGGGGAGGCGGTTCCGCCGAGCAGGGCGGCGGAGCCCTCTTCCATCCAGCCGCGCCGGTTCGCGGCGAACTCGGCGGGAGTGCCCGCCGCGCGCTCCCGGATGCCGGGATCCCGGGCGAGCTGCCGCGCTTTTTCCTCCTCCTCCGGCGTGAAACCGGCGAGCAGGAACAGCAGCACAGGCAGCAGGAGCGGAGCGCATCTCACGGCAGGAGCTCCAGCTCCCACACCCGCCTGACCGGTTCGGCGTGCGCCGGGAGCTTCACGACGGCGGTTCCGCCGTCGAACCGGAACTCGACGGGCTTTCCTCCGCAGCGGATCGCGGAGGGGGCCGCGGAGAGCGGAAAAGCCGCCTCCGTCCCCGGTGCGCCGTAGAGCCACACTTTTTCCTTTTCCGCCACGAATGAGGCGGGATGCTTTTCGCCGCCGCAGGCGAGCAGCTCTCCGGCCGTGACGCCGCCGCCGGATGCGAGGAAGCCCCCCGGCGCGACCGTATATCGCCCCTCCTGCAGCGGAGCGCCGCCGAGGTTCGCGACGACTGCGACCGGGCCGTAGACCGCCCGGATGACGCCGGTTTCTCCATCCTTGCCCCACTCGTGGCGGAACGCCGATACGCCGCCGCCCGCATAGCGGGCGCAGACCGATTTCTGGAGCCGGTCGAGCCAGAACAGCCATTGCCGTTCGGCCGGATCGCGCGGGTTGGCGCGGCTCGTCATGCCGTATCCGAGTGCGAGCGTCCAGCTGACCCGCTCCGGCGTATCCACATCTGCCGCAAGGTCGTGATGCCCGAGGAACGCTTTCTCGTGCGCGAGCGCCTGGATCATCGGGAAGAGGTTCCAGGTGTGCCGGGGCCAGTGATCGCGGAAGTCGCCCATCCACTCCATGAAGCGGCAGAGGCCGCCGGAGAAACCGCAGAACATGAATTCGCCGTCGATGAGCCCCCACCAGCCCTCTTCGGTCGCGAGCGGAATTTTTTCCGAGTCGGAGCGCATCTGCGACAGAAACCCCTCGACGACCGCGTGCGGAGCCGGGGAGGCCGGGTTCCGGTCCCAGGTGCGGCTGACGCTCTTCGCCGTGACCGATACGCCGCCGCGCACGCCGGTCTGGTCCTGAAAGAGGATGTCCGCCGGCAGCTCCCGGGTGAACTGGCGGACGAGCTTTTCGTTCGCGGCCCGGACCGCCGGGTGCCACATGCAGATGCTCCAGCCGTCGTTGTTCGCGTACTGTTCATGGAACGGCCTGCCGCCGAGCCCGCGCTGCAGCGGCGCTTCCCCGGCGGCGAGGAAGGCCGGGCCGCGCGGATGGTCGCACCACCAGGTGTTGTTCGTATACGGCATGAAGAGCATGCCGCGTTCGCTGATTTCGGCGATGAGTGAACGGAAGCCCTCCATCGTGCCCCACCAGCGGTTCGGCGGCAGGTGGTCCGGGTACTCCTTGTCGAAGCCGCCCTTCAGGTACGACGAGATGTGGATGATAACCGGGCTCGGAAGCAGCGGCAGCGTTTCGCGGATGCCGCGCTCGTTCGAGAAGCGCTTCGGGTGGAACAGCACGGAATTCCGGGTCTTTTCGATGAGTTCCGGCGCGGCTTTTTCACTGAGTTTCCGCGAAATCCGGTTGTCGGCGGCGAAGCATTGCAGCGATTCGAGCGCGCCGGTGTGGAAACGCAGCCGGGAAACAGGCGTCCGGAACGGTTTGCCCGGTTCTGCGTAAACGGCGAACGAACGGTCGAGGAAACCGCCCTGCGGTTCGCCGCCGAGCTCGAAGAAGGAGGGCAGGAAGACGGCGTCCGGGTCGCCGGATGCCGCAAACGGCTTCCATGTGATCGGCTGGACCGCGTACAGCGCCGCCTCCTTCCCCGCGAGTCCGAGATGGAAGAAGTCCGCGAGCGAGCCGGGCGAGCTCTGGAGCCCGCTGGTCAGGTATGCGGCGGGCGAGAGCTCATAGTAGAAGCTGTAGCCGCCGGTTTCGAACCAGCAGCCGCCGGAGCGCACGTATCTCTTCAGCAGCGCCATGGTTTCCGGCATGGTCTTTCCGGACACGGCGATGCCGTGTTCGCTGTACGGGTTCACGATGGCGGCGGTCTCCGGCGAAAGGAGCGCCTTTTTCAGCGTTCCGGGCCCGGTGATCAGCTCGATTTCGGGAACGGCTTTCCGCAGCTCTTTTTTCCATTCGGAGATGGCGGGACGCGCGATGGCTTCACCGTTCAGCGAGAGCAGCGCGACCTTGGTGCGCTTTCCATCGAACCGCTTTTCCCGGAACAGCTTCCGGATCATGGCGGCGGTCAGCTCCATGATGGTCCGGTTTCCCGCGGAATCCGGCCGGAACACGCCCCACCGGATAAACGCGCCCGTTCCGCCGAACCGCGATCCGCCTGCAACGACGTTGTCACCGTCGGTGAGCAGCGCGATTTCAGCCTGCCCTTCGGCAAACGGCCGGGTAGGGGAGAGGCGCAGCGTGCGAAGTTTCGCGATCTCTCCCGGTTCGAGATACTCCGGGGCGTCGGCGCCGGCCGTCATGGCGCGCGGCCGATGCTTGTCCCCGAGGTTCCGGAAGGGGCCTCCGAACAGGAGTTCCGCGTTGCGGGAGTGATGGACCTTCGACTGCCGGTAATATGCCTCTTCCCCCGACCGGGCGCCCGGCGCGAAGAAGCCGGAACGCAGCGTGGTTCCGGGGTTGGTCGATTTCCGGATGTGGCAGGTGACGCCGTCGACCGCCTCCGGGGGAAAGTTCAGCCGTCCGGGTGCGCCGAATTCGATGACCGGCTGCCGCTTCGGCGTGAATTCCCCCTGGAAATCCACGCAGGCGCCGGACGGTGTTACCGTGACGCTGACGGCGATGCGTTCGTCGTCCCAGTTGAAGGTGATGCGTTCCCCGTCGCGCTTCAGGACTGCTTTGCCGGCCTGCGCCGCCGTCAGCGTCGAGCCGTCGAGGAATTTCGCTTTCCACAGTCCATCCCGCAATCCGGAGAGGGGAAAAGGCGCGCCGTCGATCCGGGCGGCCAGGAGGGCGCCGTCCGTCCGCCGCAGTTCGAGGCTGCAGCGGTCGCCGGAGAGGAGCAGTTTCTCTGCGGTTGTCCGGATTTCGACGGCGGAGAGCGGATTGGCCGCAAGCAGCAGGACCAGTACGGAGAGAATGATCGGTTTCATGGGTTCTTCCTGTCGTTCCTTACTGATTGATGAATGTGCCGTCCGGACGATAGTAGCGCGTGATCTCCATCGGTGAAGCCTTGAGCGTGTTCTCATCGATCGACCCGGCGTGGCCGTCGCCGAAGCCGATGTTGGCCCGGGAGCTGTGGCGCAGGTCGATGGCATGGGTCTCCGAGCCGCTCTTTCTGCGCCGCCACTGGTAGGAGCCTTTGTAGGTTCCGTTGCCGGTGCATGCCAGCAGGTACAGCGCAGAGGGGGAGCTCATGCGGACGAACTGGTAGAAGTAGGAGTTCCCGGTTTTCACGATGAAGTTTCCGAGCTTCAGGCTCGCGAGTTCGTTGTTGATCGCGGCCTGTGAACCGCCGTCGTTGTTTGCGCGGAACATTCCGTAGGTGTACCACTGGCTCATGTTGTCGCAGTCGGGGCAGCGCATGACCGGAGCCTCGAGGTAGCGCCGGTTCATGCCGTTGTTGCTGCCGTCGCTGAACGAGCCGCCGCGGCCGGAGCCGTCGCTGTCGGCCAGAATGGTCCCCCAGGGACGGTAGCCGCCGTCGACGTCGTAGAACGGAAAGAAATCCCTGAAATCCATCGAATAGAGCTGGAGCCCCTGCAGGCACTGCTTCTGGTTGTTCAGGCAGGTCGTGGCGCGCGCCCGGGCTCGCGCCTGATTCAGGGCCGGCAGCAGCATGGCGGCGAGAATCGCGATGATCGCAATTACGACCAGGAGTTCGATCAGTGTGAAATACTTTCTCATTTTTTTCTCCCTGTGGTTATTGGGTGAGCCGGAATGTTTTCATGATTCGGCAAGTTTCGGGGATTGCAGCAGGATCGTAGAGGGCAGTTCCGGCCTCTCGATGCGGCGGCAGAGCGCATCCAGTGCAAATTCGGTCATCATCGGCAGATTCAGGTCGATCATGGCGGGGCGCGGATTGAACGGATGGAGCAGCGGCGACCTGTCGCAGACGATGAGGTTTTCCGGTGCATACCGCTTCAGCAGCCCGAGGCTTTCGAGCGCGCAGCAGAGCTTGAGGCCGCAGCAGGCGTTGAATGCAAAGAATCCGATGCGCCCGCCGCCGGAGCCGAGGCACTCCCGCAGCATCGGCAGGAACTCCGTCTCTTTTTCATCGAAGACGAGCGGAACGATTTCGATGTTCCGCTCGCGCATCGCATCGAAGAACCCCGTGATGCGGGGATGGTTCGGGAAGAGGATCATCTCCCGGCACCAGACGAGGACGGCGCGGTCGATCGGCCTGCGGCAGAGATATTGGGCGGCAAGCTCCACGACCTGAAGGTCGTTGGCGGTGACGCGGTCCGTGTGCGGGCCGAGCGAATTCCAGCCGAAGATCTGCGCGGCGGGCATTCCCGCAGGCAGGATAAGCCGGTGTCTGACATAGTCGTTGTAGAAGATGACGCCGCGGAAGTTGGCCAGCGCGGCCGGATTGTCCAGGACGCTGCGGCTGTTCACATATTTGTAGTCGATCCGGCGCTCGTTCAGGAGCGGAAGCAGGACGGGGACGATTCCGTCCCGGACCGGGTCCGTTTCGGAGGAGTCTGAGAAGAGCACGGCGACCGGGCCGATCTGCCCGAAACGGGATTGCTCAGGCGTTTTGCGCCTGTAGGCCCGCGGCGTGAAGCCGTTCTCACGGGCGATGCGGCAGATCCGGTCGCGCATCTGGTTGGAGAGGCGCGGAGAATTGTGCAGCGCCATTGAAACGGTAGCGGGCGTCACGCCGACTTCGCGGGCGAGATCGCGGAGATTCCGGAGCTTGCCGGGGCTTTTGACGGGGGGCTCTGCCATCTCAGTTCCTCCGGCCGGGACTCATAATGATGAGTATGTGAAGCAGCGGCAAACAGCGCCGCGAATGGGAAGGGAACAACCCGCGGGCCCGCGCCCGTCACATGAGTGTGAGGAATGGGGGGGCGGGGGAAATGTATTTTCTCCGCGAATCCCACGACATTTCAACAGGAGCAACGCAGAAAAAAGCGATAAGGCGAATTAGCCGCCGGAGGCCGGAAACCTTATTCAACCGAAAGGAATTGCATTATGATGAACCATCGGCGTAAACTTCACATACTCATCATTATGCGACGAGGATGAACATTCTGCTTTCTCTCCGTTAATTATACAAAACTTTTCCTCAAATGTCAAGAGGCGAAGAATCGGAAATATAAACATTTATCAATAAAAATATTAAATAATGTTAAGCACGGCAGCTCCGCCGGGCCGTGCAGATGTCCGGATTGGTTCCCGCGCCTCTCTCCCTTCGGCGTTTGCCTGATACGCTTTCCATCATGAAAAATCACAAATGCTGCATTTCCGCTTCATTCGCG
>JABLYX010000075.1 GCA_018265615.1 Lentisphaeria bacterium
CCGCCGCCCGGAACAGTGCAGGAGATTGCCGCTTGGTTTGGGTAATTTCTATATTCGATATGCTATTAATAACTGAAAAATCTGATAAAATTTTTTTGAAAATATTGATTTTTTATATTTATTCAATTTATTTTTATTGATTGCTTGCGATATAGTATATCAAGTTGAAAAAATTAGCCCTGTTAAAGATTTTAGAACATCTGCGAAAAAGCCACGGCATCGAGACTACCCATCAGTCTCAGGCTTACCCTCACAGATGTTCTTCTTTTTATTTCACCGCTTGAACGTTTGTATTTGAAGAATCATGCGGATGTAGTATTTTTCAAGGGGCTGAACGACCAACCCGGTCGCCGCCGGAGAAGTGGAAAGTACGACGAGCGAGGCGGAGAAGATTCCGGTGCTGTACGTGGAGAAAAAGAAACATGAAGCTTATTTGTTTGCGCTGAAAAGTAATGATGATGCCATGCAGCAAAGCGCATTTCAGGAATTGCAGAATATAGGCATTATTATTTTGCCGTTACTTCTGAAGGAAATTCAGGAAGGGCAGCGGGAGCTTATTCCAATGTTTTGCTGTCTGAGTGGTCAGGAGAATTTGAATACCACTGCCGAATGTGAAAAATGGTGGCTTGATAACAAAGAAAAATATTCGGATATTTTGAATTATTAAAAGTGAATCTACAGGTGATGGCCCAGGATATTTCGGTGCAATAATATGCATGAATAAGCTGCTTTTGCTTGAATAATTATGATCGTATTGCTATATTAATCGAAGGGTGAATATATACCCGGAAAGGTGAATGATATGCGCAATACAGTTTTTTCTTTTTTGGCTTTCGCTCTCGCCGCCGTCTGCGGCCTGCAGGCGGATGCCGCGGAGAACCTCGCGGCTCATGCGACCGCGACAGCAAGCTCCGTGGAGTCCTCGCGGTTTCCGGCTGCCAATGCGATCGACGGCAAGTCCAATACCCGGTGGTCCTCCGGCCGGAGCGACGATGAGTGGATCATGCTCGACCTCGGCGAGCTGAAAACAGTCGGACAGATCCAGCTCGACTGGGAGGCCGCCGCAGGAAAGGAATATGTCGTGCAGTTCTCCGATGACGGCAAGAGTTTCTCCGATGTCTTCACTGTGACCAACGGCAGGGCAAACGCCAGGGAGATCATTCGCATTCAGCCGCTGGAAACACGGTATATCCGCATCCGGGGCAAAAAACGGGTCACTCCGCACGGCTATTCGCTCTGGGAAATCAAGGTTTACTCCGCCTCCGACGACCTCGCATTCGCCGCCGACGCGACGGCGAGCTCATCAGAGAAGAACCTGCCGCCGGAAAATGCGGTTGACAACAAACCCCATACCCGTTGGTCCTCCGACCGGAACGACAATGAATGGATCATGCTCGATCTCGGTTCCGCACAGACGATCGGAAGGCTCGTGCTGAAGTGGGAGCAGGCGGCCGGCGAAGAGTATGCCGTCCAGTTTTCCTCCGACGGGGAGAATTTTACGGAGGTTTTCCACAAGACCGGCGGTCGGCCGAAAGCGACGGAGACGATCGTCATCGAACCCCGCGCCACGCGTTATATCCGCGTTCAGGGGATCAAGCGCGCCACGCAGTATGGTTATTCGCTCTGGGAAATCGAGGCGTACGCCAAGTGATATGCAATTTTTCCGTTTCATGAAGCCGCCGGGCTCCGGCGGTTTTTTCATGTGTGCGAATCAGTTGCTTTTTCCGGTCCGGATGACCAGTCGGAAGGACCATTTCCGCCGCTCTCCGGGCGCGATATCCAAGGTGATGAAGGGTTCGGCGGCGAAGCAGTCTCTTCCGTTGTGCCAGAGGCGGCTGCGGTCGAGCGGCGTATCGGCGGCCAGTGTCACCGAGCAATCCCGGTCAGTCCGGAATTCCGCCGTGATCTCCCGGCGGCCCTCATTCTTCCGGTACACGGTTTCCGTATTCGGCGCTTCGCTGAATACCGGCTTGAACTCCTCTCCGTGAAGCCGGACGCGGCAGCTTTCCGGTTCCCCTGTGAAGAAAAACGGGTGAAGATAAGCCGTTGCCGTGATTCTGCGTGAGCCGGTGTTGTGCAGCTCCTGTTCCAGTATGATCTCCGGTGAACCGTCGGTGATGGTAATGGAGGCGGTCAGTTCGTATGCATAACCGTTCCGGTCGCCGGAGGTCTGGTGCGCCGTCAATACGGTTTTCGTTCCTGATTCAGCATACTTTGTCTGCCACGGGAAGAGTTCGACCGGCTTCGGCTGGAAGCGGCTGACCGGATGCGGCTCGATCACACCCACGCCGATTTTGAGTTGCCGTCCCGGCGCGAGCTCCAGCTCCGGCAGGAGCTCCACCGCGCAGCCGAAGGCCGGATGATAGTTGGAGACCGATCGCGTGTGGAACAGACTGACGCGGCTCCCCGCCGGATACAGCGCGGTGATCCAGCCGGGGCGCAGGAAACGGCACCCGGATCTTCCGCCCGGGTCCGGCGCGGCCGGATTGTCCAGTGTGACGGAGAAGAGGCCGTTATCGATCCGGAAGCTCCCGGATTGCGGTTCCGACGCTCCGGCCGCGAACAGCATGAACAGCGCCGCGAGGCCGGACAGGGCGCGCTTCATTTTTTCGCTTCCACCAGATAGACGCCGATCATTCCGGCCGGAATTTCCGCAGTGAAAGCATCCGGTTTTCCGGAGGCGAGCTCTTTGTCGCCGAGCAGGTCGCGGACGGCCAGCCGTTTCCCGGTGATCCCGGCCTCCCGGTACGGAATGGTGATCCGGAATTCCGCATCGGTTTTCCCGTTGTTCGGCACGATCAGAATCGCACTGCCGTTCCGGTAGCGGGCGTAGGCCTGGAGCAGGCCGGGGCGGTCGGTGGCCACCTTGCAGATGTTGCTCTCTTTGATGCCGGCCGGGAAGTATTCGAAAATTTCCGGATGCCGGCGGCGGATGCGGATCATCCGCTTGACCAGCTCGAAGAAGTCGCGGTGCGGTTTTTCGTCCAGCAGTTTCCAGTCGACTTTGTTCAGGTAGCTCCAGGTGTTCGGCTTGAGCCGGCGGGGATTGTTCCACTCCTCCCCCAGGAACCAGAGCGGGATGAACGGGGAGAACAGCGCCTGGTAGCCGAACACGACCGGGCTGCCGTTGGCGATGAAGTTGTGGCTGTCGTGGCAGGTCAGTTGGAAGGTGTAGAAGCGGAACGCGCCCGGCTCGGCGTCCGAGTCCCGCGCCACGAGTTCGGCGCCGCTTTTGACCATGTCGACGATGTTCCCCTCAAGGAACGCCTCGCCGACCCAGCGGCGGGCCCGGGGCGTCCGGTCGTTGTTCCGCTGGAACGCGAGCTGGTCAAAATCGAACACGCCGTTGCGGGAGCTGGAACGCTCGGAGATGAAAATCACCTTGCGTCCGAGCTCCAGCAGCCGTTTCCGGGCGGCGCCGAAGATCGAATATCCGGCATAGTCGGGGGCGCAGTCGCAGCGGAAGCCGTCCGCACCTGTTACGAGGATCATCTCCACGAGCCGCGAGGTGTACCACTCCCGCAGTTCGGCGTTCTCCCAGTTGTACGACCAACCGTTCCACTGCTCGATGACCGGGCCGAACCATTCGGGCTTCTCCTTGTGGAGCGGAGCCCCGCCGTTGTTGCGGTGGGTTACACCCCACGACACAACGTCGAAAAAGACCCGGATGTTGCGCCGGTGCGCCTCTTCGACGAACTCCCGCACCCGCGCCCAGCGTTCCGGCATCTCCTTTTCGCCGGTCAGCTTCGGATCGAGGGTGTGGAGCCCGAAGCCGCCGTAGGTGCGGCACTCCTGAAGCGGTGTGATCCAGACGCCGTTCACACCCATCTCGGCCAGGTGGTCGAGCGTCGGGCCCATGCCGGTGATTTTTCCGTTCGACGACGCGGTGGAGGGGTTGACTTCGACGATGATCAGGCTCTTGACCCAGTCGGGGCTCGCCGTCGCTCCGGGAGAGAGCGCTTCGAGCTTCACTTCGCGGTCGGGGAGGATTTTCGGAATCAGCGCAGAATTGTCGATCCTGCCGGTTTCCGCTCCGGCCACTGCCGCCGCCAGCGCGATGAGGCCGGCGGCCAGTGTTTTCGCATACTGCATGTGACGGGTATCCTTTTTAGCTTATTCGTTTGTTGCCCGCTTTACGCCGTTCCGGTCGTAGTAGTAGCGGCATTTGTTGGGCAGATTGTACAGCTCGCGGACCGGCCGCGAGGCGGCGTGCCCGTCGAAGTATGCCGCGATAGCCTGTCCGTCGGAATGCCAGGCGCTGATGTAGCCGCCGCTGTTGCCGTCATAGGTGTTCCACGCCCACGAATTGAGATTGTCGGAGGTCGTGTTGCCGGTCCCGTTGCGGTTGTCGGCGAGCAGCATGGTTTCGCTGGGGGCGGATTTCAGACGGCTCGCGACGATCGCGGCCTGGAGCTGGTTTGAAGCCGTTGTGAGAATCGACCCCAGGCGTTCCTGATAATCCGTACCGTTCCAGAAGGGGATGAAGATCCCATAGGAGCGGAGGTTGCCGGTATTGTTCCCGGTCTCCGGCGCGGTTTTCGGGCAGTGGGTGAATTTGTTTTTGTTCAGATAGTAGCTTGAGCCGCTTTTTTCTGTGCGCGGAATATAATTGCCGGCCATCAGCGCCTGGGTCCAGCCGGTGGTGGCCGAACCCGGGATTCTCACCTGCTGCGGAATCATATCGCGAAAGTCGCCCTGATAGATCAGGATCGCCTGACGCGACTGCTTCAGGTTGTTCAGGCACTGGGTCGCCGTTGCTCTCTCCCGCGCCTGATTCAGCGCCGGGAGCAGCATCCCCGCGAGGATGGCGATAATCGCAATTACCACCAGTAGTTCAATTAATGTAAAAGGGCTGGGCGGTGCGGCGGTTCTTTTCATGACAGGATGCTCCTTTGTTCTTTTTCCTGGCCGTTATGGTAACGGCAGGTTTCGTTCAGTTGAATTTTCGGACTTCCCCTTAAAACCAGGGGTGAAGGGCGGTAGTCGGGGTCTTCGATCTGTCTGCACAGCCGTTCCACCGCTGTTTCGGAGTAGTCCTGCGACGCCTGGTCGATGACCGCCGTGAAGGATGGCACGGTCAGTTTTGTATGTCCGTTGTCGTAGGTGATGAGGCTGATATCCTCCGGCACCTTCAGGCCGAGGCGGGAAAGCTCCCGCAGTGCGGTACAGGCCGCGACGCTGCCGTAGGCGCTGATCGCGGTGGGCAGCGGGCCGGAGCAGAGAATGTTGCGGATCGCCTCCTCCCACTGCGTGACTTCCGTCTCCACATCGGGCAGTGCGAAATAGCTGATGTCGTCCGCCTGAAGGCCGAATTCCCCGAGCGCCCGGCGGTATCCTTCGAGCTGGCGGCGGGTGAACTGCGATCCGGTCCGGGTGGTGAGCGCCAGAATGCGCCGGTGGCCGAGCCTCAGCAGGAACTTCATGCCTGCGGCGAAACGCTGCACATCGTCTCCTGTGACCTGATCCATCTCCTTGACGGCGGGATGGTAACGATCGAGGCTGCCGACGATCACGAACGGGAATTTGCGTGTATGAAGCTCCATCGCCAGGGAAAGCGGGGTCGTACCGCAGAAGATGACGCCGAGGCAATCGGCGCGGAGCTCTTCGCCTGTCACCGGCAGTTCCTTCTCGTGGTGCAGGAAATGCATGGCGATATTCCGCTCCCGCAGCTGCCGCTCGATCCGGTAGAGCTGATTGAACCAGAAGCTGCTGAAAGGGAGGATCCGGGAGAAGACCACTTTCACCGTGCCCCGGCGGAGAGGTGCGCGGGATGGCGCCTGCGGCGGCGCATCGGCGACAAAAGTGCCGATGCGCGGACGGCGGAGGAGATAGCCCTCTTCCACCAGCCGCGCAATGCCTTTCTCCACGGTGACCGAGCTCAGGTAGAAGAGCTTCTGCAGTTCACGCGATACGGGAATCCGCTCCATCGGCAGAAGCTTCTTCTCTGCGATCAGGGTACGGATCGCATCGGCCAGCTGAAGATAAAGGGGGAGGCTGCTCTCCCTTGCAAGAGTGACTCCCCTCCAGTCCATAACCCGAATCCTTTCCAGTGTGTGTTTATTATATTATACCTCGATTGCTGATTGAAAGCAATACAGGAATATTTTTTTAATAAGAATGAATACACGGAGGATCGGCTCGGTCGGAGAATACTGCCGGAAGCGGAGGACAAAAAAAGCCGCTCCTCCTGCAGGAACGGCTTTCGGCTGTTGTCCGTTATTTGATGAAGCGGAAGCAGACCGGATAACGGTAGATGATGCCCTGGTTCGCCTTGATCGCGGCGATGATGATCACGACCAGCGCGTAAATGCCGACAATCGGCAGCAGCAGCAGGCCGATGAATATGAAGCACAGCAGCCAGCAGATCACCATCAGGATGAGAAGCGTGATCTGGAAGTTCACGGTCTCCTTGCCGATCTGATCCAGATAGGCGGAGCTGTCCTTCTTGATGAGCCAGATGATCAGGGGAACAATCAGCCCGCCCAGGCCGGTGATGCAGTTGAGGAATTGGGACAGCACGCAGAGCAGCCCCATGTTGCGCTCATCCGGGGTGATCCCGGCGGATTCCACGACAACCTCGGCTTCTTCGACCTTCTCATTCACGTCTTCGGACATATTTTCTTCTCCCTGAAGTTGCGGGATGCATCGGAAACCGCGGAGCTTTTCGCCCGGAACCGGTTTCCTGATATTCCCTGTCTTTGATCCGGCGACCAAACTGCCGTTCAGCAATGAAATATAGACGGTCAAGCGGGCTTTTCAATCAATGACAGGCTGTTTTTTTCAAAAATATATGATATCAGGGATTTTTCTCGCGGTTTTCCTTCTGTCCGCCGTTGTGAATCGGCTTTTCGAGTTCCCGGTCGATCCTGCGGCGGTTGTGGATCAGATGCAGGTACATCGCGTCCTGCGCCGCGACCGGGTCGCGCCGGATGATCGCATCGACGATCTCGCGGTGGGTCGTGACCGTCTCTTCGAGCAGGCTGCCGTGGGTCAGGTCGATGAAGATCCCGATGGAGCTGTTGATGACCGGGATCAGCCGCGGGACGACGAGGTTGCCGCTGCTGCGCGCGATCGCTGTATGGAGGGCGATATCTTTCTCGAGGTGATTCTCTCCGGCCCGGATGTACGCCTCCGTTTCGTCACACAGCCGCACAATCTCTTCGAGTTCGCGTTCATCCGCGTTCCGGGCCGCCATCGCCGCGATCGGCGGCTCGATGAGGAAACGGACCTCCAGCAGGTCCCGGCCGAGCTTCCGGCGGTCACGGACGAACGAAAAGCCCAACGGATCGTCCGGCACACCGAGCTTGGAGGATACATAGGTCCCCGCACCCTGCCGGACCTCGACCACATTGCGTGAAATCAGCACCTTGACCGCTTCGCGGACGGTACTGCGCCCGGCGTGCAGCTCCGCGGCCAGCCCGTACTCGTTCGGCAGGCGGTCGCCCGGCTCGAGACGGTGTTCGAGAATGTAGCGCAGCAGCTCTTCGCTCAGCAGCTCCACGCGCGTTTTTCTGGTTTCCGACGGTTCCGTCGTCATCGGGCCGCTCCTTCCGGGTTCTCGTTGATGATGCTTTCCAAGTATAGCACACGATTCCGCATTTTGCGAACTGATTCCTGAAAGTCATATGATGTTTTTGTTTGAAAAAAGTAAAGAAAAATCAAAAAAGCGATTGAAATATTCAAAATGGCGATTAATCTTAATAAAGAAGCCGGGATTGATCGCAAAGTCATCAGATGAATTTGAACAAGGGAGACTCTCCATGCTCAGTGGACCCATGCTGCTCGTCGTGTTCCTTCTCGCCATCGCATTGCTGCTGGTCACGATCATCAAATTCCGGATGAACGCGTTTGTGGCCCTGCTGCTCACCTCGCTCTTTACCGCGCTGCTGGTACGGGTTCCGGTTGCGGAGATCGGGCCGGTGATCGCGGGCGGCTTCGGCAAGACGCTGGCCGGGATCGGCATCGTGACCGGGCTCGGAGTCATGCTCGGACAGTTTCTGTTTGAATCCGGCGGAATCGAGGTGATTTCGAACTCGGTTATCCGCCGTTTCGGTGACCGCAACGCGCCGTCTGCCGTTGCCGTCTCCGGCTTTCTGACCGGGATCCCGGTATTCGGGGATGTGGTCTACATCATGTTCGCACCCATGCTGCGCGTATTGAGCAAAAAGACCGGGATCTCGATGGTCGCCTACGCCTGCGCGCTCTCCGTCGCGACGACCTGCACCTATGCGCTTGTGATCCCGACGCCCGCGCCGCTGGCGGTGGCGGAGGGGTTGAAGATCGATGTCGGAGTGTTCTTCTTTTATGCGATCGTCACCGCGCTTGTCGGCGCCGTCTGCGGCGGGATCCTGTACGGCAGGTATCTGGACCGGCAGGATAAGAAGAGCGGCCACACCTATGAGTTCGAGGACGTCGAGGAGGAGGAGAAGGCGCTTGCCGCGCATCCGGAGCGTCCGCGGCCGTCGTTTCTGCTTTCGCTCTCGATCCTGTTCGTTCCGATCTTTCTGATCCTGCTCGGCAGCTTTGTGCCGCTGGCGTTCGGGAGCGAAGGGCGCGTCATCACCGTGATCCGTTTCGTCGGGGACAAAAACGTCGCGATGCTGGTCGGCGTCCTCTACGCCGCGGCCGTGACCCGCCGTTACATCCGCAAGCCTGCCGCCGAGATCATGAGCTCGGCGGCCGACCAGATCGGCCTGATCCTGCTGATTACGGGTGCGGGCGGCGCGTTCGGCGTGGTGCTCGAGCACACTGGAATCGCGGATTATGTGGCAGGGAGCCTGTCACAGTGCAGCATCCCGATCCTCGTGCTCTGCTTTCTGATTTCACAGATCATCCGCTGCGCGCAGGGCTCGACCACGGTTGCGCTGATGACGACGGCCTCGATCCTCGCCGGGACGGTGGCGGCCAGCGGTGTTTCGCCGGTGCTCTGTGCAATCGCGATCTGTGCGGGCGGGATCGGCCTTTCGCTGCCGAACGACTCCGGATTCTGGGCCATCAGCCGGTTTTTCCGGATCTCCGTGCAGGATACGATCCGCGGCTGGACACTCGGCGGCAGCGCGGCGGGGGCCGCGTGCTTCGTTTTCGTCTGCATCCTCGCGCTGTTTCAGGATTATCTGCCCGGTCTTTAACCTCGGAAGGAGAATGGAAGAATGAAGAGTCAGGATATCCGCAAAATCGCCCCCGAAATGGATCCGCTGCGCATCGGCATGGGCTGGAAGGTCGCGGACCTTGCCAAACCGCAGATCATCGTGGAGAGCACGTTCGGAGACAGTCATCCCGGCAGCGCCCACCTGATGCGGTTCGTCGAGCGGGCCGTGAAGGGCATCGCCGAAGAGGGCGGCAAGGGGGCGCGCTACTTCTCGACCGACATCTGTGACGGCATGGCGCAGGGACACGACGGGATCAACTACTCGCTCGTCTCCCGCGATATGATCTGCAACCTCGTCGAGATCCACGCGAACGCGACTCCGTTCGACGGGGGCGTCTTCATCGCGAGCTGCGACAAGTCGGTTCCGGCGCTGCTGATGGCGATCGGACGGCTGAACATCCCCTCGATCATGGTCACGGGCGGTGTGATGAGCGCGGGCCCGGGGCTGCTGACGCTCGAACAGATCGGCGCTTACAGCGCGATGTGCGAGCGCGGCGAAATCACGCCGGAAAAGTTGACCTGGTACAAGCATCACGCCTGCCCCTCCTGCGGCGCATGCTCATTCATGGGGACCGCCTCGACCATGCAGATCATGGCGGAGTCGCTCGGGCTCATGCTGCCCGGCAGCGCACTGCTGCCCGCGATCAGCGACGATCTGCTTGCATTCGCCGGAGAGGCGGGCCGTCAGGCGGTCCGGATCGCGAAGCTCGGCCTCCGTTCCCGCGACGTTGTGACGATGGAGAGCTTCGAAAATGCGATCATGGTCCACGCGGCGATTTCCGGTTCGACCAACACGCTGCTGCACATTCCGGCCATCGCGCACGAATTCGGCTTCGACATCGACGCGGACACGTTCGACCGGATGCACCGCAACGCGCACTATCTCGCGGACATCCGTCCCGCCGGGCGCTGGCCCGCCGAATATTTCTACTATGCGGGCGGCGTGCCGCGCATCATGGAGGAGATCCGCTCGATGCTGCACCTCGGCGTGATGACCGTCACCGGACGGACCCTCGGCGAAAACCTCGAGGCGCTGCACTCCAGCGGATTCTATGAGCGCTGCGATGCGCATCTCGCGAAAACCGGGCTCAAACGCACGGATATCATCCGCACATTCGATGAGCCGATCGGCTCGAACGGCACGATCGCGGTGCTGCGCGGCAACCTCGCTCCCGGCGGCAGCGTGGTCAAGCACAGCGCGGTTCCGGCGGAGATGCACCGCGCGCTGCTGAAGGCGCGTCCGTTCGACAGCGAGGAGGAGGCGATCGACGCGGTTCTGAAGCACCGGGTTTCGCCGGGAGACGCGGTCATCATCCGTTACGAGGGGCCGAAGGGAAGCGGCATGCCGGAGATGTTTTACACGACCGAGGCGATCTCTTCGGACGAGACGCTCGCCCGCAGCATCGCGCTCATCACCGACGGCCGTTTCTCCGGCGCGAGCCGGGGGCCGGCGATCGGCCACGTTTCGCCGGAGGCGGCGGAGGGCGGCCCCATCGCGCTGGTGGAGGAGGGCGACCTGATTGAGATCGACATCCCGGCCCGCGTCCTGCGCATCGCCGGGATCGCCGGGGAACGCCGCTCCGAAGCGGAGATTGAAGCGGAGCTCGCGCGGCGGCGCGCACAGTGGAAGCCGCGTCCGCCGCGCTATGCGTCGGGTGTGCTGAAGCTCTTTTCGGAGCACGCCGTCTCACCGATGAAGGGCGGCTGCATGGAGTGAAGGTAGACCACGGACGGCGAGAGTTCGACGACAGCTTCGCCGTTCCGCTCCTGAAGCTTCAGCGGGTTTCCGCGCAGATCCTCCGCTTTTCCGGCGAATTCCGGTCCGGGGCGGAGCTCTTTTTTACCGTGGACCGTCCAGGCGGCGAGGACCCGCGTGCCGTCGGGGCGGGTCCAGCGGGCCTGCCACATCCCTCCGGAGGCTGTCAACTCCGGGCGCGTCGAGCCGGGCGGCAGGTTCTGCACGAGCGTCTCATACGCTTCCTGCGCGGGCTTCGGCTCGAAGCTGCGGCGCACGATGCCGAAATGCGCCTCGCGCCCACGGTTCCACTCTCCGGCCCGGAAGCGGTAGTTGAACACCTTTTCGACTCCCTCCGAAAGCGCGAGCAGATATTCGCGCGGCAGCAGCTGCGCCTGCTCCTCCTCGGTCACGCTGTCGGTGCCGCTCGGATCGGCGCAGACGATAAGGTTTCCGGTGAGGTCGCTGTCGAGGCGGTAGAGTGCGGCGACGGGCGCTTTGTAGCCGCCGTTGACGCCGCAGACGATCGGGATCATCCGGTCGTTCCCCTTCAGGTTCGCGCCGTTCAGGAAGCGCATGGAGGAACGGTGCGCCGGATGCAGCTCCGGGAACGCTTCGCCCGCTTCTGACGCAGTCGTCGTGCGCGGAACGCCCTCCTTCACCCAGAACGCCTCCCAGCCGATGTGCAGCTGCGGCATGAGGCTGTCGTTGATCTGCACGGTGCGGAAGAGCCCCTTTTCTTCGGATTCGCGGAAATCGAAATAGCATGGGAACCCGCCCGGCAGGATCACGGTTCCGCCGCGCCGGAGGTAGGCGGTTACCGCGCCGATCCGGTCGGCGGGGAACCCCTCGCGTCCCGGCAGGGCGAGGACCGGGCACTCGGAAATGGGGACGGATTCGAGCTCTGCGAACGTAAGCTCGCGTCTGTTTTTCCACTCCGGCAGATAGTCGTCGATGCTGCCGGTGAAGAAGATCGCGGAAGCGTCCGCGATGACGCCGGCCGTGTCGCGCGCCGGGTCGAAGCCGAGTTTTTTCAGCGCCGCCGGGACGACCTCGCGCGCAAGCGGGAAACGGTCCGGCGCGGAGGAGTTGCCGATCTCGGTGATCCATACCGGCTTGTCGACGCCGTATTTCCGCATGAGCTTCTTCAGGTCGCGGATGCGCAGCGGCAGCTGCGACTCCGGCACATTGCGCCACTGGTACGGGTGGAAATTCATGATGTCGAAGTATGCGCCGCCGCCTGCCCGGAGCACGTTTTCCACGAACTCCATCGGGCTGCCGAAGTCGGAGACGCCGGTGAAGAGCACCCGCGCGCCGGGGTCGGCGCGCTTGATGCATTCATAAGTTTTCCGGAGAAGCTCCGCATAGTTTTCCGGATCGGGCTTCTCTCCCCACGGGCGGTCGCAGTCGGCTTCGTTAATGACCTCGTAGCAGTCGATCTTTCCCTTGTAGCGCTTTACGCAGGTTTCGACGTAGTTGAGCCAGCGTTCCATATTGCGGAACGGCGGCTTGCCGTGAGCGGGCATTTCACCGCAGAGAATCGGCAGGACCCGGACATTCGTTTTTTCCGCCTCTTCGACGAGCGCGTCCCAGCGGGAGAAGTCCCATTTGCCCGGCTCCGGCTCGACCTGCGACCAGTCGAGGTCGGTGCGGACGAAGCCGATTCCGGTTTTCGCGATTCCGGCGAGTTCGCCTTTCGCCTCCAGTTCCGGCATGCGGTTCAGGTGGGCGCAGACTCCGTACGGCGACTCCGCGCCGCCGAGCGTGAAGGCGGCCGCGAGAAACAGGGCTGTCACGGGTATGCGCTTCATTTTACGAGGAACTCCGGCGTTGCTCCGGCGGCGCGGAAGTAGAGCGGGGCCGGGGAGGCTTCGAATTCACCGCCGTCGAGCTTCACCTCTGCTCCGAGGCAGTTTACGGCAGTCTCCGCCGTGCCGGCGGCCTTCATCTTCCGCTTCCCGGAGAGGGACCAGACGGCGCAGACCGTTTCTCCGCCGGGTTGTCTCCAGGAGGCGGTCCGTATGCCCGGCGCGGGGGAGGAGACCGCGACCGGCCCCGAGCCGTCGGGGCGCAGCCGGATCAGCGTTTCAAGGGCGGCGGCAGCGGGCTTCGGCTCGAAGTTGCGCCGGACGATTCCGAAGTGTGCCTCACGTCCGCGGTTCCATTCGCCGGCCCGGTAGCGGTAGTAACAGATTCCTTCGACGTTTTCCGCGAGCAGCAGCAGATATTGGCGCGCGAGCAGGGCGGCCTGCATCTCCTCCGAAGAGCATTCGTTCATGACGCCCGGAATCAGGATGAGGTTCCCCTTCAGGTCGCTGTCGAACCGGTAGAGCGCTGCGACGGGTGCTTTGTAATCATCTTTGACGCCGTAGAAAAGCGGGATCATCCGGTCGTTGCCCTTCAGATTTTCCGCCGTCAGGAAGCGGCCGGTCCAGAACTGGCGCGACGACAGCCCCGGAAACGCTTCGCCGGGAACCAGCTTTGTCGCATTGGCCGGAACGCCGGGGCGGGTCCATGACGCCTCCCAGCCGAAGTGGAGCTCGCCCGGGCACTGGCGGGTCAGCCACGCATTTGTGAACATGCCGTTCGGCTGCTTCTCGACATTGAAGTAGAACGGGATGCCGCCGGGGACGATGAGGGTCCCGCCCCGTTCGACATAGTCGCGGACGAACCCGAACTGGCGTACCGGGAACCCTTCGACGCCGGGCAGGATGAGGACGGGGCACGCCGAAACATCGAGCGCGGCAAGCTCGACGAACTTGAGGCGGCGCAGTTGCTTCGCTTCGGGCAGGTACTCCTCCGGACGCATGTGGATTCCGTCCGCATAGTAGAAATTCCCGTCGTCGCGGATGAGGCCGACGGTCCGTTTCGCCGGGTCGATTCCGAGCTCCTTCAGGGCGGCGGCGATCGTGTCGTGAACGAACTTCACCTCCTGTTCGCCGGAAGAGTTGCCGATCTCGGTCACCCACACCGGCTTGTCGATGTTGTATTTTTTCATGAGCGCGCGCAGCTCGGTGATCTTGTTCCGCAGTTGGGCCTCGGGCACATATTTCCACTGATAGGGGTGGAAGTTTACGGCGTCGCATGCGTCCCCCGCGCCCGCCGCGAACGCTTTTTCGAGGAACGGGAAGGGGTTGCGGACGAACGAAACGCCGGAGAAAAGCACCTTCGCCTGCGGATCGATCCGCTTTACGGTTTCATACGTTTTTTTCAGCAGCTCCGCATAATGTTCCGGGTCGGGCGCTTCTCCCCACGGGCGGTCGCAGTCGGCTTCGTTGATGACCTCGTAGCAGGCGATTTTCCCCTTGTAGCGTTTCACGCTCTCGGAGACGTAGCGCAGAAATGCATCCATATTGCGGTAGGGCGGCCGGACCGGCTTGTGGAGTTCGCCGCCGAGGATCGCGATGATCCCGACCCTGTGTCTGCCCGCCTCATCGACGAGCGCGTCCCAGCGTGAGAAATCCCATTTGCCCGGCTCCGGCTCGACCTGCGACCAGTCGAGGTCGGTGCGGACGAGCCGGATGCCGGAGTCCGCCATTCCGGCAAGCTCACGCTTCATCTCATCATCCGGCATACGGTTCAGGTGGGCGCAGACTCCGTACGGAGAAATCGCGGCGGCCGGGAGTAACACGGCGCAGCCGAAAGCGAGGGCGCAGAGGAGCAGTCTGAGGTTCATAAGCGCATTCCTTTCAATATGCGGTTCCGGCCGCTTTGTAGAAGTGGGTGAAACCCATTGCGGAGGCTTTCAGCTCAGCGGCGTTCGAGCTTTTGACGTGGCCGTCCATATAGGCGGCGTTCGCGCGGTCGTTGTGGGCCAGGTGCACGCGCGATTGTTCGACCTCGCCGCGCGGCGAGTAGATGAAGAACGGCCCCTGGTCGTTCAGTTTAAGCGTATCGGCCAGCATGATGAATTCGGTCGGCCTGCGGTTTTTGACGGTGTAATAGAAGTAGTTCGGCGTGTAGAGCGTCGGGTCGCCGCCCTCGGGCCGGAAGAGGAAGTCGCCGAACTCCTTCTTGATCCGGATCGCGTAGTCCCAGCCGTCGGTGTTGGCGTTGCCGAGATATGCGCCATAGGTGCGGGTCTCCCAGATGGCGCTTTCGCTCTCCATCGAACGCGCCGCTTCCGTGGCCGGGTTCGACGGGCAGCTCAGCATCTTCCAGCCGGGAAGGTACTTGTTCGCATAGAGGACGCGCCCGAAAATCTTGTTGTCGGAGCGGCCGACCATGAAGTCGCGGTGGTCGTTGGCATAGAGGATCTGCGCTTTCATGACCTGCCCGAGATTGTTCAGACAGCTTGTAGCGCGCGCCCGTTCCCGCGCCTGGTTCAGTGCGGGCAGCAGCATCGAGGCCAGGATCGCGATCATCGCGATCACAACGAGGAGCTCGATGAGTGTGAAGTGCTTTTTCATGCTTCTTCCTCCTGAGGTTGAAATTTCAGATTCACCATGGAACTGCAGCCGTGCACCAGCGGGAGGAGCCCGACCCCGGCGCAGCGCGTGAAATCGACGCGCCGCAGGAGGCGGGAGATCCTTTCGAGGACCGTTCCGGGGAACGGGAATTCCCGGCAGAGGGCGATCGTGCCGAGGTAGTTGCCGATTCCGCGCAGGATCGCGTTGGGTGTGCCGTAACTCTCCCGGAAGACCGGGTTCAGGTAGCTTTTTCCTCCGAACAGCGCGGAGCGTCCGTCCGGCGACAGGGTTGCGGGCGTCACGCGCATCGGGAGCGTCCGCCAGTTGTCGAAAAGCGTGTCCCATCTGCCGCCGAACTGCTCTGCCTTCTCGAGCAGCGGCAGGAGTCTGCGGCAGGCGATTGCGGCCGTTGTGTGCATCGCGCGCCGCACGCCGCCGTCGAGCTCCGGCTGGATTCCGCTTTCACGGAAGAAGTTCAGCGACAGCTGCATCTGGATGACCGGCATATCCCACCAGTTTCCCTCCGGATCCATGGCAAGCGTCTGCCGCAGCCCCTCCGTGGAGTAGCGGCGCATGAGGTCGATATAGCGGTTTTCGCCGGTTGCGGCGGCTGCGATGCCGTAGATCATCGGCAGCCGCATCGCTTCGTGCGGTTCGCACTCCCACATGGATGACACGACAGCCGGGCCGCCGTCGAGCCGCAGGAGGTTGTAGCCGTTTCCGGGGCGGACGGCCCGTTCGCAGTAATCCGCGACGGAGCCCAGGAGGCGGACGGCCTCCTGCCGCAGCCGGGCGGGAATTGCGGTGTTCGCGTGGAGGAAGCGCCACAGGCCGTAGACCGCGAGCGTGAACTGGTCACGCGACGAGTTGCCGTAGCAGCTGCGGCCGTCGTCCGGCGAGACGCCGCGGGCGATGAAGCCCGGCACGCCGTGGACGCTGCCGCAGCGGATCAGCCCCTCCGCCGCCCGGCAGGCGAAGGAGGAACCGCTCTCCCCGCGGAGGCGCAGCGTGTCCAGCAGAAAGCCGCCGTTCAGCGCGCAGTCCTCCATGCCGGTTCCCCAGCCGCACGGGTTCGGGAACGACACGGCGATCTCCTCCGGCGACGGGAGGTGGTCGAACCGGTGCGCCGGGTCGCGGTTGGTGACGTAGTCGTAGACGAGCCCGGTCGCCGGATGGAACAGGGTGTTCCGGATCCGCTCCCACGCATCGTTGATCCATGTTTCCGCAAATAAAATCATATGCCGTTCCATCGGTTTGAATTCATAGCCTTCTGAGTTATAGTATAGTGAAACGGATTGAAAAAACAACACGCGGAAATGATTTTTACTTTGGAAAAGCACCAATTATATTTGAAATGGAAACATCATGAGAATTCTCAGGGATTTCGCGCCGTTCCGCTGGGATCCGCTCCCGCCGCCCTCTTATTTCAATGAGATGGAGTTTTTTCATATCCGCTCCCGCCGCTCCTACCGGATGCGGACGCTGCGGACCGGCCCGGCGGACGATCTGCTGTGGGTCGAATGCATCTGCGAAGTGCATCTGCTCGACGGGGCGCATTATATGAGGCGGTTCGCGCCGTTCCTTTCGATCGAGTATGTGAAGCAGGGGACGCTGCTGGTCCGGCAGCGCGGCGGCGCGTGGGAGCTCGGACCCGGCGAGATATTCGTGATGCAGCCGGGAATCGAAAGCGAGTTCGTGTCGGGGGAGGGGGGCTGCCGGAAGATCTCCGTCATGGTGACCGGCAGCCTGCTTGATGCGTTCCTGCGCGAGAGCGGCCTCGGCGGCACGGATGTCGTGCCGCGGCTCGATGCCCTGCACACGGAGCGGCTGCTGCAGGAGATCGGTGAGCTGGCCGATGAGACGCCGGACGGCTTCACGCCGCGCAACTCTCTTCTGGCGTTCGAGCTCCTGCAGTCGCTGCGGGTCCCCCCGGGGATCCTGGAGATGCCGGAGGCGCTCGCGGAGCTCCGCGGTGAACTCGAGCGGCATCCGGAGCACGGCTGGTCGCAGCAGGAGATGGCAGACCGCTGCAACTGCTCCCGGAACCACCTCGTCCGATTGTTCCGGAAGTACCTCGGTACGACGCCGCGCCAGTACCTGCTGGAGTTGCGCATGCGGCGCGCGAAGCAGCTGCTCGCGGGGGAGCAGCTGTCGGTCAAGGAGATATCCGCCCGGGTCGGCTATGAGAACGCGTTGAACTTCTCGACCGAGTTCCGCAGGCGGTTCGGCATGCCGCCGAGCGAATACCGCCGGCAGCTCTCGCTGTTCGGGTAAAAAATGTTCCCGTACCGTTCCGGAAATATTACCGGAGGGTGTTACTGTAGGGTCTGCTGAACCGGAGGCGGCTATGCCGCCTCCGGGTAAATTTCGTTATTTTCATCCTTATAGATACTCCACTGGATTGCCGGAAAAGAGCCCCGCAAAATTCTTGCAGCCTCTTGTTCCCAACGAATCAGGTTGGCCGTCAAAATCGTAATCGCGATCACGGTTTCTGCCGAATCTTTACGCCTTGCCATCACCCGACCAAGTCCAAGACGATGTTTGCATTGCTCAAACTTCCCTTCAATCGCATTGCGGGCAGAATTATCGGCCAGCTGTTGTTTCAGAACCGCAGGATCAATCACTTTCGTCGGACGGCCAAGTTTAGGACCGGATAAACGGATTTCATGTTCCGCACAGTATCGCAAGTTTACTCGATTTCGAAACAGTTTATCCGCCAGAACCGCTTCCGGATAATGCCCGGATCGTGTCTTGTACCGTTCACAGATGGTCTGCAAATCGGACGCTTCGTTGTATGCTTCCCACGAAAGCCGTTCAATTCGCGTATAACCGTCCTCCAAACTGGCGATTAGTTTCGCTCCGAATTCAGTTTCTCGGCTGGCTTTTCCGCGAACAATCGGGCGCACATGTGGCTGATGCAAGCTGACAATCCGGTGTTCGACACGACGGGACTTCTGATCCAGCATTTTCCGCTGCTGATCGTGAACCATGCGAATCACCTGGATTTGTTCAGCAGTCGATTCATTGATCGAATCTGATTGCTGCTGAAGCACATCAATAAATTTTAAATTTCGGCGAACAGCATTTAACAGAAAACGCAATGCACTCCGCCGTTTGGCAACACCGCACTTCGGATGCTTGATGATTTCAAGATACCTCCTGCGACAGATTTGCAACTTGGTGCGCGGACACGGCGAAGGATTGACCTGTTGTTTTCGCAACTGATTGATGAGACGTTCGGTAAGTTCACGAGCATCATTCACCAAATTCAAATCCGTTGGATACTTGATGTCAGCCGGCGCACATGTCGCGTCCATCAGAATCGTTCCGGCGTTTGTCGGTTCCGGAGCTTCTGGGGCGGGATCAGGTTTGCCGCCGCCCTCCGGTGGAGGGTCATCCTCCGGAGGGCGGGCGCCTCGAGCCAGGTCAATGACTTTCTCATTAAAACGATTGATCACTTCCGCCGGAAGACGCTTACGAAAATGCGTCAGCAATGAAGCGTTGAAAGGCGGTTCGGTTTGAAAATGTTTGAAGCCAAGAAAGTATTGCAAATATGGATTTTCGTTCACGGCATCGACCATGGCGCGATCACTCAAGCCAAGAATTTCCTTGAGGATCAGTGCTCCCATTGCCACGCGGACATTCACGCCACTTCGCCACGACCGCAACTTTTGAAATGCATGGCATAATCTTCCTCAAGCTCATGCCAGGGCAAACGCTCGGCCATTTTTATCCAGCGGTTTTCCGGATTCAATCGACCTTCAAAATACAAGCCGATTTCCGGCAATTCATCAGCATGACACGATTTTCGATACATTCCCATTGGCTCCTGCACGGTTTTTAGGCGTTTTTACCGGAATAATATACAGCAAAATGGCACAAATGTACAGGTAATACACTGGCAATAAACGATTTATTATTCATTCAGCAGACCCTGATTAGCGAGAATTTCCAGATGGGGATGGCTAGGCGCTTACTTAACTGCAGGCATTCAGAAGCAAGGTCTTAACCCATTTACCAATCATTATTTAACCAACAGTTCGTGTTACAAACATTCCGATTGCGGTTGATATAAAGAAAGATTTTCAAGGAGGCACTATTCTTGTTTATCCAAGACTCGGGTTCCAATGGTTTAATTAACCCTTTGCCATAGAATCCAACACCCTTGAAGTAAAAAACGATATACGAGAGAGGCTCATAGGCAGTATCATCTTCTGCTATAACAGGTACATGGCCGAATTTTATGGAATTTGTCAGCCAATCTCCCCCTATGGTGAGTTCCGGGATATAGGTTCCTTTTCGAGGAGCTTCCTGCATATTACGAAAAAAATGATTACCATCATATTTCAATGGAAGAAAGCCTCCATCATCAGCAGTTGTTTTCAATCGAATTGTTCCGTCGTAAATTCCCATTTCATCACGACCAGGAACGATATAGATCAAATTATTCGGCAATTCTGCCTCACCTGTTACGAGCAATTCTTTCTGTTTCGCGGAATCTTCATAAGGCAACATGATACCAAGAAATTTTTTGACGTTATCGGTTTCGGAATATTTGAAGACATTTTTCGAAACAGTGACCAAGTCATGATTTAGATTTCCATGAGGATAAAGAATGGCTTTCACTCTTTTGACAAGAACATTTCCATCCATGATTACTGTTCCCATATCCAGGTTACTTGTCAGATCGGGAATCCTTATCTCAATATCGGTGTCGTAATATTGTTCTTTTTTGATAGATAAAATCCAAGAAAATACAATATTGGAAGAAAAATTAAACTTACCGTCTTTGACAAAGAATTTTTCTTGGTTAACAGCTGCTGCTTTCGCATATTGATACTTTCTAGATAAAATCGTAACATCTGTTACAATGTTGCCGTATGGATCAATGATTTCTCCCATCATACGATATTTGTAATTTGCGGAGGATAACCTTCTCAATAGTTCTTGATCGTCTCTCGCGTCACTTGTATCACAATACACCATTGATTTATCGGCATTATGCAGAGAATCTGAATTAATTTTAGGAATTGCAACCTTATTACTTTTAACATATTCTTTGGTAATTTCCGGCTGAATCAGATGTGATTTATCTTTGATATATTCCAAAAATTTTTCGGCGGTTCCATTAGGATGCTGATCCATATAGATTTTAAAATCGTATAGTTCGGCCGGAGTTCCGTTGGAATAAATTTCTTTATAGTCATCAAAATTTTCACTATATCTACCTTTCTGTGGATCTGACTGGTATTCATAAGTGACTATAACTTCGCCCTTATAAAAGTAAAAACCAATTTCCCTGCCACGTTCAGGGGTAAATTGTTTTGGCAAAGTCATATCAATTACTTTAGAGAACCTTTTAGGAACACCATCCTTTACTTCAAACCAATCCAATTTTAACTTTTGGTATGGCTTTTGAGTGAAACCGTCAACCCCACCTACTGTTGGAAACCAAATTCCTTTAGCTCCTAACTGATATGCCCCCTTGTATAGCTCAAAGGGTTGAATAAATGGATTTTGTACATTATCATCATCCAAATAACTGATAGAAACAGAGTAATCATAAGAAGAATGAAACATATCAGAATAAATACCATTTTTCACCTGCGTACAACCAGCCAAAAATAAACATACTATAAATTGATATAAAAAGATTTTTTTCATCATTCACTCTTCATAATTTGCGCCCAGCCCCTTGGCTGGACAACTTTTTATTGAAAGATCGGTGTAAAGACCTTTGAATTACCATACCCTTTGGATTGCAGATTGCAAGCTCCGAAATAGACTTCATCCGGCGTTTGATAGCGCAGCACCGAATGAATTCGTTTTTGATTGTAGAAGTTCACATAGTGCTGCACTCCGAAGCGCAGTTGCGGCAGACTGACGTATTCCTTGATTTTGATGTCTTCGTACTTCAACGCCCACCAGAAACGCTCCAGATTGGATAGCTCGTTTTCCTGCCGTCTGAACCTGTAATCTCAGGCCATGCGCCACCCGACTCCGGTGTCGCCGTAATCGTCGGCGTTC
>JABLYX010000076.1 GCA_018265615.1 Lentisphaeria bacterium
GAGCGTCGGAATCATAATCCGCAGGTCCCTGGTTCGAATCCTGGAGCCGCTACCACTTTTACAGCCCGGAGAGAGATCCGGGTTGTTTTTTTATGTTTTTTCTCGTCAGAAAAGAGGCGCGGGAAAGAAATAACCGGCGGTCACTCCTTTCCCGTATTTTTCCGCCCTTTCCGGAAGCGTCAGGCTTCGAGCAGGAAGCGGAGCTCTTCGATGGAGAGAGCGCCGGCGGCGGCCTCCGGAGAGTCGACGACGGAGTCGAAGATCTCCTGTTTTTTGCTCTGGAGCTCGAGGATCTTCTCTTCGATCGAATCCTTGACCACGAGCTTCAGGCTGCTCACCGGACGGGTTTGGCCGATGCGGTGGGTCCGGTCGGCGGCCTGGAGCTCAACGGCCGGGTTCCACCACGGGTCATAGATGATGACGGTGTCCGCGCTGGTCAGGTTCAGGCCGGTCCCGCCAGCCTTCAGGCTCAGCAGGAAGAGCGGAATCGACGGGTCGTTGTTGAAGTGGTCGACGCGCTGCTGCCGGTTCCGGGTTCCGCCGTCGAGATATTCGAACGGGATCCCGTCCTTTTCAAGCTCCGGGATCGCGAGCGACAGGAGGCTCGTGAACTGGCTGAAGAGCAGAACCTTGTGGTTGCTGTCGAAGTGCTCGTGCAGCAGTTCGAGCAGCAGCTCCATTTTGGCTGACGGGACATCCTTCCCTTCGCCGCCGGGGAGCAGCGCGGGATGGCAGCAGATCTGGCGCAGCCGCAGCAGTGTGCTGAAGACCGTTGCGTTGCCGCGCGCATCGTCTTTTTTCAGTGAGCGGAGCGCTTTGCGCCCCTCTTCGAGGACCGCGTCGTAAAGCTTGCGCTGAGCCGGTTCCATTTCGCAGTAGATGGTCCGCTCGAGCTTCGGCGGCAGGTCCGGCGTGACCATCGCTTTCGTGCGCCGCTTCACGAACGGAGCGATGCGGGCCGCGAGGTCGCGCTGCAGCGCCGGATCGCTTTTGATGTCGGCGTAGTAGCGGCGGAATGCGGTCAGGTTCCCGAGCATGCCGGGCTGCAGGAAATCGAAGATGCTCCAGAGATCCTCCGGCGAATTCTCCAGCGGAGTGCCGGTCAGGACGAGGCGGTGCGCGGCATCGATGCTCTTGCAGTTCTTCGCATTCGACGAACCCGGATTCTTGATGTGCTGCGCCTCGTCGAGCACGACGAAGCTGAAGCTGTAATGCTTGAGCTTGTCGCCCGACAGCCGGGCCGCAGTGTAAGAGAGGATCACGAGGTCGAATTCCGGCAGCGATTTCCAGATGGCGTCGCGCTCGGTTCCGTCATGCGGCGAGGCGACTTTGAATTCCGGCACGAACCGGGCCGCCTCGCGTGCCCAGTTGTCGATCAGTGACGCGGGGCAGACGATGAGTGCCGGAGCCATGCCGCGCTTCTTGCGCGATGCGAGCAGCGCGAGCAGCTGGACGGTTTTGCCGAGCCCCATTTCGTCCGCGAGGATCACATTGTAATTCCGGTCGGTCATGTATTGCAGGAAGCGGACGCCCTCCTCCTGGTATTTGCGCAGCGTTCCCTCGAATTTGAAGTCGGGGTGAATGTCATATCCGGCCGGAGCGTCGCCGATTCCGTTGCCCGCGAGCTCCGGAACCACCGCGCCGGGGATGTCGCGGACGAGGAATGTGAAATACTCCGCCGCGAATGAGGCGACCTCGAATGTGCGTCCGATCGGGTCGAGCTTGCGGATCGCCCCCGCTGCCGCCGGGAAGAAACGCTGCAGCGCCGGGGAGAGCTTGACCATCCCTGCGCCCGGCAGCGCGAGGAAGCCGCTGCCGGATTTCGCCGCATCGAGGCAGCTCTTCCAGTCGGCCACGGCTCCCGCGCCGGTCAGCGTATATTCGACGACCCAGCCGTCCGCGAGCTTCGCGGACATGCGGCAGTTGAATTCGAGCTCCGGGAGCCCCGCATTGCCGCGCAGCTGCCCCGCCAGACGCCCGGAGAGGACCAGCCCGTCGCGGACCGCAAGGAATTCCGGCAGCGCCCGGTCGAGGAATGTGCCGATCCGGTCCGAGCCGGTGATGACGTACTCCTCCTGCGATTTGGCGAACCCGAACATCGCAAGGTCATTCTCAAACGCCAGCTCCCCCGCCTCGTCGCGTCGCCAGAAGTGGCCGCCTTCGCGGACGAGCCGCCCCGATTCGGGGTGTACGCTGATCCGCAGGTCGTCGGAATCGTAGAGATAACGCAGCGAAAGCGTGAATTCATCCGGCCCCGTGAGCCCTCCGTCAAGCAGGATGCCCGGCGCGCGGGTGTCGAGTTCGAAGCCGTCGGTCCGGACGACCGGCAGCGGGAATTCGGCGAGGAACTCCTCGACGCTCTCCCCGGCCGGAGGCGGCTGGATGCCGGAGCGGAAGAAGTTGCGCAGCCAGCTGATTTCGCAGACCGCCGGGACGAAAAAGTACTCCCCTTCGCGGCCGATCCAGCAGCCGGAGCGGCCGGTGATGACCTTTGCGCCTGCGATCGGCAGGACCGCGCCGTTCACGCGGATCCCCGGCGACATCACGCTTTTCGGGCCGAGCCCGGAGACCAGCAGAATCGCTTCGGCGAATCCGCCGCGCACATGCAGCTTCCTTCCCTCGCGGGTGAAGCGGGGGAAGTCGACGAGGCTGTGGAAGAATTCGGCCGTCATCTCCGAATTCAGCAGTATCTGGGAGTTCTCCGCTTCACCGTTGATCGCGAGGAAACGGATGATCTGCTGCTCGTGCAGCGAAAAATGGTCGAGCTTCAGCGTGACGGTCAGGGATTTGTCGAAGTAAAGCTGGCGCAGGTTGTTCAGGTTGCCGATGTAGTCGCGCCCGGCTCCCCTGAGCTTGACCGCCAGCGCGGCGTTTTCCCATTTGCTCGGCACGTGCGGAAACGCGGAGACCGCATCGATATAAAGCTCCGCCTGCGGTGTACGCGCGCGCTCGACGAGCTTCGGCAGACTCTCCTGCTTGAGCCCGCCGTAATAGGCCGGGGCTTCCTCTTCCGTTTGCTTCCTTCCGGCGAGGCTGTAGCGCCCGGCGTAAAGGATCAGGGCAGCGGCATGTTCACAGAGCCTGCCGGTGACCGGCGCGCCGCAGCTGCAGACGGCGGACGGTTTTTCGCCTGTCCGGACACAGGTATCGGCGGTTCCCTCATTCAGATGAAAACGTCCGCAGAGTTTCCCCTCGCGATCGCGCCAGGCTCCCGTGAGGCGGCCGTTCTTCAGCAGTCCCTTGGCTGCTTTCAGCTCCGCCGGTCCGGAGATATCCTGCAATCTCTCTTCAAAACTTTTTTTCATCGAATCCCCAATTTCTTATGTCTGATTTCCGATCTCTCCTCCTGTAAATCGGAACATGAATCATTTAACATAACCGCAATTGTATGGTTTTTCCAGTTTATTCCGTTGTCAAGTTGGAAAAAAGTGCAATTACGGTGTATAGTAACGATTACGAAAATATTTTTCAAGTCAAAAACAGGGTTGCCGCCTCCTGATGCCAACAGCGGAATCGTTATTTATATGGAAAATCTCTATCTCGGGATCGACATCGGTTCGACCACTTTCAAGGCTGTCCTTTTGAATGAAAAGGGGCAGGTGCGTCAGGCTCTCTACCGTCGTACGCGTCCGGTCGATACCGGCCGGGTCCGCTGCTCCGGCGTGTGTGCGAAATGCGGAGCATGCAATTTCGGGCAGCTGCGGCAGACCGTCGACAAGTTTCTCATGGATGCGGGCGTCAAGGGGCTCGGGGAGATCACCTGCACGGTCGTGACCGGCAGTCAGATCGTGGAGGACACCCGCGATTTCCTGCCGTACGACTTCCAGGTCAGCGAAGTCACCGCCCACGTCGCCGGAGCGCGCCATTACTACCCCGACTGCAAGGCGATCCTCGACGTCGGCGGGCAGGACAGCAAGGCGATGGTCTTCAATGAGAAGATGAATATGTGGAACTACAAGATGAGCGGAATCTGCGCCGCCGGAACCGGTGCGTTCCTCGACAGCGTCGCGATCAAGCTCAACGTCCCGGTCGAGGAGATGGCCGACCGCGCGAATTACGGCAGCGACCTTGAGTTCTCCAGCGTCTGCGCGGTGCTCTCCGCGACCAGCATCAACAAATTCAAGAACCGGTTCCCGATGGGCGACATCATCGGCGGGGCGTGCCGCGCGCAGGCCCGCACGATCATGTCCGGCGTCGGCGAGCTCTTCCTCGATTACAGGGGCGACATCGTCTTCCAGGGCGGCGTCGCGTACAACCGGGCGGTCGCGCACTACCTGAAAGAGATCACCGGCAACAACATCATCACGCCGGAACTGCACGGCGTGATGGGCGCGCTCGGCTCCGCCTGCCTCGCGCGCCAGTTCCACAGCCTGCGCGGAAAGCTTGACGCCGAGGCGGGGCTTCCGCCGGTGGAGCGGCATCTCGAATCGGTCAATCTGCGCGCCCGCGCGACCCGCAAGGATTTCCTCGGGCGCGGCAAGGAGCCGCTGGTCTGGCGCAACCTCTTTTTCCCGACCGAAATCCTGAATGCGATCGGCGCGCGCTCCCTGACGCTTGAAACCTATGCCGCGCTTTTCGCCCGCAGCCGCCACAAGATCAAACGGGCGTTCGATCAGGCGGCCTGCAAGGGTTTTTCCGGCGAGACCTGTTCATTCCTGCGCGTGCTTGAAGGCTCCGACCTGCCGCGCCCGGCGTTCGGCGTCTCCACCTCGCAGCCGTGCCAGCAGGGGGAGCGGATCTTCCGCGACCTCGGGCGCAATTACGGCCTCTCGGACCGCTTCTTCTCTCTGCAGACTCCGGCTGCCGGTGCGGACGACACGCTTGCGGTCGAACACCTCGCAGAGGAGCTTGAACGTTCCGTGGACCTCATGGAGAAGGCGCTTGGCCTGAAGCTTGACCGGAAGCGGCTGGCGGAGGCGTGCGAACACTCGAACGAGGCGCGGCACTACTCTCTGCTGGCGAATGAACTGCGTTTCAACAGCCCGCCGCTGATCCGCGGTGCGCAGGCGATCTACTTTGCGTCGATTTTCAGCCAGCTCTGGGGCCGTCCCGAGCTGGTCGAGATCCAGAAGAAGCTGTACGAAGAGCTCGGCCAGATTCGCGAGGAGATCGGCGACTCCGTCAGGCTCGAGGATACGCACCGGCTGCTCTGGCTGCATCTGCCGCCGTTTTACGATACGTCGCTGCTGGACTACATCGAAATCACCCGCCGCGCGCCGATCATTTTCGAAGAGGTGAACTATATCGGCTGGGAGCCGCTTGACGTCACCGATCCGTACCGTTCGCTGGCGAAGAAGATCCTGACCACCGGGTTCATGGATCCGGCGCAGCGTGTGAAGACCATCGTCGACCAGGCTCCGAAGGTCCACTACAACGGCTGCATTCTCTACAACCACGGCTTCGGCCGCTGCTCGATGGCGGACAGCTCGTTCGTCAAGCACCTGCGCGAAGAGCTGAACAAGGCGGAGATTCCGCTTCTCGTGCTCGACGGCGACTGTGTCGACCCGACCATCGACCCGTGCAGCACCGAAACCAAGATTTCCGCTTATATCGAAGCGCTGAATGAACAGCGGTACGGCAACATCTTCGGCGCGCTGAAAAAGTAAGACCGCAGCAAGGAGAGATGAAATGATCCGTCGGAATGGAGAATACAAAGTCGAATTCCGCGAAGAGATGCGCGGAGGGAAGGGAACCGTCAAGCTCGAGGAGTTCTGGGCGCCGAAAACCGAGATGCGTTCGAAGAACCGGATGTTTTCGCGTCTGACGCTGAATCCGGGCTGCTCGATCGGTTTCCATCCGCACGACGCCGAGGATGAAATCTTCGTCGTGATGCGCGGCCGTGCCGAAGCGGACGACAACGGCGAAATCGTCGAGCTCGGGCCCGGCGACACGATCCTGACCGGCAACGGCGACGGCCACGCGATCCGCTGCATCGGGGATGAACCGCTCGAACTCGTCGCGGTGATTTCCACCTACTGACATTTTACGGAGAGTGCAAAAGTGTTGAATCCCGATCTTCTGTTGAGCCTTGCAAAGGAGTATGATACGCCGCTGTACGTCTACGACGGCGATATGGTTGCTGCGCGCTACCGCGACCTGTTCCGCTTCATCCCGTATGCCGGGCTCAAGGTCTGCTGCGCGATGAAGGCGAATTACAATCCGGGGCTGCTCACTCTGCTGCGCGACGCCGGCGCGGGGCTCGACACCGTCAGCCCCGGCGAGGTGGTCATGGCACTGAAGCTCGGTTTTCCGAAAGAGCGGATCATCTACACCGCCAACAATATGACCGACGAGGAGTTCGAACAGGTTCTCGCGACCGGCGTGGTGATGAATATCGGTTCACTTTCGCGGCTGAAAAAGATTGCGGAGACGCATCCGGGCCTTTCCCTCTGTCTGCGCTTCAATCCGGACGTCTGCGACGGCGACAACGCCAAGACGATGACCGGAGGCGACCTGACCAAGTTCGGCATTCTGCTTGAAGCGGTCGAAGAGGTCAAAGCGATCGTGCGCGAAGGGAAACTCAGGGTGATCGGCCTGCACGAGCACACCGGCAGCGGCCTGCAGCGGGCGGAGTCGGTCTATCAGTCGATGGAAAACCTCATGGCCGTTGCGACGCCGGAGAACTTTCCAGATCTCGAATTTCTCGATTTCGGCGGCGGCTTCAAGGTTCCGTACAAGCCGGACGAGGCGCGGGTCGATTATGCCGCGATGGGCGCCGAAATCACGCGCCGTTTCGAGGCGTTCACGGCGCGTTACGGCCGCCGGCTCAATATGCTGTTCGAACCGGGCAAGTACATTTTCGCGGAGGCGGGATATCTGCTGACCGAGGTCAATACGATCAAGCGCAACCGCAGCCGGGTGATCGTCGGATGCGACTCCGGCTTTCCGCAGCTGATCCGTCCGGTGCTTTACGACGCGTACCACCAGATCCGGAATCTCAGCAACCCGGACGGCGGGCCGCAGGTTTACGACGTCTGCGGCAACATCTGTGAAACTGGCGACCGTTTCGCCGAGCAGCGTGAGCTGCCGGAGATCCGGGAGTACGATATCCTTTCGATTCAGAACGCCGGAGCCTACTGTTATTCGATGGGCGGCGTCTACAACCTCCGGGCGATGCCATCCGAGGTTGTCGTTTCCGGCGGCAAAGTGGTTTATCTCCGCAAACGCCTGACCTCCGAGCAGCTTTGCGGCCAGATCCTCGGAGAAGGCACGTTTTTATGAACAACAACTATTCGGCGGCGCTCGACCTCTCCGGCCGGGAAGCCGGGTTCGCGCTGCTTGACGGTGCGGAAATCGTTCTTTCCGGGGTCCGTCCGATGCGCGGGCGCGACTCCGCGCAACTTGCGGCATGGATCGCCGCCGAGCTCGACCGGGCCGGCGTGGAACTCGGTTCGGTCGCGAAGTGGAGCGTCGGCTCCGGTCCGGGCAGCTTCACCGGCATGCGGCTCGCCGCCGCGCTGGTGAACGGCTGGACCTTCGGCAAACCGGGCATCGAAAGCCGCTGTGTCCCGACCGCCGTCGCGCTTGCCGCGAATTTCTCCGCCCCGGCGGAGGGCAGCCGCATCGGAGCGCTGTTCGATGGGCGGAACCGCGAACTGATCTTTTTCGAAATGCAGATCCGCAACGGCGAGCCGGTTCCGTCCGGCGTCGAGAAGGTGCTGAACGCGGAGCAGGCCGCGGAGTTTTTCGCATCATATTCCGGCGAGCGCCTGATCGCCTTTGAGGCCGAGCTTTCCGCCCTTGAAAAGCTGCTTGCGCCGGACATCGCCGCGAAGCTCGAAGCGTTCGCCTCGATCAGGCCCGAAGCCCTCGCGCTCTCGCGGTACAAGCCGTTTGACAACAATCTCGCGGACCTGGTCTACATCCGTCCCGCCGTCTTCTCCTGATCCCGCGCCATGTTTCTTTCCGGAAGAAAATGGGTGGAGAAAGTTGATTTTTCGGGGAATCATTGTATATTGTAGAGAAATTCGTTTTGATTCATTTATTCACGATACGGGAAAAATCGATGCGTTTTGCCAGACCAGTTCCGAAGAACCGGATCATGCTGATTCCGATCGGCATTATCGGGGGTCATGCCGGTGCGTGCGCCGGGATGGCCCGTGAAACACGTTCGGGAGCTGCCGTATAGACAGGTTGAAAAACCGTAGTGAAATTGAAGACCATGCCGCACCCCGGATCAGAATCGCACGGCATGGTCTTTTTGTATATCCGATATTGGAAAAACAAGGTTGAAACCAGATGAAATCGAAACATAGATCCGACAATTACGTGGAAATCATGGATACCACACTGCGCGACGGGGAGCAGACCCCCGGCGTCGCATTCACCCCGGCGGAGAAGCTCGAACTCGCGAAGATGTTCATGAACCGGCTGAAGGTGGACCGGCTTGAAATCGGTTCCGCCCGCGTCTCCGACGGCGAGCGCGACGCGGTTTCCGCGATCCTGAAATGGGCCGATCACCGCGGCTGCCTTGAGTCGATGGAGATCCTCGGTTTCGTCGACGGCGGCAAGTCGGTCGACTGGATCCGGGAGACCGGCGGCAGGGTCATCAACCTGCTGACCAAGGGCTCCGAGAACCATTGCCGCGTGCAGCTGCGCAAATCCCCGGCCAGGCATTTCGAGGAGGTGGCCAATGAGATTCTCTACGCGGCGAAGCAGGGCGTCTGCGTCAACCTCTACCTTGAGGACTGGTCGAACGGCATGCGCCACAGCTTCGCCTATGTCCATGAGTTTCTGACCCGGCTGCAGGGGCTCCCGGTCGAGCGGATCATGCTGCCCGACACGCTCGGGGTCCTCGAGCCGGCCGAGGTCACGACCTACCTTGAATGGATCTACCGCGCGTTCCCGGACCTGCGGCTCGATTTTCACGGGCACAACGACTACGGCATGGTGACGGCGAACAGCCTCGCGGCCGTCCGGGCGGGTGTGAACGGGATCCACACAACGATCAACGGGCTCGGGGAGCGGACCGGCAATCAGGCGCTTTCCCAGCTCGTGGTTGCGATCAACGACATGAGCAGCCGCAGGGTCCGTGTCGTGGAGATGGAGCTTCAGCATGCATCGGAGCTCGTGCAGAGCATCTCCGGCAAGCGGTGTGCGTGGAACTACCCGGTCGTCGGTTCCGACGTCTTCACCCAGACCTGCGGGGTTCACGCCGACGGCGACAAGAAGGGGAACCTGTACGCGAATCTGCTGCTGCCGGAGCGGTTCGGGAGGAGGCGGAATTACGCGCTCGGCAAGCTCTCCGGCAAGGCGTCGATCGACCAGAACCTCGAGGCGATGAATCTCGAGCTCGCGCCGGAGGTGCGCCAGAAGGTGTTGCAGGAGGTGATCCGGCTCGGAGACCGGAAGAAGAGCGTTTCGCCCTCCGATCTGCCGTTCATCATCGCCGAGGTGCTGAGTTCTCCGCTCGAATCCCGGCTGAAAGTCGTCGATTATGAGATCAGCACGCGGGCCGGCAGCACGCCGAAAGCGCGCGTCGCGGTCGAGATGGACGGCGTGAAGGCAGAGGCGACCTCCCCTGGCGACGGCGGATACGACGCATTCATGCGGGCGCTGCGGAAGTGCATGAGGACATTCAATCTCACGCTGCCGAAGCTGCTCGACTACGAGGTGCGCATCCCGCCGGGCGGCAAGACCGATGCTCTTGTGGAGACCACGATAACATGGGCGGTTCCGGGGAAAAACGTCGCTACGACCGGGATTGATCCGGATCAGATCGTTGCCGCCATTTTCGCGACGGAGAAGATGCTGAACCTTCTCCTGCCGAACACCCCGGTGAAAGAGACGGAAGAGTGACGGATCACAAGATCCTGAAAGGCAATGAATTGTTGAAACTCCGGATGGTTTCGTCCGGAGTTTTTCATTCCGCATCTTTTCCGTTATCCGTCCGTCACTGGTCCGTTTGCCGCCGCCGTTGCGAAAAATATTCCGTGCGGCATGGAATATTCGGGATTCCCGGTTTATATTAATAGGCAACGAAAGGAACCGTTTCATGGCTTTATTCGACAGAGGCTACATGCGCAATTCCGCTCCCTCCGGCAACGCCGCCGATGGGATGGGGATGCTTTTCGTACTGATCGTCATTAATCTCGTCGTTTTTCTGGCGACGAAGTTCATGCCGGATGAGTTGCTGTACAATCTGATCCTGACCCCGGACGGCATCAGGCGCGGACAGGTTTATCAGCTCGTCACCGCCGGTTTTCTTCATACGGAATTCTTCCATTTCCTTTTCAATATGTGGGGCCTTTATATCTTCGGCGGGCTGGTCGCACCCCATATCGGCGGCAGGCGGTTCCTGTGGCTCTACCTGATCGGGGCCGTCTCCGGCAATGTGCTGTATCTCCTGCTGAACTGGAATTCGGTGGGCGGGCTGCTCGGAGCGTCCGGCGCGGTATTCGCGGTCATGGTGGCGGCGGCGCTGCTTGAACCGAACCGGCAGTTCATCATATTCCCGCTGCCGTTCCCGATGAAGACCCGGACGCTGGTGATCTGTTACACGATCATCGAAATCGTCCTGCTGTCCACCGGCAGGACGGACGGCATCGCTCACCTCGCCCACCTCGGCGGTGCGATCGGCGGCTATCTCTACATGAGAATTCTTTACGGCAGCCGGCTCCCGTGGGATCCGTTCCGCAGAAAGCCCGCCGCATGGCGCCCGCAGTTCCGCGTGAATCCGAATCCGCCGCCGTCCGGGCCGCAGGGCGGCGCCGGCGGGCCCGTCGGTTCGCATGAGCTCGACGCATTGCTCGACAAGGTTTCGAAATACGGCATCAACAGCCTCTCCGAGTACGAGCTCTCCCGGCTGCGCCGGGCGCGCGAAGAGATGCGCGGCGGCAGGCAGTAGGCAAGGCGGAATCATGCTCAGCACTTCGCTTTTCGATTATGTCCTGCCGCAGGAGCTCATCGCCCAGCATCCGGCGGAACGGCGCGACGGTTCGCGCATGCTCGTGTTGGACCGGGGGACCGGGGTGTGCGAAATTCATCCGTTCGGGGCGATCCGGGAATATCTTTCGCCCGGCGATGCGCTCATTTACAACGATACGCGCGTCCTGCGGGGGCGCATGTATGCCCGGAAAAACGGAGACGCGGAAGGGGCGAAATTCGAACTCCTGCTGGTTCAGGCGCTCGACCCCGAACGGCGGCGCTGGAACGCACTCCTGAAGCCCGGCAAGCGTGCGCTGCCCGGTGTTTACGCCCGATTGCTGGAAAATGACGGGGCGCTGAATGCCGCCGGCGACGGATTCACAGTACTCGGACGGAATGACGACGGCAGCTTTGCCGTCGAATTCAACACGCCGGATTCGGACCGTCTCCAGGCCCGCTACGGGCACATCCCGCTGCCGCCGTATATTGCGCGCGGCGACGAAACCGCCGACGCCGAACGCTACCAGACCGTTTACGCCGACAAAGCCGGCGCGGTCGCCGCCCCGACCGCCGGGCTCCATTTCACGCCGGAGATTCTCGCGGAGCTTGCGGCGAAGGGGGTGCGCGAGAGTGCCGTGACGCTGCACGTCGGCCCCGGAACCTTCAAGCCGGTTTCGGTGGAAAATGCCGAAGAGCACAAGATGCACAGCGAGGAGTATTTTCTGACCCCTGAGACGGCCGCTCTCGTGAATGCGGCGCATGCGGCCGGGAAACGCGTCCTCGCGGTCGGAACCACGACCGTGCGCACGCTCGAAAGCTGCGCCGGTCCGGACGGAACGGTCCATGCCGCCCACGGCAGCACTCAGATCTTTCTCTATCCTCCCCGCCGGATCCGGGCGGTGGATATGCTCCTGACGAATTTCCATCTGCCGAAGAGTACGCTTCTGATGCTCGTTTCGTGCTTCTGCGACCGCGAGAAGGTGCTGGCCGCTTATGAGCTCGCAATCCGGGAACGGATGCGCTTCTACAGCTACGGCGACTGCATGCTCCTGAAGTGACCCGTCAGGGCCGGTACCATTTCGGCACGCCGCGGCGGCGCAGCTCGGCGACAGCGGCTTCGCGGCGCCGGAACAGCGTTTCGCGGCTTCCCGCAAGATCCGGGTCGCGGTATGCGGTTCCGGCCGTTGAGCGGAGGATGATCCCGAGCTCCTTTTCCGGGAGCGGCAGCGGAGGCAGCGCCGGGTCGAATGCGGCGACCGTTCCGCCGCGTTTCCGGCCGAACGGCTCCGACTCCCCGACGGCGAGCCCCGCGCGCAGCAGGGCGCCGCGGTAGGGGAATGCACTGCAGTAACTTACGATGACGCCGTTTGGCTTCAGCAGCCGCACGAGGGCGCGCACGAAGTCGTAGCTCCACAGCTCCGGGTTGCAGTCCGGCGAGAAACCGTCCTGAAAGATCACGTCGAAGCTCTGCTGCCCGAGTGTCCGGACTGAGCGCCGCGCGTCGCCGCCGAGCAGCCGGACCCGGCCGTCCCCCTCTTCGAAGCTGCCGCTCCGGCAGAGCGCTTCGATGAGGCGGAATTCGAGGCTCCCGGCCGGATAGAGGGGCAGGGAGGCCCGCAGCACGCGCGGATCATTTTCGAGCGTGACGATCTCGCAGTTTCCGCCGCAGCGCAGGGCGGCGGCGCAGTTTACGCCGAGCCCGAACCCCACGTCGAGCAGCCGGACCGGTTTTCCGGCGGCGAGGCGTTCGCGCAGTTTTGCCGGAGCCACGAACTTCCGCTCCGCTTCGGTCGCGGCCCCGGCGAGCGTGTGGAAGTGCTGCCGGTACTCCGGATGATAGAGCGTCGGGGAGCCGTCCCCGGTCGTGACGCCCGCGAATCCGCCGCCCTCCCCGGGATTCCGGAACCGCTCTTTGAAGAAATCAAGGAACTGGCTTTTCGACATCCACCAGCGCGGTGTGATGATTTTCTCCGGTTCCGCCTCGGCGGTCAGCCTCATGATGAGCCAGTTTTCCGGGAGTTCGCGCAGGAATCCGCCGATCCAGTCGGCGTACTCGTACTCGTTGAGTCCGGCGGGCTTCTCCGGGAATTCCGGCGACGCGAGCGGCGTTCCCCTGAGCGTCAGGAGCGGATGCAGCTTGACCGCGCGGAACGGCAGCCGGGCGATGCGGCGCGCGGATTCGATGAACATCGCGCGATCTTCTCCCGGCAATCCCGCGATCATGTGGCATCCCGTCGCGATTCCGGCCGCGTCGAGCCGCCGCGCCGCATCTTCGACCGCCGCGAAATCGTGGCCGCGCCGGATCAATCCGAGCGTGGAGTCGTGGGCGCTCTGCACGCCGAGCTCGACCCACACCTCATAGTGGCGGGAGAGCTCCGCGAGGTATTCGACCGTATCCTGCGGCAGCGCGTCGGGGCGCGTTCCGACGATCACGGCGGCGAACGGCGCGGCGGCAAGTACTTCATCGTAGAGTTTCCGCAGATCCTGAACCGGCGCGTAGGTTGAGGTGAACGCCTGGAAGTAGGCGATGTAAGGCGGCTTTGCGCCGTAGCGTCCGGCCGCAAAGCGGATACCCGCTTCGACCTGCCCGGGCAGATCGAGGTTCCGGGCGAGATGGCGCGCCCTGCTGCCGTCCTCGGCGCAGAAGACGCAGCCCGGCCCGAACCGGTTGCTGCGGTTCGGACATCCGAGCGCGAGATCGATGCCGATCCGGTGGCGCTTCCCGCCGTATTTGCCAGCGATATAATCGCTGAAAAAATGCAGTTGATCCATTGACTTGCTGTTCCAATCGAGGTAATTTAAGGGGAAGGGTCATGATTTGCAACTGCGTTATGGAGGTTTTTTATGAAAATCGCGATCATCGGCAGCGGAATCGCTGCATTTGAGGCGGCGAAGACCGCCCGCTCCCTCTCGGCGGACGCGGAAATCACGATTTACAGCCGCGAAGCGGTTCTGCCGTACCGGCGCCCGGCGCTCTCCCGCATGGCTGCGGTGGAGGTTGCCGACGCCCAGTTCTACATCAAGCCGGTTTCGTTTTACGAGGAGAACCGGATCAGCCTGGAGTTGTCCCGCACACTTGTTTCGATCGATACGGCGGCGAAAAGCCTCTCCTTCGATTCGGGCTCTCCGGCGGGATATGACAAGCTGCTGCTGGCGGCGGGGGCGCACTGCTTCTACCCGCCGGTTCCCGGCATGGATCTCGACGGCGTGATGTCGCTGCGCGAATATTCCGACCTGCAGAAGCTGCGCGCGCGGCTCGACGCAGGGGTGAAGAGCGTCGCGGTTATCGGCGGCGGGCTGCTCGGGCTCGAGCTGGCCCAGAGTCTGCTCGAACGCAGCTGCTGCGTCACCGTGATCGAAGGGTTCCCGATCCTGCTGCCGCGCAATCTCGACGAAGAGGCGGCCACCGCCGTGCAGGAGATGCTTTCGAAGATCGGGGGCCTGACGCTTCGGTTCGGCCATTGCGTCGGCGCGGTCGCCGGGAAAGACGGCAGGGCGGTCGGCGTGGAGCTTGCGGGCGGAACGGTTCCGGCGGAGCTCGTCATGGTTTCGGCCGGCGTCCGCTCGAATATCGGTGTCGCATCCGCCGCCGGAATCAAATGCTGCCGCGGCATCGTTGTCGACCGCTTCATGCGCACGAGCGCGGCGGACGTCTACGCGGCCGGGGATTGCGCCGAGGTCGAAGGGGTCTCCTACGGCCTTTACGAGGCGGCCCGGATGATGGGAGCGGCGGCGGCGCGCAATATGCTCGGGGATGAACAGCCGTTTGTACCGCAGGCGTATCCGGCCCGCCTCTCCGTGTTCGGCCTGAAGGTTTTTTCCGCCGGGCACCTTTCGGGAGCGCGCTGCGAAACCGCATACGACCCCGGAGCCGGAACATTCAAAAAGCTCTTTTACGATGAAAAGGGGCAGTTGGCCGGCTGCATCCTGGTCGGGGACCTGCGCGAAGCGGTGAAGCTCCAGTCGCAGATTGTCGTTTCCCGGGCGTAAGGGCGGCTATGCATTTCCATCCGCAGAACGGCGGCTTTCCGGGCGTGTCCCGGAGGCCGCTTTTTTCATGGCGCATTTGCCGATCAAGCGGCGCGGCGTGAAAAAATCATATTTTTTTCTGAATACTCTTGCTTTTTGCCGGCGTTTATGTCATAATATTTACAAGAGACATTACATGTAAATTCAGTGGGAACGGCATGAAGAAGAGCATTGCGGAAGAGATATACGAATACCTGATCGCGGAAATCCGGGAGCACCGGCTGCCGCCGGGCGGGATCCTGCCCTCGGAGAACACGCTCTGCCGCCAGTTCTATGTGAGCCGTCCGACCGTGCGCAAGGCGATCGCCCGGCTGTGCGAAGGAGGATACGCCCAGAGCCGGCCCGGGGTCGGGACCTATGTTTCCTCCTGCCAGTCGGAGGAAACCCCGCCGCTTCCGCAGCGGCTCATCATCGGGCTTGACGGTGTTGATTTCCATGACGAGTACCAATACTATACGCCGATCAGCCGCGGCGCGCGCCAGGCGGCGGACGAAGCGGGGGCGATGATCTGCCTGACCGATTTGCCGGAGCTTGTGAACAGCCCGGTCCGGAAGGTCGACGCCTTTATCGCGACGCAGGTTGACCGGGATGATTTCGACCGGGCGCTGCAGCTCCAGGAGTCCGGGGTTCCGGTTGTGCTCATCAACCGTTTTCCGCAGCAGGCCGATCTGGCCTATCTTTCGGTGGACTTTCAGTACGAGGCGTTTCTTACCGTGAATAGCCTGCTCAGGAGCGGGGCGCGCCGCATCGCGCTGATCGGCCGCCAGACCGGGAACAGCATCACTTCGGCCGGGCGCACGCGCGGCTGGGAAGAGGCGTATCGCGCGAACGGCCTTGAGGTTCCATATCACCTGGCGATCGATTTTCAGGATTTCCGCAGCAACGACGAGACGCTGCCGGAGTTTTTCCGGGCCAATGAAGTCGATGTTGCATTTGTTTCCGCCGGATACCTGCTGCCGCCGGTGCTGAACGCTCTGGCGCGGATCGGGGCCCGGCTTCCGGACGACCTCGACGTGATCTGTTTCGACGACATTGAAAATTTCGCGGACAACCTCGGCATGCCGGTCACTTATATCCGGATGCCGCTCCGGACGATGGGCGCGCAGGCCGTCGAATATCTCATCCGCAGGATCCGCAGCCCGGAGTGTGAAAAGATCGGGAGGACCTTTCAGGCCTCGCTGGTCGTCAACCGGTGCAAATACCTTTTGCAGAACGGTGCGGGCTTTCACGACAAATAATGCGCAGTATGTGATACAGCATAAATGGGAAACAGACATCGCAGCTCGGCAGGGAAAGCGCGGTATGTGCAGCGAACGGGAGGGGAAGAGCTCACGGCTCCGCATTCGCCGCATGAGTGTAGGAAACGGGGGTGCAGAGGGAAATACATTTTCCCCCGCGAATCCCACGATATCTTAACTGAAATAACGCAGAAAAGGCAGACGACGCGATTTAACCGCCAGAGGCCATATAACCATATTCAATCAAAAGGAGTTGCATTATGACGAATCAAAACCGCAACCGTCACATACTGCGCATTATGCGTCCGAAGTTCACGCTGATTGAACTGCTGGTTGTGATTGCGATCATTACGATCCTCGCGGCGATGCTGCTTCCGGCTCTGCAGCAGGCGCGGGAGAGGGCGCACTCCACGGCTTGCATCAGCAACCAGAAGCAGTGCTACCTGGCGATGAGCATGTATATGAACGACCACAACGAACAGCTTTACTGCCGGGAGACACAGGCGAGCGACTCGAATCCGACCTGGAGCGAGCAGTTGAGAAAGATGAATTATATTTCCACCGGGGCGGATCGCAAGGTGCTCTACTGCCCGAATTCGAAGCGCCTCCCGGGGTTCAGCCCCACGAACTCCTACCACTCCTATGCCGCGGTGCTGATCGGCGGCGGAAAGTCGATCGTAGATTTCAAAGCGAAGAAGTACACCTCGGTCAGGCCCTCCGAGCTGTTTCTCGGGGGAGACGGGGCGAGCCTCTCCGCCACCGGCAGCAAGCCTGACTACCGCATGAGCTACGGCACCTATGTTTCCGGCCGTTCCCTGCCGATTTTCTGGCATAACGGCCGCTGCAACATGTGGATGTTCGACGGCCATGTCGGTTCGATCCAATATCCTGAAATCCGCGGCTGGTCGAACTCGAAGTTCAGCAAGGTCAAGCAGACCCTGTCCGGTTACGCCGGATTCTACTACACGTTCTCCGGGGCGATCTACGAAGACAATCTCGGGATCAACGTTCCTCTTCAGTAACAACACAACGAAAGCGATCCTTCATGAAAAAACTGCTTCTTGCCGCCGCGATGCTGGGGGGCGGCCTTCTCTGTGCCGCCCCCGCCATCGAAAAACTCGATTACCCGGAAACCGTCCGGGCGGGAGAACCGTTCCGGCTCACCGTTACGGCTTCCGCCCCCGGAACTGAGACACTCACCTGCACGTTCAACGGGGAGACCCGCGTCATTCCGCCGGGTTTTCACACATATGCGGCGAAAGAGTTCGCCGCGAAATATTCGAAGATAGAAGCGGACGGCGCGGTTACGGCCGGAAGCAACTACCACACGCTGCTCTCGTTCCCGTTTCCGCAGGACGGCGGGAGCTATACGGTCTGGGTACGTGCCTCCGGCGGCAGCCTCTGTCTGCGCCGTCCCGGAAAAGAGCTGAAATGGAGCTTCGGCAGGAGCGACGCGTTCCGCTGGATCAATTTCGGGAGCTGGAACAGCGAAAAAGCCGGTCCGGCGCTCTCGCTGATGTCCGAGAAGCCGCCGTATGCGCGGGTCGACCGGATCATTCTGACGACCGCTCCGGCGACGGAGTACAAGCCTTCGGGGGACGGTGCGCCCCTGAACCGGTTCACCTGGACGCCGGGGGCCTCCGCCGCCGGCCGGCACAGCTTTGAAGTGACGGTCTCCGCGGGCGGGGAAACCGTGAAACGCGCGATCGAAGTCACAGTGCTGCCGCCGGCTTCGGAGAAAGCGGAGCATTCCGCTCCGGCGGCGGCCGCCGCGGAGGCGCAGCGCCCGGTCGATCTGGCGGGGCTCTCCGTGAAGCCCGCCGATTATCCGCTCTTCGATTTTTTCGGCCGGGAGTTCAAAAAGCTTCTGGAAAGCAAGCCGTTCGGCCTCGGTTTCACGCCGGGAGGCATGGTTGCGCTGCGCTGCAACGCATATCCCGCGCTGCCGGATACGGTTGAGATCCCGATCAACACGAAGGCGGCCGGGATCGCGCTGCTGCTCACCGAATACTGGCAGGGCGACGTCACACAGGAGATGGCGCACATCCGTGTACGGTATGCCGACGGGAGCGAGGAGCGTGTTCCGCTGCGCGAGGAGTTCGAGCTGTGCGGGAGCCTCCGCAACCGCGAGCCGCAGGCCGCGCTCTACGCCGGAACCTTCTCCTCCGGCCAGGCGGAGTTCCATGTGACGGTCCTGCCGTGGGTCAACCCGCACCCGCAGAAGGAGATTGCGTCGCTCGTGTTTTCAAATATCCGCATGGTCGTTTCGAAGGAGGAGAACAAGCTCATTCCGCTGAACGTGACCGCCGAATCCTCGCAGCTCCTGCTCGGTGCGCTGCTGCTGGACCGCGCCGATGACGCCGGCCGGCTTGCCGCCGCGGCCGGAAAGAAGCGGCAGGCGCATTCCGATACGGTCGATGTGACCGTTGACTTCGGTTCTCCGGAGGGGAAGATCCATCCGAATGTTTTCAGCACGAATGAAACCGGGGTGCTCTCCTCCGACGACCCGAAGTTCGACGAATACCTTGAAAAGATGAAGTCGGTCGGGTGCCGCCTCTATCGCTTCCACTCCGGCTGGAACCTCGAGCGCGTCTATCCGGACAGGCTGGAGAATCCGCAGTATGAGAAGTTGGCGCAGACCATCTCGAAGCTCAAGGGCGCGAATCCCGGCTGGGACGTGATGATCTGCTTCAACCGGATTCCTTCCTATGTTGATCCGAAGACGCCGGAGGGGCGCAGGCTCTTCGCGTCGCTTTGCGCGGACCTCGTGCGCGAACTGAATGTCAAGCGCAAATTCAATCTGCGCTACTGGGAGATCTACAACGAGGTCTACTTCAAGAAAATCGAGGAGGACCGTTCGCTCTGGAAGATGTACAACGAAGCGGCCGCCGCGATGCGGAAGGTCGACCCGTCGATCAAAATCGGCGGCTACGCTCCCTGCTGGCCGTCGGTCAGCGCGATCCGCGACTTCTACCGCCACTGCGGGGCGGAGACGGATTTCATCAGCTACCACAAATACCTGACCGGCTCTGTCAAGACGCCGACCGCGTACCTGATGGACGGAGCCGCTTCGTTCGGGGCGGACGCCCGCGCGATCCGCGCGATGGCCGAAAAGGAGAGGCCGGGCAAACCGGTCGAGCTCGCGCTGACCGAATACAACATCAACTTCAACTGGAAACCGCACGACCCGCGGCAGGCGAACCGGATCGGCGCCGCATGGTTCGCGTCGGTGCTTTACCACCTGGTGAAGGCCGACGTCGAGATCGCCCAGACCTGGCATTCGCGCGGCGGCGGGACGTTCGGGCTCTTCTCCGCTGAAAATGAGCCGCGTCCGGTTGCGGCGGTTTTCGCGCTCGCGAACCGCTACGTCAGGGGCGAACACCTGAAAAGCGCATCGAGCTCACCGGAGGTGGAGTGCCTCGCGTTCCGGAATCCGGAACAGCTCGGGCTGCTGCTGGTCAACAAGAGCGACCGGGAGCTCACGGTGAAGCTCGATCTGCTGAACCTGCCGCCGCAGGCTCCGGACCCGGTGCTCCCCTCCGTCGAGTCGGTCGCGGTGCGGGAGGAGCGGGTGGACAGCGGGAAGCTGCCGGCGCTGCCGGTCGAGCTCAGGCTGAAGCCGTACGAGGTCCGCCTGCTGGCGAAATAAAGACCCGGCGGAGCCGGAAACGTCCCGCGGCCTATTTCGTGCGCCGCGGGACGTTTTTGCGTACACGCTTGACTTTCGGCCTGTTGCGGGGTATCTTGTGCGTTGACATAAAGGAGTTCCCTGTTATCATGTATAATTCCATCATCTGCCGCTATCATGAGATTGCCACCAAAGGCAACAACCGGAATATGTTCGAGCGGTGCCTCGTTGAAAACATCCGCCATTTGCTGCGCGACGCGGCCCCGTGCAGGGTTCACCGGGTCCGCGGGCGGGTCTGGGTGGAGCCGAAGCACGACGGAGATTTCACTGTGGAGGAGCTTGCCGCGATCAGGCCGCAGCTCGCGAAGGTGTTCGGGCTCGAATCGTTTTCGCCGGCGGCGCGCGTCGCGGTCGACATGGATGCGATCCGCGCGAAGGCGGTCGAGCTCGCGCCGGAGGTGCTGAACCCGGTTTTTGCCGAGAAGCCCGGCATCACGTTCCGGGTGCGGGCGCGCCGGAGCTGCAAAAAGTTCCCGTTCCGCTCACGGGAGATCGAAATCGACCTGGTGAGCGCGATTGCGGAGCCCTTCGGCGACGACAGGTTCCGGATTGACTTGAAGCATGCCGAATACACGCTCGGCGTGGAGGTGCGCGACGAATTCGCGCTGCTTTACTGGGAGGAATTCAAAGCTCCCGGCGGCCTGCCGGTCGGCAGCAACCCGCGTGTGCTCACATTGCTCTCCGGCGGGATCGACTCCCCCGTCGCGGCGTGGATGATCATGAAGCGCGGCTGCCCGACCGACTTCATCACGTTCCACAGTTCGCCGTACACGCCGCCGGAGACGACCGACAAGGTCCGCGGGATCGCGGAGTTCCTGAACGGCTGGCAGCTCCACGGCAGGCTCCATCTGTGCAATCTCGCGCCGCTTCAGAAGCTGATCCGCGACTTCTGCACCGAACGGTTCCGGACCGTGCTTTACCGCCGCGCCATGCTGCGCATCGCCGAGCAGGTCGCGCGGAAGAGCGACTGCCGTGCGCTCGTGACCGGCGAGGCGGTCGGGCAGGTCGCTTCCCAGACGCTGGTCAATATGAATACGATCAACCGCGCGATCGACATGCTCGTGCTGCG
>JABLYX010000018.1 GCA_018265615.1 Lentisphaeria bacterium
TGACGAGCAGCGCGACTTCGTGAACGCGCTGCGCCAGGGGCTGCATGAGGGCAAGAAGTTTTCGGAGCTGGCGCGCAGCCACGGGAACCTCTTTCCCGGATACTATGCGAACCTCATCGAATCGGGCGAGGAGACCGGTTGTCTGCCGGAGGTTGTGAACGAGCTGTACAAGTTCATGGGCGAGAGCAAGGAGTTGAAGGACTTCATCGTGTCGAGCTCGATCTATCCGCTCGCGATTCTCGGTGTCACGCTGATCGTGACCGTGCTGCTCTTCACGGTGTTTGTGCCGCGTTTCGCGAAGATCTTCATCGACATGGGGCGCGAAATGCCGCCGTCGATGGAGTTCCTGCTTGCGATGAGCTCATTTTTCTCCTATGCGTGGTGGATGGTTCCGCTCGGGTGCATCGGCGGATGGATGCTGCTCAAGAAGATCATGGGGGAGCACGAGCTGCATGTCGCGCTGTCGAAATTCGTCCTCAGGCTGCCGCTTTTCGGGCGGATCGTGGTGGATCTCGAAATGTGCAAATACATCCGGACGCTTGCGATCCTCATCGCGAACCATGTGGAGATCATCCGGACGGTCCGGATTTCGGGGCGCATCATCGCGAATCCGGTCGTCGCGGCCGGCTTCGCGGAGATCGACCGCAAACTCAAGGGGGGCGACAAGCTCTCGGCGGCGCTGGCGGACAACCGCTTTGTTCCGGCGAGCATGGTCCCGATGCTGCGCGTCGGCGAGGAATCCGGGACGGTGGGCGATATGCTTGCGAAGATAGCGCTCCACCTTGAAAACGATACGAAACTGAAAATCAAGCGGCTGCTGAGCCTGTTCGAACCGGCGGTGATTGTCTTTCTCGCCCTTATCGTGCTGGTCGTGGTCGTTTCGATCTTTGTCGCCATGATGGAAATCAATTCAATCAGCCAGGGAGGGCCGTCGATATGAAAAAGAACCGTGTGAGAAGAAGCAGTTTCACTCTGATCGAAGTCGTGGTCGTGATCATCATTCTGGTCACGCTCGCCTCGATCGCAACCCCGATTTACCTGAACTACGTGAAAAAAGCGAATGTCGGCGCCGCGACGACGCAGATCAAGCTGCTCGAGGATGCGCTGACCGGCTACAAGCTCGATGTCGGCAGCTATCCTGAGACGCTGAACGGCCTGGTCGAGAACGTCGACCAGAACGAGAAGTGGGACGGTCCGTACATCAAGCCGGCGGTCCCGAAGGATCCGTGGGGGAACGAGTATGTCTACGTCTGCCCCGGCGAGCACGGCGACTTCGATTTGCTGAGCTACGGCGCCGACGGCCAGCCCGGAGGCTCCGGCGAAAACGCCGACATCACGAACTACGTGGAAAAATAAGCGATGCGTCGCGGGCCGTTCACACTGCTGGAGCTTGTGGTGGTGATTGCGATTATCGCGATCACTACCACGCTGGCGGTGTCGGCCTTCCGGGGGGAATCCCCTGCGCAGAAGCTCAACAACTCCGCGCTCGGCTTTGAAAGCTGGTGCGCGAGGGTGCGCTATGTCGCGATGGAGAACGGTGCGGACCGCGTCATTGCGTTCAAACCGGATGAGCGGCTTTTCACTGCAATGGACCCGGGGCTCGATCCGGATGCCGTCCAGCCGGGCGATGAAAAGCCTGCGCTCGAATGGAAGCTGCCGGATGAGTTCGAGCTCGATTCGGAAACGCTGAACGCGGAGGCGGCGGAGGACGGCGCGATCGAAGTGTTCCGCTTTTTCTCCGACGGCAGCGCGAATGCGTCGCGGGAGTTCATATTGAAGTACAGGAAGCTGCAGCGCCGTTTCCGGGTGTCCCCGCTGACCGGCATGCTCCTGCAGTCGGAGGAGGCGGTATTGTGACAGTGCGGCGCTTCACATTGATCGAGGTCGTGGTGGCGCTCGGCATCCTCGCCCTGTCGCTCACGGGGCTGCTGCAGCTGCTGACCGCTTCCCAGAATCGGCTGGTCCGCACCTACGAAAAGTGGCAGGAGACGCACATGCTCATGCAGGCGGCGGAGTACTGCCTGTTGCAGACTGGGGAGGATCCGGGAGGGGTCCCGGTGACTTTCTTCCCGTATACGCAGTACACGGCGAACTGCTCCTACCGTGACGCGGAGAACCTGCCGGAGGATTATGTGAACATCCCGAACCAGCTTCCGCTCAAAACCTGCGTTATCGAGCTCGTCCGGCAGCGCGACCGGAAAACCGTCGGAACCATTCTTGTGGACAGGATCAGCTATGAAACGACCTTGCAGGGCGAATAAACAGTGCTTCACACTCGTCGAGATGGCGATTGCGATGGCGGTGCTCGTCGTCGTCGCGCTGATCATCGGCACCGCGTCGGCGACTTTCTACAACGGCTACCGGCGTTCGGTCAAGGTGACCGAACGGCTGAAGACCTGTCAGGCGATCGACCGGCTGATGGACCAGAATGTGCGGAATCTGATTCCGTTCAAATGGAACGACGAGCTGAATTCATCGCGCTTCGTCTTCGAGGGCAAGAGCGATTCGCTGCACTTCACGACGCTGCGGCGCACATACGGCAGCGACCGCGGCGCGCTGCTGTTCGTGCGGATCCGGGTGGAGAACGATGAGCTGATCGCGGAGTATTCCAGCTATCCGCGGCTGCCGTGGGAGGATGAGGGCGCGCAGGAGTACGCCCGCGAGGTCATCGCGACGAAGGTCCGCGGCATCCGCTTCCTGTATGGAGAGCAGGGCGACGACGAGATCGAATTCGAGGAGTCGTGGGAAGAAGACGACCATGGGTCCACGCCGCTCGCGATCCAGATGACCGTCGAATGGCTCGACGGGACATCGGAGCAGTGGCTGCGCCGCACGGCCGGCTCCTCCTCCAACAGCACGTTCGGCAGCCGCGCAACTCCGGTGCTGCAATGACGGCGCGCCGCAGACAATCGGAGTCCGGCTCCGCCCTCATCGCGGTGCTTTGCCTGGTCTTCATGGCGGGGCTGCTCGCGGCTGCGGTCCTCGCGATGTCGAAGTACAACAGCTTTACGATCAATGCGCACCTTGAGCTGCAGAAATCGTTCTACATCAATGAAGGAGTAGCGAACCGCGTCCAGTACCTGATCGCCGCGGACCGTTCGCTCTACTCCTCCGTCCAGCTCGGGCTGGTCGATTACAGCGAGTACGATCACGACCGTTTTCTGGCGGACGGGGTCGTGCACCGCCTGAACTATTACGGGACGCCGGTGGAGTTCACGATCACCGATGCGAGGAGCGGGTTCGACCTCGGTGCGGGGAGTTTCCGGACCACGCTGCAATGGATCTCGGGCTCCGACGCATTCGACGAGACATTGCATGACACCATCGACAAACTGAGCGCCGCGCTCACCGATTATATGGACAGCAACGATGAGATCTCTCTGAACGGCTTTGAATCCGCCGACTACGATGCGCTCGGCATGTCGCCTCTGCCCAGAAACGGAAGCGTCCAGTTCCGCGAGGAGCTCGCGTGGGTTCCCGGCGTCATCGATCTCTTTCCGCCGGACAAGTTCGGCCGCCTGGGATCGCTTCGGCTCGTTCCTCCGGACGGGCTGCGCATTTCCAGCGGCGCTCCGAGCGTCTTTACCGCCGACCGCCTGATGCTGAAATCCTACTGCCGCCTCGAGGATGAAGAGATCGACCAGGTCATGGAGGCGCTTGACATCTATCACCGGGAGCGGACTTTGCTGCGGGACCAGCTCGACGAGCTGATGATTCCGCGTCTCGGCGCGCTCTCCTGGCAGGAGAGCGGAACCTACACCGTGACCATCGGGCCGCCGCTGACGGAAATCCCGGATACCGTAGCGACTGCCGACGAGGATGGCGGCCGCAGCCGGATGACTGTGCAGGAGCAGCCGGTGCGCCGTCCGTCATACCGGTTGACATTCACCTATCCCGGGTTCAATATCGGCGGCCCGCAGAGTAACACCGTGCAATACCTGGAATGGATGTTCCACTGATGAGAGAGGAGAGTTCATGCGAAAACAGCTGATGATCATTCTCGTGCTGCTCTGCTTTGCCGCACCTCCCGCGATGCAGAAAGCCGGGGCGATGGATCCGGTCACGATCGCGATTCTGACGCCGATCGCGATCAAGGGCGCGCAGATCGCCGCGCCGTATGTGATGCGCGGGCTCATGAGCGGGGCAAGGCATATGGTGTCGATGGGATACGACCTCATCAACTTCTTCCGGCTGCCGCTCGGCGTGCTTCAGTCGACGCTCGGGATTCCGTTCGGACAGCTCCAGAACGGGCTCCGCAACATGGTGGCCGGAGGCATCGCTCCGTTTAAGTTCGTCATAAAAACTTTCCTGCTGCCCGTGGAGTTCTGCCGGATCGGCGGAGGGTAGTCGAAGTGCAAGCGCGGCGAAGCGCCTCCTTCACTCCCATGGCGCTTCTGCAGGTTAAAAGAGGACGAAATAGAGGCCGGTCGCGATGCAGCCGAGGGCGACCAGGCTCAACATGATTTTCGCAGGCGCACAGCAGCGCCGCACCCGGCTGCTGCCGGGCGCGGTGCTGCGTCCCGCGAGCTGGTTGAAGCTGCGGGTGTGCATGTACCGCTTCAGGTTTTTGCGGGTGTGCTGCCGCCGCTGCAGTGCGGCGGCCAACTCAGACTGCGTCACGTTCCGTTGCCCTTTCCTTTGTCAGTCGATTCCGGGGATGAAGCTTTCGTCGCCTTTCAGTGCCGCGATCGATTCGGTCAGCAGCCGGATTGCGCCTTCGACATCGCGCAGGTCGCACATTTCGACCGGCGAATGCATGTAGCGGTTCGGGATGCTCACGAGCGCGGTGGCGACGCCGGCACGGGTCATCTGCATCTGGGCGGTGTCGGTTCCGCCGGAGGCGCGGTGCGCGGCGGTCTCCTGGTATGGGATCCTGTGTGCTTTTGCGACCTTGCGGATCAGCCGCCCGAGGACGGGGTTGTTGTCGCAGCTGCGGTTCAGCTCCGGTCCGCTGCCGAGTCTGATGTCGCCGAGCAGCTTCTTCGGGATATCCGGGATATCGGTCGTGAAGCCGACGTCGATTGCGAACCCGACCTGCGGGTCGACGCCGAAGCAGCTTGTGTGCGCGCCGCGCAGCCCGACCTCCTCCTGGACGGTTCCGACGCCGTACACTGCGACGTTCAGCTTGCGCTTCGAGAGCTCGCGCAGCGTTTCGGCCACGACGAACGCGCCGACCTTGTCATCCATGCCCTTGGAGATGAAACGGGTTTCATTCAGCATGCGGAAGTTCGAACGGACCGCGACCGGGTCGCCGATCGAAACGAGCTTTTCCGCCTCCTTGCGGTCGGCGGCGCCGATATCGATCCACATGTCGGAAAGCTCCGGCGCGACGTCGCGCTCGGCGGGTTTGAGCAGATGGATCGGCTTTTTGCCGATCACACCGGGCACGCGCCCCTTTTCGGTCAGGATCTCGACTTCGGTCGCCGGGACGTTCAGCTTGTCGATTCCGCCGTTCGGGCGGAAATAGATCAGCCCCTCGTCGGTGATATAGACGATCTGGAAGCCGATTTCGTCATAGTGCCCGGCGAGCATGACCCGCAGCGGCGCGCCGGGATTCAGGATTCCCACGGTGTTGCCGAGCACGTCGGTCTTCACCTCCCCGCAGAAGCCGGAGAGATAGGAGCGGAACACGGCTGCCGCCTCCTCTTCGAAGCCCGACGGGCTGGAGGCGGTCATGAATTCATTCAAAAATTTCAAACTGGACTTGGTCAGCATATAAACTCCTCAAACGGTGATGATAGACAGCATATCCGCATACCATACAACATAATGCCTGTTTTCTGATTTTCCAGACTGTTTTCCACAAAATACGGGATTATTTTGGCCGGTAAAACGGAAACGGCCCGGAAGCGGCCGTTTTTTCTGAAAAAAGGGATGGATCGGGTTTGCGCGAAGCCGGATTCCGGGGTACATTTAAGGCAAAGATATCCACAGGGCAACTGAAAGGGCAGAAGCGATGGATTCCGTGATTCTCCGAGAGCTGCGCGCGGCGGAAGAAGGTGCAAGGCTGGTTGCGGCGGTCGCCGGGGACGCATGTCCGCGCGGCGGCGGCGCGGCTCCCGTCGCGGAAGGGAAAACCGCTGAAATCCTCGCCGCCGTCCGTCCGTATCTCGACGGGGCGGACCTGCGGCTGGTCCAGTGGGAGACGCCGCTGACCGACGCTGATACGCCGATCGCGAAATCCGGGCCGAACATCAGGTGCGCCCCCTCCGGCGTGAATTTCCTCAGGGACGGCGGCTTTGATGTCGCGTTGCTTGCGAACAATCATATCGGAGATTTCGGGCCGGATCCGGTGAACGAAACCGTGCGCCGGATCGCCGGGGCGGGAATCCGCACCGTCGGGGCGGGGGCGAACCTCGAAGAGGCCTGCCGCCCGCTGCGGATCGAGCGGAACGGCCTGACGCTCAGCATCATCAACGCAGCCGAGCATGAGTTCGGGACGGCGACGGAAACGGATGCGGGGTCGGCGCCGCTTGAAATCCCGGAGCTCCTGATTACGATCATGCGCGAAAAAGCCGAATGCGGCCTTGTTCTCGTTGTGACGCACGGCGGCAACGAATACTGTCCGGTGCCGTCTCCCCGCATGGTGCGGAACGCACGGGCGTTTGCGGAGGCGGGCGCGTCGGCCGTGGTCAACATCCATCCGCATTGCCCGCAGGGCGTGGAGGTGTGGAACGGCGTTCCGATCGTCTATTCGACGGGAGACTTCTTCTTTCCGCGTCTCGACGGGCGGAAGTTCTCGTCGCGGGACCTCTGGTATTTCGGTTATCTGCCGCGTTTTTCATTCGACCGGCGGGGATGCTTCCGGTTCGAGCTGCTGCCTTATTTCTTCGCGGACGGGCCGTGGCGGGTCGAGCCGCTCGACCGCCGTGCCGGGGCGCGTTTTGCGGCGTATCTGGACGAGATTTCCGGGCTCATCGCCGACCGGACCGCCTGCTTTGAAAGCTGGGCCGCGCGCCATGCCCTCCGGCAGCTGCAGACTGCCGCCGCCGCGCTGGTCCGTCTGCCGTTCGACATGAGCGACCCGGAGCAGCGCGGGAAGGTGCTTTCACTGCGCAACACATTTACCTGCGAAGCGCACAAAGAGGTCGTCGACACCTGTCTGCGGCTCGCGGAGACCGGCCGGCTCGATGAGGCCGCCGCCGGATATGCGCGGCTGGAAGCGCTTCAGGAACCGGATTTTTTTGGAGACAGAGATGCAGACTGATTTACTTTATGATGAATTGTCGGAGGTTTACCGGCCGGAGGAGTATCCGTCGCTTGCGGAGCAGATCCGCGAGTGGCGTGTTTCGCGTCCGCTCGCCGGGCGGAGCGTGTTCGACGCGACGCCGGTGTTCCGCAATACGATGATGAAACATGTCGCGCTGCTCGAAGCGGGGGCGGCGCTCACGGTCGGTTACGGGCGCGGGATCCCGTATGATCCGCAGGTGCTCGAACGGCTGCGCGCCTGCGGCGTCGAGGTCGCGGAAGGCGCGGCGCCCGGCCGCAGCTATGACGTCGTGCTCGATTGCGCCGGGGCGAACGCCGATGTGAAGGCGGAATACGGTTACGTCGAGCTGACCCGCTCCGGCATGTACCGTTACCGCGACTGTGCGCAGGCCGTGTTCCTCGCGGACGACGGGCGGATCAAGGAGATTGAAACCGCGCTGGGGACCGGGGACGGCTTCCGGCGCGGCATGGCCCATTTCGGATATGGCGACTTTTCCGGGAAAAGGATCGTGGTGTTCGGCTGCGGCAAGGTCGGTTCCGGCGTCGTGATGTACGCGGCGCTCGGCAACGCCGGGGTGACGGTCGTCGACGATGCGCGGAAAGTCGTTCCGCCGTTCGGCGCGTCGATCGTCGATCTCTCCGATCGCGCCGGGATTGAGGCGGCCGTGAGGGCGGCGTGGTGTGTGGTCTGCGCGACCGGCATCCGCGGGGCGCTGTGCGGCAGGTTCGACCTTGCCGTGCTTGCGGGCGGCGATGCGATCATCGCGAACATGGGCGTCGAGGATGAATTCGGGCCGGAAATCCCGGCGGAGCGCGTGCTGAACGCAAAGCAGCCGCTGAATTTTGTGTTGGAGGAGCCGACCCACCTCAAGTACATCGATCCGACCATGGCGCTCGACAACTACGGCGCGCTTGAGGTGCTTGGCGGCAAGCTCGCCCCGGGCCTGAACCGCCCGTCGAAAGCGCTGGAAGAGAAGATTCTGAACACGGTGCGCACGGCCGGAGCCGTCGCTTCCGAACTCGAACGACTGGAGAAGAGCCGATGAATACCCTTCTGGTCAGAAACGTCAGGCTCGACGGCAGCCTCACCGACGTCCTCATCGACGGGAACCGTTTCCGCCGCATCGCCCCCGGGATCGGGGAGGAGGCGGCCCGCGTGATCGACGGCCGCGGCAAGGCGATCGTCCCGCCGTTCTACAACACGCATACGCACGCGGCGATGACGCTGCTGCGCGGTTATGCCGACGATATGGAGCTTTTCACCTGGCTCAACGATTACATCTGGCCGGCGGAAGCGAAGCTGACCGGCGGGGACATCTATGCGGGGACCCGTCTCGCGCTGCTCGAAATGATCCGGACCGGGACGGTTTTCTTCAACGACATGTACTGGCAGCAGCCGGAGACGATCCGGGCGGTCGAAGAGATGGGGATGCGGGCCGCGATCGGGCTGCTGTACATCTCCGGGGCGGACGGCGAAGTCCTCGAGCGCAACCGGCGCTGCAACGAGGAGCTGCTCGCGTGGAATGGAGGGGCGTCGGGGCGGCTCCAGATCACGCATGCTCCCCACGCGGTCTATTCGGTTTCGGAGCCGGTCCTGCGGCAGGCCGCCGCGGATGCGCAGCGCGACGGGCATGTGATCCATATCCACGCCGGCGAAACCGCCCGCGAGGTGGAAGAGTGCATCAGTGCGCACGGCATGTCCCCGATCGCCTATCTCGATTCGCTCGGGATCCTCGGGCCGCGGACCGTCCTGGCGCACGCGGTCCATCTTTCGGATGAGGATATCGACATCATCCGGGAGCGCGGGGCGTATATTTCGCACTGTCCCTGTTCGAACTTCAAGCTCGCCTCCGGGCAGTTCCGTTATCGGAAGGCCGTGGAGATGGGCAACTGCCGTTTTACAATCGGGACCGACGGCTGTGCGTCGAACAACAATCTTTCGATGCTCGAGGAGATGAAGTTCGCGGCCCTTTCGGCCAAGAACGAGTCAGGCAGCCCGACCGTGGGGCGCGACGGCGATATTTTCAGGGCCGCGACCCGGACCGGCGCGGAGGCGTTCGGGATCGACGCCGGCGTGATCGAAGAGGGCCGGCTCGCCGATGCGCTGCTGATCGATCTCGACAATCCGCTGCTCGTGCCGGATTACAGCCTGACGGCGAATCTCGTTTATTCTGCCGACTCGAGCTGCATCGACACCGTGATCTGTGACGGGCGGATCCTGATGGAAAACCGGAACGTGCCGGGTGAGGCGGAGATTCTCGCCGATGCGCGCCGGCTCTGCGCGAAGATCCGCGCATCGTAAGGAGAGAGGGAATTATGAGAAAACTGCCGGCTTTATTGCTCGCCGCGGCGGCCGGGACGCTTTTCGCCGCCGAGTATCCGAATTACGCGCTGAACTGTGAGACGCAGGCAAGTTCGCTTGAGCAGTCGAAATTCGGCGGCGAGCTCGCCGTGGACGGAATCGCCGCCACGCGCTGGTCTTCCGCGCGGACGGACAGCGAATGGCTGACGCTCGACCTCGGGGAGGTTCGCCGGGTCGGGCGGATCGTGCTGAACTGGGAGCGTTCCGCCCCGCTGTGGTATGCAGTCCAGCTCTCCACCGACGATGAGCACTACACCGATGTATTCGAAGAGACGGAGGGGGCGATGGGGGCGTTTGACATTGTCGACATCCGTCCGCAGGAGGCGCGCTATGTCCGGATCGACTGCCGGGAGAGGACCACCGAATATGGCTTCTCTCTGTTCGAAGCCGAGGTCTATCCGCCGGTGAAGAACCTGACCTACCGGAGCAAGGCGTGGGCGAGCTCGTCGCTGATGCCGGACGGTGCGCCGGAGTACGCGACGGACGGTTCGCAGAGAACCGGCTGGCGGGCCCCCGGCGGCCGGGCGCAGTGGATCCAGTTCAACCTTGGCAAGCTGCGCCACATCGGGCGGCTGAAGATCGACTGGGGCGGCGGTGCTCCGAAGAGTTACACCGTTCAGTTTTCCGAGGACGGCAGGAAATACATCGACATGTATACGGCGGCCGATCAGCCGCAGCGTTCCGAAGAGACGGTCAAAATCGACCGGCCGCGCCGGGCCCGTTATATCAGGCTCAACCTGAAGGAAGCGGCCGGCGAAAGCTACGGGATCCGCGAATTCGAGGCGCTGCCGCGATAGGAAGCCGGCTCATATGGCATTTTCCGCACCGGAACTCAAAACGATGCTGCTGACCTCGAACCGTTTCTGGGGAGAGGATTTCCATTTCAGCATCTTTACGATCCGCCACCCGAATCCGCTCGATTCGAGGACCCAGTTCTGCCGGAATTTCTGGAAGATCATCTACATCCTTTCCGGCAGCGGGCAGGAGGTCATCGACGGAACCGTTTATGAGCTCCGGCCGAACATGCTTTTGGTGATCCATCCGGATGAGATCACGCGGTTCGAGCTCCCCCCGGGCCTTGAAATCGAGGTGTGCAACATCATTTTTCCGCTTGAGCTGATCAGGTTCGGTACGGAGATGCTGCGTGTTCAGCCGGAGTTCATGAAGATTTTCACGCCCGAAAAGCCGTCGGTCTCCCGCGAACAGCGTGAACGGCTCTACATCGTGGAGGCGGACCAGGCGACCGCGAGCCTGATCCGTTCCATGCTGCGGGAATTCAACCAGGCGAAGTTCAACTACCAGTCGGTCGTGCGGCTGCAGCTGCTTGAGTTGCTCTGCCGCATCGCGCGGCAGGGAGAGCGGAACATCCGCCGCAGCCACGGACGGGCGATGGCGGAGCAGGCGGCGGAATACCTCCGTGAACACTACCGGGACTCTTTGGACATGGAACAACTCGCGGCCCGCTTCGGCGTCAGCCGCCAGTATCTCTACCGGATTTTCAGCCGCACCTACGGCATCTCCATCGGAGGAGCGTTGCGCCGCCAGCGGCTGATGGCCGCCTATCGGATGCTGCTCGAACATCCGGGGCTCAGCACATCGGAGATCTGCTACCGGTGCGGTTTCAACGACCTCAGCTATTTCTACCGCTGCTTCCGGGCCGAATTCGGCTGCGTTCCCGGCCGGATGAAGCAGTGATTTTTGGACAGGAGTAAACTTATCCGGCAGATTCCGCCGATGTGTCCGAACGTCCAAGCCGCGGACGCGGTTTTCCGGTATAATAATAGCCGTAACCGAAGAACCGGACCATACAGGAGGCGGCCATGAAAAATTTGTTTACCTTGATCGAGCTTCTGATCATAATTGCGATCATCGCGATTCTCGCTTCGATGCTGCTGCCGGCGCTGAATCAGGCGCGGGCGCGGGCGCGTTCGACGGATTGTCTCGGCAACCAGAAGAGCATCGGAACCGTCATGCGGATGTATCTCGACGACAACCGGGATTTCATTATGCCCTCCGGCGGCGTCAAGGTCGCCGGAATTTCGACCGACGCATATCGCTGGCAGGATTACCTGTATGCGTACCATGCGGGAACCGGACTGGAAAAGAATTGCTTTCTTGACCGGGCGGTGTCCCCGGTCCGGCCGCTCAAGATGTTTCGCTGCCCCGGTTGGGTTCCGGCTACGGCCGACGAAGCGGCCTATTACCTGACGCATTACAGCATCAACCGTTGTTTTGCGAGCGATGAAGTCGTGCGCAGGAGTTCGCAGATCAAGTCTCCATCGCACCGCGCCATGATTCTCGAGGGAATCAGCCTGCGGGAGCACGGCCGCCGTCCCCTGACGCATGCGATCTGGTTGCGGCATAACGGTTCGATGAATTTCGTTTTCGCCGACGGCCATGCCGCCGCGCGCAAGGCATACGAGATCCCCGAAGCGAATTATACGGCGAACCCGCCGCTCGAACACCTCGAATTCTGGGGCAATATGTCGAAGGCGGAATAGAAGCAGTCCTTTTCAGATAAACAAGGAGTTTTTTATGCGAAAGTTGCTTACCCTTACCCTTTTCATGCTCCTTTTCGCGGTTGTCGCCGCCGGACTGCCGCCGTGGCTCTCCGTCGAAAAAGAGGGCGGCGTATTCAATATCGAACAGGCGCGGTTCAACACGTTGCATTTCGGTCCCGGGCATGCGTTGTCGCATCCTGCGAAGAGTGTGTTTGTGAAACGGCAGGATGGCGGCGTCGAACGGTCCGGCGCACTCAATGCCGCAGGTTTCCGGGAGCTTTTTACGCCACTCGGCGCGGATTCCTTCCGTTACCGGGCGGAGTTCTCTTCCGCCGAGCCGTCCGAAACGCTTGGGCTGATGCTGGAGTTTCAACTGAGAAGCACGGAGCGGGCCGTGACCGTCGACTCGCGGGATTTTCTGCTGCCGGCGGAGTATGATGCGAAAAAGGCGTCCGCGTTCGGCAGAAAAGTGAAGTGCGGACGTTTCACGCTCCCGCTTGACTCCGGCTCCGTGCTGACTGTGACGGGGGAGTGCGAGTTCCGGATTCTGGACAAACGTGATTCGGGGAGTGAGGCCTTCGCGGTGCGGATCTACTTTCTGCCATCGGCGGGGAAGCTCGAAAACGCGTCGCTCGACCTTACGTTTTCACTGAAAAAGCTGAATAGCTCTCCGGTCAGCCTCGCTGCCGTCGCGAATATGGGGTTCCGGGATGAGGTCGCGGGGGATGGCCGGGGCGGCTGGACCGACCAGGGGCCGGCGAACGACCTTTCCGCCTTCAGGCCGGGGCGCTTCACCGTCGGAGGAACCTTCTTCGATATCGCCGATCCGGCGCGGAACGGCGGGAGGGCGGCGCTCGTCCTCGGGCAGAAGTTCCCGCACGAAGCGTCGGTTGAAGCCGTCGGGCGCGGCAACTGGCTCAATCTGCTGCACGCGGCCGCATGGACGCAGCCGGGAAAGGCGGGGGAGATCCACGTGACTTTCCGTGACGGCTCCGTGCAGAAAATCGGGGTGGATTCGTTCCGTGACGTCGGCAACTGGTGGAGGCCGGGCAGCTTCCCCAATGCCGCCGTGGTCTGGAACGGTGAGAACGGCGAAAACGAAATCGGGCTCTACTTCACACAGTTCAGGCTCGACCGCGACGACCCGGTGAGGCTGGCCTTCCGTGCATTCGACCGGCAGCTCTGGCTGCTCGCGGGCGTCACACTTTCCGATGGGGCACTGCCGAGGCAGGACGTTATGAAAAAGACGGTACTGAAGGCCGGCAGGGAGTGGGTCCGGCTCGACTCGCCGAGGACGGTCCTGCCCGGTTCCCCGCTCGACTTCTCCGGAATGCTCGATGCGCCCGCCGGAAAATACGGCCGGGTCGTCGTTGCGCCGGATGGCGGTTTCACATTTGAAAACGCGCCGGAGAAGCGGGTCAGGTTTGTCGGCGTAAACCTCTGCTTTGCCGCGAACTTTCTCGAAAAAAGCGATGCGGATGCACTTGCCGAACGGCTTGCGCGGCACGGCTACAACGCCGTCCGCATCCATCATCAGGACAACGGGCTGGTCAGGAAGGGCGCGCCTGATTCGCTGACGCTCGACGGGGAGCAGCTCGACAAACTCGAGTATCTCTTCGCCGCCTGCAAAAAGCGCGGAATCTACATCACCACCGACGTTTTCGTCAGCCGGAAGCTGAAAGCGGATGACAATATCCCGGAGTTGGATCCGGAGAGCGGCGCTTTTCAGATGAAGGCACTTCTGCCAATCAGCCGCAGCGCGATGGAGAACTGGAAGGAGTTCGCCCGCCGCTGGCTCGGGCACAGGAACCCGTACACCGGCATGACCTGGGCCGAGGATCCGGCGCTTTATATCGTGAGCTTCACCAATGAAAACAACCTTTATGCGCAATGGCATCAAGCCCCGGAAATCGCGAAGCTCTATCGCCAGCTGTTTCCGCAGTGGATGGCGGAAAACCGGCCCGGCGAACCGGCCGGAGAGGCCGCGCTTTCGAACCGCCGTTTCCTCGAGTTTCTCTACACGCTCCAGCACCGGAGCATTCTCGAACAGGCGAAGTTCCTGAAAGAGGAGCTGAAGCTCCGGGCGCTGCGCACGGACGTCAACATGCACAACAAGATTCCGCTGGCGTTGATCCGCGAGGATCTCGACACGGTGGACGACCACAAGTACCATGACCATCCGCGTTTTCCGCTCAACCGCTGGAGGCTGCCCAACGTCTACCGCCAGCGTTCGAGCATCGGCGCGCTCGGTTATGAGGTTCCGGAGCTGCTCTTCGCGGCGCGCCTCTTCGGCAAGCCGTTCAGCATCACCGAATACAAGTTCTGCCTGCCGAACCGCTACCGCTCCGAGGGCGGCCCGCTGATCGGCGGATACGCCGCGTTGCAGGGGTGGGACGCGCTCTATCAGTTCGCCTGGTCGCACTCCGAACCGGGAGTGAACGAAGACCGGCAGGCCGGGACGTTCGATTTCGCCAATGAGCCCCTCGCGCAGCTGTCGGACCGGCAGACGATGCTTCTCTTCCGCCGCGGCGACGTGGCGCCGTCGCAGGCGGCGTTTGCGTGGGACGTTCCGAAGACGTTCTGGGATTCGGATATGCCCGTCGAATATCCGGTCGATTTCAGTCGTCTCGGTTTTCTCGCGAAGATCGGGAACACGGTCGGCGGCAGGCGGCTGCCGGGCGTGACGGTGCTCGATCCGTCGCAGGCGGCGGGCGAGACTCCGCTTCCCGACGCTGCTGTGGAGAAGCTCCGGCGGCAGCTTCGGGAGACGGGCGTCGCGGTGAGCTCGACCGGCGAATTGCGGCTCGACTCCGGGAAAAAGACGCTTGCGGTCGATACGCCGCGCACCCTGAGCGTCACGCTCGCCTCCGGCGCCCTCTCTGCGGGGCGGCTCGCCGTCGCCGGAGTGAAGGAGCCCGCCACGGTCAGTGTGAGTTCGCTCGACGGCAGGCCGGTCGCGGAGAGCCGCAGGCTGCTGCTCTTCCACCTGACGAATGTGCTCGACAGCGGGACGACGTTCGAGGGCGACGGCATGAAGCGCCTGGTCAAGTGGGGGACGCTGCCGCACCTCGTGCGGCGCGACCGGGCCGGAATCACCCTGAAGCTCGACGGAGCCGCCCCCGCGAAGGTCGAGGCGCTGCGGCTCGACGGCTCCCCGTACGGCGAAGTCAAGTCGGAGTTCAGAGACGGAACGCTCACCTTCACCGCCGATCCCGGGCTGTTTCCCGGCGGCGTGATGGTATATTGGATCACTCGTTGAAAGGAATGAAAATGGATCGGGATTTTACGCCGGAACTTCTGGAGCAGAGCATTGTCGGGAGCGCGTGGTCCGGGCACAAGGTGAATTTCTGCCTCTTCACGACGCGGGAGAAGCAGTATGTCGGCTACTACGGCGCCGACCGGCGGCTGGTGATCGCCGCGCGCGTGCCGGGGAGTGGCAACTGGGAGCGGCGCGAGCTCGACACCGCCGTCGTGTGGGACTCCCACAATTCGATCGAAATGTTCTGTTCCGGCGACGGAATCCTGCACATCGCGGCGAATATGCATGTGACACCGCTGATCTATTACCGGATGGAGCGCCCGCACGACCTCGCTTCGATTACGCGCCGGCCGGCGATGGTCGGGCGGGACGAGGAACGCTGCACTTACCCGCGCTTCATGAAGGATGCGGCGGGAGAGTTGATCTTCCACTATCGCGACGGGTGCAGCGGCAGCGGCAACGAGATCTACAACCGTTACGATGCGGCGGCGCGGCGCTGGACGCGGCTGCTGGACCGGCCGCTGACCTTCGGCGGCAGCGAGATGAACGCGTATTTCTTCGGGCCGGTCATGGGGCCGGACGGCTTCTTTCATCTCGGCTGGGTCTGGCGCGACACGGGGGATTGCGTCACGAATCACGATCTCTCGTATGCGCGCAGCCGGGACCTTGTCCATTGGGAGACCGCCGCCGGCGTTCCGGCCGGGCTGCCGATGACGCTCGGTACGCCGGGACTCGTCGTCGTTCCGACCGCCCGGACGCACAGCGGGCTCATCAACATGGGCAGCCGGATCGGTTTCGATGGAGACGGAAAGCCGGTCCTGTCGTTCCACATCTACGGTCCGGACGGAGCCAGCCGGCTCTGCAACGCCCGTCCGCGCGCGGACGGCAGCTGGCAGAAGGAGCTTCTCGGCGAATGGCCGAAGGAACGGCGCTGGGAGTTCTCCGGTCACGGCTCGATCGGCCAGATGCTCTTTTTTACGCCGGTCGAACCGCAGCCGGACGGCACGCTGCTGCAGAGCTGGGAATTCATCGGACGGGATTCCGGCACCTGGCGGCTCGACCCGGTCACGCTGAAGATGACCGGGACGCTGCCGCCGCGCCCCGCCTGTCCGCCGCGGCTTCAGGAGCTCGAACAGAACTTCCCCGGGCTCCAGGTGAGATGGCAGGAGGACGCCGGAGAGCCGGACGGGGACGGGGGGCGCAGTTTCCTGCGCTGGGAGACGCTTCCCGCCAACCGTGACATGCCGCGCGAAGGCGCGCTCCCCGCACCGACCCGGGTGAGTGTCTGCAGGGTGAGGCTGCCGGAGGTTACTTCTTCCTGAATTCCAGTGCGGTCATCGAGGTCGCCGGGAACTCGTGCAGGAAGCCGCCCGGAGCGGGAGTGACGGTGACCGGGCGCGGCTTTGTGTCCGCGGCGGTCTCCGGCGATTCCCCGGTCAGCACGACACCGGAGCCGGAGGCGGCGTCGAAGTTGTCGAGCTTCACCTCGGCCTTCACGGCATTCTCCGGATCTTTATTGAACACCACAAGATAGAGGGTTTCACCATCCGCGCTGCGGCTGGCCAGCGCCGTCAGCGTCCGGTAAGCCGGGAAGACCGGCTGCGTCTCAAGTGCGAATTTCAGATTGCGGATCTCCGCCGTTCCGGTGAGCGGCGCGGTGACGCCTTCCACGCGCAGCAGCACCTTCGAGCCCGGCGTATCCGGGAGCACCTGATATTTGCCGGAGAAGCTTTTCCACTCCGTCGCGGCCTGAATACCCGGGATCGACACCGCCGAAGAGGTCTTCTCCCAGCCGCGGCTGTCGACCATGCCGAGGCCGATCGCTCCCGCCGGGCGTTCATCCGGACGGTCCGGCGTATATTTCGCGTCGAACGAAATGAGATAGCTGAATGCGTCCCCTGCGGGGATGTTCGCCGGGCGCGGCAGTTCGGTGAAGACCGGATACGCGCTTTTCGCCCCGAAGTTGTCGAAGCGGAACTTCAAACCTTCGGCATCCGGCACGACAGAAATCCCTGCGGGAAAACCCTTTCCGGAGATCACCCCGGGTTTCGCCTCTCCGGCGGCCTGCGGCGGTTTCACGCGGTCGCCGCGCGAAAGGCCGAGCCCCGGAACCGCCGCCGCGTCACGGTGCGGGACGTTTTCGATACCGGTTTTGAGCAGCTCGTCACCGGTGTATTTCCCCCAGGTTTCAATGAAGGACATCGGCGCGCGCCGCAGGGTGATTTCCCCTTTTTCATTGCTCGCGAAGCTGCCCCAGTAGCCGTTGATGACCTGCCAGTAGTTCGCGCACAGCATACCGTTCTCCGGGCGCAGCCAGATGCGCTGCAGATCGGCGTTCATCAAGCCGGCGAGGTAGCTGAAGCGCCACGGATACGGCTTGTTGCCGGTCGAGCCGATATTGAATTCCGTCATCGCGAGCGGCAGCTCCTTTCCGGCGAGTTTGCGGGCGAGTTCGCGGTAGTTCTTCAATCGCAGCTCGACCTGATCCCCGTACGCGAGGACGGCGGCCAGCGCCTCCTGCGGCGTCTGCTCCGCGATGCGCGGCGCGTAGAAGTGGACCACGACGAAATCGGCGGCCTTCCCCGCCCTTTCGAGCACGGTGCGGTTCCACGGGGAGTCGTGCAGTTCGCCGGTCCCCGGCTCCATCACGATGCCGAGCTGTACGGAGGGGTCAACCTTGCGCATGGCCTCGGCGCAGGAGAGGAAGTAATCGGCGTACTCCTCCGGCGTGTAGTGCCGGCGCGGAACGAGGTTGTGGCTGCCGTGGTTGCTCTCGTTGCCGAGTTCGAAATAGCGGACGCGGTACGGTTCCGGATTTCCCCACGCGGCCCGCTTCATCGCCCACGGGTGCTCCGGGGTCGCGGGGGCGTTCAGGTATTCGACGAGGCCGGCCATGTGGCCGGGCAGCTCCTTTGCGGGCAGCGCGTAGTCGGTCATCGTGATGATCGGTTCGGCGCCGAGCTCGCGGCAGAGCCGGATGTACTCGTCGATGCCGAACTTCCAATCCCGGCGCTCCGAAAGCGGTCCGACCGCCTTCCGCCAGTCGTAGTTGTGCGCGAGGCAGCCGCCGGGGTAGCGCATCATGCCGATGTGCATCTCCCGCAGCTTGCGGACGATGCCGGGGTGGGGGCGGTTCGCCGCCGGATCCCACGTGCCCTCGCCCTGCGCGATGCCGTGCGGGTTAACCGGCGCGGTCAGCGGGCGGTCGAAAATGCCGCGGTCGTCGGCCGCTTCGATGTTTGCGCCGAATACCAGCGGATTGACCGGGCCGTCCGGCTTTGCGGCGTCGACCGTGATCCGGGGCACGGCGGCCCCGAGGGAGAGTGCGGCGGCGCAGAGCGCCGGCAGAATCAGTTGTCCTGTGGTCATGAAAGCGGTTCTTTCGTTTAATAAGGATATTACATGGCTGACAGATCTTTTGCGTTCCAATGGCGGTTCCAGAGCACCTTGTTTGCTCCCAGATTCAGGTCATCGTCGATGCGGAACGTGATGTTGTCGACGTTCCCGCCCAGGAACAGATAGGTGCCGAAGGTTCCGTGCGTCCATTGACCGTCGGAGCTGCCGGAGGCGACCGAAAAGCCGAATTCGATCGATTTGGCGTTCCGGAAGCACTGCAGCGCCGCATCGGGCTGGCAGGCGAGTGAAATCAATTTCGACGGCGTGTTGCGGACCCGGCTGACCGCTCCCTGCAGGCAGGAGGAGGCCGCGTCGGACCAGAGATAGCCGTTGCAGCGGTAGCTTTTCGGTGAAAAATCCTTTGCGGTCCGTTCGACCGCGTCTTTCGGGCAGCGCAGCAGCGGAATGTTGCCGGCCTCCTGGACGTAGCCGCCTTTCAGCAGCCAGTGCTCCCACGAGCGGCTCGCCTGCGTCGTCTCCGGCAGACGGTTGCTGTTATCGTCGGCGTACATCTGAATGGAGGTCCCGATCTGCTTCAGGTTCGATTTGCAGCTGATCGCCTTGGCCCGGTCGCGCGCCTGATTCAGCGCGGGCAGCAGCATCGAGGCGAGGATTGCGATGATCGCAATCACTACGAGGAGTTCGATCAGAGTAAATTTCTTCATCATGCTATCTCCGTTATTGTTTCGTCCGTTTCCGGGATTTCCGTATTTTCGAATGTATGGTTCTTCAGAGAGCTGACGGCCTGCGGCGGCCGGGGCAGGGTTCCCGTCCTGACATCGTCTTCTGTGAACTCCGCCAGCAGGATCTCTCCCGCGCCGTACCGGTCGCGGTCGTAGATGCAGAGGATGGTTCCGTCCCGCTCCTCCGTGAAATCCGGATAGGAGACGCCGGAACGCGGATCGATCATCATCCCCGCCGTCCAGCTTTCGCCGTCGTTGTCCGACAGGTAAGCCGTGAGTTTCTCGCGGACCGGACTGAAGGGGACGCCGCATTGATGGTTGACCAGAAGCAGCGCGCCGGAGTTCAGCCTGCGGAGCGCGAAACGCGACCCCGGACCGTTCAGGCGGGAGCGCCGCGGCGGCGTCCAGCTCAGCCCGCCGTCCGTCGAACGGCTTTCCGCGATGCCGTAGAGTGTCCGGATCAGCATCAGGAGCGATCCGTCGCGCCGTTCGACGAAGAGGTGTTCGTCGAAGAGCCGCCCCTCTTCCACCTCGGCGATTCCGCGCCGCCGGAAGGTTTTGCCGTTGTCCTGCGAGACGAAGAGGTTTGCGCCGGAGAACGCGCGCAGCGACTCCGGCAGCCTGCCGCCGCCGATCCCGTCACCCCAGATGGAGACCGGCAGCAGCCAGCTCCCGTCCGAGGCGGCCGTCGGCTTGTTCAGCATGATGCCGTCGCAGATCCGTTCCGGGTGCGTCCAGCGAGGAAGCGGCGCATCGGGATCCGCGCAGATGCTCTGCCAGACGCCGTTGATTCCGTCGGAGACATCCTTTCCGGTCTCCCGGCAGCGCGACTGGCTCCAGAACAGCCGGAGGCTTCCGGCTGGATCCAGCCAGAGCGCCGCGTCGAAGCAGCGGATCTCGCGCCCCGGGTGAACGATGTGCTGCACGACGGGCCATTCTCCGGGTTTCTCCGGGCGGCAGCGTGCCAGCATCAGATAATTCTGCGGCCCCTCGCCGTCGCCGCCGCCGTACCAGACGGCGAACCGGCTCCCGCCCCGGGTGGTCTCCACCCCCGGAATCCCCTGAAAGCGGGACGGCTCCTGCGGCGCTTCCGGCAGAAAGCGCGGCGGAAGCAGCGGGGAATTCAGTCGTTCGGCATCGTCCACAGGAGCACTCCTTCGGTTTGTTTCCTTGTTCCGTTACCTAATAGTATACCCTGTTTTTCCGAAAAAGCTTCCGGAATTACAACGCATTATTCCATTATTTTGATATTTTGCGGAATTTGCATTTTTCTGCCGCGGGGTCTATATTCTGTTGCCGGTACGGAGAATAGGCGATGATAACGGCGTGATCCTGTTATTCACGATCCGGAAGGAAACTCTTGAGATGAATATTCTGCACTGGGACGAGCTCTGCTTCCGTTCCTCCTCCATCCTGAAGCTCTTCAGGCATCAGCTGCCGACCGGCGGGCAGATCGAGGAGCACGAGCATGATTTCCACGAAATCTTCTGGGTGCTTTCCGGAGAGGGCGGACATGAGGTCAACGGAGAGCTGACCCGGCTCCGGCACGGCGACCTTGTCTGGATCCGTCCGCGCGACCGCCACCGTCTGACTGCCGTCAGCCGGAAGCCGCTGCTGTTTTACAACCTCGCGTTTCCGGCCGGAGTCATCGCCGGGCTGATCGGCCGTTACGAGGAGTTCCGCTGCTATTTCGGCAGTGACAACCGGCAGCCGATCATGATTCCGCTGTCGGAGTCGCTGTTCGAATGGCTCGAACGCAGCGCGGCGGGATTGCGGAGGAATCCGGATTCCCTCCTCGCGCTCGACCGCTTTCTGATGAACCTGATCGGCGAGCTTGCCGCAATGCGGGAAAATCCGTACCGGAGCTGTCCGGCATGGCTGCAGGAGGCCGCCGCCGAACTCGAGCGGAATCCCGAACACCTGAAGCTCGGCAGCCGTGCGCTCGCGGTTCTCTCCGGCCGGACGCCGGAGCATGTCGCGCGGGAGCTGCGCCGGTCTGCGGGCGTGACTCCGAGCGAGGCCGTGAACCGCGCCAGGATCGACTACGCCGCCCGGCTCCTGACCGGCAGCGACCTGACGATCACGGAGATCGCCTACCAGTGCGGCTTCGGTTCCCTGAGCGGCTTCTTCCCCGCCTTTCAGCGTTTCTGCGGGGAAACTCCGCTCGAATATCGCCGGGCGCACCGGAATTTCGAGCAGATCTGTTTCCCGAACGAAAGCGTCTGATGCAGAAAGGGAGCGTCACAGGAACGAGAGCAGCGCCTTCGACAGCCCGAGCTCGCAGACCGCATCGAGGATCGTGTAGCGGTTGCGGATCAGCTGCGCCGTCGCGATGCCATGGATGAACTGTCCGCTTTCCAGGCCGATTTCCGCCGGTTCAACCGGGCAATGCGCCTTTTTCAGCATCGCTTTAAGCTCCGCGAGCGGATAAAGCTGCCGCCGCGTCCGCTCTTTGAGGATGTCCCAACTTTGGTAGAGCTGTTCGCGGCGTTCTCTGAGCGCTTCGCCTTCGAGGAATTTGCTCATGGCGATCTCCTTCGCCTCCTCCCCGTAACAGCCGCGCATCAGCAGCGCATCGATCTCCGCCTCGCGCGCCGCCCGGGTGAGGCCGGGTTCCGCGAAACGGCGCGCCTCATCGGCGGTCAGCGAGAAAAGCGCCTCGAACAACGCTGTCGAAGCGACCGTCCCGACCGAAACCTTGAAGCCGTGCGAAACCGAATCGCCGTTGAAGCAGAGATTCTCCATCTCCCAGATGTGACTCATCAGATGTTCCGCGCCGGAAGCCGGGCGGGAATCGCGGCAGAGCTGCATCGCATACCCGGTCGCGGCGAGCCCCATGAAGACGCGTTTCACGTCCGATGGATCCGAGAGGTTGTCGCGCAGCGGCGTCTGGACGAGCTCCCACACGTCCGTGCGGACCGGGTGCAGCCCGAGCTGGTCCGCGAGGATCCAGTCGGCTCCGGCCGGGATCTTCGCCATGAGGTCCGCGTATCCTGCCGCGAACATGTCGGCGGGCGCACTGTCGAGCGTCGCGGTGTCCGCGATGATCGCGAGCGGGGCGGGGCACGGCAGGGTTTTCTTCAGCCCGTCCACATTCAGCGCCGCGCCGTAGGAGGTGTAGCCGTCGACCGACGGAGCCGTCGGCACGCAGCAGTAGCGGACGCCTTTCACGCCGGAGGCGCGCTTGACGAGGTCATTGACGGTTCCGCCGCCGACGGCGACCGGGACGCAGTTTTCCGGAAACGCTTCGAGCAGTTCGCCGACGTGCCCGACCGTCGCGTGCAGGATCGGTTTGCCGGGAAACAGGTACGGAGCGCACCGGCCGATGCCGGCCCGCTCAAGGATCTGCGACAGCTTTTCGCCCGCCGCGGCCCAGGTGTTCTCATCCGCCACAATCCAGGCTTTCGGCTGCGCTCCCCAGTGTTTGCGCAGGAGCTCCGGCGCGTGACGCAGTGCATCGGCTTCAAGAACGAAACTCTCTGTTTCGAGCCCCGGCGGAATCGGAATCAGGTTCATATTGATCATGGCCTCCCGGTTGAAATGTTTCACTTGCTTTATTATACCATGAAACTTGATAGAAAACAAGCGCCCCCGGCAATCTTTCCGCCAAAATCCGGCGGAATATTTGCATTCGGCCGGAAGCGATGGTATTTTCCCCGGAAAGCGAAAATGGTGACGATATGGATTTCAGGAAATTTCTGCCGGCTGCGGCTGCCGTGGCGCTGTTGTTCCTGCCGGGCGCGGTCGGGGCGCTGTACGCGCCCACTCCGCTTCTGCGGCTCGTATGGGCGGCGCTCTCCGGCTGTATCGGCGGCGGAGCCGTGGTATTCTGCTCTTGCAGGATTCGCCGGGAATGTTGGCGCGGCGCGGCTGCCGGGATGCTGTTTCTGCCGCTGCTGGCGGTGACGATGCTTGAGAGCGTCTCCTGGATGATCAGCGGCAAAAGCTTCAGTTATGAATTCGCGCTGCATCTCTCCGTCAATACGCTGCGGTATGGCATGAGCGGCTATGAATGGCCGGCCGCGGCGGCCGCCGTTTACCTTGCCGGAGCGACTGTTCTGACGGTGTGGCTGTTCATGCGGAAGTGCGCGTTCCTCTCATTTCGCGGAGCCCGTTATGCGGCGCTCCCTGCTCTGCTGCTGCTTTTCCTGCTGCCGACGCCGGCAGGGGAGGCGCTGCGCTTCTGGGGAATCCGGCCGCTCCACGGCAATCCGGACGCTTCAGCCGCCGACTTCGAACGGTTCGGCATCAAGGCCGGAGCCGTCGACCGCGACAGCGTCGCCGCTTCCCCCGGGAAGAATCTGGTCCTGATCTATCTGGAGAGCATGGAGGCGGCGTATCTTGACGAACGGACCTTTCCGGGGCTGATGCCGAACATCTCCCGGCTGCAGGAGGAGGCCGTGGTCTTCGACAATGTGATTCCGGCGGAAAATGCGGGATTCACCGTCGGGGCGTTCTACTGCTCGCTGGCCGGATTCGAGCTGACCGATCTCCAGCTTTCCGGGAGGCATGCGAACAACGGAATCAACCCGGCTGTCGGGAACCGTCTCTCCTCGCTGCCCGGCGTTCTCGGCAAAGCCGGGTATTTTCAGAGCTTCATGAACAGCGCATCGTTGAATTTCGTTGGAATCTATGTGATTCTGAACGAGTTCGGTTATACGGACCTCTGGTCGGCGGAGGCGCTTCCGGAGGAAGCCCGGCGGCAGCTCGGCTTTGACGGCCTCTGGGGCGGCTGCCGGGATGACATGCTGCTGAAGCTCGCATTTCAGAAGTATCTGGTCCTGATGCGGGAAAAGCAGCCCTTCAACCTGACGCTGCTGACGATCGACGCGCATCATCCGGACGGGTTTGTCGCGAAGGAGGGGCCGGTTTACGCGCTCCCCGGCGAAAAGCCGTCGCAGCTCCTGACCGCGATCCACCGTACCGATAAGGCGCTCGGGGAATTCATCGAAGCGCTGAAACGGGCTCCGGGCTGGGAAAATACGGTCGTTTTCATCACAAGCGACCACCTTGCAATGAACGGCGCCTCCACGGCGCCGCTGCTGCGCCGGAATCCGGACCGGCGCATGCTCTCCTTCGCGCTGAACGCCGGGCCCCCGCGCCGGATCTCCGTGGAGGGGCGCACGTTCGATTTCGCTCCGACGATCGCGGAGCTGCTCGGTGTGCGGCACAACTACCGTTTTCCGCAGGGGGAGAGCCTGCTCGGGCGGCCGGACCCGCGGCGGCTCGCGGGGGACTCGCCCGAGGGGCGGCGTGTGCTGGAGGCGTATTTGCAGGACAGGAGCGGCCCGGCTCCGCGGGGAGCGGCCGACGGGATGGCGCGGGTCGTGGATTCTCCGTACCCTGCTCTCCTGATCGACGGCGTTCCCATGCCGCTGTTCTCGCAGGAGTTCGGGATCCTCTCCTACCCGCAGCCGGGGGAGTGCTTCGCCGTCAGGCTCGGCCCGGACGGCCGGACCGCCGACTGGCAGCGGTTCGGCTCGCCGGAGGAGTGCGGGCCGTTCCTGGAAATCCCCGGGACATATGTTCTGGCCGGAAACGGCGGTGTGCCGGGCGGCCCGGCGGAAGCCGGATATTACCTCGCCGCGGGATTCCCCGGGGCGTTCCGCATCGTACGTGCCGCCGGGACCCCGGTCGGCCTCGCGCTGCCGCTGCGGTGAAGCATTGCGATTTTTCGGAAGAATTGTTTTCGGGAAGTTGCGAAAAAAATGAGTCCGTGATATATTACCGGTTTGAGATTCGCCCGTTACAATTCTTTCTCGATAGGAGTTCGATACCATGGCCAGAGGAACCGTTGTTCAGAAGATCATTGAAGCGCACTTTGTGGAAGGCAGCCGCGAAACCGGCAAGCCCGTCGCGATCCGGATCGACCAGACGCTGACGCAGGACGCGACCGGAACCATGGCCTATCTCGAACTTGAGGCGATGGGGGTGCCGAACGTCAGGACCGAGCTTTCCGTCTCCTACGTCGACCACAACATGATGCAGAACGGTCCCGAGAACCGCAACGATCACATGTATCTGCAGAGCGTCGCGGCCGCGAAGGGCGTCCGCTTTTCCGCTCCCGGCAACGGCATCTGCCACCAGGTCCATCTCGAACGTTTCGGCGTGCCGGGCAAGACGCTGATCGGCTCCGACTCGCACACGCCGACCGGGGGCGGCATCGGCATGCTCGCGATCGGCGCGGGCGGCCTCGACGTCGCGCTCGCGATGGCCGGCAAGCCGTTCCGGATCCCGTATCCGAAGGTTGTCGGCGTGAAGCTGACCGGCCGGCTCTCCCCGTGGTGCGCCGCGAAGGATGTGATCCTCAGGCTGCTCTCGATCCTGACCACGAAAGGGAACGTCGGCTCCATCGTCGAATATTTCGGGCCCGGCGTCGCGACTCTCACGGTTCCGCAGCGCGCGACGATCACGAACATGGGAGCGGAGCTCGGCGTCACGGCAAGCGTGTTCCCTTCCGATGAATCGACCCGCATTTTCCTGAAGGCGCAGGACCGCGAAAAGGATTTCACCGCGCTCGCGGCCGATGCGGACGCCGAATACGATCAGGTCATCGAGATCCGGCTCGACGAGATCGAGCCGCTCGCGGCCTGCCCGTCGAGCCCCGACAATATCCGCTCGATCCGCGAACTGGCCGGGAACAAGGTTGCGCAGGTGCTCATCGGCTCCTGCACGAATTCGAGCTACCGCGACCTCGCGATGGTCGCGATGACGCTGAAGGGGCGCAAGGTGTGCGATTCGGTCACGCTGTCGATCGCCCCGGGCAGCCGCCAGGTGCTTGAAATGCTCGCGCGCAACGGCATGCTGGCCGACATCATCGCATCCGGCGCGCGCATCCTCGAAACCGGCTGCGGGCCGTGTATCGGACAGGGGCAGAGCCCGGCCGACGACACGGTGAGCGTCCGTACTTTCAACCGCAACTTCGCGGGGCGCACCGGAACAAAGGGCGACCAGGCGTACCTCGTCAGCCCCGAAACCGCCGTCGCGATCGCACTCACCGGCGAATTCACCGATCCGCGCACGACCGGGATCGAGTATCCGAATGTGGTCGAGCCGGAGGTGTTCGAGATCAATGACAACATGATCCGGATGCCGGGCGGCTCCGGCGAAATCGTCCGCAAGCGCACGATCGGCGCGCCGCCGGTGAACGGGCCGCTGCCGGATGAGCTCGACGGCGTCGTGGTCATCAAGGTCGGCGACAAGATCACGACCGACCACATCATGCCGGCCGGAATCCACCTGAAGCACCGCAGCAACATCCCGGTCTATGCGAAGGTCGTCTTCGAGTGCTTCAATGAATCCGGCAGGCCGACCTTCGCGGAACGCGCGTCGGCTGTGCGCGACGCGGGCAAAGCGGGCGTCATCATCGGGCGCGACAGCTACGGGCAGGGCTCGAGCCGCGAACATGCGGCGATCTGCCCGATGTACCTCGGCGTGAAGGTTGTTGCGGCGCTTGCGATCGAGCGCATCCACAGCGCGAACCTCGTGAACTTCGGCATCGTTCCGCTCGTTTTTGCGGATGCGGCCGACTACGACGCGATCGGTGAAAACGATTCGCTCGTTTTCCATAAGCTCCGTGAGCAGCTCAAGCCGGGCGAACCGGTCCGGGGCGAACTCACGAAGGCGGACGGCGCGAAGAAGGAGATCCTCTTCAACCACCGGCTTTCGGCGGAGGATATCCGGATCATCCTCGCGGGCGGAATGCTGAATCTGTAAAGGAGAGATAATGGAAGAGCTGCCGCGTTCCTGGCGCGACTTCATGGGCGGAGAGCTCGACTCCGCCGGGCTCGCGGCGACCCTCGGACGGGTTGCCGCGGAGCGCTCGGCGGGCACGCAGGTGTTTCCGCCCGAAGGGCAGCTCTTCACGGCGCTGCGGCTCACGCCGCCCGGAGAGGTGCGCGTGGTTCTGCTCGGGCAGGATCCGTATCACGACGACGGGCAGGCCGAGGGGCTCGCGTTTTCCGTCGCTCCCGGCGTGAAATTCCCGCCGAGCCTGCGCAATATCTTCAGGGAGTATGCCGCCGATCTCGGCCGCGCGGTCCCGGAATCGGGTTCGTTGCGCGGCTGGGCGGAGAACGGCGTGCTGCTGCTGAACAGTGTGCTTTCGGTCCGGGCGCACAGCGCCGGCAGTCACCGGAAATTCGGATGGGAGGCGTTCACCGACTCCGTCATCCGTTCGCTGAACCGGAAGGAGGCCCCGGTCGTTTTTCTGCTCTGGGGCAACTTCGCCATCGCAAAACGGCCGTTGATCGACGAATCGAAACATACGGTTTTCGAAAATGTCCACCCCTCGCCGCTTTCGGCGCATCGCGGCTTTTTCGGAAGCCGCCCGTTTTCCCGTGCGGAACAGGCGCTCGGCGGCTGGAAGTGGCCGGAACTTTGAGGAGATGCAGTGAAATTCGAACCCGTGAAATGGCTCGGTGCGGCCGGACAGGGCGGAGCGCCGTACTTCCGGCGTGAATTCGAAACCGATGCGGCGGCCGGAGCTGTGCTCGCGGTCTGCGGCCTCGGCTGGTATGAGGTTTACCTGAACGGGCGCAAGGTCGGCGACCATGTGCTCGACCCGATCGTGACGAACTACGATCTGCGTACCCGCTACGTCGTCTACGATGTATCGGAATACCTGGCGCCGGGGCGCAACACCGTCGGCGTCGTCCTCGGCACCGGCTGGTATGACCATGTCGATACCGACACCTGGAACTTCGACCGCGCGTCGTGGCGCGACCGCTGCAAGTTCGCGCTGCATCTGTGGAGCAACGGTGCGGAAATCATTTCGAGCGACCCGGAGACGTGGAAATGCACGACAAACGGGCCGATTACTTTCAACTCCCTGCGGAACGGCGAGTATTACGATGCGCGGCTGGAGCTGTCGGGGTGGGCCGAAAACGGATTCGACGACTCCGCGTGGCAGGCTCCGGTGCTGCTGGCGCCGCCGGGAGGCGTTCTCGAGGAGCAGACGACTCCTCCCTGCAAAGTCATGCGGATGATCCGCCCGGTCTCATTGAACCGGCTTTCCGGGACGCGGACGGTCGCCGATTTCGGCGTGAACCTCTCCGGCTGGTGCCGGATCCGGGTGCGCGGAAAAGCCGGGAGCACGGTCGAGCTGCGTTACGGCGAACGGCTCTTTCCGGACGGGAGCGTCGACAAGGAGCATATCGGCAAATTCGTGAGCTCGGGCGAAAATCAGTGCGACCGTTATACGCTGAAAGGGGAAGGCTTCGAGGAGTGGGCGCCGCGCTTCACGTTCCACGGTTTTCAATATTGTCAGATCGACGGCGAGGCTGAGCTCGATGCGATCGCGGCGGAATTCGTTTACACCTCGTTTGCGGACATCGGCGGCGTCGATTCGCCGGATCCCGATTTGAATGCACTGCAGCGCGCCGTGCAGGAGAGCTACCGCGGCAACTTCGTCGGCATCCCGTTCGACTGTCCGCACCGCGAGAAGAACGGCTGGACCGGCGACACGCAGCTTGCGGCCGAAACCGGCCTCTGCAACTTCGGCGTTGCATCGAGCCTTGAGCAGTGGCTCGACACGCTGGCCGACAACCAGCGGCCGAGCGGGCAGCTGCCCGGCATCGCGCCCGCCTGCGGCTGGGGCTACAACTGGGGCTCCGGTCCCGCATGGGACGCGGCGTTCTTTGTGATTCCGGAGCTGATCTATCTCTACACCGCGAGCGGGCGCACATATGAGAAGCATTTCGACAAAATGCTCCGCTACCTCGAATACGCCGACTCCCTCGCATCCGGCGGGCTCGTCAGTTTCGGGCTCGGCGACTGGAACCATGTCGATAATTCGAAGATTGCTCCGGTCGAATTCACCTCGAGTGCGTATATCATGCACTGCAACCGGCTCGCCGCGAAATTCGCGCGCCGGCTCGGGCGCGAAGAGAGGGCCATGCTCGACGCGCGAGCCGACCGCATGCGCGGCGCGCTGAATGCAAAATACTGCAACGGCGGCGGCAGCTTCGCGCACGATGAGATGACCGCGCTCGGCATGGCGCTGCACTTCGACGTCGCTCCGGAGGAGGAGCGTGCCGCGACGGCCGCGCGTCTCGACCGGCTTGTGCGTGAAAACGGATACAGGCCGTATTTCGGCATCCTCGGCAGCCGGGCGGTGCCGCGCGCGCTGGCGGATGCGGGGTACGTCGAAACCGCGTTCCGCCTCTTTCTGCAGCCGGAGTATCCGGGCTGGGTCCACTGGCTGCGGCAGGGCGCGACCACGCTCTGGGGCAACTGGCACGGGGAGGCGTCGCGCAACCACATCATGTTCGGTGATGTGAGCGCGTGGTGCTTCCGCTATCTCGGCGGACTGGTTCCGGATGAGGAGCATCCCGGTTTTTCCGCTGTCACGCTGCGGCCGAATCCGGTTCCGCAGCTCGATTTCTTCCGTATGTTCCACGAAACGCCGCACGGCCGCATCACGCTTGAATGGCGGCGGCGGGACGGGGAATTCAATGTCAAGGCTTCGGTGCCCGAGGGGGTGCCGTACGAACTGCTGGAGCCGCAAATCCGATGAGCTTATTCCGTCCCTGCATCGACCTGCATGAAGGCCGCGTCAAACAGATTGTCGGCAGTACGCTGTCCGACTCCGCCGCCCCCGATACCAACTTTGTGGCGGAGCACGATTCCGCATGGTATGCCGAGCTTTACCGCTGTGACGGGCTGACCGGCGGCCACGTCATCAAGCTCGGTCCCGGCAACGACGAAGCCGCGAAGCGCGCGCTCTCGGCATGGCCCGGCGGACTCCAGATCGGCGGCGGGATCACATGCGAAAATGCGGAGGAGTGGCTCGGCGCCGGCGCCTCGCAGCTCATTGTGACGAGCTATATCTTTTCGGACGGTGAGCTTCGGATCGACAACCTCGAGAAGCTGTTCGACGTCACCGGGCGCGACCGGCTCGTCCTCGACCTCTCCTGCCGCCGCCGCGAGGACGGGAAGTACTGCATTGTGACTGACCGCTGGCAGAAATTCACCACGACCGCGATCAACGCGGATACGCTTGCTTTTCTCAGCGACTTTGCGTGTGAGTTCCTGATCCACGCCGTCGACGTCGAGGGGAAACAGGCCGGGATCGACGAGGAGCTGCTCGCGCTGCTGGCGGAGATCAGCCCGATCCCGTGCGTCTACGCCGGCGGAATCGCAAGCTTCGGCGACATCGGCAAAATCGAACGTGCCGGGGCCGGAAAAATCGCCTACACCGTCGGCTCCGCGCTCGACATTTTCGGCGGCGGCCTCTCGTATTGCGAGCTGGCCGCCCACGCGAAAAGCCGCGGAAGGTAACCGCATCCCATCCGGGAAATCGAAAGAACGCAAAAAATTCCGATATTCCTCGGCAAAACAGGCGCGGCGGCTTGTCAAAACGCGCGAGCTGCTGTATATTACTTTGTTTAATATTAATGGTGTGTTTACAACGAATTATCTATACGGGAACAATTTATGAGCGACTTGGAGAACAGGGACATTCCGGTAAACATCGAGGACATCATGCATACTGCATATCTGCAGTATTCATTGAGCGTCAACGTCGGACGCGCGATTCCGGACGTGCGCGACGGATTGAAGCCGGTGAACCGCCGCATCCTCTACGCGATGAAGATGCTGAATCTCGGCAAGTCGCATGCCACCGTCAAGTGCGCGCGCGTCGTCGGCGAAGTCATGGGTAAATACCACCCGCACGGCGACTCCGCGATCTACGACGCGCTTGTCCGCCTCGCGCAGGATTTCTCGATGCGCGCGCCGCTGATCGAGGGGCAGGGCAACTTCGGCAACATCGACGGCGACCCCGCCGCGGCGAGCCGCTACACCGAATGCCGCATGGAGCGCCTCGCGGAAGAGCTCCTGTTCGACATCGAAAAAGACACGGTCAACATGATCCCGAACTTCGACGAATCCGAGAAGGAGCCCGAAGTGCTTCCGGCCCGTTTCCCGCAGCTGCTGGTGAACGGCACGACCGGCATCGGCGTCGGTATGGCGACGAGCATCCCGCCGCATAACCTCGGCGAGGTCATCGACGCGACGGTCTGCCTGCTCGACAATCCGAAAGCAACGGTCGACGAGCTTATGGATTACCTGCCGGGACCGGACTTCCCGACCGGGGCGATCATCCGCGGCCGTTATTCGCTGCGCCAGTTCTACCAGACCGGCCGCGGCAGCGTGAAGATGCGCGCGAAAGCCGACATCATCGAGAAGGACGGCGTCGAGCAGATCATCATCACGGAGATTCCGTACGCGGTCAATAAGGGGCAGCTCGTCGAAAAGATCGCCGAGCTGGTCAAGGACAAGCGCATCGTCGGCATCTCGTCGATCACCGACGTGTCGAGCAAGCGTGTCGGCCTCCGTATCGAGATCGGCATCAAGCGCGGCGTCATGGGCAGCGTGATCCTGAACCAGCTCTACAGCCAGACTCAGCTCGAAACCGTCATGGGCTGCACGATGCTGGTCGTCGACCACAACCGCCCGCGCACGATGAACCTCGTGCAGGTGCTCCAGGCGTACATCGACCACCGGCTCGAGGTGGTGTTGCGGCGCGCGATCTTCGACCTCAACAAGGCCGAGGCGCGTTCCCACATCCTCGAAGGGCTGCTCAAGGCGCTTGCGAATATCGACGAAGTTGTCCGGATCATCCGCGAATCGAAAAACCGGCAGGAAGCGCAGGTGAACCTGATCGCGCGTTTTGCGTTTTCGCAGATCCAGGCCGACGCGATTCTCGACATGCGGCTGCATCAGCTGACCGGACTGGCCGTCGAAGTGGTTCAGGCCGAGTATGATGAGCTGCAGATCCGGATCGAATATCTCCGCCGGCTCGTCGCGAGCCGCGAGATGCGCCTCGGCGTGATCCGCGAGGAACTGCTCGAGGTCAAGGAGAAATACAACGACGCGCGCCGCTCCGAAATCACGATCGATGATTCCGACCTGAACATCGCGGATCTGATTCCGCGCCACAGCTGCGTGATTACGGTTTCGAACACCGGCTATATCAAGCGCGTTCCGGCCGACACCTACCGTACGCAGCACCGCGGCGGCAAGGGCATCATCGGCATGGAGACGAAGGATGAGGATTACGTCGAGCACCTGTTCAATGCGGACAGCCACGACCTGATCTTCTTCTTCACCGACCGCGGCTTCATGTACTGGCTGAACGTTTATGAGATTCCGGAAGGGTCGCGCACCGGCAAGGGCAAGGCGATCGTGAACATGATCAAGGTCGAGCCGGGAGAGAAGATCTGTGCGATGCTGACCGTTTCGCCGGACGAATTTGACGATCCGAACAAGTACATCGTCATGGCGTCGCGCCGCGGCTACATCAAAAAGAGCGAGCTTGCGCTTTTCAAGAACCTGCGCCGCACGGGCCTGCGGGCCCTGGTGATCGAGGAGGACGACGATCTTATCGGCGCCGGAATCAGTGAAAACGGCAACGAGATCCTGCTTTCGACCCGGCTCGGGATGGCGTGTCTCTTCGATCAGGACGACGAACAGATCCGTCCGATGGGCCGTACCGCCCGCGGCGTGACCGGCATGCGCTTCAAAATCGAGGGCGACTCCGTAGTCAGTATGGAGGTGATCCGCGAACACGTCTACACCGAAGCCGAAATGAGCGGCGAAGAGGGCGAGAACGAAACCGAGGCCGAAGTTGAAGTCGAGGTTGAAGCCGACGAGGACGCTCCGGTCTACGGCAGCGGACCCGAGGTGCTGGTCGTGACCGACGGCGGTATGGGCAAGCGTTCGTACGTGAGCACCTACCGCAAGACGAAGCGCGGCGCGAAGGGCGTTGTGAACATCAAGCTGCGCGAGGGCGAGCATGTGCTTACCGTGGTGCAGGTCACCGACGACGACGAGATTCTGCTGACGACCGAACGCGGTCAGCTCGTGCGGATCCCGGCGGGTGAGATCCGTGTGGTCGGCCGCGCGTCCAAGGGCGTCCGGATCATGAACCTCAACAGCGGCGACCGGATCACGGGCGTTGCGAAGCTCGTCGAGGTTGAAGTGGAAAAAGGCGCGAATGTGATCGACGGCGAGGTTGAGAATGAAGCCGACGCCGTGCTCACCCGGGCCGCGGAGCTGTCGGAGGCCCCGCTGGACGAAGAGAATCCGGTAAATGGTGAAAATGAAGAAGCTTCGGAGAATCCGGAAGAAAGCGAGGAGTGATGTCCCGGCTCAATGAATTGATGCGTGAGCGTACGCGCCCGCTGCTGATGGGGATTGTCAATGCGACCGGCGATTCTTTCAGCGAGGGGAAAGCCTCGCTGCCCGCCACGGCGGTCGATCGGGCGCTGGCGCAGTTGGATGACGGTGCGGACCTGCTGGATATCGGTGGAGAGTCGACCCGTCCGGGCGCCGCGGTAATCCCGGCGGACGAAGAGTGTCTGCGGGTAGTCCCGCTGGTGCGTGAGCTGCGCAAGCTGCGCCCGTCGGCGATCCTTTCGGTCGACACCCGCAAGGTCGAGGTCGCGCGGGCGGTGCTCGATTACGATGTGGACCTGATCAACGATGTATCGATGCTGCGCTTTTCGCCGGATATGGCGGAGGTCGTTGCAGAGGCCGGCGCGGCACTGATTGTCGCGCACTCGCGCGGAACCCCGCAGAACATGAAGAATCCGGAGTTCCACGATTACGGCGACGACCCGGTCGCCGCGGTCATTGCGGAGCTGGCGGAGGCGAAAGAGAAAGCGCTGCGGGCCGGCGTCGCCGAAGAGAACATCTTTGTGGACCCGGATTTCGGGTTTGCAAAGACATCGGAGCAGGATTGGGAGCTGCTGCACCGGATCGACGAGCTGCATCAGCTCGGCCCTGTGGTCGCCGGCATGTCCCGGAAATCGTTCCTCGGCAATTTCCTCGAGCAGCCCGACCCGATGCAGCGGCTCGGCGGCACGATTGCGGCCGCGCTCTACCTGGCGAACCGGGAAGTTGAAATCCTGCGTGTGCACGACGTGCGGCAGGTATGCGACGCGTTGAGTGTGTGGGATAAGCTCCGCTGAGGCGGGGGAATTTGAGGAATAAAGCCGGGAATCATGCTGGATACGCTCGTTTCGATTCCGAGTGCGGTGATCATCGATTGCCTGAAAATGGTTTTGGAGATCCTCATCCTGACGGTGGTGATCTACAAGACGCTGCATTATCTGCGCGGCGCGCGCGGCGCGTCCGTACTGGCCGGAATCACGATTCTCCTGCTTGTGCTGACCTGGCTGTCGAAGCAGCTGCGGCTCGATGTTCTGAACTGGCTGCTGACCGGCATCTGGGGCACACTGGGGGCGGCGGTGGTCATTATTTTTCAGCCGGAGCTGCGGCGGGCGTTCGCCCAGCTCGGCAGCTTCAGCTTTTTCCAGGGCAAGCGCCGGCGCGAGGTCATCACGGAGATCGTGAATGCCGCGACGAATATGGCGCGCCGGAAGTGCGGCGCGCTGATGGTCATCGAACGGCGCATCGGGCTCCAGAATCTTGTGGACGACTCCGTGAAGCTCGACATCAAGGTCAACGCGATGGTGCTCGAGTCGATCTTTTTCCCGAATTCGCCGCTGCATGACGGCGCGGTCATCATCCGCGACGACCGGATCGTCGCCGCGCGCGCGATCCTGCCGCTGACCCGGGCGGAAAACATCTCGATCCGGCTCGGGACGCGCCACCGCGCCTCGCTCGGAATCTCCGAAGAGACCGACGCCGTCACTGTGGTGGTTTCGGAGGAAACCGGCGCAATCAGCGTCGCCTGCCGCGGTGTACTGCACCGTGACCTCTCCCCGGACGAGCTCGCGAACTACCTGGAAAAACTCATCATCCTCGAGCAGGACGACTCCGACCTCGCCGAAACCGTGCAGATGCTCGAAGAGCAGGCCGACCGGCGCGAGACGTCGGTGAACAAGGAGGGGCGGTAATGATGGAAAAGCGGCGTCGCGGTTCACTGTACAACACGCTGGTCCAGCTGGTGCGCCGGGACTTCTGGCGCAAGCTCATCGCGCTTTTTTTTGCTCTGCTGCTTTACTTTTACGTCTACAACGAGATCCGGTCGACGCCGCAGAAGATCGACAGTGTGCCGGTGGATATCGCATTGCCGCAGGAGCTTATGGATGTCGATCCGAAGCCGCATTTCGTTACGCTCGACATCAAGAGCAACCGGAACACGACCGTTTCGCCGTCGATGCTGCGCGGCCGCGCCGTCGTGGAGTACACCCGGTACATTCCGGGCAAGCCGTATGTGCTGACGCTGAAGCCGGAGTTTTTCATGTCTCCGCTCGGCGTGAGGATTGTCGGAGCCGATCCGCATGAAATCGTGCTGAATCTGCAGCAGCGGATGTCGCGTGACGTGCCTGTGCGCGTGACGTTTTCAAACCGCCTGTCGACCGATTACAAGAGTTCGCTCGCAAGCTGCATTCCGTCGACGGTCCGGGTGACCGGTCCGGAGCAGTTGGTCCGCGACCTGAAATCGGTGTCGACGCAGCCGATCCCGCTGTCGGAGAATGTGACGGAGGGGTTCGAATACGTCGCGACGCTCGATGCGCCGAACGGAACGACAATCTCCCCGGACAAGGTGACCTGCCAGATTGATATCGTGAAAAATTTCGAGCAGCGGACCTTCCAGTCATTGCCGGTGCAACTGCTGACCCAGTCGGGCGGCAAACAGTTCAAGACCGAATTCCTGAGTCCGCCGCGGGTCGAAGTGACCGTCCGCGGGCTGGCGGGGTCGGTATCGGCCCTCACTCCGGCGGAGGTGCGGCCGTATCTCGATATCTCACACATCGATAAGCCCGGAATCTACGAGATCTCCGCCGGCTGTTATGTGAAGGGCGAGGGGCTCGATGTGAAGGAGATCCGCCCCGCCCTGCTGAAAGTGAAAATTACGGAATAAGTCGATAACGTTCATTTTAACCCAGAAGGATACCCCGGAAGATGATTATCAAGAAGCTCAACTCCATGTTTCACAAACACAGCCGCTGGCTGTTCGGTGGTTTCACCATTGTGATCATCGTTTCATTCATGGGGTTTCTGACCCCGGGCCAGTTCGGCTGCGAGGGGCTCGGCTCCGGCCTCGGCCGCAAGGTGGGAACCGTGTACGGAGAGACCGTTACGCTTCGCAATCTGCAAAATCAGATGCGCGACAACGAATTGCTCTCTTACATCGGCCTGAGCATGGGGCGCAATATGTCGTTTGTGCAGGCGTTCCAGCAGTATGCGCTGCAGGTCGCGGCAAAGCGGCAGGGGCTTGCCGTCAGCGACGGCGAAGTGGTCAAATTCATGCGCAATCTTCCGATGCTGCAGGAGAACGGCAAATACAGTCCGGAGCTCTATAAGAAGTTCAAGGAGGGCCTGGCGCGCATGGGCGCGAATGACGAACAGCTCGTCGATGCGATCCGCAGCGTGCTCCTGATCAGCAAGCTCGAAGCGCTTCTCGGAGGCGAAGTGATCGTGACCGACGACGAGCTTGAGACCTTCTACCGTCAGTTCAACGTGAAATATGAGGTCAAAGCCGCCGCTTTCAATACGGAGGCCTACCTGAAAGAGGTGAAGAACGACGGCGGGGCGATGAAGGATTACTTCGAGAAAAACGTCAGGAATTACCAGGTCTCCGGCAAGATCGCGGGTTTTGTCGTGGCGGTTCCGAACTCCGCTTTCGTGAAGGAAGCGACTGCCAAAGCGTCGGACGAAGAGGTGAAGAAGTTTTTCGAGACGCGTCCGTGGCTCTTTGCGAAATATGGCAAGGACGGCAAGGCACCCGAATTCAGCGCCTGCAGAAAAGAAGCGAAAGCCGAGTTCATCAAGAATGCGGCCCGCGACCTGGCGACGCGCCATGCGTATGAATTCGCGGCGGCGGCCTACGATGCGGTCAACGGCGCGGGAGACGCGAGGGATGCGGCGTTCCGGAAGGCCGCGGCGGATGCGAAGCTCGAAATCATCGAGACCGGCCTGGTCGATTTCGACGCGACCGCGGTCGGCAAGATCAACTCCCCCGAGCTGCTGAAGAACCTGATTGCGGCTTATGAAACCCACTGGGTCACGAACCCGGTTCCGGGCGAAGAGGCTGTGTACGTTGGCTTTGCGCGGGAGCGTGTTGCGCCCCGGCAGGCTGAGTTCAACGAGGTTTCCGCGCAGGTCGCGCGCGACTATCGTGATGCCGAAGCGATGAAGCTTGCGGTCGAAGCCGCGACGAAGGCGGAAGAGTCCCTCGCGGCGATTGAGGACGGCAAGGCCCGCGCGAAGGCGTTCGGCGAGCTGAAGGGGTGCGAACTCAAGGAGTTCAGCTTCATTTTCGGCAGCGAAATGCCGCCGATGGAGTTCATCGACTCCGCGCTGGCGGCCTCGCGCCTCCGGGTGGACGAGGTATCGAAGGTGCTGAATACGGCTGCCGGCGCGCAGCTTGCGATTCTGCTGAAGCGCACTCCGGCGGACATGAAGGGGTTCGCGGAGAAAAAGGAGATGCTCCGGACGAGCTACGGGGCGATGAAGCGCCAGTCCGTGCAGGGGGCGTTCTGGGAAGAACTGATGACCCAGAGCCAGCTTGACCCTGAGCTGGCACAGCAGCAGTGATGCAGCGGGAGCGTATGAGGAATGGATTCAGAGAATACATCGGTTGAGGAGCGGTGTCCGGGGACGCGCTGCGAAGGCGGTTTCGCCCTCGGCCGTCACATGACGGTTGAATTTTACGATTGCGACCCGAAGGCGCTGGCCGATGCGGCGCTGGTGAAAGAGGTGTTCCTGCGCGCGGCGGAGAAATCCGGCGCGACGGTGATCGACGCGAATTTTCACGAATTCGAACCGCAGGGAGTAAGCGGGGTCGTCGTGATTTCGGAGTCCCACTTCGCGGTTCACGCCTGGCCGGAGCACGACTACGCGGCGGTGGACCTCTTCACCTGCGGCGATAAAGTCGATTTCGATGTCGCGATCGAGACGATCGCAAAGGGGATCAGATCCGCCCAGTGGATCGTTTCGAGCGTGATGAACCGCGGCATCGTCGGTAATAACGGCGTCGAGCGGCTGGTCCCGGTGATCGAGGGGCGCGACTGCCGGTTTTCCCTTTCGTGGGAAGAGCGGTTCCATTCGAGCCGCGCCCACGCGCTCTCCGCTTCGATCGACATTTACGAGTGCCGCGCGCCGTGGCTCGGCTGTTCGCAGTCGCTGCGCAGGTTCGCGCTGGATTTCGCGGCGAAGCTCGGGCTCGAGCCGCGCGGGGAGTGGCGCGTAAACCCGTCCGAAGCGGGATTTTTCGCCTGGGTGCTGCCGTTGGCCGACGGAGCGCTGGCGGGGCGCATCGACCTCGGGCGGAAGGCCGCGTATCTTGACCTTTTCGTCTCGGGATACTTCGATCCGCGGCAGGCGGCCGAGTTCGCGATCATCGAGCTCGGCGGAAACTACTACAGGCTGCAGCCGCACGTGCGGCAGTAACCGGACAAACCCGGGCGCGGCCGGCGGCCCGCCCTGAAAGGATAATGATTTATGCCATTTGAACGTGGAAGCGTCACTTTTGCAATGTTTGAACTCAACGGCGAGCTGCCGGCGGATCTTCTCGGGCTGTTTGCCGCAAAGAAGGCGGGTCCGCTCGACTCGGTCGATTCCGAGCCGCAGTTCGGCTGGGTCACGGGGCACCACCTGCTCGACACGGCGATCGATGAGGAATCGGCCCAGCTCGGCGGCTGCTATTACCTGTCGCTGCGGCAGGCGGTCCGCAAGATGCCGGGTTCGCTGCTGAATGCGATCTGTAAGCGCGAAGAGCAGGCGTATATGCGCGCGAACAATCTCGAATACGTCTCCGCGAAAATGAAGAAGCAGCTCCGCGAGGAGGCGTTCGAGAAGCACATTCAGAAGATGCCGCCGGCGCTGTCCGGAATCCCGATGGTGCTCGATCCGAACGAAAAACTGCTTTTCGTGGGCGCCACGAGCCGGACGCAGATCGATCTCTTCATCGACAACTTCTTCCAGACCACGAAGCTCGAGCCGCTGCAGCTCACGCCGGGCCTGCTGCTTGAGAAGGCGTTCCAGATCACCGAGGCGACCTTTCCGATCCTGAACATCGCGAACCTGCCGGGCAGCGGCACGGAGCCGTCGATCGGCCGCGATTTCCTGATGTGGCTCTGGTTCTACAGCGAGACGATCGGCAAGCTTCAGCATCCGCAGTACGGCGAGTTCGATATCCTGATCGAGGGCCCCCTGACCTTCGCGGACGAAGGCGACGCGAAGGGCGCGGGCGAGACCACGGTCAAGAAAGGGGACTCCCCGCTGCGCAGCGCCGAGGCGAAAGCCGCGGTCGCGGTCGGCAAGAAGCTCAAGAAAGCGAAGCTGAGCCTGACCCGCGAAAAGCAGGTCTGGAGCGGCACGTTCGATGCGGACCAATTCGCTTTCAGTTCATTCAAGCTGCCGGAAGGCGAAGCGATGAACGAGGACGAGGTGTTCGCCGAGCGTGTGCAGAACCTCTCCGTGTTCCGCGAGGCGATTGCCCTGTACTTCAAGAAGTTCGCGGATACGATGATGGGGTTGGAGTTCCCGAAATTCGAGTCTGAAATCCGTGAATGGGCCAGGAACCGTGATGCCATCTGATTTCGTCGGGAACCACCCGGAGGATGCGGAGATCCGCTTCTTTACGGGGACGTGGGAGCTGTATCCGGCGTCGGAGCTCGCCGCTTCGCCGGTTGTCGAGCTCGACCTCGGCTGCGGAGTCGGCTCCTATACGGCCGAGCTTGCGAAGCGGTATCCGGAGCGGAAGATCCTTGCGGCCGACGTGATGGTCGGACGGCTGCGCAAGCTCGTGAAGCGCTGCCGCCGCATGGAGATCGGGAACATGACGATTTTGCGGACCGAGGCGCGCCACCTGGTTGCATTCATGCTGCCGGACGGCTCGATCGACCGGTTGCATCTGCTCTGCCCCGACCCGTGGCCGAAAGGGCGGCACAGCGGCCACCGGCTGCTGACGAGCGACTTTGTTTCGCAGCTGCACCGGGTGCTGAAAGAGGATGGCGTCTTCCATTTTTCGAGCGATGACGAGCCATACTATACGGCGGTGCGCGGCGTGCTGGCGGCCTCGGACCTTTTCAGCGAGGAGCCGGAGGCGATCGCGGATCTCGCCGGAATCAAAAGCGATTTTGAACTCCGCTGGAACGGGGAGGGCAAGCCGGTGCACCATATCGCTTACCGGCGCATCCCGCGCCCGGCGCATACGATCGGCCATTGAGTTTTTCCGGCTTTATCCCGGGGGCCGCGGTGGTTCCCGGGAAAGTGGGGGGATGAAAATGATCCGTCACTGTTGTTTCGCGGTTGTCCTGCTGCTGGCAGTCGGCTCCCGGGGATTGGTCCTTCCTCCCGAGCGGGGCATCACGCCGCTGATGATCGCCTGCTGTGACGGCAAGCTTCGGCAGACGGAAGGGCTGTTGAAGGCCGGGGCAGACGTACACTGCCGTACCGAGCCGTATCGGCGGAGCGCGTTCCATTTCGCGCTTGCCTCTCCCGACCCGGATCCGATGATCGCGCTGCTGCTGAAGTATGCCGCTCCGCCGGAAGTGGAGGCGGAGCTGTTGGAGTTCGGGCTCCGGCAGTTCCGGCAGGCGGGGGCGGAGAGCAGCGAAAAGCGCCGCGCCTCCCTGCAGGAGGCCCTCGGGCGGCTGATCGACGCCGGTGCCGCCGTCGGGCGTGGAGCCCTGCCGGAGGCGGTGGTCCATTGCGATGTCCCGCTCCTGCGGAAGCTGATCCGGAAGGGCGCCGGAGTCAATATCCGGGGCGCTGACGGAGCTTCGGCCCTGACCTGGGCCCTCAGGAGCGATGTGCCGCTCGACCGGATCGAATTCCTGCTTGAAAGCGGTGCGGATCCGATGTCCTGCGACAGTTCCGGCAGCTTCTCTCTTTTTTCCCTGCGGAGCAATGCGCAGATGCGGCTGCTGCTGAAATACGGCGCGCGGCTCGAAGCGTTGCCGCAGCGGGGCTGGATTTCGGCGGAGGACGGCGTATTCCGGGTTCGCCCCGGACGGAACGCGAAACCGGTGGAACGCCCCGTGCTGGATTACTGGGCGGAGTGGATCGACCCGGAGCTGTTGGAAACGGCTCTCCGGGCCGGGTGCCGGATCGGTCCGGAGGGGATGCGGAAGGCCGGGAAGAATCCGGAGCTGCCGCACATCTTCGACCGTCTGGCGGCGGCATACGGCAAAGAGCCTCCGCTCACGGATATGCTGCTGAATGCACTGGAGTCGGGGCGGAACGGCAATCGGGCGTTTCTCGCCGGACGGGGGGCGAAGCCCGGAGCCGGCGAGGTTGTCCGGTTGTTCGAAGCCGCGGCCCGGTCGCCGGAGCCGGGGAGGGCCGAAGCATATGCGTTTGTTGCGGCTCTGCTGAGCCGGAGCGGAGCATCCCTCGATTCCTGCGATCCGGAGAGCGGTCGAACCCCATTGCAGGCGGCGGCCGGGCTGCCCGATGCGGAGCTGGTCCGTTTTCTGCTTGAAAAGGGCGCGGATCCGAATATCCCGAATTCGCGGCACGGAGGGAACGCCTTATGGGCGCTCTTTTCCGGTTATGGGCGCGACGACAGGACGCTGCCGGAGAAACGGGAGATCTTCGAGCTGCTGCGCCGGCATGGCGCGAAATTCGACGATGTCGACGGTGAGGGGAACAGTCTGCTGCTCGCCGCATTGAAAAGCGAACAGCCGGTGGAGCTCCTCCGGCTGCTGCCGCTCGACCGGGCGGCAGTTGCGCATGCCGACCGCAACGGCGTCACTCCGCTGATGCTGGCGGCGCTGTGGTACCCCGCCGGATTATCGGAGCGGCTGCTTGCGCTCGGGGCCGATCCGAATGCGGTGGATAAGGCCGGTTGGAATCCGCTTTTTTACGCGGCGGTCTATTTCCCCCCCTCTCAAGGCTGCATGCTCTATCTCTGCCCGGTGTGGAGGGTGCAAAATGAGGCGAATGCGACGGTGCGGCTGCTGCTGAAGCATGGCGCGCGGGCGGACCGGCCCGACCGCTTCGGGGCGGTCCCGCTCCATCAGGCGGCGGCATGGGCGGAGCCGGAGACGCTCCGGTTGCTGATCGAAGCCGGCGGTGCGGAGAGCGTCAACGCGGAGGATGTGAACGGAACCGTCCCGCTTCTGCGGGCCGCCCGGTGCAGCGCCGGTTCCGCGGCGGTGCGGCTGCTGCTCGAAAGCGGGGCGAATCCGAATATCCGCCAGAGGAAAAAGCCTGTCCCGATCCGGGAGGTCACATGTTTCACAACTGAGCGGGATTTGTATGAGACGGACGACCCCGCGATTACCCCGCGCCGCCGCCGGGACTGGCTGCCGGGTTCGCCGGACGCCATTCGACCGCCGCTGTTCTCCGCGGCGATTCGCGGGGATGCCGAAATGACGGAGCTGCTGCTCGATTACGGGGCGGATCCCGGTTTGCGTTATTATGAGCGTGATGATGAGGTGGAGTTCTCCCCCGGGCGGTGGAGGCTCTCTCCTGAAATCCAACGGCTGTTTGAGGCGGCGGGGAAGCGGGACGACAGCCTGCGGTGACGGGATGGCGCCGCCGGTTTTTCGCCGGTTTCTCTCTCGCGCAAGTTGCACTTTTTTGAAAACGGATTATAGTAAGGTCTTTATCCCCGTCCGGTGTCGGGGGCAACGTTTAATGGAAACAATGGGTACGATGAACATTTTTCAGGAACTGAAGGCACGCGGCTTCTGCTACCAGCAGACCGACGAAGAAGCGATCGGGAAACTTCTGAGCACCGAGCGGGTCAAGTTCTACGTGGGTTTCGATCCGACCGGGAACAGCCTCCATGTCGGCCACCTGCTGCCGGTCATGGCGATGCGTCTCATGCAGAAAGCGGGGCATATTCCGATCGTGCTTGTCGGCGGAGCGACCGCCCGGATCGGCGACCCCTCCGGCAAGAAGACCGCGCGCCCCATGATGACGCTCGAAACCATCGCCGAAAACGCCGCCTGTCTGCAGAAGCAGCTTTCGCGTTTCATCAAAACCGAGGACGGCGAGGCCCACTTTGTGAACAATGCCGACTGGCTTTGCAGGATCGGCTATATCGATATGCTGCGCGAGGTCGGGACGATCTTCAGCGTGAACCGCATGATGGCGCAGGAGTCGGTCAAGTCGCGTCTCGAGGACGGGCTGACCTTTCTGGAATTCAACTACTCGATCCTGCAGGCGTACGATTTCATGGTGCTGAACCGCGATTTCGGCTGCAAGCTCGAAATGGGCGGCCAGGACCAGTGGGGCAACATGGTCGCGGGCACGGAGCTGATCCGGCGCAAGCTCGGGCAGGAGGTTCACTGCATGACCATTCCGCTCCTGATGGACAGCAACGGCGAGAAGTTCGGCAAGACCGCCGGCGGCAACAACGTCTGGCTCGACGTGAACCGCACGAGCGTATTCGATTACTACCAGTTCTGGCGGAACTCCGACGATTCGCAGGTTGAAAAGCTCATGCTTTATTTCAGCCCGCTCCCGGTCGACGAGATCAAACGGATCTGCGACCCCGCCGGCAACATCAACCGCGCGAAGGAGATCCTCGCGTACGAGGCGACCTGCCTCGCCCACGGTGAAGAGGCTGCGCGCGAAGCGTTCGTGACCGCCGGGACCCGGTTCGGGTTCGCCGATCCGGAGCGGAAGGTCGAAACCACGAGCGGGATCCGGCAGGTCGATATGAATGCGGTTCAGGCGGAGCTTCCGACCGTGACCGTGACAGCGGCGGAACTCGATGACCCCGCCGGGCTGTCGGTGCCGAAACTGCTTGTGCTCGCCGGATTCTGCCGGACCAACAGCGACGGCCGCCGCCTGGTGCAGGGCAACGCGGTCAGCATCGACGATGAGAAGGTGACCGACGTGAATGCGAAGATCACGCGGGAAACCTTTAAGGACGGCGCTTTCATTCTCCGCTCCGGCAAGAAGAATTTCCGCCGGGTTGTGCTCGGGGAGTAGGCAGGCAAAGGCGGCGGAGCCGGAAGTCCCGGTGTTTCGCCGCAGATTTTCATACGGTTTGAAACGATAAGGAGTACATCCAGATGACGCCTCAGTTTTATGTAGCCGCAATGTCGGACAAGCCGGACGGCGGGATTTACCGTTACGAGATGCGCGAGAACGCCGCGCCGAAGCAGGCCGGTTTCACCCCGATGCCGAATGTGAATTATCTTGCGTTTTCACCGGACCGCAAATTCATGTATTCGACCTGCACGGTGGACGGCCTTGCGGGTGTGGCGTCGTTCGCGGTCGGCCCGGACGGCGGGCTCACGTTCATCAGCAGCATGGCCTCCGGCGGAAAGTCCGCCTGCTACGTCATTACCGATCCGAGCGGACGGTTCCTCTATTGCGCGAATTATTCGACCGGCGACTTCACAGAATTCCGGCTCGAGGGGGGCAGGATCGTCGCGCAGACGAAGTTGATCCGCCACGAGGGCAGGGGCCCGAACGCGGCGCGCCAGGAGGGACCGCACACCCATTTCACAAATATGACGCCGGATGGGAAGTTCCTCATCGTGATCGACCTCGGCGTCGACGCGGTGTTCACCTACCGGATCGACCCGGAGAAGGGGCTCGACGCATCGAATCCGAAGGTGCTGAAGGTTGCTCCGGGAGACGGCCCGCGCCATCTGGTCTTCGACAAGTCCGGCAGGATCGCCTACCTTGCGAACGAGCTCGGAAACAGCGTGACCTCGCTTGCGTATTCCGACGGGAACTTCACGGTCATCGACAAGGTCACGACACTGCCGCGTTACTGGGAGGGGGCGACGAAGGTCTCTGCGATCCGGCTCTCGGAGGATGAGCGTTATCTCTTCGCGTCGAACCGCGGTTTCGACTCCATTGCGGTTTATGAGCTCGACGGCAGGGGCGGCATGAAGCCGTCGGACATGGTGCTTTCGGGCGGATCGAGCCCGCGCGACATCAACTTCCTGCCGGGCGGCAGATGGTTCGGCGCGGCGAATGAGTTTTCGGACATCGTGGTCTTCTTCGACTACGACGGCAAGGGCAAGCTCACGCCGAACGGCTTCGAGCTCAAGCTGCCGCGCCCGCTGCACATCTGCTGGTAAGAGAGCGGCGGGGATGAACGCAGGCACATTCGACATTGTCCTTGTCGTTCTGGCCGTCATTGCGCTGGTCGCGTCGAATACGGTGGGGCGGAAATACCCGCCGGTCAAATTCTTCTGCCGCGCGGCGGTCTGGGCGCTCTGCGGCATACTTGCTTTCGCGAACGCGCTGTGGCTCGCGGTCGTGCTCTGGGTGTTGGCTGTGGTGTTCATCGCGCTCGGCGTCCGGAGCTGCCTCCGGGCGGAATAGCCGCCATGCGGCAATTCAGGCGCGGTACAGATTCCGGTAAGCGTTCGGGGGCATGCCGGTCCGGGTTTTGAAAAAGCGCGAGAAGACGAATTCACTGCTGAATTCGAGTTCATACGCGACTTCGCGCGCCGTGATGTGCGGACGGCGCAGCAGCTCCGAGGCGCGGTGCAGGAGCCGGCGGTCGAAGAAACGCTTCGGGGAGATCCCCGTGTCCGCGGTGAACCGCCGGGTGAAAGTCTCCCGCGGCAGGTTCATAACCTTCGCGAGCTCCGCGATCCGGGTCCGTGCCGTGCAGTGAGTCGAGATGTACTCCAGCACGGCGGAATAAGGGGCGAAGCGGGCGGCCGATTCGAGCGGCGAGGCGCCGCTCTCCTCCAGGAGTTCGCAGATGAAGGCCCACACTTGTTTTTTCAGCTCCAGCGCGAGCGGCAGGGCGTTTTCGGAGTCGAAGATCCGGCTCAGCCGTCCGGCCAGTTCCGGGCGATGGAAGCTGCGCGGCCGCTTCAGCGCGGAGAAAAGCTCGACTCCGAAGTAAAGTTCGAGGTTGAACTGGATCGACACGAAGGTCAGCTCTCGGTCGAACCGGACTGTCGCCGGACAGCCGGCGGGGATGAAGCAGACGGTTCCGGGCGTCAGCGGATATACCGTTCCGCCGGAGGATATATCGTTTGCGTCTCCGTTCGGATTTGCTAAAATGGCAAGCATCCGGTTCACGGTGAGGCTGGCCGGCTCCTTTGCCGCGGTCGGATAGATCCCTTTTGCAAAATGGGTCAGCGTCAGGCTCAACTGATTGCAGAGCCTGTAGATTTCATTGCGGTTCACGATATCCGACATGCAGCACTCCGGGTTTCTGTTAAAATAGCACTCCTGTCACAAATTGCAAAACTTTTTACGGTTTCTGCCATTCCTTTTCCGGGTGTTTCATGGTATAATATCCCGTGAACAAACAGGAAAGGGTGGACACATGCCGTATCCGACATTCGAACAGGACAAAGCGTATCTCACCGCGAAGTTCCGGCATCCGGAATTCGACCCGGCGACCGGGCTCGACAATGAAGCGGTCAAAAGAGGCGTCATGCTGCTCGCGCAGGAGCTGGAGGGCGAACCGCGTCCGGTCGTGAAGGCGCGCGCATTCGAGTACGTGACGCGGAATGTCCGGATCGATGTGAGCCCGCATGACTGGTTCGTCGGCTTCGGCTGCTGGAACCGCGATGACCGGCCGCTGACGGAACTCATCAACTCCTGGAGCCGCGAGCAGGACCGGCGCTCTCCGGAGCTCACGGAGCTGCGGAACTTGTGCAACCGCACCGGGGCGACCGCGATCTGGAAGGATTTCGACCACTCCGTGCCGGACTGGGATGCGATCTGTACGCTCGGGTTTCCCGGGCTGCTCGGCCGGGCGCGCGAATACCGGTGGAAACATGAGGCGGACGGCACGCTGGCGCCGCGGGCCGCCGCTTACTTCGACGGCATCGAGATCACCTATGGCGCGATCATCGAAATGCTCGGGCGGTTCCGGGCGTATGCGTTGGAGCGCGCCTCCGGCAGTGAGCGGATCTCCGCCGTCGCGGAGTGCCTCGATACGTTGATCCACGGTGCGCCGCGCAATACGTTCGAGGTGTTGTCGCTCATCTACCTCTACTTCATGTTCGGGGAACATATCGACCGCTATCAGGTCCGCTCGCTCGGAAACCTCGACCGCATGCTGTGGCCGTATGTCCGGAGGGATCTTGCGGAGGGGAGGTTCACGGAGCCGCAGATCCGGGAGCTCATCGGCTATTTCTTCATGCAGTGGGCGTCGATCGACAACTATTGGGGACACCCGTTCTACCTCGGCGGGACGAAGGCCGACGGCACGACCGAAGTCAATGAAATGACCCGAATGATTCTTGAAGAGTATGACAGGCTCGGTCTGCATACGCCGAAAATCCAGATCAAGGTCGCGCCGAATACGCCGCCGGAGCTGCTCGACAGGGCGTTCGACATGATCCGGCGCGGTCACAGCAGCATCGTCTTCGTCTGCGAACCCGGCATCGCCCACTCGATGACCGCGAACGGGTTCACGGCGGAAGAGGCCCGCACCTGCGATATCCGCGGCTGTTACGAATTCGTGCCGCGGGCGCTCGGCAATGCGACTGGCGTGGGACATTTGAATATGCTCAAGCCGATCGAGCTCGTATTGAATGACGGCGCCGACCCGCTGACCGGGCTCGAATACGGCGTGAAAACCGGGAACCCCGACGCGCTGCAGAGTTTTGACGAATTCCTCGCGGCTTACTTCCGGCAGCTCGACGGGATCATCGGGGACAACATCCGCTGCGCGGATGATTTCGAGCGCGGCTTGCAGGAGATCAATCCGTCGCAGGTCTTTTCCGCGACGATCCGGAACAGCCTCGAAACCGCGCGCGACGCGTTCGCTGATGGATCGGTTTACAACATTTCGACGATCCTCGAAGCGGGATTCGGCTCTGCCGTCGACGCGCTCGAGGTGATCCGCGAGTATGTGTATGAGCGGAAGGAGCTGACGCTTTCCGCGTTGCGCGACATCCTGAAAGCGGATTGGCGGGGGCAGGAGAAGCTGCGCCGCCGGATCCTGCACGGCCGCAACCGGTACGGCAACGGGATCGAGCGGGTGGACCGCCTCGCGGAGCTGCTGGCGCGGCATGTGTCGGAGCGGATCAACGGCCGCCCGAATGCGCGCGGCGGCGTCTATCAGGCTTCGGGGCACTCGGCGCGGCAGTTCATCTGCCTCGGCGAGAAGACCGGTGCGACCCCGGACGGCCGCAGGGCGGGCGATGAGATGTCGAAGAACCTCTCTCCGGTCCAGGGGGCCGACACGAACGGCGTGACGGCGCTTGTGAAGTCGCTTGCGACGATCGATTCGGCCTGCTACCCGGGGGACTATCCGCTTGATGTGATGATGCACCCGGCGACGGTGAAGGGGGCGGAGGGGCTGGGCGCGATGCGCGCGCTCCTGGCGACTTATATGCAGCGGAACGGCGTTGCGATCCACTTCAACATCTTCGATGCGGAGACGCTCACGGACGCACAGGCGCACCCGGAGAACTATCGCGGGCTCCAGGTGCGGGTCTGCGGCTGGAACGTGCTGTTCAACGACATCTGCAGAAAAGAACAGGATGCGTATATTGAGCGCGCCCGCGCCATCTGCGAGTGAGGAGGCTCTTATGACAGAAGGAGTCGTCTGCGACCTGAAGCGGTTCGCGGTCCACGACGGGCCGGGCGTCCGCACGACGCTGTTTCTCAAAGGGTGCCCGCTGCACTGCGTCTGGTGCCACAACCCCGAGAGCATCCGGCCGCAGCCGGAGCTCGGCCTGCGGCGGCACAGGTGTTCGCTCTGCGGCGAGTGCGCACAGGTGTGCGCGTGCCACCGGGTTGCGGCGGGGGAACACCGCTTCGACCGCGCCGCCTGCACGGCCTGCGGGAAGTGCGTGGAGACGTGCCTCTTCGATGCGCTCGTGCTCTACGGTCGGCATATGACGCCGCGCGAGGCCGCCGATGCGATCCTTGAGGACCGTGCGTTCTATGAGAATTCCGGCGGAGGCGCGACTGTCTCCGGCGGCGAGCCGCTGCTGCAGCCGGAGTTCTGCCGGGAGCTCTTCACGCTCCTGAAAGCGGAGAAGATCCATACGGCGGTCGACACCTGCGGCAGCGTGCCGTGGAGCGCATTTGAGGCCGTGCTGCCGCTGGCGGACCTGTTCCTCTACGACTTCAAGGTGTTTGAACCGGAACTCCACCGCCGGTTGACCGGCCGCGACAACCGGCTGATCCGTGAGAATTTGCTGCGGCTCGGGAGGAGCGGCAGGCCCGTCGAGATCCGCATGCCGCTCATTCCGGGGGTGAACATGGATGATGAGGCGCTGCGCCGCAGCGGGGAGTTCCTCGCCTCGGCCGGGAACCTGACGGCGGTGCGGCTGCTCGCGTACCACTCGCTCGCGCGCTCGAAGTACGACACGGTCGGCCGCCCGGATACGATGCCGCAGGCCGATCCGCCGGACGACGCGGCGATGCACCGCGCGGCGGAGATCCTGAAAACGTTCGGGCTCCGGGCCATCATGTCCGGGGAGTGAGCCGTTCCTGCTCCGCTCCGCCGGTCCGGCCGGCCGCGTGCGGCGTTTTCGTCCAGACGGTGAGTCCCGCGAGGTCGCGCCGGTTCGGGGTGAACCACGAGGCGGCCCAGGCGATGAGGAAGAGGAGCGCGTTCACGAGGATCGTCGTCCAGTAGGAGTGCACGCCGCAGCGGAGCGCCTCCGGCAGGAGGCCGAGGCTGTTCAGCATCATGTAAAGATTGAAGCCGAGCCCGGCGGCGAGCCCCGTGAGGATCGCGCGGTTCCCGACCCGCGTCGAGAAGAAGCCGAGCAGGAAGATCGCGAACATGCCGCCGCCGAAGAGCGAGCTTACGATGAGCGACATGTCGTTCACGCTCTCTTTCGGAATGTAGCAGATGCCGATTGCCCCGGCGATCATGATGAGCGTCGCCAGGAGCGCGTAAAGCCGGGCGTGCCTGAGGGCGGTCCGGTCCGGGCATTCCGGCCGGAACCGTTTCAGGAAATCCACCGTGCCGATCGTCGAAACCGCGTTGATCGAACTGGAGAGCGAGCTCATTGCCGCGGCGAGGCAGGCCGCGATGATGATACCCGCCACGCCCGGCGGCGTCTTGTTCAGGATGAAGTACGGCAATACCTGGTCCGGGATCATCCGCGCGACCTCCGGATTCGGGAACGCCTTGTAATAGACGAAGAGGCAGGTCCCGAGGAAGAAGAAGCACAGCCAGGTCGGTACGCTCATGAAAGCGCACATCAGCGTCGCGCGCCGCGCTTCGGAGAGGCTTTTGGCCGCGATGTAGCGCTGCACGACGTTCTGGTTGCTGATGTATTCGGTGCCGAAGTTCACGATTCCGAGCAGGATCATGACCGGCAGTGTGCGGCCGGAGAAGTTCAGCTCAAGCGGCCCGGGGCTGAATTTGTCGAACTCGGCGCCGACCCGGAATACTTCGCCGAAGCCGCCGGGGAGCGCATGGACGATCAGGAGCAGGCAGAGGATGCCGCCGCCGAGCAGGATGATCGTCTGCACCACGTCGGTCCAGATCACCGCTTCGATGCCGCCGGTGACGGTGTAGAAGCCGACCACGATGCCGGAGACCACGATGACCGTCGCCATGCCGATTCCGAGCATCTCCGCCATCGGGATCGCGACGAGATAGAGGATCGTTGCGAGCCGCAGGAGCTGGATCACGATGAAGCTCGCCGCCGCGTAGAGCCGCAGGCTCGCCCCGTACCGTTTCTCCAGGTATTCGAATGCGCTCGTCGCCGTGCAGCTCCGGAAGAACGGGATGATCAGCCACATGGCGAGCAGCGCCACCACCGGCATCGAGAGGTTCGGCACGAGCTGCCGGTAGTCGAGCACGAACGCCGCCGCGGGCAGCGCGAGGAACGTGACCGAACTGATCGAGGTTCCGAGCATCGACAGCCCGATCGCCCACCCCGGGAACGAGCGGTTCCCGAGGAAGTACGCTTCGGTGCTGCGGCTGCGTCTGGCGAAATAGACCCCCATTCCCGCCATCCCGGCGAGGAAGAGGATAATCATGACAAGGTCGGCGATGCGCATGGGACTGGTTCTGCTCCTTAGTTGGCGGGCCGGTTGTTGAGGATTTCATCGAGGAACGCGTCGGTTTCGCGGTCGAATTCGGGATAGGCTCCGTGAATCGCCTGCGGATAGTTCACGATCCGCTTCTGTTTTGACGGGATGCGGTTGAAGGCCGCGTGGACGCTCGACGGCACGCAGGTCGTGTCGATGAATCCCGCGATGAGGAGACAGCGCGCCTGACGGATCCGCGCCGCGAAATTCACCGCGTCGTAGTATGGCACTGCCGCGGCGACCGCCGGATCGGCGGGCTTGCGGTTCTTGAGCGCGATGTAGCGCGGCCATCCCGCCTGCCGCCCCGCGTACGGCGCGCCGTGGTCGCAGAGCGCGGGTTCGATTGCGATGACGGCGGTCACGGCGGGATCGAGTCCCCCGGCGACGAGGGATTGCGCGCCGCCCTGGCTCGCGCCGTGGACGATGAGGGTCTTCCCGTCCCAGTCGGGCCGCGTTTTCAGGTAGTCGAGCGCCCGGACGAGACGGCGGAACATGCCGTTGAAGTAGATGTTGTCGCGGTCGCCGGCATTTTCATAGCGGTAGTTCTTCATCGTGGTGCGGTAGAGTTTCCCATACTCCTCCGCCGGGCCGCCGTTGTCGAGGCCGTGGGCGTTCACATCGAGGACGAGCAGCCCCTTTCCGGCGAAGCGGTACTGTTTGATTGCGCTGCGGACTCCTGCCGCGTGCCAGGTGACGAGGGCCGGGTATTTGCGGCCCGGCTCTCCGGCGGGCTTGGTCAGGTAGGCGCGGACCGGACGGGTTCCGGGCGTCGGGACGGTGATGTCCCACACCTCGAATTTTCCGGCCGGATCGGCTTCGACGCGGCGCTCGGCGGACTGCATCGGTTCGGCGCGGGCCGCCGCTTTCTGCGCTTCCCAGAATGCGTCGAAATCCTCCGGCTCCGGCGCTCCGGGCCGTACCTCGCCGGGATCGGCCATAAGTCCGGCGCGGGCGTAGATTTTGCGACCGTCCGGCAGGAGGAAGTCGACCTTGAGAAGCGAGAAGCCCGGGGCGCGCGGCGTGATTTCAAGCCGCAGCGGCTCCTCCGCCGAGACGAGTTCCCCCTTGCCGGAGGGGGAATTGTCGCTGCGGAAACTGTAGAGGAGCTTGTGTCCCGGCGCGGGTTTGCCGTCCTTCAGGAGCCGGATGCGGATCGCGGCGGTTTCGCCGCTTCGGTATACCGCCCCCGGTTTTCCGGTTTCCGCTTCGATTTTCCAACCGTCGAGACATGCGGTCGGCTGGTTTTCCATGTCGTAGTCCGCCCGGACGGCCGGGGACGAAAGGAGGAGAAGGAGGAGGAGAGGGAGTATCCGGCTCATGGCTGTTTCTCCTGCATGCTTCCGCGGATGGCGCGGGGCGTCTCTTTTTCGAGATACGGGCGGCTGAAGGCGTGGATGGTTCCATTTTCCGTCCCGAGGAAGAGGTCGAGCCTGCCGTCGTCGTCGAAATCGGCGGCGTACGGTGCGGTGTTGTGGTTCGCGAGCCGTTCGGCGGCGAGGTCGCCCATGTCGGTGAACACGGGGCTCGCAGGGTCGGTGGAACGGTTTCTCAGGAACCGTGCATTGATGTTGTCCATCAGCAGATCTACCTTTCCGTCGCCGTCCCAGTCGATGAACTGCGTTACGCTGCGCCCCTCCTGGGCCGACCTGGTCGGGATGCCCATGACGGACTGGTGATTCCAGATGAGTGACCGGAAGAACGGCGCTTCGAGCTTGAAGATGTTCCTGCCGGGCTTCAGCCCGAGCGTTCCGTCGGAGCGGCGGTAACGTTCGTAGAAGGCGAGTTGGTCGTTATGGTCGGTCGTGAGGTAATCCGGCAGTCCGTCGCGGTTCCAGTCGATGACGGTCGGGCGGCAGCGGTGGACGGTCAGCAGCTCTTTCCCCTCCGGCTTGAACCGGATGTTGGCCGGGTGCGGCGTTTCGCCGGGATAGTCGACTTCGATCAGCCCCGCGAACGTGAGCTCAGGCTTCCGGCGCGTGCCGCTGTTGCGGAAGAAGCTGTGGTCGCCGCGCACGCCGGTGGCGATGAGGTCCGGCAGCCCGTCAAGGTCCCAGTCCGCAACTTCGATGTTCACATACCCCCAGTCGCTCTCCTGTTCGCCCTGCACGGAGCCGAGCGGGCCCGCCTGGAGCCGGATCTCCCGGCCGCCGGCTTTGAGCGCAACCGGGTCGAGATAGCGCGGATGTTCCGCCGTTCCGGCGTTTTCGAAGAGATAGATGCGTCCGTTCGCGGCTCCCGCCAGCAGGTCGAGGTCGCCGTCGCCGTCCCAGTCGAATGCGACCGGGATCGCGAGCGCCCCCGCATTGGCCGGGGATTCGAGCCCGCGCAGGAACTCCGGAGGATCGAGCCGGAGCGGTTTCCCCGCCTTCGCGCGGTTGCGGCAGATTCCGAGTGTGCCGTCCTCGCTTGAGAGCAGAAGGTCGATGCTTCCGTTGCCGTCGAGGTCGCAGAAGTACGGGAACGGGAACACGCCCGGGAATTCCACCGGCGCGCCGCCGGCGGTCAGCAGCAGCTCCGGCTTCCCGAACCTGCCGTCCGCCCGACACGGAAAGAAGTAGATCTGCGAGGTCCAGCCTCCGCAGACCAGGTCCGGCCTGCCGTCGCCGTTCACGTCGGCGACCTCCCAGACGAGCGGACGGATGTTCTCGCCTTTCGCGTTCCGGATGATCTTCTGGGAGTGGACGTCCTGATGTGTGCTCGCCTCGGCCTCTCCGCGTACGCCGGGGACGAAGAGATCGAGCGCCTCCGACGAGAAGAGCGGCTCCGCCGCCGTACCGACGTTCAGGTAGCATTCGCCGTCGCTGAAGAGGTCGGCGAGCCCGTCGCCGTTGAAGTCGTGGAACGCGGCGCTTGAGACGAGACCGGGACGTTTTCCCGTGAATTTCAGCTCTTTCCAGTCGTATGGGCGCGGCGTTCCGTTCCGCAGGTCGAGCTTCGCATAGGCACACATGCTCTGCGAGGCGAAGACGAGTTCCGGACTGCCGTCGCCGTCGAGGTCGACGAGGCGCGGCGGCGCGGTCTGGCGGAAGTGTCCGAACGGGTTGTTCCCCTTGTCGACGAGTTCCGGCGGCCCGAAGCAGTCGAAGCCGAACTGCTTGCGCAGATTGCGGTGAAAATAGAGTCCGCCCTGGAGGTCGCGGCCGCTGTCGGTCTGGCTGCCCGAGAGGAACAGCAGGTCGGGCGCGCCGTCGCCGTCGAAGTCATGGAGCGCGAATGCGCCGCGCAGGCCGCCTCCGAATTGCGCCGGAAGCTCTTTCGTCCCGAGCATGACGGGGTAGCCGGCGCCGACAGGCGGGTATTCCGCAGGGAACGGTTTCGAATATGCCGTGTCGCGGTCGAAATAGACGCTGTAGACGACCGGGAACGCGCCGCTGTGGATGAAAGCGATTTCGCCGGAACCACGCCCGAAGAAGCCGGGACTGAGTTGGAACGGGCGGAAGAAGCGCTCGTCGCCGTTTTTCGCAGTGTCATAAACAAGCGGTTTTCCGGTGGCGGGATCGCTCGCGACGAGCCGGAGCCCGTTGACGGCGCGGAACCGTTCCGCGCCGGAGAGGGGGGCGAAATCGTCCGAAAGGTCGAGGTCAAGCTTGACCGGATTGTGCTTCCACTCCCGCTTCGGGGCAGTCAGGAAGAAGTTGATCCTGCGGCGGTTGGTTCCGACCCAGGCGCGGGCTTCCGGGACGCCGCCGGGCCATGCGGGCGCGGTATTGCTTTGTTCGAGCTCCGGCAGCTTGCCGGGAGCCTCGGGATGGAACTTGCCGTAGATGCGGATCCCGCCGATTTTTCCCGGGAACGTGCCGAGTTTGCCGTACTGCTGGACCGGCAGCACCTGCGCATTCGAGCCGAAATAGATGTCGTAGAGAAACTCGACCGGGCACTCCGGCAGCCGGGCGTTGCGGATCAGCTGTCTGCCGAGCCCCTGCACCGCGACGGAGGCTGTGCCGGGTTTCTCCCAGGCGAAGGTGACGATGCGGGTTTCGCCGCGCTTCCAGCCCTTCACCGGAACCTTGACGGAGGAGGTCTTCCCGCTGCCGTCGGAGGTGTAGAAGTGGAGCATGCCGGTTGTATTGTTCACAAGCCCGTTCAATCGGTGCCCGACCCGGTTGCGGATGCTGAAGAGCTGGGCGTCGTGCCAGCCGGAGGGGAGTTTGCCCTCGCCGGGAGTGAATCCCGGCGTGATTTCGAGCATGATCGTTCCCGCGTCGAGGCTGATATTACCGGGAGCGGGGTAGCAGAACCATCCGTTGGGCGGCAGTTCGAGCGCCCCCGCGGCGGGAGTGCGCCGCAGGAGTTCCGGAATCACGGCCCGGCCGGAGCCGCGGGAGTATGCGGCGTCATAGCCGGTTTCGAAATCCGTGCCGAGAAGCAGCTCTTTGCCGGCCGGCGGAGCGGCGGAGAGCGCCGCCGTCAGCAGCGCCGCCGCTAATATAAACCGTCTCTTCATGTGTTTACTCTTTCGGCATAAAGTATTTGTCTTCATCGTAATCGAGCGGCCGCGAAACATAGCCGGCGTGCAGGTCGCTGTAGACGAAATTGCACCCCTCCGAATGGCGCAGCGCGACCCGGTTCCGGTACTGGGAACGGACAATCCCCATGAAGTTCCAGACGCCGGAGCTGCGGTCCTTGACCCCTTCGAGCATCAGCACCTTCGTGGAGGGGTTGCGGATGCCGCCGAACTTTGCGAATCCCGGCGCGCGCTGAACCTTGCCGCTGTAGGTGTTGATCGGCGAGCAGAGCGACTGGTTCGCCGCGTAGCACTGATAGTACTCATAGACGGTCCTGCCGTCGGTGACGACGGTTCCGCCGCTTTTGGTCATGCCCGGCTCGCTGCCGCAGACGAAGATCTTCCCGCCGTCGAGCATTTTCAGGTCCTGCATGAGGATCTGCCAGCTCCAGTTGCGGGTCAGGTCGCCGGACGGAACCGGTCCGCCGTCGAACGTGTCCGCGTAGAACATGTGCGCCTGTCCGATCGACCGCAGGTTGCTGAGGCAGTTCGCGCGTTTTCCGCGTTCCCGCGCCTGCTGCAGCGCGGGCAGAAGCATCGACGCGAGAATCGCGATGATTGCGATCACGACGAGGAGTTCGATCAGTGTAAAATGCTTTTTCATCTCTCTTCTCCCGTTTCAGTTATGACAATACAACAAATATGCCGTTTTTCAATGACCCGCCGCGAATGTTTCACGGATTGCGAGCCGTTCGATGTAATTATGCAGCGCTTTCTGCTGAAGCAGCTGCTCCGCGGAAAGGCGGTCGCAGCTGACCCGGCAGAATTCTCCCAACGGTACGCCGCAGCGGTTCAGGAAATTTTTGGCTGAACGCGGATACTTGAATTCGACGTGACGCTGGATGAGGTCGAAGAACTCTTGGAGCTCTGCCGCACGCTCCGGGTCGTCCCGGAAGCAGCGGCACAGCTCCGCGAGCAGCCTGGGGTAGAAATTGGCCGAAGTACCGCTGTAACCCGCCGCGCCGAGCTTCAGCGAATCGAGGCAGGTCGTCAGGTTCGCATTGTAAAGCCTGAGGCCGGTTCCGGCGCAGGCGCGGAGCTTTTCCGCGATCACGGCCGAGTCGCAGCAGGTGTCCTTCAGGAACGCGAGGCGCTCCCCGGCGAGGCGCGCCATGCGCCCGAGTATTTGCGGCGGAATGAGCCGATGGTACGGAACCGGGCACTCGTAGATTCCGAGCCGGAGTTCCGCCGTCCGCGCCAACAGGGCTTCGAAGGCTGCAAACAACGCTTCGTCTTCGGCTCCCTGCGGGACCAGCTGACAGGCCGGAATCACAACGGCGTCCACGCCGAGCGCGGCCATGTCGAAGACCGACTGAAGCTTCTCCTCTTCGGTGTTGCCGAGATACCCGCAGCCGACGACCGGAACACGGCCGCCGCTCACGGCGATGGCTTCCCGGGCGAGTTCGAGCCGTTCACCCGGCGTCAGCTCGTAGAGCTCGCTGCTGAGGCACACGGCGAAAAGCCCCGCGACCCCTTCGGCGATGTAGTATTCGAGCAGTTTCCGGTAGGCCGGGAAATCGATCGCCCCGTCCTCCCGGAACGGAGTCAGCACCACCGGCCACACGCCGCCGGCGAAATCACGTTTGCTCATAATCATATCCGGATCCCTTTCGTCAGGTTTTGTTTTCTCTCATATTATGATGCATGAGAGTGACAAAAACAAGAGAGGGCAGTTTGCAAAAAATATGCTTGGCTTTGCATTTTCTATAATATAAATCCGGAATATAGGTGAAAAAATGGAAAATAATTGATTTTTTCGCAAATGAGACTTGCATTTTTCGCAAATCGGCAAAAAGGTAAAAGAAGAAAGGAGCCGCATTGTGGATACTTCGCTTTTGAGGAAACAGCTGTTGGCTGACTGCCGGCGCCTCCGTGAACCGGCCGGTTACTTCAACGGCATCGTCGGCGGCCGGCAGGATGCGCCGGACAACATTCTTCTGCTGCATCGCTGCCCGGAGATGCGGATCAGCCGCGCTCACGATGCGGACAAACTCTATCACCGGCGGTACGTGCTGACGCTGAATATGAAAGCGGAGGGGCTGGTCTGTGTGAATGAGAAGTCGTTTCCGCTGCCGGAGGAGTATGCGGCGCTGACCTATCCTTATCAGTCACACTGCTATGTCGTGGACCAGAATCTGTTCGACTGGCTGATCGTGACGTTCGAATCGTCCGCGCCGCCGCCGCCCGGGCTCATGTACCGCAGCACCCGGCTGAACGGCTCGTGCTGGGGGCTCGCGCTGCGGATCTGCGAGCTTTACCGGGAAGTGTTTGCGGAGTTCTCCGCATCCGGCGCGGAGCTTCTGCAAGGGCTGCTGCAGGGTCTGCTGCTGGAGCTGCTGCATGCCCGGGATTTCGTCGACGCGGAGAACCGGCCGCAGGAGGAGGGGAACGGCCGTGTCCACCTCTTCGAGCAGTTGAACGGGTATATCTTCAAGCATCTTTCGGAGCCGGAGCTTTCGCTGGAGGAGCTTGCCGCGCGGCATTTCATTTCGCCCGCGCTCCTGCACCTTGTCTTCCGGCAGATGGCGGGATGCACGCCCGGAAAATACATCCGCGACATCCGGATCAAGCAGGCGCAGAAGCTGCTCGATCAGCGCGAGGTCCAGATTGCCGAGATCGCGGAGCGGACCGGCTTTTCCTCTCCCGCCGTTTTCAGCCGCTGCTTCCGCCGCGTAATCGGTCTTTCGCCCAGCGAATATGCCGCGCGGTCATTCCCGGGGAGCCGCACCGGCGCCGGTGTGCCGGAATGAGAAGAAACGGTGCCCGAGATAGCTCCACGTTACGCCGAACGCCGTCAGCAGGATATTGGCCCGGACCGGGTTCATCCTGAACAGCTCCACCAGCAGGACCAGCAGGGCCATACCGAGCAGCGTAGAGCTGCCGTATACGGTCCAGCATCTGAGATATTCGCGCAGATAATTCCCGCGTGTCCGGAAAACGATCCACTTGTAGCAGAAAAACGCATTGGTGACGGCGATAATGTTGACCGGAATTGCAATCAGCAGATAATTGCGGGGAGTTCCCCACAGCTGGTAGAGGCCCGTGAACAATCCCACGCCGAACAACGTGTTCCAGCCACCGACGAGAAGGTAGCGGATGATTCGCCGCAGCTCCGGTTTTCTGTGTAGCTGGAAAAGGTTCATTATGTACGTTGTTCCTGTCGATTTGAGGATAATATATACCGAGAATTGATTTTTTTTCGTTTTTTTGGAGGAAGAATGAGAAAAAACATGAAAAAAACGGAAAAAGGCTTGTCAAAATTCACACGATGGAACATAATATTAATCTTGTTGAAGTGGGTCTCCGCGAAAACAGGAAGTGCAGATGCAATGATCAGAATCTCCGTCATTGTCCCCGTCTACAATGTCGAAAAGTACCTCCCCCAATGCCTGGACTCATTGGCCGCGCAAACTCTTCCCGAGATGGAGTTTATCCTCGTTAATGACGGCTGCACGGATGGATCCGGGACAATCCTGCGCGAGTATGCCGCCCGGCATGACCGCTTCCGTCTGGTGGAGCAGGAGAACCGAGGCTGCGCCGGGGCCCGCAACGCTGCATTTCCGCTGGCCCGCGGGGAGTATATCGGTTTTGTGGACAGCGACGACTGGGTCAGGCCGGATATGTTCCGCCGCCTCTGGGAGCTTGCCGCTTCGAATGACGCCGATGTTGCGGAGTGCTCGTTTACGTATTACTATGAACGGGACGGTATTTACGTTCAGAATGACATTACCGCGTTGGCTGCCCTGCTGAAAAAAAGCGGAGGTACGATCAGGGGGGCGGAGGGAATATTGTTCGATACTCCCGCCTCATGGAACCGGATCTACCGCCGGGAAATGCTGGAGAGATATAACCTCAGGTTCGTTGAGCAGATGAGGACAGGGGAGGATATCTGCCTGGCTCTGGGCTCTCTCTCCGTTGCCCGCAGGATTGTCGCAACCCCGGAGTCATTCTACTTTTACCGCTTTCAGCGTCCCGGGCAGCAGACCTCTTTTGGAGATGAGCGTCTTTTCTCCTTTTTCACGCTTTTTGATTTCTACGGCGACTTTATCCGGAAGCACAATCTGGAATACCTTGAGCCGTGGATCCTGCATTTGCGTCTGAGCCGGTACTGTTATGGTTATGAGAACGTCGTTCCTGCTTTGCGGGAAGCATATTTCGCAGCGATGAAGGAACAGCTTCTCGCCGCAGGGATCAGTGCCGGTTCCAGAATCGCCCGCGGGCCGATTGCGTACGGCGGGGCCAGGAACCGCATCCGTTATGCCCTGCTTGCCGTATTGCACCCGATCTGCCTGAGGGCTGTCATGGCCGGCAACCGGAAGCAATTTGAGCTGATTATCTCATTGCGCCTGTTTCTGCTGGATTTGCCGCGCCGGATTATGAAGTCGGCAACCTTCTTCCGGAGAAAAAGTGCCGGGAAAGGCGTATTGCCCCTTGCCGGCACGGCACCGGGAAACTGACGCTTCTTATGATTCCCCGGCCAGCTCCTGCGGGTAGGCGAATAACGCAATTTCCATGCAGGTGGAATCGGAGAGGCGCAGAAGTTCAAACCGATAGTTCAGGTTCAACGATTCGATCTGCGGTTTTATTCTGAAGAATTCATCGGGAGAGTGATAGATCGCCAGGGAGAGGACAGGACGGTCGCGGCGCAGCAGACCGGTCATCCCCTCCAGCATCTCCAGGCCGGCGCCTTCGACATCCGCCTTGATGAAGCCGACCGCGGGCTTGTCTGCCGCGAACGAGTCCAGGGTTATGATCTCGGCCAGGCTGTCCCCTGCAAACTGCGTCGAGGTGCTGCTCCGGTTGCCGTCGGAAAATGCAATCGTTTTGTTTTCCGCCCCGACTCCGCATGAAATCAGTTTCACTCTGTCTTCCCCGATATGATTTTTCTCCATGACTTCCGAGAAGATTCTTGTATTGCTTCTGGAGATGTCAAAGGAGTATATCCGGCCGGGGTCGTATTCCAGCAGGGCCAGCGCAGAATCGCCCGCATAGGCGCCGCAATCCAGAAAGAGCTTGTTTTTTATGTACGCTTTTATTTTCTCATTCCTGCCGCTCAGTCCGTGATGGAACAGGAATGCTTCCGGGGTGACGCATTTTTTCGGGATATGATGTTTCCGGGCCAGCAGCGACCGGCCGTGCCTTGCAAATTCATCATACAGCTTTCTCCGTTCCGGGGTATCGTCCCGCAGGTGAAATATGAATTCGTCGTGATGGAACAGCAGGATTGTTTCGAATGCCGCCTCCGCGACGGAAATGCTCCGGGAGTCGAGCCCCCTGGTCAGCACGGGCCATTTCTCAAGCAGTTCTCCGATCCGCAGGTCTGCGAACGAGTCCGGGACAAACCTGTCGGCGGCGGCGGTGAAGGGGGTCTTGATCAGAAAGCGTTTCTCATGGCATCCCTCGATGAACCACCGGATGAGCCTGAGTTTATACAGAACTCCTTCGTTTCCGTTCCAGATATTGCGGATGTTCATAATGAAACCTTCTGTTGATCATTCAGGGAACCTGCCGGGAAATGGTGCACCTCAGGAAACCAGTGACAATATAACGGCATCCGGCGGATTGTTCAAACGGTATTTGCACTGTACGCCACTGGAAATTCTGATTTCCGGCTGCCGGTATTTCCGTTCTATTTGCCGAGGCCGATGATGACAAGCCCGAGAATCACGAGCGCGATTCCGGCGAGGCGCGGTTTGCCGGGTTTTTCGTGCAGCAGGAAGATTCCGGCAAGCACGCCGAGCGGCAGGCTCATCTGCCGGAACGCCTGGATGTAGCTGACGTTGCTGACCCGGGCCATTGCGAGCAGGATCAGGATGTAGGCGCTCGAAGAGAAGATGCCCGAGATGACCGGTATTTTCGTCTTCAGGAACAGTTTGCTGAATTCAGCGCGTTCCGCCGGAGTGACGGCGACGGCGGCGAGCAGGAGCGCCGCCAGCCCCGCTTCGATCAGGAAGAGGTAGGCGATGGAGCAGGAGAGCCCCGGATTTTCAACGGCAGAGCGCACCTGCCGGATTGCGATGCTGTCGAGGATCGTGTAGCCGGTCGTTCCGGCCGCCGCAATCGCGATGAATTTCAGAGCTCCCGAACGGTAGCTCGCCAACCGGAACTGATTCCAGCGCATCAGCGGCATCAGGACGCAGCCGGCGCTCAGGATCACCATCCCTGCCAGCGCCGTCGGTCCCGGGGGCGTCCCGAGCCCGAACAGCAGGGTAAGCAGTGCGGTCATCATGACCGGCAGCGCCCGGGTGAGCGGATAGACGAGGCAGATATCGTCCTTCCGGTATGCGTGTGCGAGCCCGTAGACGTAGAGGTATTCAAAGCACAGGCTGCCGATCCAGACCGGCCAGAACGTACCCGGCAGCTTCGCGAGGCGGAGGTCGGAAAGCAGGAAACCCGGCAGCCACAGCAGCGCCGCGGTCGAGCTGGTCAGACTGTAGAACGCCAGTGACGGGATCTGCCTTTTGCTGAGAAAGTTCCAGCCGGCGTGCAGGAAGACCGATACAAGAACGAGGAGGAATGCGGAGAGTGTCATCGGGACACCTCCGGCCGGACGCAGGCGGTTGTTTCCGGGCTTCGGGCGGACGTTTTCATCTTGCTGGCTTTCTGCATGAAGGTTTTGTGATTGATGTCGATTGAAATCGAATCATACAGATAGTATATTGTGCATCGATGCTGATTGCAATCGGATTTTCTTAAATAAAAGATGTCGGTTTATTACGACATGATGCAGGGGACGAGCGGAATGAACATCATCGACCAGCTTGAAAGCTTGGGACTGAACGGCAGGCAGGCGAAGGTCTATCTGGCGCTGCTGCAGCTCGGGAGCGCCAGTGCCATTGAAATTGCGAAGACGACGCGCTTCAAGCATCCGACGGTTTATGATGTGCTTGATGTTCTGAAGGAGCGCCGGCTGGTTTCGGAGACGTTCGAAGGCGGGCGGAAGCTGTTTTCCGCCGAGAACCCGAATCAGCTGCGGTTGGCGGAGGAGGAGCGCCGGCGGACGCTCGAGGATCTGCTGCCGGACCTTCAGGCGCTGTACAGCGGCGGCAGCTGCCGGCCGCGGGTGCGGGTCTACCTCGGTCCGGAGGGCATGGAGGCGGTCGACGACGAGCTGCTCTCTGTCCGGAGCGGCGAGTATTTCTATTTCGGCGGCGTCCGGGAGATGATCCAGAATTCGAGCGAGGAGCACTTGAGCGATTACTACCGCAAGCGGCTCAGCCGCGGCATCTGGTCGAATGCGATCCGTATCCGCGGCAGGGAGGATGACCTTGAATATATGCAGAACGGCGATCAGCACCTGCGCCGGGTCCGCTACCTGCCCAAGCCGATTTTCGAAAATACGGCAGGGCTTTACCTGTACGACGACCGGGTCGCCGTCATTTCGGCCCTGAAAGAGAATTATGCGATGATCATCGAGAGCGGCGAGCTGTCGCTCCTTCTGAAGACGATCTGGAACTGCATGTGGGAGATCGCCGTGGAGCCGTGACGGGGATGAAAAAAGCCGCGCCGCGCTTTGGCGGCGCGACGCGGTTTGAAGGCGATGCCGTTATTTGCTCTCCTGCACGATGATCTGTGGTTTCTTCGGGACGAAGCCGTGCGTCGAACCCTGGAACCACTTGATCTTTTTCGGTGATTTGATCGCATTGTAGAGCACCGCCACGCCCGAGGGCGGACAGGTGTAGTCGCCGAGTCCGGCGCGCGTGATTTCCACCGGGCACTTGATCCGCTTCGCATGGTTGACCGTATCGTAGTAGCCGAGCGCCTCGACGTATTGCGGATACCAGCCGCGGAGACGGCCCAACGAGGAACCGTTCAGATCGCAGCACCACGGAATGCCTGGCAGGGCCCTGGTCACGTCGGGATCGAGGCCCGCGGCCCAGACTGTCTGGAGTCCGCCCTGGCTGCCGCCGGAGACCGTCAGGTCTTTGCCGTTCCACTGCGGCAGCTGCTTCAGGAATTCAAGCGAACGCATGACGCGCAGAGCCATCCCGTTGAAGTACGCGGTTTCGGGGTCGGCGTTCTGCTTCGGGTCGAACGCATAGCCCTGCCCGTTCGATTTGATCTCGGTTGCGAATTTCTCATAGTAGGAGTTCGGCTGGTTCAGCAGGAAGCCGTGAGCGTTGATGCTGAGGTTGATCCGGTCCTTCGGGCCATCCTTCGGAGGACGCTGTGCGCCGACGCCGTAACCGAAATAGTTGGCTTGCGCCGGCAGCGATTTCTCCTTGGCTCCGGCGGGGATCGTGAGGTATCCGGTCACCGGGCGCGGGCCGGCGCAGTCGATCGTGACCGCGTAGATGTCGACCGCCGGCGTGGATTCCGGCTGCTTCTTCATTTCATATTTCAGCGGAACTTCCGCGAGGCGCGCCTTCTGCTTCTGCCAGAACGCATCGAAATCCTTCGGCTCCTCGGCTCCGGCGGTCAGGTTTTCGGGCTGCACGCCGGCTCCGCCTTCGAATGCGACGTCCGCCTGCTTGTTCCATATATTCTTGGTCCGGAGCACCTTGCCGTTCTTGTCCGTGAGCTTGGCGATGATGCGGACGAAGCCGGGCTTGTCGAGCGAGGTTTTGATGACGAGCGGCTCGCCGGTCACTTTCATCCTGCCGCCGTCTTTTTGGCCGTCATCGCCGCTGCGGGACCAGTTGAGGTAGTAATCCGCAGTGGGCTTCTGGCCGCCGAGGTCGGCGGTGACGGTGAAGGTCATGGTTTCTCCGGGCGCGTAGCTCAGCGGATCCTTATCGGTCACGCCGATGACCTGCACCTTGTCCGGATTCAGGGTCACGACTTCCGAAACCTTCAGATTCTCGTATTTGCCGACGATGTAGAGCTCGGCAGCCTTGTAATTCCTGCCGGAGCTCGTGAAGGTCCAGTCCGGATTCCCCTTCGGGCTGTTGCCGATGCCCAGGTCGCAATTCTGATCCGCCGTCAGTTTATTGAAAGCGAAGACGGTCTGCTTCTCCTGAAAATTGTGGACCTGCATCGAGCCGTAGCTGTCGCGTCCCGTGGGCGAGTCTCCGAAATCGAACGTTTTGTCGCTCGCGCCGGGGATCTTTTTTCCGTTGCCGGGACCGTAGTTGCAGCCCCAGAATTCGACGTTGCCTTTTTCGAACGTTCCGGTTTTCACGCTTTCGACATTGCTTGCGACTTCGAGGTTCGTCACGTAAGTCTGGAAGACAGGGGAACCGGGAGACGGAACCGCGACCTTGGCGGCCGTGTCCGCGAAGGGATCCATGGCGGTGAAAACCCACTGCATTTTGCCGTCCCTGCCGGTGAGTTTCAGCAGATAACCGACCCGTTTGAGGTCGCCTGAAAGCATTTCGGTGCGGTCGTCCTGATACCCCCGGGAAGCCCAGCTGGTCGGGTTGAGTTTGGCGATGAGTTCATACCCTTTCGCTTCCGGAACCAGCTCCAGAAGCTCCGGCACTTCGGCGCGGAGCGTGAAGCTTCCGAGCATTGCGAGTGCGGCCATACCATAAGACAGTTTCATAGAATCCCTCCTGGTTGATTTATAATTATACTCCTGATCCGGTGCGAATGCAAGGAGTGGAGGGATTATTTTGCCAGTGAATAGAGCGACATGGCCGCAAGCATGAGGATCGCCATGACAATGCGGCGGAGCCACGCTTTCGCCTCGACCCGCGGTTCGAGGCTGTCGAGCCCGGCTTTCAGCAGCGCGACGCCGAGCAGCACGGAAATGAGGCCGCGGCTCGCCTGGATGATGTTGCCGAACAGCACACCGACAGCTCCGAACGACGCGAAAAGGAAGATCATTGCAAGGTACCACGAAACCGCATATGGAATCGCGTCGACGAGGCATTGCCGGCTGTGTTTCATCCTGAAAAGCGCGAGGCTCGATACGCAGCCGAGCGCGGTGAACGCGATTCCGGTGACGGCGATCGAATTCAGGAACAGCCGGTCGCCGGGCATGAGGAGGATCATCTTCGTTTCGACCAGGTCCGCCGTGGCATAGGCGAGCAGCGTCAGCAGCAGGAACAGGCACCCCCGGCGGTTCAGCGGACCTCCGGTGAAGTTCATGCCGACCGCGGCGACGGCCGAGAGTGCGACGGCAAGGTACTGGAGCCCGTGCAGCGGCTGGTGCAGCAGCGTAATGCTGACGGCCGCGAGCACGATGATCTTGAGCCCGAGCAGCGAACTCAGCCGCGAGGCTTCGATTTCACGCAGCGCCCGGAAAAAGCAGAAGTATCCGATATTGCTTGCGGCGACGAAAGTTGCGAGCAGTGCGCCGAACTGCCCGGTCAGGGGAAAGCGGACGAATGGCAGCGTTGCGGTGAGCGTGGCGATTCCGAAGAGGCACATGACCGCCTGGGAATAGACCACCAGCAGGCCGGGATCATGGTGCTTCAGCACAAAGCGGCGGGAAAACACATATGACGTCGATTGCAGGAGCGCGCTGAAAAAACCGGCAAGGATTCCGAAAACCATGATGACTCTCCAGGGTATATGGGGATAATATACCACATATCCGCCGCGATTTCCTCTCCGGATTCCGGAAAACTCCCTTTATTCCGTGAAGTCGCGGGTGAAATCCGCCTGCCAGTCGAGTCGGCGGCGCTTGCGGTCATAGCCTCTGACGTGGCCGTCGAGGAATGCGACGTTGTAGAATTTCCCGTGGGCCCAATGGTAGTGGCCGTCGATGAATTTCTCCTTGCACCAGTACGGATGCTCCCGGTCGTCGGTCTTATCGTTGAAGCCGGCGTCTTCGATGACGAAGTAGGTCGACGGGGACGGGATGAGGTTCAGACGCTGCCCGCCGGGATAACTGCCGCCGCCGCTGCTGTTGGGCAGCAGCCGGCGGCTGAAGAGAGCGGTCTGGTAGGAGCCTGAGCGGGTCGGGCGCGCCGCGTAGAGATTCATCTCCTTCAGACGGCTGCGGCACCCCTCATAGCTGATTCCGGCGGAGGGGCAGACCATCGACACCGGTACGCCGCGCGGGTTCCGGCCCGGCTCCGGGCCGTCGAAGGTGTCCGGGTAGTAGCGCCCCCCGCCGGAGAGATAGTGCCCGGTCAGCTCCCAGAACAGCCGCAGGTCGAAAGCGAAGAGATCGCCTCCCTTCGCATCGAACCAGGCCGGCAGGTATCCGCCGTTGTCGTTCGCGTACAGCTGCACCGCCGTGGCGTATTGCCGGAGAACCGTGCGGCACTGGGTGCGGCGCGCCTGCTCCCGCACCCTGCCGAGTGCGGGCAGCAGCAGAGCGGCGAGGATCAGCAGGATCAGCATCGACACCAGGAGCTCGGTCATGGTATAGCCGTACCGGACCTGTCCGCTTCTCATTGATCCGCTCTGCCGCATCTGCCTTTCCCGCGTTGCACCGATTGTTGTCACGATTGACTAATATAGGTGCGGCACGGGGGTTTTGCAAGGCCGGAATGGCCGGATCACTGATAAGCGGCGACGAATTGCTCCTGCACACCGGCTTCGATGCGGCGCGAGAAGCGCGGCGCCTGAAGCTCGATTGTGACCGGCTTCAATGCCCGGATGCGGAGTCCCGCCACCCGGCTTTCTTTCCAGACAAGATCGAGAAAGACGCCGTTGCGCAGGCGGATTCCGGTGAGTTTCCCTTCGGTCCAGTTTGCGGGGAGGGCGGGCAGCAGATCGAGGATCATGGTTCCATCCGCCGTTTTGCGGTGGCATTGCACGAGCATTTCAACGATTCCGGCCGGGACTCCGAGGTTTGCGTCGATCTGGAACGGCGGATGAGCTGAAAATAGATTCGGGTAGACACCGCCGTCGCAGTAGACGACCTCCACGGAAGGTTCGACCGGCCGCAGGAATTCCCGGAGCATGGTTTCTGTCTTGCCGCCGTCGCGGAATCGCGCCCAGAGTGCGAGCCTCCAGCACATCGCCCAGCCCGTGCTGCGGTCGCCGCGCCGGATGAGCGAAGTTCGGGCCGCCTCGTACCGCTCCGGATCACTCTCCGGTGTAAAGAGGTCCGCCGGATAAACGCCGTAGAGGTGCGACAGATGACGGTGGTGCGGTTCCGGTTCGATACAGGGGGCGTCATATTCGAGAAGTTCCCCCTCCTTGCCGATGCCGATCGGGCGGAGGCGGCCGAGCGCGCTTTCGAGTTCCGGGAGCAGCGACTCCTTCCGGCGGAGAACACGGGCGCTTTCGATGAAGTCCGTGAAGGTCTCGCGGATCAGTTCGAGATCCATGCTTGTCCCTTCGCCGCAGACAGTTGCCGTCTCTCCCGTCTCCGGGTCGATGAAACCGTTTTCCGGTGAAGTCGCGGGGGAGGTGACGAACTCCCCGCGGTCATTTTTCACCAGCAGGTCAAGTGCGAATTCCGCGTTGCCGCGGAGGACCGGATACCATTCGCGCAGGAAGTCCGCATCGCCGGTGTAACGGTAGTACTCGAACAGATGGCGGCAGAGCCAGAGTCCGCCGACCGGCCAGTAGCCCCAGCGCGCCTTGCCGCGGGCCGGGATGCAGAAACGCCAGAGGTCGCTGTTGTGATGCAGACACCAGCCGCGGGCGTGATAGTATTCGCGCGCGCACATTTCCCCGGCCTCGGCGGCTTCGCGGATGAAGCGGAACAGCGGCTCGGCGCACTCCGCGAGATTGGCGGGCAGCGCGGACCAGTAGTTCATTTCGAGGTTGATGTTGATCGTGTAGTTGCTGCCCCACGGGGCGAGTACATGCGGATTCCAGATGCCCTGCAGGTTCGCCGGCTGCGTGCCGGGGCGGCTCGAGGCGATGAGCAGATAACGCCCGTATTGATAGAGAAGTGCGGCGAGTGCGGGGGAGCCGGATTCCGCATAGCGCGCGAGCCGTTCATCGGTCGGCAGCAGATCCTCTTCCGTCGCCGGGAGCTCGAGGCCCGACCGCCGGTAGAGGGCCTGATATTCGGTCAGATGGGCGTTGCGCAGCTCATCGTATGAAAACTTCGCGGCATTGTCAAGCTCCCCGCGGCAGCGTTCCGCCGGAAACGCTCCGGCAGGCTCCGTTTTCCAGTCAATGAAGTCGGAGCGGATCGCGACGAGCAGGAGCGCAGGGCCGGGGCCCTTGAACCGGATGCAATTTCCTTCTGCCGAAACGGTTCCCGCGTCCGCGATGACCCGGGCGCGGATCTGGAAACGGAGCCCTGAGCGTCCGGACTCGTCACTCTGCTTCACCTCTCCATTGCGGGCGCGGATCGGACAGGTCCCGTTCAGGAAGAGGTCGCCGGAATCCGTGCCGCACTCATGCCGGAGCGGAGAGTCGAGGCGGAGTGCGAAGCCGTCCCCGCCCGTGTAATGCATGACGAGGACCTGCTGCGGGACGGAGACGAACCATTCGCAGGATGCGATTCCATTCCGGGTTGATGCAAGCGCCTGGTCGAGATCGAGTTCACGGCGGTAATCCGGGCTGGCCGCGGAACCGTTGAATTCGAGCTTCAGCGATCCGGCCGGGAGGTATCCCCGGCTGTCATGATGCAGCATTTCGCTGGAGATGAAGGCGTCCGCCTCCGTGAACTTCCGGTTCGCGAGCAAACTGCGCGCCTGCTCGAGTTTACCGTAATAGCTGTTGTCGGGATACTTCTGCGGCCGCCCGGACCAGAGGGTCTCCTCATTGAGTTCCACGGTTTCCGTTGCGGCGCCGCCGAATACCATTGCGCCGATGCGGCCGTTGCCGAGCGGCAGGGCTTCATTCCAGCACGAGGCCGGTTTCCGATAATATAGAAGATGCTGATCGTTTGCCATAAAATCCTCCTCGGAAAAACGATATATCGCGGAAGCCGGTTCGTCAAGTGGAAAAGGTATGAGTTTTCCCGAAAATGATAAAAAAGCCCCGCGGAGTCCGGTGCGCGGGGCCGGATGGGGCGTCAGCGACCGAAGACGCGTTTGACTGCCTCCAGATAGCCGTAGCCGTACTTCTCCTCCGGTTCGAGCATGCTGCCTTCGGTCCATTCGTTCCAGCAGTTGATGTTGAAGGTGCCGACGCCGGTTTTTTCGAGTCCGTCGCGGATTTTCCGCAGGGCGGTTTCAAAATTTTCCGGCGTGTTTCCGGCGAGGACGGGGGTGTAGGGATACCCGGAGGGAAACCATTTCTCGGAAATGATCGTCCGGGGGCTCGGATCCCACCCCATCGTGACGTTCGGAAAGTATGGGAGATCATATTTTCTGCACATTGTCCCCCAATGCTCCAGATAGAGCTCAAGTGCTTTGAGGTACGGGAATTCCGGCTCCTTGCCGAGCGACATGTGATGAATCCAGACGTAGCTGGTCACCGAATCGAAACCGAGTGATTTCACAACCTTCGGCTGATCTTCAATCTCACGTTCGCCCGGCAGGACGGGGTGTCCCCAGACTACGAGGTTCAGGTGCAGATCCGGAAATCCGGCCGCTTTCGTCATTGCCCGGAATTCCGCAAGCGCTTCCGCCGTCGCCTCGATGCTGCCGAATGAGGCGAGCAGACATTCGAGATGATAGATCGAAAAGTACGGAGCTCCGTTGATGCAGTAGTAGGAGGGGTGCTTGAAGTAGGTGTCGATGGTCCGCCGGCAGAGGCGGCGGAACGTCTCCGGAGTGACCTTGCCGGGCCAGAGCAGCGGGCGGCTGCGGCGCAGGCTCGGGTGGATGTCGACCCAATCGTGGTTCGCCCACATGAAGCAGAATTTCAGCTTATCGACGTTCGGCGCTTTGAGGAAGCCGTCATTCAGGCAGTTCTCGAGGAACGGGCCGTCGTCATAGTAGTAGTAGTCGAAGATGAAATAGTCGATGCCGTGCGAGGAGGCGTCCTCGATCTTCTTCGCCATGACCGCCGGATCGTCCTCGTCGGTATAGCCGAGTACCGGGACTTTCGGCTGATGGTGGCCGGGGTAACGCGGCGTCATCGCCCTGACCAGCTCCCACTCGCACCAGCCTTCGCCGTGGACGGCTGCGTTGCGCGGTTCGCTGCGGTGATAGTTCGGGAAGTAGTAACAGCCTGTTTCCGGGTGTTTTGCGTTCATTGGATGCCTGCTCCTTTTCTGAATGAATTCCGTAATGCGACGGCGTGGTTGTTCGTCATCGCGTCGACTCCGATCCTGGCCATGGCGAGGCCGAGCTCATCCGATGAGACGCCCCAGCAGACGACGCGCATCCCGGCCGCATGAAGCTCATCGACGAACTTTCTGCCGGCTTCCGGCGTGGCGAGGAAACTCACTCCGGTACAGTGCAGCGAACGCATATATGCCGCCGTTTCCTCCGCGTTCGGAAAGGTTCCGAAATGCTGTTTCAGATCCGTGAGCAGCAGGCGCGGCAGATCCGGAAACAGATCGGCGGCCGCCCGGATCGTCGGCTCCTCGAACGAGCTCAGCGCCAGCTGGCCGCGGTCGCCGCTCCAACGGTCGAGGAGCGCTTTGAGCGGCTGCGCCAGCGGTTGTTTCCCCTTCAGTTCGATCTGCATATGCTTGCCGGGCCTCAGCACGGCGAGCGCTTCTTCGAGGAGCGGGACCGGGTGGAACTTCCGGAGTTCTGCAAGGGTTGCTTCCGCAACCGCAAGCTTCACTCCGGCAACGCGTTCAATGGTCTCGTCGTGGACGCAGACGATCTTGCCGTCGGCCGTCAGCCGGATATCGAGCTCGATGCCGTCCGAATCGCGCTCCATGGCGAGTTCGTAAGCGGCCAGTGTATTTTCAGGGGCGTCGTCCGACTCCCCCCGATGGGAAAGAAAGCAGGTCATGATTCATGAGTCTCCGTTATTGAATCAAATCTCCATAACATATACCGGGTTCAAAGGTAAAACAACCAACTTGCGGTAATTTGCGGCTCAGCATTCGAACAGGAGCTCCGGCGGGTCGAAGATTCCGTACGGCGTCAGGTTCCGGTATTCCGGGTGGCTGTACTCGCGGAACTCATTTGCCCCGAAGCGCTGCGGATACGGATTCGCGAGAAAGAACGGGCCGAAAGCGTTTCGCCGGGAACCGATCACTTCGATGGAAAGCAGATTTTCACCGGTAACAAGATGTTCGAGTTCAAGCTCATAAGGCTCCCAACCGAGGACTCCCGCATCTTTGCCGTTCACAAGGATCCTGAGCGCGGTCGCGGCATGCTCCCACATGCGGAGCCTGAGCCGTCCGCTGCCGCAGTATGTGAATGGGCATGAGTATGTTACATTGCCCGCATAGTAGGTCAGCCCCTGATCGCACCAGTTCCCGTTTTTCAGCGTCCGGGGGAACGCGGTGAGCATGTCGTCGCGGACTCCGAATTCTCCGAGCAGGTAGATCGCCTCCAGACCGGCGCTGTTGGTGTCATACTCGCAGCGAAGTTTCATCCGGTTTGTGCCTGGATGAATCATCTTATTCGGGATGAATCGCTTGCGGATGCTGTCATCGATCCAGTAACCGCAATCTGCGGCGGACGGAAGCGGGAGGCCGTTCAGCTCGATCTCCCACTCTTCCGGGCGCTCGACGGCGAGGAACAGGCCGTTTTCCGGAACGGCCGACACCTGAAACACATACTCGAGTTCAAGCGGAGCGTGAATGGACTCTTCCCGCTTCCGCGCCCAGGGCTGGACCATGCGCCCGCCCCGGACCGGAACGTTGAGGGCGCTCCGCACCGCATCGTCGATCCGCAGGATGAAACCGCGCTCCTGCCGGAGGCCGTCGCCCAGCCGCCAGGCGGCATGGTCAAGCACGAGCACATTGGGTTCATCGAGCGTGACCCGCCACTCCGGCGGATTCAACTCCTGCCGCCGGGCGGTGTGGAACGGAACCCGGCGGAGTGCATTCGGAATCTGCTTCTCTGAAAAACGGAATATTCTGCTTTGCAGCGGTTTGAGTGCTGTATGGATCCGGTATCCGCCCGCGGTTTTTTCACTGGGCGCCTGATAGACGCGGCCGCTCTCCGGTTCAAACTCATACCATTCGCCGCATCTGTCGGTAAGAAATTCGAAATCAACGGATTCAATGTCCCGCTTCCGTTCGAGGCAGCGGATGTGGTGCTCATCAGGAACTTCTCCTTCAAAGCCTGTGTTGCAGAGGATACAGTCAAATGAAGCATCGGACTCCCGGAGCTGGTAAAGCACGTTCGGAACGCGGGTTCCGTCCTCTGTGAAAAGATTGATGCGGCGAGCCGGGGCATCGACGGGGGCAATCCCGCGGGGAAGTTCGGCCCAGAAACGCGCCGCTTCCGCAGACGGCCTGCCGTCAACGAGCTCCGGCGCTTCGGATGCGGCGGAGACAGTGCCGCCAGCTTCGCGGAAACGTTGCAGCAGGCTGATCGTGCTGCTCCGGATCGTCTCCATCGGCGGCAGCAGCACCGCTTTGTAGACGGCTTCTCCGATCTTCAGCTCCCTGCCGACGATTTGCGCATGCTCCGCCATCAGCTCCTCGTCGCCGTAATCGAAATCGAGCGTGAGGTTGAGCAGCCGGTTGCGGAGCCCGGCAAGCTTGCGGTCGAACGCGCCTGCCGCCTCGAAACCGCGGTTCATCAGGATCCACGCCGATTCGACCGGGTGGACGACGAGCAGATCGCGGACCTCGCGTCCGTTGCTCAGGATCATGCCGAGCCGGGCGAAGTAGTCCTCGAGATGGCGCAGCACCTTCGCATAGCTCGAATGACGTGAGAACGAAGCCGGGTAGTCGCGCTTCGCTTCCCCCTCCATCGTATAGAACGCGAGGTGCAGACAGCGGATGTTCACACCGAGCACATACTGCCAGTCCCCCATCGCCTTGTAGGCCGCGAAGCTTGTGTCCCAGCCGGTACAGCCGTAGACCTCGCTGATCCGGCGTGTGCGCCCGAATTGGCGGGCCGCGCCGGCGAGCTGCTTGCAGGCGTCGTAGAGTTGCGCGTACTCGGTCAGTTGGTCGATGCCGGGAATCTGCATATGCGGGTAGTGGCGCATTGAAGCGCCGACACAACGGGTCTGCGAGGCGGGCGTGTCCTCCCAGAGCAGATGCCCGGTCAGTGCGATGCCGTGCCTGCCGCACCATTCGCCGACCTGTTTCGAGAAAGAGCCGACGAAGAGCTCGGTCAGGAGCCGCCAGTAGTGGTAGCGGGCCGGTGAATACGGTTTGTCCGGGCAGTCGTAAAAGAGCTCCGGCAGGTGATCCGCAATCTCGTAGCCGAAGCGCTCCCGGAAGAGTTCCGGCAGTCTCCGGGTCCATGCCGCGGTTGTGCTCTCCGGGTACGGCAGAGGGACGCAGTTTCCGTACCGCCAGTAGTGCGGTTCATCGGTGAAGATAGCCGGGACGGTCGTGCCGAATTCGTTGCCGAGCTCTTTGCGGTATCGCTCATAAGTTACTTCGATAAAGCGCTTTACTGCGTCAGGATTCAGCATGTCAAGATAGGTGTAGCCGTTGAACCAGGCCGAATGCGGCTCTTCCTCCGTGAAGAGCTCGAACACGGTTTCCCCGTCGTCGGCACACTCGGTCGCCGGATCGATTCTCCGCAGGCGGTAAATGTTTGAGCCTTCGATTTTTCCGCACCAGAATCCGAAGCTTTCCGTATGGGCCGGACCGGAGTGGAGCCGCAGATAGAGCAGCCGCGCCCGGTATTGCGGGTCGCAGGTCACGAAGCCGCCGGCGGCCCCGGAGGCCCAGCGGTCCTCGTCATAAAGGCATGGGATGAGCCCGTTTTTCTCCGCTTCGTCAATCGAGGCGCGGATGCACTCGAACCACTCGGTGCCGAGATACGGGGTTTCGAGCCCGACACGCGAGTGCATGAAAAAGCCGCCGAATCCGAGTTCGCGGAAGCTGCGGATCTGTTCCCGCAGCTTCTCCGGTTCAAGTTTGCCGTTCCAGCTCCAGAACGGTATTCCCCGGTATTCGGAACCCGGATTGGCGAAGGTTCCTGTCGTATCTGGTTTCATCGTCTCTCTCCTTTTTGGAACAATATAGCCGGAATGTGCGGATATCACCTTGATTTTTCCTTCAAAAACAAGTACAATTATTTCAATCGCAATCCAGGAGGGTGTCAAATGGGCGGATATCGGGAGGCTGAGCGGGATATGGCGGGCAGCTGGCACGGAGAAACCTGCAATATCGGCATGCATTATGACCTGCACGCGGGAGTCGGGGACACGCTTCTCGGAACCCGGATCGACGATTCGCTTTCGGAGCTGCTGCGCGAGCTCGGAGTTGACTTCGTGCAGACCGACTGCAAGGGGCATCCGGGCGTTCTGAGCTGGTTTTCGAAACTGCCTGAGTCGACGATACCGCCGGGCCTCCGGGCAGATGCGCTCGCGGGCTGGCGCGAACAGACCCGGAAGCTCGGGCTGCCCATGCACTGCCACTACTCCGGCATCTGGGACCGGGCGGCCGGGGCGCGCTTCCCCGGCTGGCACTGTCAACTCCCGCCGGAGGCGCAGATCGGAACGGGCGGCCAGAACGTCGGGACGAACAACCCGCAGGAGATCATGTGTCCGAACCGCGGATACGCCGACGGGCTCATGATTCCGCAGATGGTTGAACTCATTGAACGGTATCAGGTTGACGGATTCTGGGTCGATGGTGATCTATGGGCGGTGCGGCCGTGTTATTGCAGCCGCTGCCGCGCGCTGTTCCGGGAAGAGACCGGAATAGCGGAAATGCCGACAAACGAGGAAGATCCGGCATGGCCGCTTGTCTGGAATTTCATGCTGCGGAGCTTCAAGCGCCATGTCACGCATTATTGCAACGAGATCCACCGCCGTTATCCCGGTGTGAAAATCTGTTCGAACTGGCTGCAGACCTATCGCAATCCCGGTACGCCGGATGTCCCGACCGACTGGATCAGCGGAGACAACTCACACCGCTTCGGCATCGATGCTTCGCGTTGTGAGGCGCGCTTTCTCGAAACGCGCAACAAGCCGTGGGATATCATGTTGTGGACCTTCACCTGTAACAACGGATTCGGCTTGCCGGAGTCCCCGTGGAACTTCAAACCGGTCGAGATGCTCGAGCAGGAGATCGCGGTCCTGCTCTCCTGCGGCGGCAATGTCCAGCTTTACGAGACGACGAAGGTGCGGGACGGACGGCTGGTGCCGTGGCGGATCCGGCGGCTGCGCCGGGTGGTCGATTTCATCCGGCAGCGCCTGCCGGTCTGCAAGCGTTCGAAATCGGTTCCGCAGGTTGCGGTGCTGCACTCCGAAGCGCATTTCTACCGGCATGTGACAGGAGTCAACCTGTTGAATGGAGGAGATATATCTCCGGTCAACGGCGCCGTGTGGATGCTGCTCGAAAACCATTACCACACGGATTTGTGCGATGAGTGGGCGCTGCTGCCGCGCCTGGCGGAGTATCCGGTCGTCGTGGTTCCGGAGCAGTATGATCTTTCGGAGGAGATGGCGGAGGCGCTGAGAGGCTATGTCGCCGGCGGCGGCCGCCTTGTACTGACCGGCTCCGAGCTCTTCGACCGGTTCGGGGCGGCGTTCATCGGCGCGGAATCCGTGCGGACCGACAAAGATGCGGTCTGGTTCCTGCCGGACGGGAGTGACGGCGCGGTTCCGCTGTTCAGCCGCACATTCCGGCTTTTGGAGGCAAAGGAGGCGGAGCCGGTCGGGGAGCTCTATCGGCAGGGGCGCGTCGGCGACGATGGCAGCGGATTCCCGGCGGCGACGGTCCACCGGAACGGGCGGGGAGTCGTGGCGTACATCCCTGCGGCGATCTGCCGTGACTTCGAGTTCAACCGCGAGGTCGGGATCCGTGAATTCTTCGGCGCGGTCATGCGCGCCGCCGCGGGAGAGATGGCCATTGAGCTTGACGGCCCGAGCTGGATCGATCTTTCGCTGCGGAGGAGCGGCGATGAACTGCAGATCCACCTCATCAATCGTTCGACGGGGATTCCGAACCTTCCGAACCAGGGGGTGGCGGCCGAGATTCCGCCGTCGGGACCGCTCACGCTCCGGCTGCGGACGGAGCACAGGCCCGCTTCCGTGCAGGGGGCGTGGGAGCGGCTGCCGGGGTTGGAGTGGGAGTGGCGCGGCGGCCTGCTGACTGTGCGGCTGCCGGAGCTGCGGCTCCATGAGGCAATTCTGGTGAATTGAAGGATAACGGTTTCCGGGATTTGCATTCTGCGGAAACCGTGCTATCTTTATAAGGTTCAGTCACTCAGGAGAAAGCATATGAAGCTCGGAAAGATGTCGTATCTCGCCGCAATCGTCGCCGCCGGCGGTATCTCCGCCGCGGATGTCGAATTGCCGAAGCCGGACACCAAAGGCGGCATGCCGCTTCAGGAGGCGCTCCTGAACCGACGAACCGACCGCGCGTTCAGCGACCGGCCGCTCTCCAGGGAGCTGCTTTCAAATCTGCTCTGGTCCGCGACCGGAGTGAGCCGCGCCGACGGAAAGCGGACGGCTCCGACTGCCCGCAACCGGCAGGAGATTACCCTCTATGTCTGCATTCCGGAGGGGACTTTCCGGTATGATGCGGCCGCGAACAAGCTTGTCCGGACCTCTGAAAAGCGCGCCGGGGATGCTCCGCTCATGCTCATTTATGTTGCGGACCTCGCGAAGCAGCCGGAGCAGCTCTGCCATGTCGATTGCGGGTTCGTGGGGCAGAATGTCTATCTGTTCTGCGCGTCTTCGAAGCTTGCGACCGTATTCCGAGGAAGCTTCCGGGAGGATGACTACAAGCCGCTGCTCGGTCTGAAGGGCAAAGAGAAAATTCTTTACGTGCAGGCGGTCGGTTATCCGAAATAGAACCGGAACCGTTTTTCGGCGCGCAGCTCTTCCGCAAACGGAAGAGCTTTTTCTTTTCCCGGAACAACAAGGATTTACATCATGGTTCGCATATTGAGGGACAGAGCGAATTCACTCGCCTGTGCGTGGGCGATCAATTCGCTGGCGTATTCGATCATCTATCCGTTTCTGCCGGTCTACCTGCACAAGTGGCGTGGAGTCCCGATGGAGACGGTCGGGCTGATTTTTCCGCTGATGGGCGGTGCGATCATCTTCTCACCGATGAT
>JABLYX010000019.1 GCA_018265615.1 Lentisphaeria bacterium
CAGAAATTATAAATAACGACCCAAGGGTCGGGGTATTTACCCCCCTTGAATAAAAATCGCAAAATCATAAATCCGCCCAACTCACTAATCACTACTAAAGAGCGTTTTGTCCCCTGCGATAACCGGATTTCCGCCCGTCACAGCGGGCTCGTTCACGAAATTCGTGCCGTCCCGGCGAATCAATACGAGGCCGTCCCACAGGAACGTCTCTTTCCTGTCGCCGCTCGCGCTTGCAGACTGCCTGTGGCAGCGGCAGTTCCGAACCATTCGCTTACCCTCCGTGAGTTCACACCTGTTGATATTATGGGCAAAACCGCATGAAATGTCAAGGGGCCGCAAGGCAAACCCGAAGAAATATCCGCAAATCCCCGGCGAGATAAAAAAGGACACCTGCACAATATGAGGTTTGAAGTTGGACAGTTTTCCCACGTCCGGGGGTGTGCAGGTGCCCTGAAATCTATGGCTGACATCTCCTTTGCTTACAAGAAACAATTACAGCAGGATTGAAATCTTCATAATCGAGTATACAATCAGCTCTCAAAAAATAATATTATACTTATTTTCTGAATGCAACAGCAATATCCGCTATATTCATTGTACTCTTTTTATCTCCTCGACTATTCTCGTTTTCTTTTCCTCAATCCCTCGCATCTGAGGCATTCTCTCCAACTGCAGATTCACCCGAATGAGGCTTATCATTCCCCTCATTCCGGGCTCTATTTCTTTATAACCCGGAAATGGATTTTGAGAGTCTTCGTATTTAACATAAAATCCCATGGAAAGCCGCTGCGCAACCCTGGGAGGCAATTTAAGTTCTCTTATCATTTGTTTATGCCTTGCCAGCATGGAAAAGTACGCATGAGCAAAGTCCCACTCTTCTTTTGGTTCAATCCGGAATCTGCTGAAATGCCAATCAAAAACCCACATGGTTTTATAAGGGTTCATCACAAATGCGCGTTCCAGATAAGGAAAATTCTCCTTATTGTAAACAGAAAGCAGCCCCAACAATAATGTCGCTCCATAATCATCAGTTTTTTGACTTAAGATATTTTTTGCAGCCGACTCCGCATCACTGAATCTGGCTCGAAACATCAAGGACAAAACATAAGGAGCGGAGAATGTATCTATTGCATCTTTCTTTCCAGTCAACTCCGGCATATGAGAATAGAGTCCCCCCCAGGCAGAAAGATGTTTATACATCCCTCCTGTCAGGGAGCTATTATTCTGCAAAAATTCTCCGACCTCTTTTGTGGTCTGAGAAAAACTTCTGATCGCAACATCAACACACTGAGCGGTGTCTCCAATATATCGGTATTGGTATTGAAAGAAATTACGATCAGGAGTCAAACATGAATTCCCATCGATGATCCGCTTGGAGGACATGACGGGCGAACCTCTTCGGGCATCGCTCTCCGCCCCCCAAAGCGAGTAACTGATTATACAGACGCTGCATAAATTCATGAAAATAATATTTTTCATTCGCATGCTTTTCCCAACTCCTTTGCCCACGTCCCACTATAACGATACGAGAGATCAAACAAAGAATCTGGTGCTCGGTAGTCCACAATTTCTTCTCGTAAACAATCAAATTCCCGAACCAAAGGATTGAGCCAAACCCCCATAACAATAACGACTACTCCGTATCCTGGATGGCTGTCCAAGTCCATGTGACAGTCATAGGCATATTGGTAGTGAAACGGCTCAGTATTATCATCACCACCCCAAGCTGGAATATAATAATCTACGCAATCCCCACAATAAATACGCAAAGTCGCAGAATAATATTCATAACAAACCTTTCCGGTTTCCCATGCTGTAACTGAATGGCATGGTTCATAAGTGTAACCCGGAGGGGTATGGGCCTCCGCATTTTTTTCTCCAACAGGAACATATTGAAACGATCCATTAGGGCTTACCCATTTACATAATCCTAAACGATCAAAGCTTTTTATCACTTTATTATTGACATACGCGAGGTTGTTCCAACCGTCGGGGTAGCCCATCGGGTCGGCGGTCTGCCATTTGCCGAGGTTTGCGCGGTAGTTGCGGAAAAGGAAGGCGTAGCCGAGTTCTCCGACGTGAGGCTTCCCCGTGAAGAAGTCATGGTCGGAGGCGGTTTCGGTCTGGCCGAAGGCGTCGCGTTCGATCATGGAGAACTCCCCGCCGCTCTTCGCTCCCAATGTGCTCCCGAGCATATCGTTGAAGAGCGTTTTGTCCCCCGCGATGACCGGATTTCCACCCGTCACGGCGGGCTCGTTCACGATATTCGTGCCGTCCCGGCGGATCAATGCGAGGCCGTCCCACAAGAACGTCTCCACGCTCCTGCCGTCGCTCGCGCTTGCAGGCTGCCTGTGGCTGCGGCAGTTCCGAACCATTCGATTACCCTCCGTGAATTAACACCTGTTGATATTATGGGCAAAACCGCATGAAATGTCAAGGGGCCGCAAGGCAAACCCGAAGAAATATCCGCAAATCCCCGGCGAGATAAAAAAGGACACCTGCACAAGAGAGGTTTGAAGTTGGACAGTTTTCCCATGTCCGGGGGTGTGCAGGTGTCCTAAAGGATATTCTTTGATTGCTTGACAATACTCCTCAATCAGGCCGTTTCAGCTTTGAATTCTAATATTATACTTTTCACATTCCTCTTTTAAATCTTTTATGCCCGGAGCAAGCAAATATTCCAAACGCATATCTTTCAGATCTTTCAAACTGCTTATTGTGGATGGCAAAAGCAAAATTCGAAGTTTTTTCATCTCAGATATCCAACTGCATTCAGTCATATTACTTTTTGATAAATCAAGCTCAGTTACGGAAAGATCCTTAAGAGAGTCCCAGTCAATATTTTGCCGCACATTGCCATCATGGTCGAAAAAAATCCCTAATGACAGGTAGCGTAAATTGGAATTTTCTTTCAGCAGATACAAAAATTTACCGGGGGTCAGAACCTGATTTAACCGCAAAGCAGTAACAGGTATTTTCATCAGTGGAGTGATATCCTGAAACTGAACTTGCATAAGTGACAATCTCCGCAGGGGCAGCCGCGCAACAAACGCGGCCTCCTGTGCGGAATACACTCTTTTTCCATTCCAAAGAGATAACTCTTTTACGGAAGGAGGAAGATCCATCAGCCTGAATCGCTCATCTCCCTTTAATGATACATCGAGGATTTTCAGCTTAGCCAACTGATTTAGTGGAGATAAATCAGTAATTTTTCGATATTGCCCCAAAATCAACATCTCCAATGAAGATGCTCCCAAAGAAGATATATCCAAATCCGCTTGAACAGTTCCATTTACATCAAGTTCCCTGATGGCGTCGATATTCAGGAAATTCAAATTTTTCCCCGAATAGTTTTTCATGGACAACCTTCTGATCCTGAGATCAGATAGGCAACTAAAATCAAATCTGTTTCCAATATCGTTCAACTCCAAATCATTCAGATTTTTCCAACCTTCCTTCAACCTCAGGATCTGTCCTTTGGAACCGGTTCCGACCGCATTCAACTTCAATGTCTGCACGCTGTCAGAATTCACTTGATCAAGATCAGATACAGTTGCATATGACAAATCCAGATATTGCAGCGACGGCAGTTCCTGGATTCCGTTTGCATCAATACTCCTTATACCAGATAAAGATAATTTTTGCAGAAATTGATATTTTGAAAATTCTTTCAAGGATATCTGCCCGGTCAAAACCTTGTAAGGAGGCAATCCGGGTATGGATATAAATTGATCTCTCTCTACATTACCATATATTCCCGGCAAACGCCCGGAAGGATTGGAGAAATAAATTTCAAAAACATGCCCCTCTTTGTCTTTGACTTCCCTGAAAACAAATTCCGTATTTTCAGCAATGGCCAGGAAACAAAGAAACGAAACGATTATGACAAGGAAGGTCTGCCACTTGCCCAGACCGACGCGGCAATTATGGAAGAAGAAGGCATGGGCGAACTCTCCGCCGCTCTTCACTCCCCGTGTACTCCCGAGCATATCGTTGAAGAGCGCCTTATCCCCCGCGATGACCGATTTTCCATCCGTCATGGCGGACCCATTCACATGATGATCGAAATGATGGATCATCTTTTTCCGACTAAGATTTTCACCTGCCCATATCATAAGTAAAAAGCTATTACTCCACGCCTTTACCAACTTGCATTACTTGAACGGCTTTGAGCAGGAATTAATGCATGATGTTTTGAGTTCGGTTCAATAAAAAGCATCAATTCGCAGCAAAGAAGTCCCCCGAAATACTTGTGAATTCCCGTCAAAATAGACCATATGCGGCTCCTGGCATGGAATGACTTTCTGGAGCGCAAATATTTGATTCAGGAGTATTCTCCTTTTTTAAAACGTTTGACGTTTTTTCCAAGACTAAATTTACTATTGAATCAACTTTTCTTCTCCAGTTGCGGACGATCGACGATAAGAGGGCGGGCCATCGTGAGTATAATTATCCAGAAAGAAGCACAAAACCCTCATTTCCGGGGAAAGTGTCTCCACTTTTCGAGCAATCATTCTTCTCAATTGGGCGGCAACATGTTTTGCAATTTTCTTCTGTTTAATCACTTCACGGTTTCGGTAAATCAGCATCGTATACCGATCAAAGAAAGTTGAATGAATGGATAACGGTAGAATTCTGCTGCGGGAGAGGTAATCTATCATATAAATGGTTTTCAGGGGATCGCGGGAAAATGCCAACTCCAGATACGGCAGAAGAGCATCGTTTTTTTCCGCCAGAGCGCCCAACAGAACCAGTATGCGGAAATCTTCAGGATTCTTCTTCAGCAAGCGTACCCCCATCTCCTCTGCCGGGCTAAATTGTCCAGTGCAGAGCAATCCGAAAAGGGCGGCGATACCGTCCGGATTGATTTCATTCGGCATCGGGGTGTATTTTGTCAAACCAACGTAAATTCCGCCCCATACGGGCAGAACCGCCAATTCCTCCATTGGCGGCACCGGTTTACCGGAAGAGAGCAGATCGGAAAGCACCTGAAGATTCTTTTGCTGGGCTTCCGGCTGCATCAAATCAAAGGCGAACCGCCCATCGACCAAACCGGTTGGCTGAATTACAACGGCCCCTGTCTCGTTGCTTTTGTTGTTGAACCGTTCCTCTACCTGTTTCCGAATCACCCCATTCATCAACGCCCTGAATCGACGCAGGACAGCTTCTTTGTTTTTGTCATCCTGAAGCATTCTGTCATTTTTCGGGTCGAAATATTTCTGGCGCACCATCTCGTTTAGGCGATGCAGTTGTGTTGCAGAAAACGCCGGATTCAGGAATAACTCGTTCTCGTGAACAAATAGACCGATATATGCCTCCAGAAAATCCCATTCACTTTCTTTGGGGATATTCATTTGAATATTGCATGCCAAAAAATCAATCAGCATAATGGTTTTCAGAGGAGATTCCTGATATGCCTTTTCCAGATGCCCGAACAGTTTTCGGTCTCTCATGGAGAGCAGTCCAAGAAGAAGATTTGCGGCATAATTATCCGGTTTTTCCCGCACTATTGCAAGTAAGGTTTCCTGTGCTTTGTCATATTTGCCCGCGCAAAGCATTCCCAGTGCAGAGTTGATCGGATCTTGATCAACTTTACCGCTGTTGACATATAGAACCGACCACATGAGCACTAGCGGATCAACTGTTTTTCCCTCGAACAGTGATGATGCTTTGTTATCATATTCCTGAAAACGGTCTATGATATTCTGTAGCGACCGGGCCGGGTCGTCGATAATAAACGACGGGCGGTGCGACAGGTAAAATTTCGATTCAGTCAGGAACCCTCTATAAGTATTGGCCGGACTGGACTGAAGAAAGTGTAAGTTCTTCGAGAATAAATCATTTGTAACCCCGCCGAACAGCAAGGCAAATATGAGGAGCCGGCAAACAATTTCTTTTCTCATGTTGTTTCCCCTTATGAGGCGTATTTCAAATCAAAAACCTAGAAGTGTTATTCATATGTCACTGTATTTAATAACCATAGCCGAGTTTCTCTGGAAGAAAAAGTTATATATTTGCCTGCATCATCATATGTGGGTTCTATATCAGCAGAAAAGACACCCTCTAAATAATATTCCGTAGCGACAAGGTTCCCGTATGGGTCATATTTATTAATTGTTGTTGGAGAAAAAGATACTCCGACTGAACCATAAGTATTAAATGCTTGATCATCATATGATTCATTAAAAAAAATTTCACCCGACCAAGAATAAGGAGGAATATTGCCATTTAAATATACTTCCCCTGTATCTGAAATGCTATAAGTTATGGTTCCTCGGCTCCCTCCACCTGGCTCAACATCTCCAGTGAATAACATAGGCAATCCGTCCCTTGAATAGCCAATGTACATTGTCAAAATAGATGCGACTGTAAAATTATATGTCCATTCATATGCTCCAGGTTTGACACTGGATTCATTGCCATTTGCAAGTCGATATGCTCCTAGAAAGTCAATAAACCATATTGGAATATTATTGACATACGCGAGGTTGTTCCAGCCGTCGGGGTAGCCCATCGGGTCGGCGGTCTGCCATTTGCCGAGGTTTGCGCGGTAGTTGCGGAAGAGGAAGGCGTAGCCGAGTTCTCCGATGTGAGGCTTCCCCGTGAAGAAGTCATAGTCGGAGGCGGTTTCGGTCTGGCCGAAGGCGTCGCGTTCGATCACGGAGAACTCCCCGCCGCTCTTCGCTCCCAATGTGCTCCCGAGTATATCGTTGAAGAGCGTTTTGTCCCCCGCGATGACCGGATTTCCACCCGTCACGGCGGGCTCGTTCACGATATTCGTGCCGTCACGGCGGATCAACGCGAGACCGTCCCACAGGAACGTCTCTTTCCTGTCGCCGTATACCGCCGATGCAATCTGTCCGTTCATATGATAGTCGAACGAAGCCACGTTCTTCCCGTTTTCCTCCACTGTCAGGATCTTATCCAGCCAGCCATACTGATACACCTTTTCGCCCTCCTTTACAAGGCGCCCGGCCGCATCGTAGGCGTAATTCTTCGTCACGCCCTTCGAATCCGTGCTCGACACGAGCTGGTTCGCCTTGTCGTAGGTGAAGGTTGTCCGCACCCCGTTCGTGAACTTCACGAGGATGTTCCCCGCCTTGTCGTACGTATACTGTTCCACCGGGCGGTTTTCCGAATCCAGCACCGCAAGCAGCTGGCCCCGCCTGTCGTAGGTGTAGCGCTGGAGCTTACCGCCGACCTCGCGCGCAGCGACCGTCCCGTCCGGCGCATAGAAGTAGCGCAGCGTCGAAATCGGCCGGAGCTTGCCGCCGAAGTATTTCGCCGCAAGCTGACCGTATTTCGTGTACTCGTAATCCACAGGAATGTTGTCGATGGTCTGCCGCGCAAGCCGGTTTTCACGGTCATACTCGTATTTGACCGATTTCCCGTCCGAACCGATCTCCGTCAGCCGTCCGTAACGGTCGTAGAAGCGCTTCTCTGCGAGCTCAAGGCCGTTTGCGAAGGTCACGCGGTTCGTCCGGCTCCCCCACGCATCGTAGGTATAGACCGTCGAGAGCCCCTCTTCGGACTTCTCCGTCAGCCGCCCGAAATAATCGTACTTGAATACCGCCCTCTTATCCCCCTTCGCCGCCTCGACGAGCTTGCCCCAGCTGTCGTACCGGAAGGTTTCGACCTGCCCCCGGCCGTAGTCGATCTTCGCCACACGGTCGAGGCCGTCATACTCATACCGGATCGAGCGGTCGAGCTGTCTGCCCTGCTTCGAATTCAGCTTCGCAAGCAGGCCGTTGCGGTCATAGACATAGTCCGTCAACTGCCCCGCGGCGGTCGTCTTCCCGCTCAGGCCGAAACGGCTCCAGTCGAATTTCAACTCATGGCCGTTCTGATCCGTCACCTGCGCGAGGTTGCCGACGCGGTCGTAGGCGTACTCCACCGCCGTTTCGTCCGGAAGCAGCTCTTTCACCATGCGCCCGAACGCGTCGTATTCGAACCGCTTCACCCGTCCCTGCTGATCCGTGCAACTCACCGGACGGCCGTCGCCGTCGTAGCTCACGGAAATCGAGGTGAGCACCTTCTCTCCGTCGCACCGTTCCACCTTCGAAATCAGCCCCTCGGGCGTGTACTCGCAGCGCGTCTCGACCCCGTTCGGCAATACACTGCGCACAAGCCGGTTATAGTTGTCGTACCGGTTCCGCACAGCCTGCCCGAAAATGTTGCGGACCGATTCCACGTAGCCGAACGGCGTGTAGCCGACCGCGTCGCCGCGCCGGCCGTCGGAGATCTTCACGGGACGGCCGTTCCGGTCGTAGCTCAGGCGCGTCGTCAGCACCGCTTCGCCGCGCGCGTCGAGCCGCATCGCCGCCGCAAGGTTCCCCTTCGCATCGTACGCAAGCCGCGCGACCGGTTCCGGATCGGCCTGCTCCGCGCCGCGCCGCGTGACCAGCTCGAGGTTCCCGGCTTTGTCATACGCGAAATTCACGTCGTTCCCCGCCATGTCCCGCACGCGCAGCTCCCTGCCGCTCAGCTTGTCATAGCGGTACGAAACGACCGTCCGGCCGCGCCCGTCCACGATCTGCCGCACCTTGCCGAGGTAGGCGACGTCATAACGCATGAAGTAGTAAACCGTATAGCTCTTCCCCGAGAACTCCCGGATCCTGAAAACGCCGGTCGAAGCGCTGTAATCATAGCCCGCGCGTTCGCCCGCGCGGTTCGTCAGCCTCACAACGCCCGGCTTCCAGCCGCTGTAGCTGTATTTCAGGAACGCATCCTCAAGCAGCCGCCCCGCGACCCTGCCGGAGTGCTCCGCCTTCCGATCCGCCTTCGCCCGCAGGTTCGCGCGGCGCTCCTCAAGCGTTTCGTGCTGGATTTTCATCCGGTCCGCAAAGTCGCCCTGCCGGATGAGATTCAGGTAGCCGCATTCGTCGTATCCGAACTCCACCGGATTCAGCGAACCCGTGCGCACCGCAATCAGCCGCGGGCGGGTGAACTGCGCAACGGTGCCCTGTTCCGTCTTCGGCAGCACCGAAATCCCGCTCTCCTTCCAGAGCAGCAGGGTTTCGACGCCGTTGATCTTCACCGCATCGGGACGCCGGCCACTCCACGAAAGCTCGATGAACGGCGTGCCGTTCTGCACGACCTTCTGCAGCCGGTCGCCCGCGTAAACATATGCAAGCGCATCGCCTTTCGGGGATTCCGCCTTGACAAGCCGCGAATCGCGGTACGTGAAGCGCCACCCCCTGAAATCCTTCTCTCCCGTGAAAACCCAGTCGCCGGAGTGCGAGAAGTCGCCGCGCGTCAGCGTATCGGCCTCCCAGTCCGCATACGGCGTGAAAAAGCTGCGACCCTTCATCGCCTCCCGGTAAAGCTCAAGCGTGTCCCTGTCGGCTTTCTGTTTCGCGTAAAAACGGATCTTTTCGCCCCACGGCGTGGTCCAGAGCACACCGTCGCGCTGCGGAACCGCGGAGCTCTCAAGCTGCGGGGCGCTCCAGCCGTAGCCGAACGCCCCCTCATCTTCGAGCGCGGAGTTGTAGATCAACTGCACCGGCATGCGCAGTTCAGGCGAAAAATTCGCCGTGCCCAGCGTGCGCGTGACCGTGTAACCGTTTTCCGTGAGCGAAGCCTTTCCGGCGGACAACCCCCTCACGGCAAATGAAACCTTCTCCGCCCCGAACGCACACGCCGCGCAGAACAGCACGGCACACAGCAGAACCCGGCATCGCAACATCATCCCTGTTCCCTCCTGAGTTTCCGCCCACGCGCCATGTATCGACACGTGCGAATACGCATGACATTATGGTTCATTTTTCGAGCAAAGTCAAGAGTTCTTTTCTTTTTCTGCAAAAAAAGCCGATATTCAGGAATGAATATTAAAAAGTAAAGCGTATTATAAATACCGCGGATCAGCCTTGCATCCACCCCCGGCATCCCATCGGAAACCGAAGCAGCGAAGGCCGCATAATTCGCCGGATTTTCATTTGACAAACCGGCAACTCCGAGTATATTAGATCGAGTAAACAATTTCACCGCAACCCATTTCAGCCTTTGAAAAAACAAATCGCCCCGAATCTTGAAACGAGTGAACGCACTCCGCGACGGAGCCGGACTCACGATATGGCCGTTGTATTCCTGCAACGGCTCATTTTGTTTGCGCTGATTTTCGGCTGGAGCGCGCGCGCCGCCGGAGAAGCGCCGGAGAACGATGTGAAGCGGATCCTCTACATCAACTCCGCGAACTCCGGCCAGCTCTGGAGCAGCAACAACAATATCGGATTCCGCCTCTACTTCCAGGAAAAGCAGATCCCGGCCAAAATCGACGTAATCGAACTGAATACCTACAGCACGCCGGGGCTCGTCCCGGGTTCCGAAGAGATCGAAGCGATCCGGGAGCTGCTCGAAAAAAAGCCCTACGACCTGATCGTCACGCTGGACAATCCCGCCGCGGACCTGTTCCGGGGCGGCACGCTGAAGCTCCCCGGCAAAACCCCGCTCGTATTCAGCGGCTACAATCACCCGGAAGCAACCGGAGTTCCGGAACGGCAGCCGAATACAACCGGCCTCATCATACCGGCCGCCGTCTGGGACAATCTGGAACTCGGGCTGAAGCTGTGGCCGAATACCCGGGAAATCGCCATCCTTACCGACGGCAGCTCCTCCGGCCGCAACATTCATGAGCGCCTGCAGAAACGGCTCGCCAATTACAACGGCCCGAAGCTGCACCTGATCAACGGCAGCGAATATTCGACGGACGAAATGCTCCAGGCGATCGGGAAGCTGCCAGCGGAATCCTTCGTCATCATGAGCGACTGGGGTTCCACCAGCCGCGAAGCCAAAGAGCCGTTCTCCGCGGTATTCGCGAAAGTCGCCGATGCGAACTCGAACCCGATCCTGCTCGCCCGCGAAAATATCTTCGAAGTCGGCGTGGTCGGCGGCTATTTCGCCTCCGGAAAGGTGCACGGCCGGAGAACAGCCGCCGTCGCGGCAGACATTCTCATGGGAATCCCGCCGGAAAAGATCCCTGTGCAAACCGGAGCCGTCTACCCTATTTTTGAATATGAAGGGCTCAGGAAGTTCAATCTCCCGCTTGCCGCGCTTCCGGCAGACTCGCAGCTGCTCGGAGTGCCGCCGCCGTTTTCAACCCGTTACCGCTCCGAATTGATTCTCGCCGCAGCTCTGGCGCTTGCCGGACTCGGATTTCTCGTATTCAACTTCCTGCAGAGCGTGAAACGGTCGCGGCGGCTGTCGGCGATTTTCGCGAACATGCCGGTCCGGGTCGCGGTGGTGGACCGGCGCGGCAGGCTGCCTTTTCTGCAGGCCAGCGGCAGGCCGGAATACCGGAACCTGATGAAAATCCGCCACCTCCGGGACCTGCCGGACGATCTCCTTTCCCTGTTTCGTTCTTCCATCGATTCCGTGATGAGCAGCGGCGAACCGGTCACTTTTGAGTATTGCTCGGCCGGAGAGCGGCGGCGGGCCGAATTCGTCAAGCTTCCGGACGAAGTGTTCAACCGGGAAGCCGTCCTCTGGGTCTCGACCAGCATCGAGGAGCTGTATCTCCTGCGGCGTTCCGCCGAAGCGCTGGCGGAGCGGTTCGAGCTCACGCTGCAATCGATCGGGGACGGCGTCATCGTGACGGACGAAAACGAGGTCATCACCCTCGTAAACCCGGTAACGGCAAGACTGACCGGCTACCCGGCGGACGAGCTGATCGGCCGAAAACTCGACGAGAGGTTCAAAATCATCAGCTACCTCAACGGCCAAACGGTGGAGTCCCCGATCCGCCGGGCGCTGCGCGACGGAGTTGCCGTCGAGCTGGCCAACCACACCGATCTGATCGGCCGGGACGGCTCCCGCCGCCACATCTCCGACAGCGCCGCCCCGATCCGGGACGCGGACGGCAACCTCTCCGGCGCGGTCCTGATCTTCCGGGACGTCTCCGAGGAATATGAAAAACGCGACCGCATGCACCGCCAGAATGAGTGGCTCAACACTGCGGCGGAGGTCGCCCAGATGTGCTACTTCTGCAATTACGAGGATCTGCGCCCCATCCGGCAAATCGACAACCCGGCTTTCTGGGGACGGCGGGCGGACGGCAGCCCGATGTCGGCGGACGAATGGATCCGGCCGGAGGATCTTCCTCTCTTCCTGGAAAGCTGGGCCAAGGTCACCTCGGGAGAGGCTCCGGGTCAGACCATCGTCTACCGGGCCGGGAGAAACGGGCAGGAAAGTGTCTTTGAAATGCGGATCCGCAGAGTCGCGGGCGGGGACGGCGAACTCTCCGAAATTTTCGGGATCGTCCGGGATATCACCCGGGAACGCGCCCAGGAGGTCGAGCTGCGCGAAACCAACCACCTGATCCAGACGATCATCGACAGCCTGCCGTGCGCCCTCTGGCTCAAAGACGCCTCGGACGGAAACCGGTATGTCCTCGGCAACCGCTATTACACCCGGCTGCTCGGCCTCCCGGACGACGGCATAGCCGGAAAAACCGACTTCGACCTTTATCCGCCTGAGCTGGCGGAGAAATACCGGAAGGACGACCTGCACATGCTCGAAACCGGGGAGCGCTGTGAATGCGACGAGCAGCTGCTCGACGGCAACGGCAACACGCTCTGCATCCATACCATCAAGCTGCCGCTCTCACACTACCGGCGGGACAGGAAAATCCATCTCGGCATCTGCTTCGACGTGACCGAACTGAACAGAAGCCGCAGCGAGTTGGAACACACGAACCTGCTGCTGCAGAGCATCATGGAAAACCTGCCGTGCCACCTCTTCCTGAAAGATATCGACGACGATTTCCGGTATGTCCTGGTCAATCAGGCTTTCTGCAAGCTCCTCGGGATGCCGCCGGAGGAAATCTGCGGCAGGAACGATTTTGAGCTGTTCCCGGGTTCTCCGGCCAGCGAAGTGTTCTACCGCAACGACCTTACCATACTCGATTCGCCGAACCCGGTCGATCTGATTGAGGAGCTGGTCCTGCCCCGGACAGGGCAGCTCAACATTTTCCACAGCGTCAAGAGCGTCATCATCGGTCAGGACGGCAAACGCAAGCTGCTCGGCATCGGCCTGAATATCACCCGGCAGAAACACGACGAATATGAGCTCGCCCGTGCGAACTCCCTGCTGCAGGCGATTCTCGACCAGCTTCCGGCCCTGATCGCGGTCAAGGATTCCGGAAACGATTTCCGCTACCTGGTCTGGAACCGCTCCGCGGAGCAGTTCACCGGATTGGCGGCCGCGGATGTCCTCGGAAAAACCGATTACGAGCTGAGCTGCTACCGGGAACAGGCGGACGAGTTCCTGCGGAACGACCGGGTCGTCTGCGAGACCGGCGGAATGCGGCTCGATGAAGAATTCACATTCCTGGACGGCACCCGGCACAACATGCACACTTTGCTGACCCGGGTCGACAACGCGGCCAGCGCCCCGCTCGTACTGGTATTGGGCCTCGACGTCACGGAGGAAAAACAGCGCGAGGCGGAGCGTCAGAAGCTGCTGGAAGACCTCAGCACTCATGCGGAGCAGGACCGCCGGCTGAACTCCTGCCTCGAAACGATCATGCTGCACGAGGATGAAGACACCGCCATCCGCACCGTCCTGCAGACCGTCTGCACCCACCTGAACTTCAGCCGGGCCTATGTCATGAGGTACGACCACGGGAATCACCTGCAGATCCCGCTGCACGAGTGGTATCAGGCGGGAAAAGATTCGGTTTTCGCAAACCAGGCGCCGAAGCCGCTTTCAGAATCCGACATCTGGTATGACCGGATCCGGCAGAACGGCATCTGGGGCGGCCATCGCTCCGAACGGTTCTTCGAAGAGCTGGGGAGTTGGGAACCCATTGTCCGCGAAACCCGGATCCAGTCGCTGCACTGCGCGGTCATCCGCCTCTCCGGCGAATTCTGGGGCCACATCGGCATCGCCAACGAGGAGAACGCCGAACGGGTATTTTCCGAGCCGGACGAGCAGTTTCTGCGCGCAGCCGCCCATATCGTGGAAATCATCCTCTCGCGCCAGGCGAGCCGGGCCCGTCTGGAGCGCAGCGAATATGAGAAGCTCCTCATCATGGATTCGATCCGCATTCCGATCATGCTCTTCGACGCGGACCAGAATCTGGTGCGCGTCAACAACGCCGCGCAGGAGCTCTCCTCCGCATCCGAGGAAGAGACGCCCGGCAACCGGTGCAACCGGAAGTTCTGCGGCTGCCATGAACGCCCCTACGACTGTCCGGTCGGGCAGACGCGGCAGGATCTTCAGGAGCACACCAGCGAACGGCGCATCAAAGGGCACGACTTCCTGCTGACCAGTTACCCGATCATGATTGACGGCAAGCTCGCCTATGTGCTGAAAACCATGGTCGACATGACCGATTTCAACGAATCCCAGCGGCAGCTGGCCCGCGCACTCACAGAAGCGCAGAATGCGAACAAGGCGAAGAGCCTCTTCCTCGCAACCATGAGCCATGAGCTCAGGACTCCGCTGAATGCGGTCATCGGCTTCAGCGAGCTGCTGCGCGACAACCCGGTGCCGCCGGAGGAGCTGAATGAATACCTGCAGTCGATCAACCTTGCCGGGAATACGCTGCTAAAGCTGATCAACGACATCCTCGACCTCACGAAAATCGACGCCGAGCAGATGAAGCTCACGCCGGAGCCGACCGACATGATGATCCTGACGCGCGAGCTTGAAACGATATTCCGGCCGCGCATCGGCAGCAGGCGGCTCGAATACCGGGTCGTCCGTAAAAACGATCTGCCCATCCTGATGATGGACGGGCTGCGCCTCCGCCAGATCCTGCTGAACCTGGTCGGAAACGCCCTGAAATTCACGGAAGAGGGAGTGGTCGAAGTCACCGTGTCGTTCGAGGAACGGCAGGAGAACCGGGGAGACCTCACAATACGTGTCGCCGACACAGGTTCCGGAATCTCGCAGGAAACGCAGAAGGATATCTTCGAACCGTTCGTGCAGGAGGACAAGACCAGAAACAATCGGATCCTCAAAGGGACCGGGCTCGGGCTCGCGATTTCCCGTCGTCTCGCCAGAAACATGGGCGGCGACATCACGCTCGAGAGCACCCCCGGCAAAGGCAGCGTGTTCACGCTCCGGCTCGACAACATCGGAATCGTCTCCCCGCAATCCGGCGAGGCCGTGCAGGAGCACTCCGCGCCGCAGCAGGAGATGAAGCTCAGCGTATTCCTGGCCGACGACGTCCCGATGAACCTGAAGGTGCTCTCCTCCATGCTGAGGAAGCTCGGCGCCGACGTCAAGACGGCCGTCTCCGGCGAAGAGATGCTCCAGCTTCTGCAAAGCGGCGTTCCGGACATCCTGATGACCGACATGTGGATGCCGGAGATGAACGGAACGGAGCTGGCCGGAACCATCCGCGCGAACCCGGCCTTCCGCAACCTCTGGATCGTCGCGGTCACGGCGGACACCGAGAGCGAGACGAATTTCGACCTGTCGGCATTCGACGGCATCCTGCTGAAGCCGATCACGATGGATAAGCTCAGGAAGGTGCTGTCGCACATCCGGAACAGCAAGGCCGCGGGGGAACGCCCCGGCCGGGGCCCGCAGAACTTCGAGTGACCTCCGTGCCGATCCGCCGAAAGCGCATCAGCGTCAGGCGGAGAAACGCCTGTCGCGGAAAGCGAAGGCGGAGAGCGCGACAACCAGTCCGCCCGCCAATACCAGCAGCGCCTGCACAGGGAAGAAATCAGCCAGCGGCCCGAACAGCACCATACCGAGCGGCAGCGCACAGGAGTTCGAGACCTGGACGAGGCTGAACACCCTGCCATGCATCTCCGGCTCGACCTTTTCCTGCAGCAGCGCGGTCAGCGGGGCGTTGAAGCACGGCATCGTGACGCCGATCATGAAGTTGGCCGCCAGATAAAGCCAGAACAGCGGCGCCGCCCCGATGCCGATCATGAAGAGCCCGTACAGCGACCCGGCGAAGACCGTCGTGCGGACCTTGCTGCTGAAACCGCCCCAGGCGGCGATCAGGAGCCCGCCGGCGGCCGCGCCGGCGCTGAACGTCATCTCGCTGGCCGAGAGCCGCCACACCTCATCCCCGAACGAGCGCCCGACCAGCAGCGGCGTCAGGAACGCGGCGGGGCTGATCGAAACCATGAGCGCAAAAAGGAACACCAGCAGCCGGCGGATCAGGGCGTGATTGCGCAGATAGCGGAACCCCTCCCGGATATCCTCCCAATTCGATGTTTTCCGTTTTTCGCCCGTTCCCGGAAGCGCCGGAACCGCCAGAAAGAGCAGGATCCCGATCCCGGCGGCGGCGGTGACGATGTCGATGAAAAACGTCGCCTCCAGCGCGGCGACCGAGAGGATCGCGGCGCTCGCCGCGGGGGAGAGGAACATCATCAGCGACGAAATGGTGCTGTAGATGCCGTTCACGCGCATGAGCTTCTCCGGCGGAACCAACTGCGGAATCAGCGCATTGACCGCCGGAGTCTGGATCCCGGTCCCGGCCGAGCGGACTGCAAGAACCGCGAAAAGCAGCCAGAGCTCCCGGTATCCGGCCAGGAACAGCAGCGCGACGGTCAGCGTGGAGAGCGCGATCGCGCCGTCCGCCAGAATGATCATCCGTTTGCGGCTGTGGCGGTCGATCCAAACACCCGCGAAAAGGGAGATCGCGATCTGCGGAAAGAATCCGCAGACCGTGGAAATCGTCATCATGCTCCCGGAAAGCGTGGAAAGCGTGATGTGCCAGATGATCGCATACTGAACCAGGGACGATCCGAACAGGGAGACGGTCTGGGCGGCGAGGAAGAGCGAAATCCTGCCCTTCCAACCGCCGGAAGAACCGGGAACGGCATTCATGAAGACCTCCGCTGCGGATTTATTTCCCGGCAAATTTCACAACCATATAGACCTCCGCGGGCGTATCGGCGGGATTCGCGATCCCGTGCGGGACGTCGCTCTCGAAAAAGATGAAATCGCCCGCCCGCAGCTCCGCGCAGTTCTCCCCCGCCTCCACCCGGATCCCGCCCGAAAGAACGGTCAGGAACTCCTCCGTTCCCGGCGTGTGCGCCTGCGAACGATGCACGCACCCCGGCGCAAGCGCAAGGCGGTAAAGCTCGAGGTTCCCGGCCATTGTGACCGGCGAAAGTACCTGAAACACCGCGCCCGACTCCTGCGTCGTGATCGACGTGATGCTCTCCCGCCGGTTCACCTCGAACCGCTTGGAACGCGCCCCCTCCCCCTTCAGCAGCGTCTCGAAGCTGATGTTCAGCGCATGTGCGATCTTCCACATCGTCGCGATCGTCGGGTTCACCTTGTCGGACTCGATCTGGGAAAGCATCGCCTTAGAAACCCCGCTCGCGGCGGCCAGCGCGTCAAGCGACAGCTGCTGCCGCCGCCGTTCCCTGTGCAGGTTTGCCCCGACCGCCGGAATATCCGGCAGCTTTTTCTGCTTGTTCATCATATCGAATTTTTGTAAAATATATCAAATATCCGGATTGCATCTTTTTAAAACCGGTGTATAATATATCAAACAAAATCCAGGATATCAAACCCCAAACCGAATTTTTCCGGAGAAAGTGACGACTATGACCCTCACGCTGATGACCTCGATTCAGATTCTCGTGCTGCTGAACCCGTTTGCGGTGCTTTCGACCTTCCTTGCGATGACGCCGGAGTGTACGGAGCATGACCGGCGGCAGATCGTGCTCCGCGCGATGGCGGCGGTCGTCGTCTCCGGGATTCTGCTCTTCTTCGGCGGAAGCGTGATCTTCTCGCTCTTCGGCATCAACATCGACGTGTTCCGCATCGGCGGCGGCGTGATCCTGATGGTATGCTCGATCCTGCTGGTATGGGGGAAACCGGAGCCGAAGCGGGAGAACGGGAACGACCCCGGACACGACATCGCCGTGGTTCCGATCGCGATTCCGATGGCGGTCGGCCCCGGAACCGCGGCCGGACTGATCGTGATCGGCATCGAGAGCCGCGGCGTCTGGGCGACGCTCTCGAACCTCTTCGCACTCTGCCTCGCCGCCGGACTCCTGACCATGCTGCTCCTGTTCGGAAGCAGGGCCGAACGGCTGCTGCGCAAACAGGGCATTGCGATCATCACGAAGCTGACCGGGCTCTTCCTCTCCGCCATCGCCGCGAGCATGATCCTCGAAGGGATCCGCAACTTCTTCTCCCTCTGAGCCGTCCCGCCCCGCGCATAAAAAATGACAGCGGAGCAGAGCTGCCGCCGTCATCGGTTGCCCGGTATCTTTCCGGATATCAGTAGGCGTCGTCGGCCTTGTAGTCGAGCATGTAAGTCTGCATCTCCTCAAGGCTGATCTTGCCTTCGCTGTAGAGCGTTTCGAGGGACTTCTGCATCGTGATCATGCCGTCCTTCGCGCCGGTTTCAAGCAGCGACTGCAGCATTGCGGTCTTGCCTTCACGGACCAGCGCCTGAACCGGCGGGGTCCCGACGAGAATTTCGAACGCGGCCACGCGCCCCTTGCCGTCCACGGTCGGCAGCAGCCGCTGCGAAATGATCCCGAGGATCACGCTCGCGAGCTGCAGCTTGATCTGGTTCTGCTGGTGCGACGGGAACGAGTCGATGATACGGTCGATGGTCTGCGGCGCGCTGTTCGTGTGCAGCGTGCCGAACACGAGGTGGCCCGTTTCCGCCGCGGTCAGCGCCGCCGCGATGGTTTCGGTATCGCGCATTTCGCCGACGAGGATCACGTCGGGGTCCTCGCGCAGCGCGTACTTCAGCGCCGCCGAGAACGAGTGCGTGTCGGAGTGGACCTCGCGCTGTTCGATCAGCGACATGATGTTGCGGTGCACGTATTCGATCGGGTCCTCGATCGTGATGATGTGCTCCGCCTTGTTGCGGTTGATGAAGTCGATCATACTCGCAAGGGAGGTCGACTTACCGCTGCCGGTCGGACCGGTGATCAGGATCAGCCCCTGCTGCTTCGACGTGAGCTGCAGGATCTGCGGCGGCAGATTCAGGTCCTCCGGCTTCGGAATCTTGCTGACGATCACGCGGCAGACGATGCCGACGGTTCCGCGCTGGTGGAAGCCGTTCACACGGAAACGCCAGTTTTCGCTTTCGCCGGTCTCCTGGTTCATCACCAGCGAGATCGAAAGCGCAAGGTCGACTTCACGGTTCTCTTCGAATTCAACGCGCTGCACGGGGTTCAGGATGCTGTTCAGCAGCCGGGCGGTATCCGCCCCGGCCAGAACCGGCAGCTCCAGCGGGCGCAGCTCGCCGTGGATGCGCAGCACCGGACTCGAACCCGCCGAAAGCAGAAGGTCCGATGCACCGGTTTTCACGGCCGTTTTCAGCAGCCGGCTCATGTCGATGAACTGGATATCCGGATCTTCCGCATCCTCGGCGCTGCCGTACTGGCTCGCAAAGGAGTCGACGCCCGACTCCATGCCCTTGAGCATGAGCTGCAGCTCGTCGCGGTTCGAAACCGCCTCGTTCGCCTCTTCCAGTGAAATGAATCCCTCTTTATAAAGGCGGAAGATCGCGCGCGTGAAGGTCATCATGCCGCTCGTGCCGCCGCGCTTGATCGCCTCGGAGAGCGAACGCATGTCGCGGTCCCCCACCAGCTTCTTGACCGTCGGCGTGCCGACCATGACCTCGAGCGCCGGAACCATCCCCTGCCCGTCGGCGCGCGGAATCAGCCGCTGCGCGACGATGCCGACCAGCGAGTTGCCCAGGTCGCTCGCGATCTGGAGCCGCTGCTCCTCCGGATAGAGGTCGACGATACGCTCGACCGCCTGCACGGTGTCGCCGGTATGCACGGTCGTGATGACGAGATGCCCGGTCATGGCGGCGGCGATCGCCACCTGCACGGTATCCATATCGCGCATTTCGCCGATGACGATCACATCGGGGCTCTCGCGCAGGGCCGCGCGCAGGGCGTCGGAGAAGCTTGTGGTGCTGGAATTGAGCTCACGCTGCGTCACCAGGCAGTTGATGTCGCGGTGCAGGAACTCGATCGGGTCCTCGATCGTGATGATGTGCTTGTTGAAATTGTGGTTGATGTAGTTGACCATCGCCGCCAGCGTGGTCGATTTGCCGCTGCCGGTGGAGCCGACCACGACGATGATGCCGTTCTTCTGCGCGCACATCTCGGTCAATGTCGCGGCGGGGAGCCCGAGCTCCTCGAAAAAGAGCGCTTCACCGGGATAGACCGGACGCGCGACGAAGGCGGGCCCGGCCAGCGTATCGAGAAAGTTCAACCGGAAGCGTTCCCCGGTCGGCAGCGTGAACGCCGCGTCATAGCTGCCGCGGCTGCGGTAATCCTGCTCGGCCTTCGAAGAGATGCACTGCTTGCGGAACGCATCGATTTCCTGCGCGGTCAGGAGCTCCTCGCCCTCCGGCAGCACCAGTCCGGAGCGCCGGAACGCGGGCGGTTTCCCCGCGGAAGCGAAAAGGTCCGATGCCGCCGATTCCATGGCGTATTGCAGAAGTGCGCTGATGTCCATAACTCACGTTTCCTCATTGTTGTATGTAAATATCATTGAAGTAAGTCCATGCCTCTGCTTGAAAAGCACAAGTATATCTGTTACTTTAAGTGTAATATCGCACGAAAGCAACCCCGGAAGCTCACAAAATCATGAAAAAGTTGCAGATAAAGATCAAAATGGCCGAAAACTGCGCCGATCTCACTCCGGCAAAAGCGCATCCCGACGATGCGGCGTTCGATCTCCGCTCCCGCGTGGAAGCGGAGCTGCCTCCGGGAAAGAGCGTACTGGTCCCGACCGGGCTGTTCATCGAGCTGCCGCCCGGCTATGAGGCGCAGGTGCGCCCCCGCAGCGGGCTCGCGCTCAAACACAATCTCATGCTGACGAACTCCCCCGGCACGATCGACGCGGGTTATCGCGGCGAAGTCGGGGTCATCATGTTCAACGCGGGCAAAGAGCCGTTCCCTGTGCGGCGCGGCGACCGCATCGCGCAGATGGTGATCGCGCAGCTGCCGGAAATCGAGCTCGCCGCCGCGGAGGATCTTTCGGAGACGGGGCGCGGCGCGGGCGGCTTCGGCAGCACCGGCCGCAGCTGACCCCGATATGATCGACCTGCATTCGCACATCCTGCCGGGAATCGACGACGGCGCGGCCGACTTCGAAGCCGCCTGCCGGATGCTGGCGGCGGCGAAGCGCGACGGAGTTATGATGCTCGCCGCGACGAGCCATGCTTCCGCCCCGGCGGCGGACTACGATGCAGCGTTCGCCCGGCTTGAACCGGAGGCCGCGAAGTTCGGGATCACGCTGCTGCGCGGCCTCGAATACGATTACTGCCGGCTCGAACCGGAGCTCCCTTTCGTGACGCTCGGCGCGACGCGGTTCATCCTGCTCGACTTCGCGCAGCCGTCGCTTCCGCCCGGAGCGGAGGCAATGCTCTTCACGCTCGCGCAGAGGGGATTCCGGCCCGTCGTCGTACATCCCGAGCGGCTGTTCGCGACGGACCCGCTCCGCACGCTCGAGCCGATCGCCGGGCTGGATCCGGTGTTCCAGCTCAACAGCGGCAGCATCCTCGGGCGATACGGAAAAAAAGTGCGAGAATCGGCCCTCCGGCTGATCGACGGCGGCTGCTGCCACTTCTTCGCGAACGATGCGCACAACGAAAACGGCTTCCGTTTGACGGAGTGCCGCGCCCTGCTGTCAAAGCGCTATCCGCCGGAAACCGTGACGCTCTGGTTCGAAGAGAATCCTGCCCGGATCCTCGCCGGAGAAGAGCCGCTGCCCGTGCGCCCTCCCCGCCCCGGAGTGCTCGGGAAACTCCGTGCCCGGCTCGGGCTCTGACACGCCGGAAAAACCGAGGAGGAGGTGTCCCCCCTCCTCCGGGTGTTCCTGAGGCTTACAATGCACCGGTGAGCCGGGCGCACCACCTGTCGATGCGTCCGGCGGTTTCACCGGGTTCGTTGTCGTCGTCGAGGGCGAGCCCGACAAAGACATCGCCCTCGTCGGCGGTGGAGGCGGAGTGGGTGTAACCCGCATTGCTCCATTTCCCGACGATTTCGGCGCCGGCGGCTTTCGCTTTTTCCGCGAGGTCGGCCATGCCGTTCACGAAGGTGTCCGCGAAGCCGGCGGAGTCGCCGAGCCCGAAAAGGGCGACCTTGACGCCGGAAAGATCGGCGGCTTCGAGCATCGGGAGCGCGCTCTGCCAATCGTCCTGAAGCTCGCCGTACCCCCAGGTGGAGGTGCCGAGAATCAGAAGGTCGGCCTTGAAATCGTCCGGGCCGGCGTCTGCGACGTTGATCGCTTCGCCGCCGAGCTTCGCGGCGACGGCCTCCGCCGCGCGCTTCGTGTTGCCGGTGCTTGAACCGTAAATGACTTTGACGGATTTGCCCATGGGAACAGTTTCCTTTCGTTTCGCCGTCCGCGGCTTAAGCGGCGGACGCGGTGTTATGGATTTTACGCAGGGTCGCCGCAAGCGGCTTCCCGCAGTCAACCAGCTCTTTCACATAATTTTCGGCGCCGCGGTACGCCTCCATGACCGCGAGGGACTCGGCGGGATCACCGGCCACGCGCCAGAGGCCGCGGGGAACCGCGAGGCAGCCCGCCGGATTTTCGAGGAACCCGCGCACATCCTTCAGCGGGTACCCGAGAAACGCCCCGATCTCATGCGGGAACCCGCCCTCCCCGCGGCAGCGCCGGACGAGTTCATCGAGCTCGGAGCCGGAACGGTAGCCGCGCTCCCGCAGGAACTCCGCCGTCTCCGGCCGCGCCAGGTGCGCCCCCAGCACATCGCGGCGGAAGAAAAAAACCACGAGGTTGCCGCCGTTCCGCTTCAAGATCAGGCATTCGAGCTTCAGCGCATCGAGGATCTCCTGCTGATGGACGCAGAAAAGGTCGAACTGCCTGCCGCCCGCGAGGTGCCGGCAGTTCGTCAGCCGCAGCAGCCCGGAGGGCTTCACGCCGAGGATCACCGGTGCGAGCTTCACAAGCAGATGCCGGATCAACCGGTGTGTGTTCGGGCAGTTCGTCAGTTTCATGTGAGCTCCTCAACCGCAATAATTAGTTACATCTAACTTTCTGTGCAAATAAAAAATCCGTTCATCCATGCATCAATATATATGCGCGGGGAACGGATTTCAAGCCCCGGAATTAGAAAAGGCTAACTTTTTCCGGTTCGATCCTGTGCACGGTGAACGGTTCGGAGGTGTATTCGTTGACGCACCCCGCGAAACCGAGGAAATGGCTGGTCTGGTTGTGCTCTTCGAGCGCCTTGTCGCTCTCCCAGGTTTCGAGGATGATGTAGAGGTTCGGGTGCAGGACATCGGGATAGATGTCGTAGCTGATGTTGCCTTTCTCCCGGCGGGAGTTCTCGACGAGCGGCTTCACCATCGCTTCGAAGGCGACGGCTTTTTCAGGACGGACCGGAACGGTGACAATGAGTTTGAACATGATACTACTCCTCTTTCGGTTCGGAAGCGGGAGCGGCCGGAGCCCGGGGGCCGGGACCTTCCTGCTTCGGTTGTTCGAGCAATTGCCGCTTCTGCATCTCCTGCTGCATCTGCTGCTGGAAATGCGGCATATTCTCTTCCATTTTCCGCCGCGTGACTTCCGCGACGGCGACGGCGATCCGCGTCCCGGCGGCGGCCTTCCTGCGGCCGATGGGGGATTGGTAGAAACGGATCAGCTCGCGGATTTCGTCCGGCGTGTAAATGTCGAGGTAGATCTTCGCAAGCTCCTCCTTCTGCGCCTCATACGAAATGGTCCGGCGCAGATACGATTCGAACGCCTGCCGGTACGGCTGCAGCTCCGGAGCGCTTTTGAGCTGAGCGTCAAGGCTGGTCTGCAGCGTCTGCTCCATCATGCGCGGCGTGCCTTCGGCCTCGAGCAGCGCATAGGCGAGCATCATCTCCTCAAGGCGGTAGCTCTTCACCGGTTCGGCGGCCGCGAAAACGCAGGATGCGAACGATAATACGGCAATCATCAGGCGGGACTTCATGGTTTCTCCTCCGTGGAAGGCGCACCGGCGAGCCGGATTCCGTCGTCCGAAATCACGATTTTACGCTCTTTGTAAAGTATGCCGATGAGCTGTTTGAATACACGTTTGCTGAAGCTGAAATAGTCGCGGATCTCCTCGAGGCTGCTTTTCGCGTTCAGCGGCAGGAAGCCGCCCGCATCCTCAAGCGCGTCGAGGATCACCGGCTTGTATGCCGCGACTCCTCCGAAGCCGTCGGGGCGGAGCCGGACGTCGACCCGGTTCTCCTCCTGCCGGACCGCATGGACGTACCCGGTCAGGCGGTCGCCGGGGCGGACGGACTGGAAAAGCTCGTTATAATAGATGATTCCGATATATTTATCCTCGACGATCACACGCCAGCCGAGCCGCGCTTTGTCCCAGACCGTCACGCGGACTTCGCTGTTCGGCGCGAGCTCCGACACATCGCCCTTGTAGAAGCGGCTCAGGCGGCGCGACGCGGCGATGCGCCCGGTCAGTTGATCGATATAGAGGCGGACGAGGCAGGTTCTGCCCGCTTCGACCCGCTCCGGCTGCTCGCGGAACGGCAGCAGCAGATCCTTGTCGAGTCCCCAGTCGAGGAAGGCGCCGATCTTCGTAATTTCCTTCACGCGCAGCAGCGCGAGCGTATCCACCTCGGCCTTCGGCTTCTGCGTGGTCGCGACGGGGCGGTCCTCGGAGTCGAGCGACAGGAATACGTCGATCTCATCCCCCTCCGCGAAACCCGCCGGAACGAATTTTTTCGGCAGCAGGACGGTCTCCCGGTGATTGCGCCCGTCGGAGAGGAAGAAGCCGAATTCGGTCTCCTTCTCCGCTGTGAGGCGCTGGTGTTTTCCGATATTGAGCATGTTCTAAAGATTCTTTCCGATAATTTTGATCGAGCCGAGCGGGCTCGCGACGCGCTGCGAAACAACCTGGCACTTCACGCGCAGCAGGAAAAAAACCGGGCGCTCGGTAAACCCCTCGTCGAGCGACTCGAAGTTCCCCTGCCCCTTGGAGACAACCACATCCGCGCGGCGCATCGCATCGAGCAGCTCCCGGCTGCTGTTGCGCAGCGAGACGCCGGGCGCACGGTCGCCGGTGTCGACGACCGGCACCCCCGTGATCCCGGAGAGCGCCGCTTCGCGCCGGGTCACGTCGTTCAGGATCGGCAGCCCGCGAACGCCGATCGTGATCTTGTCGCGGTAACGCTCGATCAGCAGCCGGTCGATGACCGCTTCGCCGCAGTTGTCGAGCATGTAAAAGACCGACTGCGCCGCGTCGAGCCGGCGCTTGAACTCCGCGCACAGCCCGCGGTCGAACGGCAGGTCGAAAACCTCGCGGATCTTCTCCTCCGCCTCGCACAGGTCGAAGTTCGGATTCACGCCGTAATCGATGATGTTCCCGCCGATCGCCAACCGCACGGCGGCCTCGAACGGATCGGGCGCCTCCTCCGCCATGCGCCGCAGGTCGGGCAGCAGCGCAAGTCCGAGCTCGGTCGAACGCTCCTTGATCTCGCGCAGCGGATCATCCACGCCGGAGAGCCCGGAGACGATCGAGTGAAACATCGACGCGAATTCAGGCGGAGTCGTCTCTTCGTCCGCCTCGAGCACAAGCCGCAGCAGCCGTTTCACGAGGGCATGCTGCGCATCGGCGGAGCCGGCCGCTTTTTTCGCAAGCTCCGAGAGCTGCGAAAGGATGCAGGGGTAACAGTCAACCTGGACACGCATGCTACACCTCGCTCCAGCCGGCGCGCAGGAGTCCGGCGGTCGCCTCCAGCGCTTCCGGCACGCAGCGGATGTCCGCGAGCACCGGCATGAAGTTGGTGTCCCCGTTCCAGCGCGGCACGATATGCATATGCAGATGGTCCGCCACGCCCGCGCCGGCCGCGGAGCCGATGTTGAAGCCGATGTTGAAGCCGGCCGGCTCCATGGTTCTGCGCAGCGTGAGCTCGGCCCTCATGCAGAGCTCAAAGAGCTCCGTGCGCTCCTCCGCCGACAGCAGCGGCAGATCGCCGGCATGGCGGTACGGGACTGCGAGCAGATGCCCCATGTTGTACGGGTAGCGGTTCAGCATCACAAAAGCGGTTTTGCCGCGGTGGATGACAAGCGCATCCTCCGGCTTGCCGGCGGGCGCCTCGTTGCCGCAGAGAAAACACTCCTCAGGCCGCTCGCCGCGGATGAAATCGACGCGCCACGGGGCCCAGAGCGGCCGGTTGGATTCCTGCATGGTTGAGCTCCTCAGTTGGTTTCCGTTTCAAGCCGGCGCCGGAAAAAACGTTTCCGGCAGACGAAATTGCGCACGGCGAAGAGCCACCATGCCGCACACCCGAGCGCGAGCAGCAGCACGAACCATTCGCCGAACCGGACGAAAAAAGTGCTCCCGGGCCGCGTCGGAACGCTGACCGCGACCGTGCGGATCCCGCGCCCGCGCCGCAGCTCAGGCCGCTTCCCGGGCCCGGGAACCTCGAGCACCTGCGTGATCTCCCCGGTCGGAAGCACGACGAGCGAGCCGCCGTTGTTCCCGCAGCGGACCATGGAGAGGCCCGTCTCAACCGCGCGCATGACGGCGTTCGCGAGATGCTGCTCGGGTTCGCTGCTGGCCGGATACCACGCATCGTTCGAGATCACCACAAGCACGTTCGCGCCGCGCAGCGCGAACGCGCGGGTCAGGTAGCTGAAGATCCCCTCGTAGCAGATCGCGACTCCGGCGCGCACCCCGTCCCCGAGCGGAACCGGGTTGAAATTCGTGCCGGGCGCAAGGTCGCGGCTCATATCGATGCGCCGGATGACGAACTCCGGCAGGATGCTGCGGAACGGCACATACTCGCCGAACGGCACCCTGTGGATCTTGTCATATTTGTGCAGAAGTTTGCCCGATCCGTCGAAATGCAGCGCGCTGTTGGTCACTTTCAGGTTCCTGCCGTCCGGCGGCAGCGGATCCTGAAAATCGATCGCGCCGATCAGCATCGGAACGCGGCAGGAGAGCGCAAGCGCCTGAACCACTCCGCGGAACTGCGCCGAAACCGGGTGCGCCGCGCGGAACGGAACCGGCACCGCCGACTCCGGCCAGATCACGATATCGGGCTTCGGCTCGCGCGTCATCGCCTCCCGCGCGAGCGCGGCATAGATGTCGAGCGCCTCCTTCGCCTCGCCGATGTTCGCGCTGCGCCGCTGCGAGATATCGCCCTGCAGCAGCGTCGGGAACCAGTTCGCCCGCCCGGCCGGAACGCGGCTGAGATAGAGCAGGAGCCCGGCCGCATGCAGCAGTGCGAAGAAGGCCGCCGCGAGCAGCAGCAGCTTCACGCCCGGCAGCCGGAAGCGCACCGCGGCCGCCGTGCCGAGCGCGGTTCCGGAAAAGGCGACCGTGAACATGATCCCGAAGTGCCCGGTGAACGACGTGAGCTGGATCAGCGGGATGTCGCGCCACATCGTGATTGAAAGGTCGTTCCACGGGAACAGCCGCGACCGGGTCCACTCGACGAGCGTATAAAGCGCCGCGGCGCCCGCCGCAAAAACGAGCAGCCGCCCGAACGCCTTCGCCGTGCCGAGAAATTTCATGCGCGACTCATATCCTTCGAGCTCGACGGCGGCGGGAAACACCGTGTTGCGCCAGAGGAACGGCAGAAGCGCGGCCCAGGCGGCGGGCCAGAGCGAGATGGCCCACGGCATGAGGAACGGAATCACCGGATCGATCTCCCGCAGAAAGCGGAAAGCGAAAAGCGACCAGCCGAAGCCCCAGACGTAGCCGCAGAGCGCCGTGAACTTCCAGCGCGAGCGGCAGGCGACGGCGACGACCGGGGCGAGCGCGGCGAGCGCGAGGAAACTCCAGTTCAGCGGCGGCAGCGCGGCAGCGAAGCAGCCGCCCCCCGCAAAGCAGCCGAGCAGATCGAGCAGGCGGAAGCGAAGCGCCGCGCGGCGGACTTCATTCGGCTCTTTTTTAGCCGTTTCTTTCGGTTCCCGGGAAAAAATCTTGCGTAATTTCAACATTTCGGAACGATTCCCATTGACATAAACATGCTTTCGGTGTAATTTACACTGCTTTGCAGATAAATTCAAAAGATCCGCCGGATTTATCGCAGGAAAGAGGAGTCATATATCGTGCCCGCCTCCGGAAACGAGGCGCCGCCGGTTTATTAATTGCAGAAAAAAATTATGAAAATCGCAGAAATTCAGGAATTCGACCATCTGGTGATCGGCAGCGGCCTGGCCGGCTTGTCGAGCGCGCTGCACCTGGCGGAGTCGGGCCGCAGCGTGGCGGTCGTGACCAAGCGGGAAATTTACGAGTGCAACAGCCGGCTCGCCCAGGGCGGCGTCGCCTGTGTGATGGACAGCCTCGACACATTCGAAGAGCATGTCAAGGACACGCTCGAAGCCGGAGCGGGGCTCTGCGACGCCGGAGCGGTCCGCGCGATCGTCGAGGCCGGTCCGGAGGCGATCCGCGAGCTCATCGACCTCGGCGCGAAGTTCACGACCCGCGGCGACCTCGGCTACACCGAGGAGCCGGAGGAGTACGACCTCGGGCGCGAGGGCGGCCACCACAAACGCCGCATCCTGCACGCCGGGGACATCACCGGCGCGGAGCTCGAGCGCGTGATGATTGAGGCGGTCCGCTCGAAGCCGAACATCACGGTCTTCGAGTTCCATGTCGCAGTCGACCTCGTGGTCAGCTCGCGCCTGAGCCTCGGCGGGACGAACCGCTGCTTCGGCGCATATGTGCTCGACGAGAAGAGCGGGAACATCGTGACGATCCTTTCAGCCTCCACCACGATCGCGTGCGGCGGTGCAGGCAAGGTCTATCTGTACACGAGCAATCCGGACGTCGCGTGCGGCTCCGGCGTGGCGATGGCCTACCGGGCCGGGGCGAAGATCGCGAACATGGAGTTCATCCAGTTCCACCCCACGATCCTCTATCACCCGACGATCCGCTCGTTCCTCATCAGCGAAGCGCTGCGCGGCGAAGGAGCCGTGCTGAAGTGCCGCGAGTCCCGCAATGCCGAGCCGGTCGAATTCATGCAGAAGTACCACCCGATGAAGAGCCTTGCGCCGCGCGACGTCGTGGCGCGCGCGATCGACTCGGAGATGAAGCGCACCGGCGAAGAGTGCGTCTACCTCGATATCCGCCACCACGATGAAGAGACGCTGCGCCGTCGCTTTCCGAACATCTTCGCGAAGTGCCTCGAAGCGGAAATCAACATGGCGAAGGACCTGATTCCGGTGGTCCCGGCCGCGCATTTCGTCTGCGGCGGCATCAAAACCGATGTGAACGGCGAGTCGAGCATCCAGGGGCTCTACGCAGTCGGGGAGTCCGGCTGCACAGGGCTGCACGGGGCGAACCGCCTCGCGAGCAACAGTTTGCTCGAGGCGCTCGTGGTTTCGAAATTTTCCGCGCGGGAGATCGACCGCAAGTACCCGATGTTTCTGGCGGGCCGGCCGCCGGCCGAAACAGCGCTGAACTGGACGACCGGGAACGCGATCGATTCCGACGAACAGGTGGTCATCACCCACAACTGGGATGAGATCCGCCGTTTCATGTGGGATTACGTCGGCATCTACCGCACAAACAAGCGCCTCGAACGCGCGAAAAACCGTATTAAGATGATCCGCAAGGAGATCGAGAAATACTACTGGGATTTCCTGGTCACCGCCGAGCTTGTTGAATTGCGCAACATCGCGACGGTCGCGGAGCTCATCATCGATTGTTCGCTCCTGCGGCACGAGAGCCGCGGGCTACACTATAACGCCGATTATCCATACAAAGACCCCGAACTCGAATGTGTGGATACGGTCATTCAACGGAAACTGTGATCTTCAACCATGAAACATGAACTGCCGGTGCCCCGCCACGTCGTCGAGCTGATTTCGGAACTGCAGGAGGCGGGCTATGAATCGTACATCGTCGGCGGAGCGATCCGCGACCTGCTGCTGGGGCGGGCCCCCAAGGACTTCGACATTTCAACCTCGGCCACGCCGGAAGAGGTGCGCACCGTCTTCGGCCGCCGTTCGGCCAGGATCATCGGGAAGCGGTTCCGGCTGGTCCATGTGACCTGGAGCGGCGAGCTCTTCGAGGTGAGCACGTTCCGGCAGGCGCCGGTACACAACGGAGCGAACGCGAAAAAGGACGTGCCGGAGAATCTGATCCTCTCGGACAACTCGTTCGGTACGGCCGAAGAGGATGCGTGGCGGCGTGACTTCACGGTCAACGCGCTCTTCTTCGACCCGGTCAGGAGTGAACTCATCGACTTCACGGGCAAGGGGGTCGAGGATATCCGGAACCGGGTGGTCCGCGCGATCGGGGACCCCGGGATCCGCTTCGAAGAGGATCCCGTGCGCATGCTGCGCGCGCTGAAGCTCATCGGGCAATATGACTTCACAATGGAGTCGGCGACGGAAAACGCGCTCTTCGCGCACCTCGAACTGATCCGGGTCGCCGCCACGTCGCGCCTCGCGCTCGAACTGGAGAAGATCCTCGCAAGCGCCTACGGCGACAAGCATCTTCAGGCGTTCCACGACTACGGGCTGCTGCCGTTCTTCCTGCCGGAGCTGAACGCCGCGTGGGATACGCCGCACGGCGACTACGCGCTGAATCTGCTGAACGAGCGCAACTGCCGGGTGCGGGAAGGCATCTACCGCAACAGCATCTCTCTGGCGATGGCGGCGCTGGCGCTGCCGTTCGTCGAGAAGGAGTGCGAACATAATCCCGGCGAGCTGTGGGCGCCGGGGCCGGATTCCACGGCCGCGATCCGCGGGGTGCTGGGCCGGCTCTTCAAACCCCAGACGATGATGAACCGCATGACGCTTTCGGCGGAGCGGGTGCTGATTCTGCAGCCGCTGTTCCGCGACGAAAAGGCGAAGCCGAAGCTGATCGAAACAAAATCATATCCGCACAGCCGCGAGCTCCTGCTGATCCGCACCGCTGTCTCGGAGGAAGAGACGGCGGCCGTCGAACAACTGTGGCCGCCTGCGCCGCGCCGCCGTTCCGCTTCGATGCGAAGCGAAGAGAGCGAGCGCCCCCCGAAACGCCGCAGGCGCAGCGGCCGTTCGCGCCGGGGGAAGGAAAAGGAGAAGGAGGCGTAACGGAATGACGGTTCCGGGAATGAGGTTCTTCCGCCTCCTGCCGCTTCTGTTGGCGGGCTGCTGTGCATTCGGAGCGGGGGAAAGTGTCCTCACGCACCCCGTGACGGGCAAGCCGGTCGCCTATGGCGGAAAATTCTCAAACGCGAAAGTGACCGTTCCGGACGCCTACCGGCCCAGGGCGCGTGAGATGCGCGGCGTCTGGGTCGCGACCGTCGAGAACATCGACTTCCCGGCGCACAACAGCGCCGCCGCGTTCCAGCGCGATTACATCACGGTCGTGAACAACCTGAAAAAAACGAACTTCAACACGATCCTCTTCCAGGTACGGCCGATGAACGACGCGTTCTACCCGTCGAAACTGAACCCCTGGTCCCGCTGGATGACGGGGACGGAGGGGAAGTCACTCGGGGGCTTCGACCCGCTCGCATTCATGGTCTCCGAAACGCATAAGCGCGGCCTCGAATTCCATGCGTGGCTGAATCCGTACCGGATCGTCTCTTCCACAAAGCTGCGCAAGGCGGCTTACCTGAAAACGCTCGACGACAGGAATTTCGCGAAACGCAATCCGCATCTCGTGCTCGAGGTCAGGCGGAAAGACGGCACCTACTCGCTGCTGCTGAACCCCGGCGAACCGCGCGTCGTGCGCCACATCCTTGCAACGGTGCAGGAAATCGTGCAGAACTATCCGGTCGATGCGATCCACTTCGACGACTACTTCTACCTTTACGGCGGCGTGGGGGACGCGGACCACAACACGTTCCGGCAGTACAACCCGCGCAAACTCACGCTTGAGGAGTGGCGGCGCGCGAACGTCGATGCCGTGATCCGCGGCGTGAAGCAGGAGCTGACCGCGCACAATCGCCGGACCGGGCGTAAGGTCGCATTCGGCGTGAGTCCCTTCGGCATCTGGGCGAACCGGAAAAGTATGTCGGCGGGATCACTGACGGGAGGGCTCCAATCGTTCTTCGCCCAGTATGCGGATACGCGCGGCTGGGTCAAAAAAGGTTGGGTCGACTATATCGTACCGCAGCTCTACTGGCCGTTTTCGATGGACGTCGCCGCGTATGCGGCGCTGGCCGACTGGTGGGCGGAGGTCGTAAGGGGGACGGATGTGAATCTGTACATCGGCCACGGCGCCTACCGGCTCGGCGCGGACCGGAACTGGCACCGCGGAGAGCTGGCGGACCAGCTCCGGTACAATACGAAGCTGCGCGAGGTGGACGGCTCGATCCTCTTCTCCTACCGCAACATCTTCACGCCCTCGAACCAGGTCATGAAGGAGGGCACGGGCAGGATCCTGAACGACTACTGGCGTACGCCGGCGCAGTGCCCGCCCTGCCGGAATGTCCGCTGATTCTCTTGAAATTCCGTTTGCGCCGCCGCGGATAGCGGGATATATTATCCGGAACGGTATTCAGTCTTGAAGCAACGGAAAGAGGGTCCGGTCCATGAAAGTCGCGGTCGTCTCGAACCCCCGCCATCGCGCCGGGGACATGATCGAATTCCTGCTCCTGCGGGCAATCCACACGTTCAACAAATTCGTCCCGGCCGACCTGCTGATCGTCGAAGGCGAGCTCGGTGAAACGGAAACCGGATTCCTGTCGGAGCTGTTCAGGTCGGTGAAGAGCCGCAAGGTTCCGCTGCCGGTCATCTGGCCGGCCCGGGACGGAGGCGGCCCCCTGCCCCCGGCGCCGGAGCGGATCGCCGTCAACGGAACGGAGGAGGAGCCGGCGGCGCTCGTCGAGCGGATCCGCGCCGCGGCAGGCGGTTTCCCGGAGTTCCGGCGCGCCCCCTTCGAAGCGATACTGGCCGAGCTCGCCGCCGACGGCTCGATCCGGACCGAACGCTGCGCGATGGCCGTGCCGGAGGTTCCCGGAGTCGGCGACTTCCACGTGCATACCCGCATGGCCTACTGCAGCGAAAACATGGACATCCCGAAGGCGCTCGAAATGGCGAAGCTTTCGAATGTCGGGACGGTCGCGTTCACCGAACACTCCGGCCAGCTCTATTTTGAAGCTCCCGACTACTGGAGCGGCCGCTACGTCTGGCGCACGCGCGGCATGACCGGCGGCTGCCCCGTCATCCGCCGCATGGAGGGATATGAGGAGACGCTCCGGCAGGGGGCGCGCTCCGGGCGCTTTCTGCACGGCTTCGAGCTCGACGTCGACCGCAACGGCGACGTGGCGCTCGACGGGGCGGACCGCCGTCTCGCGCAGGTGCGGCTCGGCGCCGTGCATCACATGGCGGAAAAGTACGACCCGCACATCGCCTCCCGGCAATTCCTGTACTGCACGGAGTCGCTGCTGAAATACGGCGTCCACATTCTCGCGCACCCGTTCCGCATCTTCGCGTGGTCCGGCCTGCCGAAGGCGCCGGAGCTCTTCGAGCCGGTCGCGGAGCTGCTGAGGCGGTACGGCGCGGCGGCGGAGATCAACTTCCATCAGAACGACCCCGAGCCGGAATTCTTCGAGCTCTGCCTGAAGAAAGGCGTGAAGCTTTCGCTCGGCAGCGATTCGCACAACCTCTACGAGGTCGGATTCTTCCTGCCGCACTTCCGTTTCCTCAAAAAACTCGGAGTCGCGGGGCGGCTCGACGAGGTATTGTTCCAGTTCAAAGAAAACATAAAATAAGGAAGAATGAACATGTTTTATAAACCGGATGAAAGCCGCTATTCGGCCATGAGCTTCCGCCGCTGCGGAAAAAGCGGACTGAAGCTCCCGGCCGTCTCTCTCGGGCTCTGGCACAACTTCGGCAGCGCCGACGTCTACGACAACGCCCGCGCGATGGCGCAGACCGCCTTCGACCTCGGCATCACGCACTTCGACCTCGCGAACAACTACGGGCCGGAACCGGGCTCGGCGGAGATCACCTTCGGCCGCATCCTGAAACAGGACCTCGCGCCGTTCCGCGACGAGCTCGTGATTTCGAGCAAGGCCGGCTATACGATGTGGCCCGGACCGTACGGCGACTGGGGTTCGCGCAAATACCTCGTCGCAAGCTGCGAACAGAGCTTGAAGCGCATGAACCTGGAATATGTGGACATCTTCTACCACCACCGCTACGATCCCGAGACCCCGATCGAGGAGTCGATGGGGGCGCTCGACCATCTTGTGCGCTCCGGCAAGGCGCTCTACGCCGGGATATCGAACTATCCGCCGGAAAAAGCCGCCGAAGCGTTCCGGATCCTGCGCGAGCTCGGCACGCCGTGCGTGCTGCACCAGATCCCGTACAACATGCTGAACCGCTCGCACGAGCAGCAGGGCTCGTTCCGGCTCCTCGAAAAGGAGGGCGTCGGCGGCATCGTCTTTTCGCCGCTCGCGCAGGGACTCCTGACGAACCGCTATCTCGAGGGAATTCCGAAGGATTCGCGGGTCATGCGCAACGGGTTCCTCAAGAAGGAGGCGCTGACCCCCGCCGTGCTTGCGAAGATCGGCAAGCTCAACGCGGTCGCGTCCGGCCGCGGCCAGACACTGGCCGAAATGGCGATCGCCTGGCTGCTGAACCGCCCCGGCGTAACCTCGGCCCTGATCGGCGCGAGCCGGCCGGAGCAGATCCGCGACGTCGTCGCGGGGCTCGGGAAGCTCGACTTCCCGACGAACGAGCTCGTGCACATCGACGCGATCCTCGCGGAGTAGCGTTCTCATGCGCGGCATATTCGCACTCATCCTGTGCCTGCTGCCGGTCATCGCGCAGGCGCTCTCCTGCGCCGTGTGCGGCCGGGAGATCAAAGGGCAGTACCTGCGCTCCGGCGGCAGGGTCCTCTGCTCCGGGGAGTGCTGGGAGAAGCTCCTGCCGCACTGCTCCCTCTGCGACGCGCCGCTGGCCGGACGGTACCTGATGTTCAAATCCGGCGGGGAGAAGCATCTGTACTGCCTGAAGTGCTCGGAGCTGCCGCGCTGCTTCTCCTGCGATCTGCCGACAGACGGCAGAGCGCTCCCCGACGGCCGCGTCTTCTGCCGCGCCTGTTCGAAGGACGCGGTCACGGATCAGGGGGAAGCTGAAACGCTCTACCGGCAGGCGGAGGCCGATGCGTTCCGGATCATCGGCTCCTCCGGGTGCGGCCGCACCCGGTTCGTCCTCTGCGACCTCGAAACCCTGAATCACGGGCGCAAAGTCGAAAAGGGGGAGAAATTCGAGCTCGGGCGCTGCCAGTATGAGTACCGGACCCGGGGCCTCCCCGGCCGCCCCCCGAAAACCGTTTCGGAGAAATGCACGGTCTACATCCTCGACTCGCTCCCGAAGGCCCAGTTCATCGAGGTCGCCGCGCACGAGGCCGCGCACGACTGGCTGAACCACCATACAAAGGATGTTCCCCCGCTCTGGAACGAGGGGTTTGCGGAATATATCGCAAGCCTTGTGAACAAACAACACGGGAACAGCTCACGGAACCTGCGCATGGAGGAGAATGAAGACCCCGTCTATGGCGCCGGCTACCGCACGGTCCGCGACTACGCCGAAAAGCACGGCTTTGCCGCCCTGCTCGCCCGGCTGAAAGGGAAGTGGTGAAAAGCAGGTGACGGCGGCCGCAACGGCCGCCGTCACCTGTAATCGCAGCTGTCCCGGCCGGACCGGTTACTCTCCGCGTTTCGCGCGCTTCTCGGCGCGCTTTTCCTTCAGAGTTTTGGCAGGGGCCTTCTTGACATCTTTCTTCACATCGTGACTTTTGCTCATGGAACACCTCCTTCTGGTTTCTGAACGAACATTACTAAGATACCACCGTCTCCGGCAATGTCAAGCGTTCATCGCCTGAAATGCGCCGCAACAGCCGCAAACCGGATGAATATCACATCAACCCTCCCGGCAATGTCGCGTTCACCGTCAGAAATGCGATGTAACAGCCGTAAAGCAGCAGCAGCAGCGCGCCCTCCCGGCGAACCACCCTTCTGCCGGTCATCATGAACGGCAGCAGCAAAACCGTCGAAAACAGCAGGACGCCCCAGTCGACCGCCGAGATTCCGGCGGCGGAAACCGGCCGGATCAGCGGCGCAACGCCCATGATCCCGAGCGTATTGAACATGTTCGAACCGACCACGTTGCCGACCGCGATATCCTGCTCCCCGCGGCAGGCGGCGACGATGCTTGTCGCAAGCTCCGGCAGGCTGGTTCCGACCGCGACGATCGTAAGGCCGATCACAGCTTCGGAGAGACCGGCCATGCGGCCGAGCCCGACCGCGCCGTCCACCATGAGTTTCCCGCCGAGCACCAGCGCGGCGAGCCCGCCGAGCACAAGGAGGATGCTGAGCCAGAACGGCCGCGCCTTCGTCTGCGTGGCTTCCTCCGGCGGCGGCGCGTTCATGCGCTTCTCCATGCGGATGTTCACAAGGAGGTACGCGATGAGCCCGGCGAAGAAAATCCCCCCGGTGATCCGGCTGAAGCCGCCGAGGAGACACCCGGCCGCCGCCATGGCCACGGTCGCGCCGATCAGGATCGGCATATCGAACCTTATGACCTTGCGGTGCACGGCAAGCGGCGTAATCACCGCCGAAAGGCCGAGAATCAGCGCAATGTTGCAGATATTCGAACCGACCACGTTGCCGATGCTGATGTCCCCGGAGCCGGCAAGCGCGGCCTGCACGCTGACCACAAGCTCCGGCGCACTTGTGGCAAACGCGACCAGCGTAAGCCCGATGATGAGCGGGGAAACACCGAAGCCGGCCGCGATCGACACGCCGCCCCTGACCAGGAATTCCGCTCCGAAATAGAGCAATACAACGCCGGCGGCAAGCAGGAGAATGATGGTAAGCATATCAGAACTCCGCCGCGAGCGCCGCAATCTCCGCGCGGGCGGCCGCTTCGTTCTTTGCGAGAAGCTCTCTGCCGAGGTTCGTCCCCTCGAGCGAAATGAACTCCGCGTCGAGCCCGTTGAATTCCGCCCAGAAGCGGAGATAGGGCCGCAGATGATCGAGCTTCTGCGCCTCCGGCGTGTCGTAAACGCTCCCTGCCGCGCAGAGAAAGAGCGCCTTTTTCCCGCCGAGCAGCGGAAGATACCCCTTCTCCGGATCGACGCCGAAGCTCCAGCCCGCCTGCGTGACCCGGTCGATCCACTGCTTCAGGAAACAGGGCATGGAGAAGTTCCACATCGGCGTGCTCAGCACGAGGCGGTCGGCCCTCTTCAGCTGTTCGAACGAGACGCGCGCGGCGTTCCACTCGCCCGCCTCGGCGCCGTCGAGCGCGATGCCGCGTCCGGACTTGAACTTCGCCGCCGCGCCGGCCTCCCCGAAGCGCGGCTGCCGGACCGCGCCGATGTCGATCTCCTCGATGGTGTAATCCGGATTCCGTTTCAGGAACGCGGCGATGAACTCTTTCGCGAGCCGCCGCGAATGCGAACGTTCGAGCCGCGGGGAAACCGCGACATGCAACAGGGTCTTCATGATTCGATTGCCTCTCCTTGTTGAATGGGAACCAACCAAGTATACCACAAATCCGGGAAAATTCAATCGCCGGGGATGGCAATTTCGGAAGATCGAAGTATATTATGCATCACACCGGAGAGCATGAGGCTCCCCGGTTCGAAGACGCTCTTCATGCCGAACCGTATTTTTTCTAAAATTCCCGGCTATTTCAGCCGCCGCCAGTTCTTTGAACCGGGCGGGTACCGTGAAATCTGGAAGATCGCGTGGCCGCTCGTCGTCCTGAACGCGAGCAACACGGTCATGATGATCACGAACCGCGTGTTCATCGCGCAGAGCTCCTCCGAGGAGATCGCCGCGGCGATGCCGGCCGGGCAGATGTTCTTCACGCTGATGGCGTTCTTCCTCATCACCACAAGCTTCACGGCGACAATCGTGGCGCAGTACCACGGCTCGCGCGACAGCGCGGGGTGCGTCCGCGCGGCGTGGAACGGCTTCTACTTCGGCACGGCGGTCGCGGCGCTGCTCGCGTTCCTGCTCCCGGCGGGCGGTTTCTGGATCATCATGCACAACGGCCACTCCCCGCTCATCGCGATGCACGAGGCGGATTACTTCGTCGCGATGGCGCCGTGCGCGGGCTTCACCTGCATGGAGACCGCGCTGCTCTCGTTCTTCACGGGGCGCGGCAAAACCGCGCTCGTGGCGGGGATCAAAGTCACGGGGTGCATCGTCAGCATTCCCCTGAACTACATCCTGATCTTCGGTAAATTCGGGCTGCCCGCGCTCGGCATCCTCGGCGCGGGGCTGGCGAACTCGTTCGCGAACCTGTGCACGCTGCTCATCGCGATGGCGTTCTTCCTTTCGGTACGGCAGTCGGAGTATCCGACCCGGAGCAATAAGAAGCTCGAATGGAAGTTCATCTCCAAGCTCCTGCGGTTCGGAATGCCCGCCGGATTCCAGACCTTCCTGCGCAACGCGGCCTTCGCGGTCGTGGTCATGATGATCGGCAAGCTCGGCGACGAAGAGCTTGCCGCGACCAGCATCGCACTTTCGATCAACATGATCGGCAACATGCCGATGATCGGGCTCATGGATGCGACCAGCGTGATCACCGGGCAGTACATCGGCCGGCGGAGGCTGCTGGTCGTCGAACACATCTCCGGGCGCTCGTGGCGGATGCTGATGTGCTGGACGCTGACGATGGGGATCCTCTACGTGCTCGCGCCGGAACTCCTGATCAGGCTCTTCGGCTCGCGCAATTCAAGCTCGGCGACGATGAACATGCCGGAGGTTATCGATTATGCGGTCACGGTCCTGCGCTACGCGGCGGTCTTCAACATCCTCGACGCGACCCGGTTCATCGCGATGGGCAGCCTGCGCGGAGCGGGCGACACGACCGTGCCGCTCTGGATCGGCATGGCGACCTCGTGGCTGATCCAGATTCCGGGAACCGTGCTGCTGGTCTATGTGTTCCATGCGAGCATCGGCGCGGTCTGGGCGCTCATCACGTTCTATATCGCGGTCGACGCCGCGCTGATGGTCTGGCGCCGGCGCTCCGGCGCGTGGAAGAAAATCAAGCTCATCGACCTGCCGCCCGCCTCGCCCGAAAAAGAGCTGCGCGAATATCCGGAGGACGCTCTGACATGATCCGCAAACAGCCCCTGACCGCCGCGCAGCGCGAAGCGTCGCAGCATAATTACAACATCTTCAGCCTCATCAACGGGCTCTCCTACATGTGCCTCGGAGAGACGGTGCTGATCCTGCTCGCGGTGCGGCTCGGCTGCCCGGACTACATCGTTTCGACGCTCGGGGCGATGATCTATTTCGGCTTCCTGCTGCTGCCGCTCGGAAAAATCGTCACGGCCCGGACCGGGGCCGCCCGCAGCCAGTCGATCTTCTGGGTCGCGCGGAACGCGGCGGCGCTGCTGGTCGCCGGAGCCGCGCTCGTGAGCCTTGCCGGCTTCCGCGAAACGGCGATGGGGCTGCTGCTGATCGGGGCGTTCTTCTTCTACGGCTTCCGCGCGGCGGGCGTCGTGATGTCGCAGCCGCTGGTCGGAAACATCACAACCGACGCCGACCGCGGCAGGGTCATCGGCATCAGCACAGGACTCTTCTACGTCTCCTGCCTCGTGGCGCTCGTGACGATCAGCCTGCTGCTGAAGCTCAGCGACAGCCTCGGGATGCTGACCGGGATCATCGTCACCGGCGCGCTGTGCGGCTTCACCTCGTCGCGCTTCATCAACCGCATCGACGAGACCGAAAGCATCCGCGACTCGGCCCGGAAGCCGATCGGCGGGGAGTTCCGCAAGGTGCTGCGCGACAAATCGCTGCTGCGGCTGCTCGCGGCCGGCTTCTCGATCAACCTCGCGGTCATCATGCTGATCCCGATTTCGATGCTCGCGCTGAAGCGCGGCTGCGGAGTCAGCGACACGGAGGCATTGCTTTACGCGCTCGTCCAGTTCGGCGCAAGCGCGGTCGCGTCGTTCCTGTCGGGGAAGGTCGCCAATACGATCGGCCCGCGCAAAACGATGCTCTACGCCTACACGCTGCTGCTCGCGGCCGGCGCGGTCTGGCTCGTTGCCCCGGCGCAGTTCAACCCGTACTATATGATCCTGCCGTTCCTGATCGCGGGGAGCACGTACATCGGAACCACGAACTCGGTCACGCACTATTTCCTGCAGACCGTCCCGGAGGAACGCCGCGTGGCAAGCTCGATGTTCATCGCCGTCATCAACGGCGCGGGCGCGGGCATCATCGGCATGCTGCTGGCCGGGACGCTGCTCGACTTCAGCGCCGGGTTCGCGCCGGAGGGGAACGCGCTTTACGGCTACCGGATCTACTTCGCGGTTTCGACGCTCCTGCTCTCCGCCGGGGTGTGGGTCATCGGCCGCCTTGCGCCGCTCCCGCTCGAAAAGCGGAAGATCAAAAAGAGCTGGAACGAAACCGTCTGAGCCTCACCGGCGGCCGGGAGCCGCAGGGAGGCCCTTCTCGAACGCCTCCTGGTATTTGACCGAGGTTTCGACCAGCGCCTCGAGCTCGGCGGCGGAGAGCGCCTCCATCGCTGCGATTTCAAACGAAGTCACCTCGTCGAGCACCTCCGAAGCGAACGCCCGCCCTTCCCCGGTCAGGGTCACGATCTTGCGGCGGCGGTCGGTTTCATGCGGCGTGCGGCAGAGATATCCGCGCTTCTCGAGCTGGTCGAGCGTGACGGTCATGGTCTGCCGCAGCATGTTCACCTGGTCCGCGAGGACCGCCGGCTCATCGCCCTCCGGATTGCGCAGCAGGTGCTCAAGCACCCAGAGCGTATTGATGGAAATATCCCACTTCTTCAGCAGCCGGCAGTAGTTCCGGTCGAGCTTGTACCAACTGTCCATGAACCGCCTGTGCTGGCGGATCGCATATGCCCTGTCAACATCCATTCAGAACCCTCACGCTGCCCGCTTCGTACCGTCGCCGCAGGAAAAGCAGCAGCAGTCCGAAGAGGAAAACCCTTGAAACCGGCATCGCCGCCCAGACTCCGTCGAGCCCGAAGAACAGCGGCAGCACCAGCAGACACAACGGCAATATACAGAAAGAATCGCCGTAAATCAAGACCGAAGCCGGAATAATCCGCCCCGAAGCCTGAAAATAAACGCTTCCGACCCGGACCACGCCGAGCAGCAGGAACGCCGAGGAGCCGATCAGGAGCCCGCGCGCGGCCTCCGCCGCCGCCTCCCCTTCGAGCCCCATGCTCCACGGCACGAAGCGGCAGGCGACCATGGAGCCGGCCATCATCACGATGCCGAGCAGAAATGCCGCCACCATGCCGTAGCTGCCGATCCGGTGCCCGCGCCTGCGGCGGCCGCCGCCGAAAAAATAGCTCACGAGCGGCTGGATGCCGGCTCCCATGCCGGTCATGAGCATGGAACCCATCGATTCGACCGTGCTGATGACCGTGTACGCCGCCAGCGCCGCGACGCCGCCGTAGGCGAGGCTCTGCCAGTTGTGGAAGAACAGCATCGCGCCGATCGAGAGCTGATTGCCGAAGGTCGGGACTCCGAGCGTCAGAACCCGCAGGCAGCTTCGCGAAAAGCGCATCTCGGAGAACCGGACCCGCAGCCCCGCGTTTTTCGTGAAGAAGTAGCCGAGCGAACACGCCATCGCCATCCCCTGCGCCAGCACCGTCGCGACAGCCGCGCCGGTCACTCCCCAGCCGAGCACCATCATGAAGAAAGCGTCAAGCACAATGTTCGCAACCAGCCCGACCACGACGAGCCACATCGCCAGCACAGGCCGCCCGTCATTGCGGATCGCGGTCATGAGCCCCATCGCAACCATCTGCATGACGCCCGCGGCAAGCAGGATCGCCGTGTATGCGTATGCGTCCGGCAGCAGCTCCGCCGTCGCGCCGGAACCGGTCAGCAGCGGCCCGAGCACCGGGATGACGAGAAGCGGGAGCAGCCCCCCCGCCGCAAGCTCCATCAGCAGCATCCGGTTGAAGAAGCGGTTCGCTCCGGCGAGGTTCCCGCAGCCCCGCTCCTGCGAAATCATGATCCCCGCGCCGGTGCCGATCAGGTCGCCGATGCCGTAGACCAGCATCACGACCGGAAACGCCAGCGTAATCGCCGCCAGCCCCTTCTCACCCGTCGTGATCCCGACGAAAAAGATGTCCACGATGCTGTAGACCCCCGCAATCAGCATCCCCAGCATCGACGGGGTGATGTAACGGAAAAACAGCTTCAGGTCGCTCATACGGTCCTCACGGCTCCTTTAAACAAGTCAAATTATTGATTATATCGGTTTGTAATATAATCTGATTGATCATAAATTCAAGTATTATCAGGATGAAAATGCGGGAATTATTTTTTTTCGAAAATAAATTATTCCGCTCTTGCTTTTTCATCGGTTCTGCATCATAATTAATTTACGAAAATAAATCACCGAAGGAGCCGAAAATGGCAAGACATAAAAAAGAGATCAACATCAAGCTGGTGGCGGAGGAAGCGGGGGTCTCCCTCGCGACGGTGTCGCGCGTGATCAACAACCGGACCGACGTGAGCGAGGCGATGCGCCGCAAGGTTTCCGCCGTGGTGGAAAAGTTCAATTTCGCGCCGACCAAGGGCAGCGAGCGCCGGTTCAACATCGGCGTCATCGTGGTGATGGACACGTCGCTCGTGAACGAGTACATCTCGCAGGTGCTCGACGGCGTGGCCGATTACAGCGACGGGGGCCTGCTCGACGTGACGGTGATCTTCTACCGCATCGCGCCGGACGCGAAGCCGCTGCTGCAATTGATCCGTGAACGGCGCTGCGACGCGGTCGTGCTGTTCCCGCCGGAACGGGTCACGGAACAGATTCCGCAGCTTATCGAAGCCGAAATACCGGTCATGCTGGTCAACGGCAACACGAGCGCCCCGAAGATGGGGTTCCTGAACAACGAATCCTACACCGGGGCGGTCAAGGCGATGGAGCATCTCGCGAAGTGCGGCCACCGGAACATCGGCTTCCTCTGCAACGCGCTCGAAAACAGCGAGAACCACCAGCAGCGGCTGCAGGGCTACCTCGACGTGATGGCGCGGATCAACCCGGACCGCAGAACGCAGTGGATCGTCCCGCATCAGCCTACTCCCGAGACGACCGAAGCCGGCTACAACCAGTGCATGCAGCTGCTGCTGACCTGCCCGGAAGTGACCGCGATCTTCTGCACGAACGACGAAATGGCGGTCGGCGCGGTCAAGGCGTGCTGGGATTCGAAGCTGCGGGTTCCGGAGGATATCTCCATCGTCGGCTTCGACGACATCCCGTACGGCCGCTATCTGCACCCGGCGCTGACCACGGTCAAACAGCCGCTGACCGAATTCGGCTACCGCGCCGTAAAGTACCTCGACGAGCTGCTGAAAAACCGGCGGGACGACCTGCCGTGCGAGACGATGGGGACCAGCCTGGTCATCCGCGATTCCGTCATGAACATAACCGGGGAGAAACAACCATGAAACGATCCGCCATACTGATTTCAGGAGCGCTGCTGCTCGGAAGCGCGCTCGGCGCGGCCGACTTCCTGCTGACCGGCAATGCGCGCCCGGGCTGGAGCTCGAATACCTTCGCCGCGGACGAACCGCGCCTCGAAACCGGCGCGACGCTGTCGCCCGTCACGGAGGGGGAGTTCGCATGCAGCCCCGAATTCATCAAGACCGCCGCCGCTCCCGACGGAACGTTCCGCGCGCTGCTGGACGGACGGCGCGGGCCGGAGGGCGACTGCCAGGGCTTCGGCTCATGGCAGCCGAAAACCCGCTGTGAAAGCTTCATCATCGACCTCAGGAAGCCGTATGACCTGACCCGCGCCGCCGTCTGGGCGCAGTTCAATCAAAACCAGAAATCGGGCGACGTGGAGATCCTGGCCGGCCCGGACGGCAAGACGTTCACCCCGGCCGCCAAGGGGGCGTTCCCCGACGGGCTCTCAACGGAAGAAACCCGGCTCGGCGTTCCGCTCGAACTCAAATTCGAAAAGCCGGTCACGGCGCGGTTCGTCCAGTTCCGGGTCAAGGTGCGCGACGGCTCGCGGCAGCAGGTCATCTCTGAAGCCGCAGTCTGGGGCAACGAGGCGGAAAACGCCGAAGGTGCCGGGGCGATCGCGCTCCCGGCCGCGCCCGATCTGAAGATCGAAGAGAAGCTCCTGAGCGGGAATCCCCCCGGGAACACCTTTCCCGCCGACGGCAGAAGCATCGCGACGGGAGCGACGCTCCGCTGGATCACCGACGGACCGTATGCCACGAAATCCGAAGAGATGCTGAAAACCGGCTCGCGCCCGGACGGCACGAACCGCGTGCTGCTCGACGGGCGGCGCGGCACGGACGGCAGCTGCCAGGCGTTCGGCAACTGGGGCGGCCAGTACTTCGCGACCTTCACACTCGATCTGCAGGAGCCACGCCTCGTCACGCGCGCCGCAATCTGGTCGCAGCAGACAAAAACGCAGGGCTTCGAAACCTTCGAGCTGCTTCTCTCGACGGACGGCGAAAAGTTCGTCTCGGTCGGCAGCGTAAAGTGTCCGGAGGGGCTGCTGAACAAGGCCGAAAAACTCGGGGAGCCGGTCGAACTCAAGCTCGAAAAGCCGGCGGCGGCGCGCTATGTGCAGTTCCGCGTGAAGAAGCATCCGGCGCGCATGCAGATGATCCTCTCGGAGGTCGCGGTCTGGGGGGACAACCTGCCGCAGGGAGCGGACCGGAGCGCTCTTCTGCCCGAAAACCAGCGGCCCGAAGTCGCCGTGCGCGGTACCGGAATCGGCTCCGGGGCGCTGAAGCTCGACTGGAGCGGCTTCGGCTCCGCCTCGCAGGTGAAGAAGTTCCGGCTCTACCGCGCCGCGAAACCGTTCGGAAACATCACCGACGAAGGCGTCGGGCGGATCGGGGAGTTCCCCGCCGGCGCAACGCAGTTCACCGTCTACCCGCTGATCCCCGGCGTGGAGAGCTCCTACGGCGTCACCGCCGTCTATGAGGACGGAGAGTACCCGGCCGTGAAGCCGTTCACCTTTGCGCCGCCAGGCCCGGTCGACGTGAAGACATTCGGGGACATGCTCGCGATCAACCACTTCTGGGGCGGCGGCGGCGCGCGCCACGCGAAGCGCACCCGGGAGTGGGAGACCGTCGCACTCGACCTGCTTGCCGAAACCCCGTTCAAAACGATCCGCTGGTGGGAGAGCCATCCCGAGATCGTCAGGAAATTCTATGACCGCGGCATCGCGGCGACCACTTTCTCCGGCCGGCGCAACTACAATAACGGCAAGCAGATGGGGATCCACCTCTACGGAGCCGGCAACGAACCGCACCTGCACGGCATCCAGGGGGCCGACTATGCCGGGCGCGTCGCGGCAATCAACAAAGAGCTCAAGGCGGCCGTGCCGCATGCGCTGCTCTACGCGCCGACCGTCTGCCTCGACGGCCGTTCACTCGACTTCCTCGAAAAATTCTACGCGGCGGGCGCAAAGGAGCACTTCGACGTGCTCGACATCCACAACTATCTCGGCAACACGACAGAGTTCGTCTATCCGCCCGGCTACCCCTCCGGCAGCCCCGAGGGGCTGTTCGAACGCATCGCGAAGATCCGGGCGATCATGGCAAAACACGGCGACGCCGGCAAGCCGATGATCACGACCGAGTTCGGCTACACCGACTGCAACGTCGCGAATCCGGTCGGGGAGATGACGCCGGAGCGCAAGGCGGCGTTCCTCGTGCGCGGCCTCGTCATCCAGCACGTGCTCGGCTTCCGCCGCGTCTTCGTCTACAGCTTCTGGGACGAGGGGCAGGATGAGAACTACACCGAACACTACTTCGGCATGCTCGATTACGACGGCCAGAAGAAGCCCGCCTACTTTGCGTGCCAGGTGCTCGGGCGCGAGCTCGGGCCGTGCGTGTTCGACGCGAAGATGAAAGGCTCCGACGAGGTGAACTTCGGCTATGTCTACCGGAATCCGGAGACGGGCCGGTACATCACGGTCGTCTGGAACGGCGCTTCCGAGATGGCCGGGAACTTCCGCACGAAGCCCGGAACCGTCACAGTGACCTCGATGGCGGGAGAGAAGAAAGAGATCCGGACCGCGGCGGACGGAACGTTCCGCACGGTTTACGGCCCCGCCCCGGTCTATCTCGAAAGCGCCGCGCCGGCCGAACTCGTCAAAACAATCAAAGTCGAAGCGAAAGCCGCCTCCGACCGCGTCATCCTCACTCCGGACGCCCCCGTCGTCGTAACCGGAGCCGGACATCAGGCGGAGATCGGCGCGACGCTCGCGAACCCGACCGCCGATCCGCTCGAGGTGCACCTTTCGCTCGAAACGCCCGAAGGCAGAACGCTCGCCTCGAAAACCGTGAAGCTCGCACCGGGCAAAAGTGAACGCGCCGCGCTTGCAATTCCGGCCCCCGCCGGATTGATTCTCGACCGTTATGAGCTCGCAATCAATTACGAAGGCAGATACGAAAGCAGCTCCGGCAAGGCCACGGTCTTCGTCCGCCGCCTCGCGGAGAAGCCCGGCGTCGCCGCAGCGAAGATGCACGGCTGTAAAAACAGCGTCTACGTGCTCTCGGACGACGCGCTCGAAGTGACCGTCGATCCGCAGCGCGGCGGGCGCATTCTCGAAATCTACGACCGCCGCACCGGGAAAAACCAGATCACGGTTCCGTACGACCGGCTCGCCGGGCTGCACAACATCGCATTCTACTACTGTATCTGGGACGAGGTCAGAGCTCCGCGCGGATACGGGATCGGCCGCAACACGCCGTACCGGGTGAAGGTGCTTCCGGACGGACTCGAGCTGTCCGCCGAAAATCCCGGCAAACTCGCGGTGGCGAAGCGGCTGACGCTCGGCGGAAAGGGTGTGCTGAAACTCGATGTGACGGTGAAGAACCTCAGCGGCGAAACGGTCGGCTGCTCGTGGTACATGCACCCGGAGTACACGGTCGGCGGGGAAGCGGTCAGCCATTCGGACCTGCTGAAGCTGCCGATCGGCGGGAAGGAGCTTGAGATTCCGTACTGGACGGGACTCGGCGACCGTTCCACGCCGGAGTTCTCCGCCGGCTACTGGGAGCTTGCGAGCCCGTCGAAGAAATACGGCATCCGGCAGGAATTTTCGCAGGATAAGTTCCGCAAGCCGCGCCTCTGGTTCGGAATCGGCTGCTGCAACCTCGAAATGGAGAGCAGCAAGGATCTGAAGCTCGCCCCCGGACAAAGCTGGAACGGCGAACTCAAGTGGATCTTTTCCGTAAAATAGCGCCGCTGCGCCGAATGCGCAGTATGTAATGCAGCATAATTGCCGCCCGGCGGGAAAGCGCGGCAGGCGCCGCGGAGCGGATGTGAACGGACAACACGGTTCGGCGCAGCCGAAGCGCGTTGCAGGGAGTGAATACGACGCAGGTGAACGCAGCGCAGCGAAGGCCCCCTGCCGCAGCCCGCGAAGCCCGCGACAAATTAACGTACATAACGCAGAAAAAACAAATAAAGCAGTTTAACCGCCAGAGTCCGAAAGCTCAATTCAACCAAAGGAGTTGCATGATGAAAAATCCGAACCGCTCCCATCGCATACTGCGCATGATGCGCCTGTGCCCGTTCACATTGATCGAGCTCCTCGTCGTGATCGCGATCATCGCAATCCTCGCGGCGATGCTGCTGCCCGCGCTGCAGCAGGCGCGGGAACGCGGACGCAGCTCCAACTGTCAGGGAAACCTCAAACAGCAAGGGATGCTCGGGCAGATGTACAGCAGCGACTTCAAAGACTACATCATGCCGGCACGCGGTGGAAACTGGTCGCGCAATCATGGATACATGCTGAAAAACAGGGCAGGATATCAGTTCGACGCCAAAATTTTCCAGTGTCCCAGCCAGACCGCCAAAAATTTCGCCGAAGATCCGGAAAAATTCCGGGGCAGCTACGGGATGAATGCCTGCAACCAGAAAGCAGTCGACGGAGAGAATCCCGCCGGCCTGATGGCCAGCCTCACCGACCTGCCGGATAAGACTCTCCCCAGCCGCAAGTTGACACAGATTAAAAGCGCTTCATCCGTACTGATGATTCTGGAACTCTCCGCCAATTCAGTCGCCTATTATGCCAGCGGAGACATCAGAACCGTTTATCCGTCAACCGGTCAGACCGGCGTCCGCCATGCCGGATCGGCGAATTTCTGCTTTGTCGACGGCCACGTCTCCAGCTACAGACAGGCGGTCGTTTTCAGCGAAATCGCCTATGACGCCAGCAATTACAATGGACCGCTCTGGTACAAATATACCGGACACATGAAAGCAAACAAGTGAAAGAACCAAGTTCATGAGCATTGAAATCACGGGGAGCCCCCTCCCCTCGATCCCGTGGCAGGAGCGCCCCGCCGGATCGGACGAAACGGTCTGGCGCTACAGCGGCAACCCCGTCATCGGGCGCGACGCGACCCCGACCTCGAACAGCGTATTCAACAGCGCGGTCGTGCCGTTCGGCGACGGCTTCGCCGGCGTGTTCCGCGCCGACGACCGCCGCCGCCATATGCAGCTTCACACAGGTTTCAGCAGAGACGGGATCAACTGGGAACTCACGCCGGAACCGATCCGGTTCATCCCGGAGTGCCCCTCCGCCGGAAGCTTCACGCAGGGCTACGATCCGCGTGTCGTATGGCTCGAGGACCGCTGGTACATCATCTGGTGCAACTGCGTGAACGGCCCGACCATCGGACTTGGTTACACATTTGACTTCAAGGAGTTCCACCAGCTTCCGAACGCGTTCCCGCCGTTCAACCGCAACGGCGTGCTCTTTCCGCGCAGGATCGGCGGAAAGTACGCCATGCTGAACCGCCCGAGCGACAACGGGCACACTCCGTTCGGGGACATCTTCTACTGCGAAAGCCCCGACCTGCGTTACTGGGGATATCACCGTCACGTCATGGCGGGCACCGACGGGTGGCAGCAGACCAAGATCGGCGCTGGCCCCATCCCCATCGAAACCTCCGAAGGGTGGCTGCTCTTCTATCACGGCGTGCTCACAAGCTGCAACGGCTTCGTCTACAGCTTCGGGGCCGCGCTGCTCGACCTCGAGGAGCCGTGGAGGGTGATCGCCCGGTCGAAGAGCTACCTGCTCGCCCCGCGCGAGCTCTACGAGTGCGTCGGAGACGTCCCGAACGTCGCCTTCCCGTGCGCCGCCCTGTGCGACGCCCCCACCGGACGCATCGCCCTCTATTACGGATGCGCCGACTCCGTGACGGGGCTCGCGTTCTGCCGCGCCTCCGAAGTCATCTCCCGCATTCTTTCGGAATAGATCCTGAGGGCCGGGCCGCCGTCTCCATACAGGGGAGCCCGGCCCGGCAGATCACGCCCAGAAGCCCTTTCCCCGGGCGTCATTGCGCTGGATATGGTGCTTGATGAAATTCATGATGAACTCCTGCTTTTCGCGGTCGAGGTTCCGGGCGATGAAACGTTTCCGGCCATTTCCCGGCCGGATCGCGACTCCGTATACGGGAGTGTCGTTCTGCCGGATTCCTGTGGCCTCCACCGCGACCTTGCCGATTTCGGAGAGTTCGCAGACACGGGTGACGCCGAAGCGGCCGATGCCGGAAAAGACCTCCAGTCTGCCGCCGTTGATCCGCAGTTCACCTTTTCCGAAGAGCATCATCACGGTTCCGCCCAGGATGCCGAGTCCGACCAGCTGGAACGGGATGAGGAACAATTTCATCGGCCATGGAGCGCCGCTCCCGAACCATACGGCCGACGTGAAACCAGCGACCGCACCGCACCAGAACAGGCAGAAGAAGCAGAGCACCCACACCGTGTGCGAATAATAGCGGAAGCACAGGACCTCTTCATACGGGGGAACCGCTTCCACCCGGATCCCATGCGGCGGCAGGTCGGCCCGGAACAGCCGCTCTTCCCCCGCCGCCCGGGCCAGCTCCGCATAGCTGTGATTGGTTTTGCAGCCGCGGCAGTAGGCGAGGTCCGAGGAAACATTGAAATCCTCCTCCGGAATCTCCCGCCCGCATTCGGGACAATGAATCATATGCGTCCGTATCCTTTCATCCGTTTCGGGGAAGAACATAGCGTGTCTTCCGTAAAAATGCAAATCGGAACCCGGAAATTCAGCATCGGCACTCCGGGCTGCGGATCACACGTCCTCCCGCTTCCGGGAGGCAACACGGGGAAACGGCGCGGAATCCGGATTTTCCCCGCCCGGTTCCAGGATCCGGCTTTCCAGCCATCGGACGGCGGCGGCAAGGCGGACCGGAGGCAGGCCAGTCCCGAACCGCTCCACGGTTCCGCTCCTCAACAGGCAGTCGATCCGGTACACATAGCCGTTCCGGGAGCAGCTGCGCCCCAACTTGAAGAGCCGCACCTCATCCACCGGAATCTTCCGGAGGAAAACTCCGCGGGAAACGAGAAAGAAGCCGGGTACACGCCGGATCACCAGATGTCCGAAGAGCGACTGCAGCATAATCAGCAGCAGTATTACCCAGAAAATCAGCTGCACCCACCACAGCGCCGGATCGTGCCGCACACTTCCCGAAACACAGACCGCTGTATACGCAGTCAGCACCAGCGGCATGAGGCAGCTCTCCGGCGTGATGCATCCGACCCGCAGCGTCCGGCTCTCATCCAGCTCGCGTACCTGCGGCACCGTCCGCCGACCGGACAGCGCCGCAAGCCCGGCGGACGGACAGCGGCAGCCGCAGAAGGAACACCTGACCCAGGAACCCATTTTCGCCTTCCGGGGAATTTCTTTCGCACAGAACGGACATTTCAGCATCATGCATCCTCCCCTGTCATCTCCGCACCCCCGGCAACCCTCCGTAACCCGGCAACGGAAAATGCGGATCATGCGTCTTTGTCCTTCCAGCCCGTAACCTTCGCCAAATCCGGCGGCGCCTCGTCCATGCGCCGGTTCATCCAGTCAATCGCGGCGGCGAAGCGGTACGGGGAGCGCTCGCCGCCGACCGAAAATGAACTGCTGTCCCAAAGTGTAAACCCGATCCGGAAATGCCGGCCGAACCGGCCATACTCGAAATATTCAAGCGCGATCTGTCTGATCCCGTCAAACGGGATGCGTCTCTCCCGGAATCCCGCTTTCAGCACAAACATCCGCCCTTCGCACGTGATCCGCATCGGCCCGGCCCCCCCCGGAGCAAAGCGAATAAAGCCGGAAAGCGCCGCATCCCGCCAGCATGAGCAGAACGGCAAACAGCGCCGGGATGAAAAACATCCCCGCAAAGCATGCCGCGCAACCGGCGGCCAGCCCTCCGAGGAGAATCTTCTCCGCGCCGGTCTCCGCCGAAAGCACCAGGTCCCCCGACGAATTTCCGGCGATGTCGGCCACCCGCACCATCCCGCCGGAACAATACTCTGCAAGCTCGTCCTCGTCGAACTCACAGCCGCAATCGGCGCACCGCAAAGGAGTGTCCTGAAGAAGCAGCCTCCTTTGAACCAGTTCACCGCAGCAGCAGAGACATTTCAAAGACATACTCTCACTCCCGCTGAGAATTCGCAGCAAACCGCGTCCGAATCATCCGGAACCTCACAACAGAAAGTACCGTTTTTTTCTGCGAATGCAAGCTCAGGGGAAAAAAAGTCGTTTTTTTTGTTTGCAGGGGGGAATTGCACTTTGATTTTAGCGGAAAATGTGATAACATAAAAACAGGGCTGATCCCCGTCGAACAACCCCGAACGAAAGGAGGCGAATCATGTGGCAGGAGATCAATGAATTTCTGGCCGGCGGACGCAATATTTATCTGTTTATCGCCGTGACCGGCAGCGTGATTCTCGCTCTGCAGTTCATCCTCAGCATGACCGGGCTTCATGCGGATGTCGATGCGGACGCCTCCGGAGCCGATTTCGACGTGAACGCGAACGACGCCGCCGATGTGGCGGGTTTGAACTTCTTCTCGCTGAAGGCGATCATGGCGTTCATCACGTTCTTCGGCTGGGGCGGCTTCTTCTACGGCCACCTCGGCATCGGGGGGCTCGGCGTCGCCGTCATCAGCGGAACGGTCATGATGATCCTCACGGCGCTCCTCGTCTCGCTCATGCTGAAGCTCCAGCAGTCGGGCAACATCACGCCGCAGGAGCTCATCGGCAAACACGGAACCGTCTACCTGACGATTCCGGCCGGGCGCGCGCCGGGCGGAATGGTGACGGTCAGCCTGCCGGGCTGCACCCGGCAGATCAGCGCGCGCGCCGATATCGAATTCACGACCGGCAGCTCCGTCGTAATCACCAGAGACCTCGGCGACGGCAGTTACCTCGTCGGCCGAAGCTGAACCGGAGAATACCGCATTGAAAATCTTTCTCAATTATCTGCCGATCATGGTCGGCGTCGCCGCGGGCGTTTCCGCAGCGTTTCTGTTCACCTTCTACCTGAACCGGAAAAAGAAAAAGAAGCTCAGGCGGAAGAACAAGTACGCAGTCAATCCGAATCCATATAATTTTCACCCTTAACGAATCAAGGAGTTTGTCAAGCATGGGAGTCGTCATCATCGCAACCATCGCCGGGTTCGTCATCCTGATGTTCTTCATCTCGCTGGTGACCTGGTACCGCAAGTGCCCTTCCGACCGGATCATGATCATCTACGGCAAGACCGGCGGGAACCAGGCTGCGAAGTGCATCCACGGCGGTGCGAAATTCGTCTGGCCCGTCGTGCAGGACTACGGATACATCTCACTGCGTCCGCTGCAGATCGCCGTGAATCTCGACAACGCGCTGTGCAAACAGAATATCCGCATCAACGTGCCGTCGGTCTTCACAGTCGGCGTGTCGACAAGCCCCGAGATCATGGGCAACGCAGCCGAGCGCCTGTTCGGCCAGAGCCCCGAAGCGATCGCCGAGCTCGCAAAGGACATCATCTTCGGCCAGCTGCGTCTCGTCATCGCCTCGATGATGATCGAGGAGATCAACGCCGACCGCGAAACCTTCCTGCGCGCCGTCGAAGCGAACGTGGCCGAAGAGCTCAAAAAGATCGGCCTTGAACTCCTGAACGTGAACATCACCGACATCACCGACGAATCCGGCTACATCTCGGCCATCGGGCAGCGCGCCGCCGCGGGCGCGATCAACAAAGCGAAGGTCGACGTGGCCGAAGAACAGCGCAAGGGCAGCATCGGTGCGGCCGAGGCGAACAAGCTCGAACGCGTCGCCGTGGCGAAAGCGGAGGCCGAAGCCGCCTCCGGCGAGGCCGATGCAGACCGCGAACGGCGCATCGCCGTCAAGCAGGCCGAAGCTGCCGCAATCGCGGGCGAGGCCGACGCCGACCGCGCCCAGCGCATCGCCGTCAAACAGGCCGAAGCCGCCGCGGCGGCGGGCGAAGCCGACGCCGACCGCGACCGCCGTATCGCCGTCAAACAGGCGGATTCGACCGCGACCCAGGGCGAGAACGTCTCGGCGATCGAAATCGCGCAATCCAACGCCACGCGCTCCGAACAGGAAGCCGAGGCGTACCGCCGCGCCGAAGCGGCCCGCCAGGTGGCGGCCGCCCAGATCGAAAAGGCGAAGTACGAGGCCGAAGCCGACGCCCAGATCTCCCGCGCGAAGATGGAGATGGAGCGCCAGCGCGCCGAAGTCATCGTCCCGGCGGAAATCCAGAAGAGCCAGATCGAAATCGCGGCCGACGCCGAGGCCGAAAAGCTGCGCCGCGAGGCGAAAGGCGAAGCCGATGCGATTTTCGCGAAGCTCGAAGCCGAGGCGCGCGGCAATTACGAGATCCTGAAAGCGAAGGGCGAGGGCTATCGCGCCATTATCGAAGCGTGCGAGAACGACTCGAACTCCGCCTCGAAGATGCTGCTCATCGAAAAGCTCCAGGAGATCGTCGCACTGCAGACCGAAGCGATCAAGGGCATCAAGATCGACAAGGTCACAGTCTGGGACGGCGGCAGCAAGACCGCCGACGGCAAGACCACCACGGCGAACTTCCTCTCCGGCATGCTGCAGAGCCTGCCGCCGCTGCACGATGTCGCCGGCATGGCCGGGCTCGACCTGCCGGATTACCTCGGCAAGGTCAAGAGCGACAAACGCGACACGGTCGAGGCGGAAGCGACTCCCGCCGAATAAAACTGTTCCCCATACGCCCGGCGCAATCCGGGCGTTTTTTCTTTCAGCCTGAGGAGAGAACCGTATGAGAACCCGCATGATTTCCGCTTTTTTCGCTGCCGCGCTTCTCGGAGGCGGCTGCAGCACCGTTCCGTCGGCGCCGGAGGGAGTAATCCCATTCACAGAAATGACGGTCAGCCCCGGAGTTCAGGCTCCGGACACCCGGCTTCAGGCGGCGGCGGCTTCCGGTGACGCGGATGCCGCATTCCGCTACGGCCTGCGGCTGCTTTTTTCCGGCGACAGCGGCCGGCCGGAGCTCCTGCCGGAATTTCCGGGGGGGGCGCCGTACGGACTGGATTCTGCCAACCGGAGCTATCTGTGGATCGCAAAAGCCGCCGGACTCGGCAACCCCGCGGCCAAATACTGCATGAGCGTTTTCCTGCTGCAGAACGGAGAACGGCCCGGGGAGGCGATCCGGCTGCTGCAGGAAGCGGCGGAAGCCGGGGAACCCCATGCCCGGAACAGCCTGGGCGCCTGTCATTATTTCGGATACGGTGTCGAACCCGATGAAACCAGAGCCGTGATGCTTTTCGCCTCGGCGGCGGAACAGGGACATCCGGCGGCGCTGTATAATCTCGGCGTCTGCCTGTTGAACGGCCGCGGCGTGCGGCCGGATCCGGAAGCCGCGGCCGGACTGTTCCGGAAAGCCGCTTTCCGCGGAGTGAAACCCGCCCGGACAAACCTGGCGTGGTGTTACCGGAACGGAGTCGGTGTCGAAGCTTCCGCCGACAAGGCGAAATTCTGGGAGGAAACCGAACTTCCGGGACCGGACGGCACGGAGGAAAGGTTTCCGGAACCGGAGGGGCGGCTTGACATTCCGGGCAAACAGCAGTAAATTATTCTGTTCAAGTCTGGAGAAAAACAAATGATGATGCGATTCCTGTTCATTGCCGCCTTATCCGCCGCCGCGCTGTTCCTCGCGGCGGGAGAGCTCAAAATCACTGTGCTGTCGGATATCCACGTCTCGCCGGGAAACGGGAACGACAAGCTCATGCCGCAGTTGATCGACGAAATCAACGCGAATGATTCCGATCTCGTCGTCGTGACCGGCGATCTCACGAACCGCGGCGCGGACGCCGAGCTCAAACACATTCACAACGTGCTCTCCGGAATCAGAAAACCGGTTTACGCCATCACCGGCAACCACGAGACGAACTGGTCCGAGAGCGCGGGGCAGACTTTCGCAAAGCTGTGGGGCAGCGAAAACTTCGCCTTCAGGCACGACGGCGTCGTATTGATCGGATTCTCGACCGGCCCCTACCTGAAAATGGGAGACGGCTATGTGCGCAGCGAAGACGTCGCTTTCCTGAAGGAGTCCCTCAAGCGCCTCGCCGGAGCGGGGGAGCCGGTGCTGATCTTCTGTCACTATCCGTTGGCCGACGAGCTCGGCAACGGAGCCGCCATCGCAAAGATCCTGCGGAAATACAATGTCATCGCCGTCGTCTCCGGGCACACGCACCGGCAGTTCCGGCAGCGCATCTACGGGCTCGACAGCGTCGTCTGCCGCACCATCACGGACAGCCGCAAAACTCACGGCTACAACCTGCTCCGCTTCGACGGCGAAAAAACGCTTGAAGCATTCGAAAAACGCCTCGGCGGCGAAATCCTGCCGATCGAACAGCTCAAGCCGTATGAAGAGAGGCCGTTCCCGGCGGAGGCGCCACTCCCCGACCATGTGGAACTGACCCTGCTGCACGCCGACCCGGCTTCGGTTTTCACCGGGGCAGCGGTCACGGAAAACGGCATCTATTACGGAACCAGCGACGGCCGGTTCGTCGCCCTCTCCCCCGACGGGAAAAATGTCCTGTGGGAGAAGAAATTCGGCACGCCGCTCCACTCCACCCCCGCCGCCTTCGACGGTACGGTCGCAATCGGTACAACCGCCGCTCCGGACGGCCAGGAGGGAGGCGGCGGCATCGCCCTCTTCTCGGAGCGCGCCCGAACGCTGCTGAACTGGCTCGCGACGCCGGCCCCGGTCATCGGCGGCGGCACAACGGCCAATGGTGAACTCTACATCGGCGGCGGAAGCAAACTCTTCTGCCGCATCGACAGAAACGGCGGCTGCGTCACAGCCTCCGGCGAGGATTTCGGCCCGATGCAGGGGCGTCCGGCCGTCGGGAACGGAGTCGTGGTGTTCGGCGCGTGGGATACGAACCTCTACGCCCTCGACGCCGAAACGCTCGAGCCGCTCTGGAAGTGGAACAACGGGAAAAAGCAGATCCTCTACTCCCCCGGCAACGTGAACCCGGTCATCGCGAACGGCCAGGCGATCATCGTCGCTCCGGACCGGTTCATGACCGCAATCGACCTCAAAAGCGGCAAACAGGTCTGGCGCAGCAACGCATATAAATTCCGCGAATCGCTCGGCGGCAGCGAGGACGGCGGAACCGTCTATGCGAAAACCATGGACGGCGAACTTGTCGCGGTCGAAACCGGCAGGCCGGAATTCACCCTGAAGTGGCGGTGCGACCTGAAGTTCGGCTACGACCACTCCCCCTGCCCCGTCCTCGAAGCGGACGGAGTCATTTACGCGGGCAGCCGCAACGGCGTCATCGCCGCGGTGGACGCCGTGAACGGAACGCTGCTCTGGAGGTTCCGCGGCGGCGACTCCGCCGTGAACGGCTTCACCCGGGGCCCCGACGGCAGTGTCTACGCAACACTGATCGAGGGAAAGCTCTACCGGATCAGCGGAAGAACTCCCTGACCGCCGCAATCACGCAATCGGCCTCCTCCGGCTTCAGATGGGGGCCGATCGGCAGGCTCAGAACCGTCTCCGCCATCCGTTCCGACAACGGGAAATCCCCGCGTTTGAAATTCATATCCGCATACGCCTGCGACAGATGCGGGGGGATCGGGTAGTGGATCATCGTCTGGATTTCACGCTCCGTCAGGAACCGCTGAAGCTCATCCCGCCGGTCGCACCGGACGATGAACTGATGCCAGACGCTCTCCTCCAACGCGGCGCCGGGCAGCTCAAGCTCCCCGATTCCGCGGAGGCCTTCGAAATAACGTGCGGCGATTTTCCGGCGGCGTTCGTTCCACTCATCGAGATACCTGAGCTTCACGCCGAGGAAGGCGGCCTGCATCGAATCGATGCGCCGGTTGTACCCTTTCATCTCATTGTGGTACTTCTTCTTCGAACCGTAATTGCGCAGCATGCGCACCTTGTCCGCAATGGCGGGGTCGTCGGTCGTGACGGCCCCGGCCTCCCCGAACGCGCCGATGTTCTTGCCCGGATAGAAGCTGAGCGCCCCGGCATGCCCGAGCGCACCGGTCCGTTTGCCGCGGTAGAGCGCCCCCTGGGACTGCGCGTTGTCCTCGAGGACAAACAGCCCGTGCTTCTCCGCAATCTCCATGACGGGAGCCATATCGACCGGGACTCCGTAAAGATGGACGACCGCAATCGCACTCGTCCGCGGCGTAATCGCCTCCTCGATCCGGGCGGGATCGATGTCGAAGGTTCCCGGAGCCGGCTCGACCGGAACCGGCACCGCGCCGACCTGAGAAACCGCCAGCCACGTGGCGATGTAGGTGTTGGCCGGAACGATCACCTCGTCCCCTTCCTTCACCCCGCCGGCCTCAAGGCCGAGGCAGAGCGCATCGAGCCCGTTCGAAACGCCGACGCAGAACTTCGTCCCGCAGTATTCCGCAAACGCCTTCTCAAACGCCTCGGTCTCCGGCCCGAGTACATACCAGCCGGAGTTCATGAACCGGAAATATGCCTCATCCAGCTCACCCTTCAGCTCCAGATAGGGAGCCTTCATATCCAGAAATTGAATCATTTGTCTTCGCTCTTGTATTTCAAGAATTCATTGTAGTCCCGAATATAATCATCCGGCTCATAACCGCGCGAGGCCAGCACCAGCAGCACGCAGTCGGCCGAGTGCTTGTACTGGATTCCCCAGCAGCCGGAGGGCAGATGCAAACCGCGTGTCGGCGTATCGAGCACATATTCCCCGCGTTTCCTGCCGTCATCGACAATCACATGCAGAGAGCCGTGAAGCGCAATCAGGAACTGTTCGCAAACTTTGTGCGCATGCTCGCCGCGAACCTCCGAAGAACCGACGCCATACGTGTAAAAAATCCGCTTCACCGGAAACGGGAGCAGTTTTTCGAATTCCAGAACGCTCAGATCCCCGCGGATATCGGAAAAGCTCGGGATCGAATACAGAAGCTTCGATTCGCCGGCGGACGCACGATCCCCCTGCCCCTGCCCTCCGGTCAATTCAGCGCCGACATACCCGACGATGCGCGCCGGATTCCCGACCACAATCGCATAAGGCGGAACATTTTTCGTGACGACCGCCCCGGCCCCGACCATCGCATGAGCGCCGATCGTCACAGGCAGGATCGTCGCATTCGCCCCGATCACAGCTCCGTTGCCGATCCGCACAAATTTCGCGGTATCCGGATCAGCCATAAGAACGGCAGAATCCCCGATCCGAACCGAATCCTCCAGAATCGCCCCGCCCGGGATCACACACAGTGAACCGATTTTCACATCGCTGCCGATCTCCGCCCGGGGACCGATGCAAACCCACTCGCCAAGCTGAACCCGTTCCCCGATCCTGGCTGAGTCATCAACAACAGCCGCTGTTTTCCTTAAATTCATGACGATTCCCCGCATCTGACAAGAAACTGTTGAAATATGGACTTTTCAAACATATCCCGAGTAAATTCGAAATAAATGAATTTATCGTCCCGCGCAATTTCCTTCGCATAACAACGATGAAAACGAATCACCTTCCGGTTCTCCAGCATTACCTCAAAGCGGCAAATATCCAGATCCAGCTGACGGAAACCGTATTCATATCCCTGAGCAACAGACTCCTGGGCAGCCATGAGCGGCGCGCCCGGCATCAGCAGCCAGCTGCCGATGGTGAACGATCTGCGTCCGCGGTCAATATGGTAAAGGCGAATCATTCCCCATGGAGTCGCCCGGTAATCCTCGATGATGAAATAATACTCTTCGCCGGCTTCAAACCGCCGCAGATATCCTTTCAGCCAATCCCGCTGATCTTCCACTGTGCCATTCACCGGGGACAGGAACTGATTGCGGCTGCCTTCCCGGCGGGCCTGAAAAATGAACTCCGCATCTGACAGTTCCACAGGCCGCAGCCGGATTTCCATCATCAATTCCCCATGTACACTCGATTTCATTGCAACCCCTCAACGCCTCAGCCGGTAACCGCCGTCGACACACAGGTCGGTTCCGGTAATCCATCCCGCGGCATCCGACAACAGGAAAACGGCCGGCCCGGCGACATCGTCCGGCTCTCCCATCCCCAGCGGATGGTCCTCTTCTATTCGCCGCCGTCCCTCCAAGGTCAGCCTGTCCAGATCGTCCCGGGTGATTCCGGTATTGGCAACATAACCGGGCGAAACCGTATTGACGCGGATTTTCCGTCCGGCAAGTTCCGCGGCCAACGCACGGGCGCCGCTCAGCAGAGCTCCCTTTGTGGCCGAATAACTGCATTTTCCCGCTGTGCCGACGCCGGCCGTCACCGAACTGATGAAAACAAAAGAGCCGCCGGACGGGATCGAATATTTTTTCTTCGCAACAATACCGGCCAAACCGAATCCGGCCGCAACGTTAAGCTGGTAAGCCGCCAGGAAATCAGTCAATGCTGTCACCTTCAGGGGACAGGAGAAAGCTGTTCCCGCCGCATGCACCAACCCATCGATTTTTCCCAATTCAGCAACGGCCTCGGCGATGGCCGGCTCCATTTCCGCAAAATCATGGAGTGCAGTAAAATCAATGCTGATCATATGCGAACGGACACCGGCCGGAAACGCCGCGACGCACTCTTCCAGCCGCTCACAGCACCGCCCCATCACAATCACATCGGCGCCGGCATCGGCGCATCTCCGCGCAATGGCACGACCAATTCCGGAAGAGGCGCCGGTCACGATGATTTTCTTCCCGGTCAAAGTAAAATCAATCAAAATTCTCCCTCCCGATCACATCCATCAGGGAGCCGACAGTATCAACTTCACTCAACTGCGCACCGGAAAGCTTCCGAGAAAAATTCCGGTCTGCAAACGCGACGATCGACATGATCGCAAGGGAATCGAACTCTTCGAAATCCTTCAGATCCGTCGTTTCCGACAACGTCACATCATCATCCAGTTCAAGAAGTTCCACAAGTTTTTCAAAAAATTCATTCTTTTTCATAACAACTCTCCATGTTATTTCTGTCTCTGCCGGCAGGTCAAAACGGTTGCTCCATATGAATAACCGACGCCAAAACCGGCAATCAAGATACGCTCTCCACTCCGAAACACATTTTCCGCCTGAAGCTTGTGCAGCAGAATCGGAATGCTCGACGATACCGTATTACCCGTTTCTGCAAGGTCGATATGAAAACGGGAATCTTCCACCCCCAACTTTTCCTGCAGATACCGCAACATATACTTGTTCGCCTGATGAAAGACATAATGATCGATGTCGTCAGGAACAAGCCTGTTCCGCTCCAACGTCTTTTCAACCAGCGCAGGAACCGTCTCAATTGTAAAGCTGAAGATCTCAGGACCATTCATATAAAGGAAAGGCGAACCGGATTCCCCATCCGCCCGGGCTCTTCCGCCTCCTCCTCTGACAATCAGATTCTCCGCCCCCCGGCCATCGGTTCCCAGGACGAATTCACCAACATCAAATAACGAATCCGCCTCCAGGATAACCGCTGCGGCCGCATCTCCGAAAATGGAGCGGTTCCCCTTATCGGACGGATCAAGATAGCGGGAATAGGTTTCCGCCGTAATCAGCAGGATATGCTCCGCGACGCCTCCGGCAAGCAGGCCTTTGGCGACAGCAAGCCCGTAAACAAAACCGGAGCAACCCAGGTTGAAGTCAAAAGCCCCGACCCCGGTTGAAAGCCCGAGACGACTCTGAAGCAGCGACGAGGTCCCCGGCAGCGGATAATCGGGGCTCTGCGTACACAGCAGCAGAAAATCGATCTTCGAGCGTTCGAAGCCATCCAGAACTTTTTCTCCGGCCCTGACCGCCATATCGAGAACAGTCTCGCCCGGAGCAGCCAGATGCCGGTTCCGGATGCCGACCTTCTTCTCGATTTTCTTCGCGGAAAAATCGGAAAACTCCTCTTCCAGCATCCCGTTGGACAGCAGGCCTTCCGGCAAATAATAGGCAGATTTCCCAATCATACTTCACCAGCCTTTCGATGTCTTGTCAAAATACGGTCAATCAGGATAAAGTTCCACAGCATCGTAACCGGAATGACCGCACAGCTCAGCAATGTCCGGTTTCCCCCGGGCAGGCCGGCGATCAGAATCGCCAGTATACCGGTTCCAAGCAGCATTCCACTCAGGTACGATACGAAATAACCCGCCAGCTTCCGCAATGACATTGCGGACTGAAACACAAAACGGGAATTCAGCCAGTACGACAGCAGCAGTGTCAGGAGATAGGATGTGCAATAAGAGAGATATGCATTCCATCCGCACACGTCATTCAGGAGAAACAGCAGCACAATGGATACCAGCGTCACAGATGCACCGACCAGAGAGAAGCCGCTGAACTTCAGAATCAGCACACGCCAGTAAGATGGTATCTGCACTTTATTCATTTTCATCTTTTCGCTTGATGATATAGCCGGGACGCCCCTTCACCTCTTCATAGATTCTCCAGATATACTCGGCAATCACGCCGAGCGACAGAAGGATCAGGCCGCTGAAAAAGGAGATGAAGAGAATAATGGAGGTCCAGCCAGGGACGGTAAGCCCCCAGAACCGGCTGTCTCCCCAGATCGCGATATACAGATAAAAAATAATGATGATCAGGGAAAAGCCGGAAAACAGCAGCCCCATGCGGTTGATCATCATAATCGGGAAGGAGGAGGACGAAAAAAACGTATCCTTGGCCAATCGCAATTTCTTGCGGAACGACCAGCGGGAACTCTTCCTGTTGAGCCCCAACGGGCGCGAATACTGATAATAATACGGTTCGAATCCCAACCGCAGCACTTCGGAAATCGTCGCTGTGTTGATCGGGTGGATTTTCCGGTTGATGATATCAATCACCTCACGGTCAATAAAAAAGGTATCGGCTCCTCCGACCGGATACCTGACCTCCGAGCACCAGTTCATCACAGTATAGAAGCATTCTGAAAAAATGCGGCTGAAGAGAGGGTCTTCCCGGTTGATGCGGTGCGGAATAATGATCTTATGCCCGTTCTCCCACAGGCGATACATGTCAACGATCGTCTCGTAAGGCTGCTGCTCATCATCCGGAATCGGCATGGCGCAGGCGCCGCGCACGACGGAAAGCCCGGCGAAGATCGAGTAGTGGCTCGTGTAATTCCTGCTCAACTGGTAGGCGCGGACATTCGGAAACTTCTTTTCCAGTTCCAGCGCCATGCGGTATGATTCATCTTTCGAGCCGTCGTCCATCACGATGAACTCAAACGGAATCTTCTCCCGTTCCAGAAGTTCCTTCAACTTCAAATACGCTTTCCGAATCCGTTCTTTGCTGTAATAGGACAACAATATCACAGAAAGCGTCTTATCATCTTTCTTGCCGCCAACTGCTATATTCAACATGGTTTGACCTTTCGTCAATCATACTTCCGACTCAGAGCCATGCCCCGGATAAAAGGGCGTTCCCGTTTCTTTTCAACTGATTTACTATTTTTCCATTATTTTGCAGAGTTCATAATTCTTTCTTCGCATGAACACAAAGCAGAGTCCACCTGTAATCAAAATCCCAAAAACCGATAAAATGTTTCCAACATGAGCTCCCGGAGCAGACCAGCGAACAGTAACCTCATGCTCGCCGGGAGGAACGGGGATTCCCAACAGACCATTGTTGATTCCGTAAACCTTTTCCGCCCTGCCGGAAACAGTCGCCTGCCAACCATCCTGGAAAGTTATGGGAATGCAAAGCATTCCGAACCTCCCCGAACGGTTATCCACTTTCCCCCGCCATGTCGAATGTGCATAACTGATGTTTGTCACGGGAGAAGATTTAAATGCGGCTGCTGCAGCATCAATTACCTTGTCAAAATCTTTTTGACGAATCAGAGAAAGTGACATCAACCTTGAGTTGTGATTAATACTTCTATTATTTACCATAAAACAAATCTCGGAAACAGTTTCCGACGGTAACGCCATTCGGTAAACCCTGCGTCCGGGCTCAGTCCGGAACACTCGCATATGCCCATCACAAATTGTTAAAAATTCACAGGGGTATCTTCCGTCGTATTCAAGCTCAAGCATATGGAACCCCGATTGCGGATCTGCAATTGATACAGTTCCGGAATAAGACAATTTTCCTGAAACATTTTGAGGTAAGGAAACTCTATTCTTTGTCGTTATGGGTGAACCGTTTCTGATGAGAGGAATACTTTCCTGAGGTAATGCTTCCTGTTTAGGGAATGATTCAGGGAATAAGCTCGCAACAGCCGCTGCGTCAGAGCCGTCAACAAAATTAAAATGAGAAAGCCGCACACGAGAAAGCTCTTCATTCGTAAAACACTTAAGTTGATCGATGCTGATCCGATGCGTGTACAAATAGCCGAAGGGTAACTCCGTTTGCCGTGTTGATTTCCAAACCCCATTCAGGTTTTCCGGTTCCCCGTAACCAAATAATTTTGCTCCGGAATCAATGGAAATATGTGTGGAAATTCCCAGCAAAAGCTCTGTCGCGGGGTCAAGAAGAAATGAAAATTTGTTAGAATTGAAAACATCAACGGCTTCCGGCGCATATTTTTTTATCGTCGCGGGAAAAAGTGAATTATATGTGCTGACCCCCGAATAATTGTAAATCAACGGCCAGCCGTAGTGTTGAATCTTATCCCTCGAAGGCAAAAACAAGATCCTGCCGTCCGCACTCGATTCATCTACCACAGGTTTGACTTTGTGATAGATATCCCCTTGAAAAGCTCGAAAATTAAAAAAAGTCTTCTGCAAAGGGTGTCGTTGATTAATGGTCGGATTGTGCACTAAAAAAAGTTCGATTGCAACAACGCCCATCAATAAAAACGGTAAAAAACGGCAAATTCGACTTGCGGCCAGCCAGGAGAAAAATAAAAGATATATTCCAGACAAAATGGTAACATAAAGCAATACAGAAGAGCATACAGAAAAATATGCATATAATATAACCAAAACAAAAAACAAAAACATTAATGCAAATACATTAACTTGCCGATTTCTTTTCGGTTCCTTTATGTAATCTTCCAGAAAATTTACAATAATGACAATAGAAGAAAAAACAAAAATAAATGTCCAGCGATAAGCAAAGACATGTCGAAAGAAAAGCACAGCCAGTGGCAGAACCATCATACCGGCAATGAACCAATATCGCCATTGGGGCCGAATGAAAAGATAATAGGCTGCGGCCCAAAAAACCAAAAGGCTGCTTGCCAAAACGGTCGCTTCATAATAATTATGTTGCACAAAATGAGATAAGACGCCAAAGTAATTGTTCGATATAAGCCGCCCCAGATAAATCATTACATCTTCAAAAGATGTGACTGCAAGAAAATTAGCTGCAGCCTTGGCGCCAACATCACTACGTCCCGATTTGCCGAAAAGCACCAGCCACGGTACGCTGATCCAGGCACTGATCATAAATCCAAGCATTCCGTTCAGAAACAATTGCAACTCATCCGTCAACCATTTTTTCAAGCGAAATCCGCGGAGTAACGAACGCGCCAGAAGATAAAATGCGGAAAATATTCCAATCATACTGAAGAAGTAAACAGAAAACATGCTCAATAACGCATAATTGAGCACACAGAAGAAAAAACTTTTCCTTTTATCAGATAATAGGAGTTCCAGCAAATACATGTTGATTGTAAAGAAAACCATCGCAGTCAAAAACTGGTAATGCTGCCCCCATAAAACATTGTAACTGGAAAAAGTCCACAGCATCACCCCAATCCAAATAAAATAAGGATTACGGGCAATACGTTTAAAATAAAGCCAGGAGAAACATGCAATAACCAGATATTTCACCAATGCAATCCAAATCATAGCCTCCATAAACCGGTCAAGAGGCACAAAGAACAGAAGCAGTGAAAAGGGGTCCAGCAACTGCATCGTCAAAGTTACTGCTGAAACCCCTAAGCCCATTTGCCACAGCATCATTTGAAATGAGCCGCTTTTTAAATTCTCAATCAGGAATCGATAATATGGCAGATAACTTCGGATTGTATCGGATCCGATATCCTGAAAGCAGTAATAATACGGTCCCCAAATGTAATTCCGATAAAGCAGAAAGAAAATAATCAAGACGGATAGAATGATTCCATGAAAGGGATGGCGGGAAAAATAGTCCTCACTCTTTTTCAAAGCCCATTTCCCGGCAGAAAATATCTCTTCCAACCATCGTCCGACACAGATCGACAGCAGTAAAATCACAAACTCCGCCAGAGAGACCAGCAAAAGATTGATCCACAATATTGATTCGCACGGATACTGCTGAAAAAATTTCGAATTTGAAACCAGATAACAATCATTTCCGGAGGAACTCCATTCACTTCCACGAGCAGTTTGCTTCCAATCCGCAACATGATTCCGACTGACAAAAACATCGGAAATTTTTTCACCGGAAATAAAATATGAAAAAATGAAATTACGCTGGATGCGAATCGCACGAAGAGAAAATTGTTCTCCACTCCGGCTTCCGAAGTCAAACCGGAGCCGACGATATTCAACACTGGCGGGCAAACGGAAATGAAGAGCAGCAAATCTTCCGGGCGAATTGTACTCTTTCGTTTCACTCGCCTTTTGAGAATAAGTATCGGGAGAAAAAAAGGGATCGAGATAAAAAACCTGGACAGCAGTGTCTCTCGTGGAAGACATCTCTACAAACACATCTGTTTTCAGGATGAACTGCAAAAGAATCGCATTTAAAACAACGAAGCAGAGAATGCCGATGCCAACACCCTTCGCATGCAATAGCCGCGATACAATACTCGGAGTAAACGCTTTTGCCATAATTATTCGAACCAGTCATTCACTCCGGCTGTTCAAGTTCTTTCAATTGCTCTATTGACGACGAGATCCGACATCACACTTTCCGCAGAATGTAATATACTTCATAAAATAAGTTTTACAACTTCAGCAATCCATTTTGTCCGTTAAACGGCAAAGAATGCCGATGAGTTTCCCGAATCAAATATACCGTCAGCGCTGAAGTCGGTGCGGAAAGCGCAACAGCAGCAATTCCATCAACCCAAGCCGCCAGACCGGAAGCGGAAAAATTGTGGAAGAAGCATTGCTTTTTTATAATCCTCTAATTATGGATTGTCATCCATATTGATTTCCCTGCAAAAGCCACTATATTGAATCATGGGACAAATGATAAAACTATTGTTTTGGATTGCCATGTTCGCCGCGCTTTTTCCGGCAGCTGCCGAGAGGGTGGTTTCTCTCAGCCCCAATCTGACCGAAACCATCGTCCGTCTCGGCGCGGAAGAACAGCTGGCCGGGCGCTCGGAATTCTGCGATTATCCGGAGAGCGTGAAGAAGGTCCCGGTTGCCGGGCGGTTCGGCGTTCCCGCGCTCGAGCCGCTGCTCGCGGTGCGGCCGACGCTGGTCGTTTCGGAAACGCTGCGCGACCGTAATGCGGCGGAACGGCTCCGGGAGCTCGGCATCCGCTGCGAGGAGTTTCCCGCCCGGAGTTTCGAAGACTATTTCACAAACCTCGAACGGCTCGGAAAACTGCTGGAAAAAGAAGAGGAATCCCGCCGGGAGATCGAACACGGGCGCGCGCTCATCGCGCGATGGGAGGCGGCAAACAGCGCCGTCCCGGCGGCAAAGCGGCCGGCGGTGCTCGTCGTCATCGGAACCTCCCCGGTCATCACGGCGGGGAAGCAGAGCTTCCTCACCCGGCTGCTGGAACTCGCCGGGGGCCGCAACCCCGCCGCCGGGGTTGACCGGAACTATTTCAGCTGTTCGTTCGAACAGATCCTGCTCTGGCGGCCGGAGGTGATCCTCGCGCCCGGCCTGCCGGCGGAACAGTTCCGCGAACTCGAAAAAACTCCGGGGTGGTCGTCACTTCCAGCGGTGAAAAACAAGCGTGTCATCACCGGCTTCGACGCGGATCTGCTCTACCGGCTCGGACCGCGCAGCTTCGACGGAGTCGAAAAGCTGCGCACGCTTCTCAGACCTCAAGAGTGAAGCCGTCGCAGGCGACTTCGATTCCGTGCGGGGTAAAGAATTTCACAAGGTCGTCGTGGTTCGCGCCGCAATTGTGCGTAAAGTGATTCACGACAGCCGGAGCATCCGGCGCAAGGCAGCCCATCTCGACGAGCCTCTTCCGGAATGCGACGCTGGTGTTCGCCCCCATGTGCCCGTCGCGCCAGTCCGCCCCCTTCAGCCCGCCCGTGCTTTCGATCACGGCCGCATCGAGCTTCACGCCCTCGAGCAGCTTCCAGGACTCCTCGGAGAGCCAGCCGGTATCGTTCGCGACGAAGATGCTCTTCCCGCCGCGCGTGAACACATAGACCAGGGGATCGGAATGCCGGTCATGGTTCGCACGGAGCGGCAGCAGCTCGAGATCGCCGTCCTTCAGCCGCTCGCCGGAACGCGCATGGACCGGCCGGATGAAGAGCTCGGCAAGGTCGCTGACCGCTCCGCCTTTCGCCGCATGTTCAATGATCGTGCTGAAAATCCGGCGGTCGCCGATCACGGTCAGCGGCTTCGTCACCTGCGAAAAGTACGGGGAGCGCCGCCAGTAGACATCCGCCGGATTCAGGTGGTCGCTGTGCGAATGGGTGAAGACGATCCGGTCGATCGCCGTGAGGTCAATCCCGAATGCGATGCTCTGCCAGTAAGCGTCCGGACCGAAATCGATCAGCGTGTCGCCGTCGAGCAGATAGCTGCAGCGCCGCCGGATCTCCTTTCCGCCGAGCGTCTTCGCTTTCCTGCAAACCTCGCACTCACACCACAGCGCCGGAATCCCCTCCGCCGCCGCCGTCCCCAGAAACGTCAGTTTCATCGAACCATGCTCCCGATTTCAGTTGGTTGTTCCTGCAATGTAGCCCAACTCCACATCGAAATCAAGCCCGGAACTCACGTTTTTCTCATTTGCATTCCGGCGGCGGCGACCGTATATTACCTGAACAGGAGAAAATGAATGAAACCAAGTGAAGAACCGAAATGCATTTTCGTCTCCGGGCACCGGAACCCGGACATCGACAGCATCGCCGGGGCTTATGCGCTCGCCGAACTGCGCCGCCGTCAGAGCAGCATCCCGGTCACCGCGCTCTGCCCCGGCATCCTTCCGGACCGTGCGGCATATCTCTTCAAACGCTTCCGGCAGAAGCCGCCCGCGAGCCGCAACGACATCTATCTCCGGATCCGCGACATCCTCGAACCCTGTACCGTCGTCGAAGCCGGAACCACGCTGTTCGAAGCCGTCAACCTGCTGCGCGACTCCGGCATGCTGCGGCTGCCCGTCGTCGGGCATGACGGCAGGTTCCTCGGCATGCTGAGCTCGCTCTCGCTGCTCTCGCAGCTGCTGAACATCGGCAGCTCCGACGGCAGCGACCTCGCCGGGCGGCGCATCCACAGCTCGATCGATCTGATCCGCGGCGTGCTTGAAGCGGAGGTGCTGACCGGCGCCGACACCGCGGACGAACAGGATTTCGACGTCTATGTCGCCGCAATGGGGCTCGACAGCTTCGAGGAGCACATTCCTGCGGGCAACCGCAACCTCGCGCTCATCGTCGGCGACCGCCCCGAGATCCACCTGCGCGCGCTGCACCGCGAGCTGCGGCTGCTGATCGTGACCGGCAACCGTCCGGTCGACCCGCTGATCCTCAAGGAGGCCGCCGCGCACCGGGTTTCGATCCTGAAAACCGGCCTCGACTCGGCCACCGTCATCCGCCGGCTGAAGTTCAGCACACCGGTCGAATTCACGCAGTTCCCGGACAACGACCTCACGCTCTCGCCGGACGACCGGCTGCGCGACCTGCGAAGCCGCATCCTCGCGTCTCCCGCCGACATCCTGCCGGTGCTCGACGCGCAGGGGCGCCTGGCCGGCGTCGTATTGAAGAAACAGCTCTCGGAGCAGCCGCCGTACCGCATGATTCTCGTCGACCACAACGAGCCGGAGCAGAGCCTCCCCGGCGTCGAGGAGATTCCGGTCGTCGAAGTCGTCGATCACCACCGCATCGGAATGATGCCGACCGCCGCGCCGATCCGCTTCACCGCGGACACCGTCGGCAGCAGCTGCACACTGATCGCGATGATGTACCGCAGCTGCGGCGAAAGCCTCACGCCGGAGCTGGCCGGGCTGCTGCTCGGGGGGATCGTCTCGGATACGCTGCTCCTCAGGTCCCCGACCACCGCGCCGCTCGACCGGCGCATGTGCGAGTGGCTCGAAAAGCTCTCCGGCGTCACCGGCGAAGAGCTCATGACCGAGCTCATGCAGATCGACTCCCCGCTCGCGGTCAAACCGGCCGGGGAGGTAATCGGCGGCGATTGCAAGACCTACACCGACGGCGACTACAAATTCGCGCTGTCGCAGGTGGAGGAGACGAATCTCGAGCTGCTGCACCAGCGCCGCGACGAACTCGCGGAAGAGATCCGCCGCCGCATCGAAGAGGAGAAGCTCGACTTCTTCGGGCTGCTCGTGACCGACGCGGTCCGCGAGAATTCCGAGCTGCTCGCGCTCGGCAGCGGCGACATCGTGCGCAGCCTGCCCTATGCGCCGGCCGGACCGGACCTCTTCGCGCTGCCCGGAGTGCTCTCGCGCAAAAAGCAGCTGCTGCCGCAGATGCTCGCGATCACGGCGGCGCTCCGCCAGGAGTGATCCGGATGGCGTTCACGTTCGAACCGGTCGGCTTTGTGAAGTCCGGCGGCGGGAATTATCCGCAGGAGGCGCCGCGCCAGGCCGTATTCGCCCGGAACGAGGGCGTCATCGAGCTCCTGCCGGGCCGCTGTTTCGAACAGGCGCTCGAGGACCTCGCGGGATTCGAGCGTATCTGGCTCGTCTTCGTCTTCGACCGGAACAGCCGCTGGAAGCCGAAGGTGCTCCCGCCGGACGGCAGCAGCCGCAAGCGCGGGCTCTTCGCGACCCGTTCGCCGCACCGCCCGAATCCGATCGGAATCTCGGCGGTCGAGCTGGCCGGAGTCGAAGGCAGGAGGCTCTTCATCCGCAATTTCGACCTGCTCGACGGCACGCCGATCCTCGATATCAAGCCGTACGTTCCGGCAGCGGACGCATTCCCCCTGGCGAAAGCCGGGTGGCGCGAAGAAGCGGGCCAGACCGTGCGCGCCGTCACCCTTTCCCCGGAAGCGGCGGCGGCGGCGGCATGGATTCTCGCCCGCGGCGGGCCGGATCTGGAAAACACCGCGCGCGTCCAGCTCGGCACCCGGGAGCCGGACGCCAGGCGCCAGCGCCTCGAACAGCTCCCGCAGCCGGGCCGCCGTCTCCTTGCGTTCCGCACCTGGCGCTTCGAATTCGAAGAAAAGGATGAGGCGGTGCATATCCATGCCATCATCTCCGGCTACACGGAGCCTGAGCTCGCGCCGGACGCGCCGGATCCATACGCCGACAAAGAGCTGCACCGGGCTTTCCGGCTGCGGTTCCCATAAAAAACGCCCCGCGAAGCAGACGCTCGGCGAGGCATTTACGTTCAAAAAGCGGAAAGCTTACCAGTTCTCGGCGAGAACCTCGAAGTGAGCCTGCGGATGCGCGCAGGCCGGGCAGACGTTCGGAGCCTCGAAGCCGACATGCAGATAACCGCAGTTCAGGCAGCGCCAGACGATCTCCTTCGGTTTCTTGAAGACGGTCGAGTTCTTCACATTCTCAAGAAGCGCGCGGTAACGGCGCTCATGCTGCTTCTCCGCGACGCAGACATGGTCCCACACCGCCGCGATCTCGGGGAAGCCCTCTTTGCGGGCGACTTCCGCGAACGCGGGATAGAGGTTGTGCCACTCGTCATATTCGCCGCCGGCGGCTTCGGTCAGGTTCGTCGCCGTGTCGGAGATGATTCCGGCCGGGAAGCTCGCGGTGATTTCGAGTTCTCCGCCCTCGAGGAACTTGAAGAAGCGCTTCGCGTGCTCCTTCTCCTGGTTCGCGGTCTCTTCGAAGATATTCGCAATCTGGACGAAGCCCTCCTTGCGGGCGACGCCGGCGAAATAGGTGTAGCGGTTCCGCGCCTGGGATTCCCCGGAAAAGGACTTCAGAAGATTCTTTTCGGTTTCAGTGCCTTTGACGGATTTCATAATGCATTTTCCTCCATATTGGTGTGCAATCTCATCACCGTGCGGGTCACGGTGCTCCAGCATGCTATACAGTAGCAGGCCTTTCGGAAAAAGTCAAGCCAACCGCCCCCGAAACTCCGGACGAATGGCGGCATTCCTCACTTCCACGCCTCGGAGAACTCGCGTTCACTGAACGCCTCGGCCAGCCCCCCGATCTGGGAGAGGCGCAGCACCTCGTCCGGCTCCATGCCGAGGCTGCGGCCGATCTTCGCGTCGTTCCAGTTGCGCCGCTTCAGGTCGAGGATGATTTTACTCATCTCCATGATCTGGTGTTTACCGCGGGCGCGGTTGTGCCGGACGGTTGCGGCCATCCGTTCGTTCCGGTCGTCCTCGCCGCGGTTCAGCACGACGCAGGGCAGATGGGTGAGCCCGAGCTTCCGGCCGACCTTGCTGCGGTGGAAGCCGTCCACGACTTCGAAGCGGCCGTCCTCACGCAGCCAGACCACGATCGGCTGCGTGAAGCCGTCCTCGCGGATCGAGAGCTCCAGCAGTTCCATTTCAGGAGGCGCCACGACATTCGGATTGTAGTCATTGGCCTCGATCTGCCCGACCGGGATCCAGTAGATCCGGATGACCGGGTGCTCGTACGCCCACTCCGGAACCTTTTCGTAGCAACTCAGATCAACTGCCATAACTTCCTCCTTTGCGCCATGAGTTCACAATATCGCCGGTACGCCGCGGTCCTGGTCGGGGAGAAACAGAGCGTCCGGCACCAGTAATCGTTTTTGAGCAGGCACTTGCAGATGCGCCGCCAACTGGGGACATCCTTCGACCCGGTGTCGCCCTGCTGCTCGTCCGGAATGCCCTCCGGGAACCCTCCTTTCGTGGTCCACCAGCGCAGGTATACTGCGATCTTGTTGCGGTAATGCTCGGCGGTGTTCCGGGGCATCGATTCAAGCAGCAGCATCGCAAAGCTTTTCCAGGTGTGGTTGTCCGGTTTGGAGATGCGGTAGTTGCCGAGCACGATCCCCCGCTCACGCGCATAGACCGAACCGAAATTCGCGCCGTTGACCCGGGCGACCATGCGTCCCCAGGTCTCCGGCTCGATGATCTGCCAGTAGTCGAGGGACTGGCGCTGCTCGTTCCCGAACGGCTCGCAGATCCGCATGCGGCTCAGCGGGACCCCCGCCTGGTAGAAGCGGTCGTAAAGCTTGTTGTAGATTTTACCGAACTTGCCGCAGTAGGTCCAGATGTCCTCGGTCGTCCAGTCGTAAAGCGGATACGCGTTGCAGAGCACATAGTTGAACAGCGTAGTCCAGCGCCTCCCCTTGCAGGTCCGTTTGACGCGGCCCGGCGCGACAGTCGCCCAGCGGTTCAGGGATTCGGCGGCGCGGATCCCGACGAAGCAGGCGGCCTTGCGCTTCCCGGCGTACCAGAAGCCGAATTCGACCACGAACTCCTCGAAAGTCATGCCGGGGACATAGAACGGAAAGTAGCGGCCATCCTTGATCGCGATGTCCGGCTTTTTGCGGATCCACTCCTTGCCCTCCTCCCACGAGGTCCACTCCGGCTCGAAGACACTGACCGCATTCACGGTCCGCAGCGGAATGCAGCACCAATAGGGCTCGACGACGTCGGAATATTCCTCGAACATCTCCGCGACATGGTCGATGGTCAGCTTATACTGACACTCCCAGTCGATGAAAAGCACTCCGAACTTCCGGCCGAGCTTCCGCGCGGCTTCCGCGCAAAGGTGGAACATGACGGTGCTGTCTTTCCCGCCGGAAAATGAAAGATAGACCTGAGAAAACTCTTCAAAAATCCATGCGATCCGGCTGCGGGCACCGACAAGCACATCATAACCGAGATAAGTCTTACCTCTGCCCATTACGGCTCAGTCCCCTCTGTTCACCGAATACTGAATACCCCACTCTTCAGTTTCTGCATTTTATTACTTTACCATGAAAAACTTTCCTTTTCAATAATTGCAACGAGTAAATTCATGAAAAAAACAACCGGTTCCGCGTAACCATATTCTTTCTCCGCGGTCTTGCATTCCGCCGCAGCGCCCTTATATTAACGCATAACAACATTGACGAACGGAGTTTATCATGTCGAAAGAATTCAAGAAACTGCTTACGCTGATCTACGAAATCCGCGATCTCGCCGCGGCGCTCGCGCTGCTGGAATGGGACATGCAGACTTACCTCCCATCCGGCGCCGCCGAGGGGCGCGGCAGGCAGATGGAGGCCCTCGCCGGGGTCATGCACGAAAAGCTCACAAGCCGCGCGTTCGCCGGAGCGCTCGCGGCGCTCGGCAAAACCGAATTCGAACCGGGCTCGTTCGAAGCGGCGCTGCTGCGCAAGGTCCGGCACGACTATGAGAAGGAACGGAAAATGCCGCCCCGGCTGGTCCGCGAGCTCGGAGCGGCGAGCTCCGCCGCCTACGGCGCATGGCTTCAGGCGCGCGAGGAGCAGAATTTCGCCCGGTTCGCGCCGAACCTCGAACGTCTGCTTGAGCTGCGCCGGGAACAGGCCGCCCTGCACGCGCCCGCCGGGCACCCGCTCGATCCGCTGCTGGACGATTACGAGGAGGGGCTGACCGTCGCGGAGATCGACCCGGTTTTCGCCGTCCTGCGGCGCGAGCAGACCACGCTGGTCCGCGAGGCGGTGAAGCGGGGACAGCCGGACGCGGCGTTCCTCCATGCCGCTTTTCCGCCGCAGAAGCAGTTGAAGCTCGCAGAGCAGGTCGCACGGAAGATCGGGTACGATTTCACACGCGGACGCATCGACCTGACCGAGCACCCGTTCACGACGAGCTTCGGGCTCACGGATGTGCGGATCACGACAAAGGTGTTCCCGCAGCTGCCGCTGTCGTGCCTCTTCAGCACGATCCATGAGGCGGGACATGCGATCTACGAGCAGGGGATCGACCGGAAATTCGACCGCACGCCGCTGGCGGACGGCGCGTCGCTCGCGTTCCACGAGTCGCAGTCGCGGCTGTGGGAGAACCAGCTCGGCCGCAGCCTGCCGTTCTGGCGCTGGCTCTACCCCGTCATGCAGAAGAAATTCGCGGGGGAGCTCGGCGGAATCCCGCTTGAAACGTTCTATCGCGCGATGAACCGGGTCGAGCCGTCGCTGATCCGCATCGAGGCGGATGAAGCGACCTACAATCTGCACATCCTGCTGCGCTATGACCTCGAAAAATCGCTGTTCGACGGAACACTCTCCGTCGCGGAGCTGCCCGGGGCATGGAACGCGAAGATGAAGGAGTATCTCGGAATCACACCGCCGAACGACCGGCTCGGCGTCCTGCAGGATGTCCACTGGACCAGCGGCGGCTTCGGCTATTTCCCGACCTACGCGCTCGGAAACCTCATCGCCGCGCAGGTGTGGCAGCTCGCGCACGAAGCGATCCCGGGGTTGGACGAGGAGTTCGCGGCAGGAAAATTCGATGCATTCCGCACCTTCCTGCGCGAAAATATTCACAGCTACGGTGCTTCGCTGCCGCCGAAGGAGCTGCTGCGCCGCCTCACAGGTTCGGACCGGATCAACCCCGCCCCGTTCCTCGCATACCTGCGGAGCAAATACCTCGCCTGACGCCACTGCAATCTCGCTGAAACCGCCGCGGGACTCGGAGGGGGTACTTCGTCCCCCTCCGAACCTCCCCCTGACCGGCAAGGTGCCGGTGCCGACGCCTCAAAAAGCTGCGCTTTTTGAGGCTGACTTTTACTTGGCTGAGTCATGCCGGGTCGTGTCTGCGCCAAATAACGCGAGAAGGCACAATTTTCTTATTCAGCGATAAGCCCTAAGCCTGACGCAGCAGGGCGAGCAGCTGCCGGAGCCATTCCGGGTGCGCGGGCCAGGCGGGGGCGGTCACGAAGTGGCCGTCCGTCACGGCGCCGGTCATCGGCAGTTCGACATAGGTTGCCCCGGCCATTTCGACTTCGGGTTTCACGGCCGGATACGCGCTGATTTTCCGCCCGGCGATGATTCCGGCGGCGGTCAGCAGCTGCGGACCGTGGCAGACCGCGGCGATCGGCTTCTTCTGCTGGTCGAACATCCGGATCATCTCAAGCACGCGGACATCGAGCCGCAGGTATTCCGGCGAACGCCCGCCCGGCAGCACGAGCGCGTCGAACTTCTTCACATCGACGAGGTTGAAGTCGCCGTTCAAAGTGAAGTTGTGCCCGCGCTTCTCGGAGTAGGTCATGTCGCCCTCGAAATCGTGAACCGCCGTGCGGATCACCTCCCCCGGCTTTTTGTCCGGCGCGACCGCGACGACCTCGCAGCCGGCCACCTGCAGCGCCTGGAACGGCACCATCATTTCGTAATCCTCGACGAAATCACCGGCGATCATCAGAATTTTTTTCATTGCGCTTTCCTCTTCGTTTTCGTATTTTACTCTCCGTCGGCATACCACTCCGGGGTAATGCCGAGTTTTCCGATTTTGTAATGAATCACGCGCGGCGAGAGCCCGAGGCCCCGGGCGGCGGCCGACATGTTGCCGGAGTTCCGCTTCAGCGCCTCGACGATGAGCTCGCGCTCATAGGAATCCACCAGCGTGTTGAACGACGCCCTGCCGTCCGGCAGCAGCTCCGTGCCGGACTCCCCGCCGGTCTGCAGCGACGGCGGCAGGTTGTAGCCGTGGATGCACTCGTCCTGCGCGGTCAGCACCGCGCGTTCGACGCAGTTCTCAAGCTCGCGCACGTTGCCGGGCCAGTGGTAGGCCATAAGCATATTGATCGCGGGCGTCGAGAGCCGCGAAACCTTTTTGCCGTACTTCACGTTCATCTTTTCGATGAAGTGTTCGGCAAGCAGGATGATGTCGCTCTTTCGCTTCGCCAGATCCGGCATCACGATCGGAAAGATGTTCAGCCGGTAGTAAAGGTCCTCCCGGAACAGTTTTCTGCTCATAAGCTCCTCGAGGTTCCGGCTCGTCGCGGCGAGGAAGCGCACGTCAGAACGCAGCTCGGCGTTGCTGCCGACCCGCGAAAATGTGCGCTCCTGGATGAAACGCAGCAGCTTGACCTGCGTCTGCAGCGAAAGGTCGCCGATCTCATCGAGAAAGAGCGTGCCGCCGTCGGCCGCCTCGGCGCGCCCGATCCGGCGGCCCGTCGCACCCGTAAAGGCCCCCTTTTCGTGGCCGAAGAGTTCGCTCTCGACGAGGTTCTCCGGCAGCGCCGCGCAGTTCAGGCAGATGAACGGCTTCTCACGCCGCCCCGAAAGGTTGACGATCGCGCGGGCGACCAGCTCCTTGCCGGTGCCGGAGCTGCCGCGGATCAGCACGGTCGCATCCGACGGCGCGACCTGCCGGACGAGCTCGTAGACCTGCTGCATCGCGCGGCAGTTGCCGACCATCTCGCCGGGATTCTCCGAGAGCATCTCGCGCAGCCTGCGGTTCTCTTCGAGCAGGCTTTCGCGCTCCTCGTGCTCCTTCCGCACGACGGCGACGGCTTCGGCCGTGATGTTGCCGATGATTTCGAGCAGCGCCATGTCGTTTTCCAGATCCGTATCCGGCTCGATGAGCCGGTCGATGCTCAGGGTGCCGATCACCTGCTCGAGATGGATGATCGGTACGCAGATGAAGGCGACGGGCTGTTTGCGGTCGCGCGACCTCGTGCGGTTCAGGAAACGGCTGTCGCGGCGGATGTCCGGAATCAGGTGCGGGCGGCCGGTTTCGGCCACGTGCCCGGTGATCCCCTCCCCGATATGGTATCGGCCGAGCTGCTTCTCCGCCTCGTCGAGCCCCTGCGAGGCTTCGATGGCCAGCGTGTCGCCCTGCAGCAGCGTAAAGGTTCCGCGCAGCATGCCCATGCGGCGGTTCAACACGTCGAGGACCTTGTTGAGGAGCGCATCGACGTTGCGCTCGTGCACGATCGCCGAGCTGATCTCCTGCAAAACGGTGATTTCGGACTTCAGTTGTTCATCCATTGTCGCTCCTCAGGCGAAAAGCTCCGTGCTCCGGATGCGTTCCACCGCTTCAGCCGTGCGCTCCCGTCCGCCGAAAGCGGTCAGCCGGAAATATCCCTCGCCGCCCGGGCCGAACCCGACGCCGGGGGTTCCGACCACCCGGCACCGTTCCAGTAATGTATCAGAAAAACGCATGGAGTCAA
>JABLYX010000120.1 GCA_018265615.1 Lentisphaeria bacterium
GTTTACATAGACCTCTGATGCGCCTGGGAGCGCCCTGACGGCCCGTTCGACGGCGGCCGCGCACGAGGCGCAGTGCATGCCGCCGACGGCGAACTCCAATTTTGAGGCGCGCGCCGCCGGGGATTCGATCGGGGCGGCTTCGTATCCGGCCTTTTTGACGGCCTCCGTGATTTTCTCCGGCGGAAGAACGCTCTCGTCGGCTTCGAGTGTCATGCGGTTCGTCGCGATGTTGACATAGACCTCTGTGGCTCCGGGAAGCGCCCTGACGGCCCGTTCGACGGCGGCCGCGCATGAAGCGCAGTGCATGCCGCTGACGGTGAAGCTGAGCTTTTTCATGATTCACCGCTCCTTGAATTTCCGGGCCGGGCACTTCTTGCCGCAGCTGCCGCAGTTGCATTCGCCTTTCCGGAATTTCCGGATCAGGAGCCATATCGCGCCGAGCGCGATCAGCCCGACCAGAATCTTGTCCCAATGATGGATGAAACCGAAATAAAATTCCATGATGATCTCCTCCTCTTCATATTAGCGATACCTAATTATAATAACGCATTCCGGGGAAAAATCAAGGAAAACGGATGGAAAAGCGGGGAAAACAGCTGTATATCCGATCCGTCCGGGCGGAACCGCCGGGTGAGGTTTTCCGGAAAAAAACGACGGTTGTACAGAAAAATCATACTTTTTTTGCGTGTCGGTGTGAAAAACGCTTGACTTTTGCTGTAAAAAGAGTCATAATATTTACAGTAAATAAAATTAATTTTTACAGTAAACGAAGCCGGATGAAATGGACGGGGGCAGGAATGGTTGCCGCGATTGCGAAAACGGGTATGAAAGGTGCGTGTCGGAAGATTGGGATGCGGAAGCGCAGTTTTACGCTGATCGAGCTCCTCGTGGTGATTGCGATCATCGCGATTCTCGCGTCGATGCTGCTGCCGTCGCTGCAGAAGGCGCGGACGCGGGCGCGGGTAGCCAACTGTAAAAGCAATATCAGGAACCTTGCGCAGGGAGTCATTCTCTATGCGAACGACAGCAGGGACATGCTGCCGTGCCATCCGGGCGTCGCGGAGAGTGCGTGGAACAGCATCTGGTGGATGCAGACGCTCCGGAAAAGTTACGCCTTCGGAGATAAAATCTTCTACTGCGCCGGCAATCCGGGCGTGTATAACAATACGCCGAACCCCGGTTTCATCCAGGGGCTCGGCTTCTCGGGAGACGTTTACGGGGGCACGACTTCCTCCACCGCCGCCACGAATTACAGCATCAACGGCTGGCTCCTGCCGACCAAGTCCAATACGTTCAACGGCAAGACCGGGATCGCGGGAAAGATCACCCGCTGCAGCATGGCCGGCCGGACGGTCATGGTGACCGAGTATAAATCCCCGGTCTTCAAAGAGGCCTCCATGTGGCACTTCAACAAGAGCCTTGCCCGGTTCAACAGCGACCCGAAGTACATCCGTGACCACGACGGCGCCGGCAGCAACTTCGCCATGATTGACGGGCACGCCGAAACGCTGGCTTTCGGAACCAATCCCCGTAAAATCGGCTTCAGCCCGAAGGAGGAGTGGGCGAAGGAGAGCTGGGGCTATCCGCTCTGGTCAACCTATTACACCCCCTAGGGCCGGGGCGCGGAACCGGCGGAGAGAGCCGCTTTTTCGGAAAATATCGCGCTTTCGGCTTGACAACGGCAGGAAAACAGTCCATAATATTTACTGTAAGATTACAGTAAGAAGAAGCATTGAGGTAAGAAATGGCAATGAGACAACCGGTGACGTTGACGCAGGTGGCGGAGGCCGCGGGCGTATCGATCGCAACCGTCTCCCGGGTGCTGAACCGGCGCGGACAGGTTGACGAGCATACCCGCCGGCGGGTCATGACGTCCGTGGAGAACCTCGGATACGATGCGAGTTCCATCGCGCGGAAACGTGAATCGCGCGCGGAAATGCGCACCTACAACGTTGAGCTGCTGCTCTGCCCGCTGGCGGAGCAGAAGAACATGCTGCTGCTGGACTTCATGGCGGAGACGCTGCGCGGCGTGCAGAGCTTTTTCAGCCGGTACGGCAATGTGCGGATGAATATCTGCACGTGGGAGTCCGACGACATCATGCATCATGAGGAGAACGAGATGATTTTCGGCCGCCTCGTGAATGCGGACGGCGTACTGGTCATCGGCAACCCGGCCAGTGAAATCGTCGACCGGCTGGTCGGGGCCGGGGTCACGCCGGTGCTGATTTCGGCCGACCGGCAGGATATCCCGCTGAACTCGGTCTGCTACGACGACTTTGCGGGCGGCGTCATGGCGGCGCGGCACCTTGTGGAGCGCGGGTTCCGGCGGATCGGGTTTCTCTGCGGCTCGGGCCGGGCCAGCTCGTTCCTGCGCCGCCGCAACGGCGTGATGGTCGAGGCGATCAACGCGCTCGGCATGGAGAATTTCGAAAGCCGGACCGCGGAGAGCTCGGACGACGGCGACGTTGCGGCCTGCTTCCGCGGCTGGTTGGAGTCCGGTCACTGCCCGGGCGCGCTCATCACGTCGCATGCGGTGGCCGCGGCGGTGGTTTGCCGCGAACTCAAGGCGTGCGGCTTTTCCTGCCCGGAGGATTTCAGCGTCATCACGTTCGATGACACGGTTGACAATGTGTTCGGGCTCAAGCTCACGCATCTGCATCTCGCGCCGCGTGAGCTCGGCATCAAATCCGCGCAGCGCATTTTCCAGATGATGAGCTCTCCGCAGCCGGACGAACGCCCCTATAAGATCGTTTTGCCGCTCGAATTGACGATCGGCGACTCGGTGAGGGACCTCCGCCGCTGAACCGTGCGCGCGAGGGGGAGCGTATAATGATGAATATGT
>JABLYX010000077.1:0-7480 GCA_018265615.1 Lentisphaeria bacterium
CAGAAATTATAAATAACGACCCAAGGGTCGGGGTATTTACCCCCCTTGAATAAATAGGCAATAGAGAATAGACGAACAGCATTTACTAATATCGCAATGTAAATGAAAAAACCTCACGTGCCGCTTTAGCGGCAAGCCTGTGAAGTCAATGCGGCTGGCAGATCATTCAAAGCCCGTGTCGAGCTGCCAGTACCCCTGCCTTTAAGGCACAGTGCATACCACCAGCTCAGCTGGTGCTTTTGATTGCGCCCGACTCCCCGCTCTGACCTCGGGGCACAGAAAAACGGCTCTCCCCGTTCGGGAAGAGCCGCTTTTTATTGATAAGCCGGAAAGCTTATTTGTCGTAGGCGTGGCCGGCAGAACCGAGCACGTCGACGTTCTTGCGCTTGTAAAGCTCCTTCAGCGCGGTACGGGCCGGGCCGAGGTATTTGCGCGGATCGAATTCCGCCGGCTTCTCATTGAAGACCTTGCGGATCGCGGCGGTCATCGCGAGACGGCCGTCGGAGTCGATGTTGATCTTGCAGACCGCGGACTTCGAAGCCGCACGGAGCTGGTCCTCGCCGATGCCGATCGCGTCTTTCAGCTTGCCGCCGTTCTCGTTGATGATCTTAACCAGGTCCTGCGGGACGCTCGAAGAACCGTGCAGCACGATCGGGAAGCCCGGGATGCGCTTTTCGATTTCCGCGAGGATGTCCAGACGGATTTTCGGATCGTCGCCCGGCTTGAACTTGAATGCGCCATGACTGGTGCCGATCGCGATGGCGAGAGAGTCGACGCCGGTGCGCTTGACGAAGTCTTCGACCTCTTCCGGCTGCGTGTAGGTGTGGTGTTCTGCCTTCACGTCGTCTTCGACGCCGGCCAGAACGCCCAGCTCGCCTTCGACGGTCACGCCGAACTTATGCGCGTATTCGACGACCTTGCGGGTCTCCGCGACGTTCTCTTCATACGGCAGATGGGAACCGTCGATCATGACCGAGGAGAACCCCATGTCGATGCAGCTCTTGCAGGTCTCGAAGTCCGGGCCGTGGTCGAGGTGCAGGCAGATCGGAATGCCCTTGCCGCCGGAAATCTCCTTCGCATACTCGACCGCGCCCTGCGCGAGGTAACGCAGCAGGGTCTGGTTCGCATATTCGCGGGCGCCCTTCGAAACCTGAAGAATCACCGGAGATTCGGTCTCGACGCAGGCCTGGATGATCGCCTGGAGCTGTTCCATGTTGTTGAAGTTGTACGCCGGAATCGCGTAGTGGCCCTTCATCGCCTTGGCGAACATCTCTTTGGTGTTCACGAGGCCGAGATCTTTGTAGCTGACCGCCATAAAAAGACTCCTTAACTTGTTGTGAATTCTGCCGAACTGTTTCGGTCTTCAATAGGGATATAACTTAACTTGAGTTGCGGGAAAATGCAAGCCGGAGGCGCTTAAAAAACTCCGCAAAATCAAAATCCGCCCTGATTTTCATCGCCGGCAATTGAAAATCCGCCGTTCGGGGATTATAATAAACCAATGTCCACTTTGGCAGAAACAACGAAAGGGGTTGAAAGATGCTGAAACGAATTCCGCTGCTGGCGGCGTTCGCCGCCGCCCTCCTGCTCGCCGCCTGCACGACGGAAAAGCCGGAGATCCGAATGGCGTCGAATTACTCGGTTCACAAGGTTTACGGCGACTACATGGTGCTCCAGCGCCACCAGCCGGTCCGGATCAGCGGGAACGCCGCGCCCGGGGAAACGGTTCTCGTCGGCATCGGAGAGAGCAGCGCGCTTGCGACTGCCGGGGAAGACGGCAGCTGGGAGGCCGTCCTGCCGGAGATGGAGGCCGGCGGCCCCTATATGGTCAGCGTCACCGGCGCGCCCGGCAGTGAACCGGTCGTATTCAAGGATGTCCTGATCGGCGACGTCTGGCTCGCGAGCGGCCAGTCCAATATGGAGATGCCGGTCTACAGCAAGGGCAAATTCTGGTCCACCCGGAACGGCAAGGAAGAGGCGGCCCAGGCGAATTATCCGATGATCCGCCTCTATAACGCGACCTCGCAGAAGTATGTCTCCCCCGGGAAGGTCCAGGACGAAGTCAAAGGGCCCGGCTGGCAGCTCTGCACGCCGGAAACGGTGGCGCCGTTCAGCGCGGTCGCGTTCTATTTCGGCCGCCAGCTCCAGAAAGACGTCAACGTGCCGATCGGCCTCATCAGCGCCAACTGGGGCGGAACCGCCATCCAGCCGTGGATCAGCTACGACGCCTACAAGAGTGCCGGCCGGACCAGAGAAGTGCTCATGATCGACGGACTCGGCAAGGACTCCGCGGAACGCAGGGAGAAATATGAGGCGTCCGTCGCGCAGGCCAGAAAAGAGTTCGCCGACTGGGAAAAACGCTTCTACGCCACCCATCTCAAGGAGAGTGCCGCGGCCGCGGCCTGGAAAGATCCCGATTACGTCGATGCGGACTGGCAGCGGATCACCGACCTCAAGAATTCCTTCCCGGACGGCGTCGACGGCGTCGGTTGGTACCGCAAGTCGGTCGAACTGCCCCCGGTCATGACGGGCAAGCCGCTCACGCTTTCGCTCGGGGCCGTCGACGACTGCGACGAAGCCTACTTCAACGGAGTCAAAATCGGTTCGACCGGAACGAACGTCGACAACTACTGGGCCGTCAAGCGGGTCTATCAGGTCCCCGGCAACCTCGTGAAAGCGGGACGCAACGTCATCGCGATCCGCGTCAGCGACATGTTCGGCGACGGCGGCCTTCAGGGCGCACCATCGGAGATGTTCCTGCAGAGCGGCGACCGGAAAATCAGCCTTGCCGGAGAGTGGCGCTTCAGGCTTGAATTCGCCGCCGACCTGAAAATCATCGGCAAGCGTCCCGATCCGCTGGCGTTCATGTCCGCGAACGAGAAGCACCCGAGCTTCCCGGCGACGCTCTTCAACTCGATGATCGCTCCGTGGACGGTCTATCCGATCTGTGGCGTGCTCTGGTATCAGGGAGAAAGCAACGCCGGGTCACCCGAGGATTACATCGAGCTTCAGAAGCTGCTGATCTCCGACATGCGGACCCGCTGGAACAACCCGGCCCTGCCGTTCCTTTTCGTCCAGCTCTCCGGCTTTGAAAAGCATACGCCGGGCAACCGGCTGCCGGACGACTTCTGGGTCGAGCGCCTCCCGGGCAACCCCTCCTGGGCCGCGTTCCGCGAAGCGCAGACCGCCACGCTCTCCGAGCCCTACACCGGCATGGCCGTCTGCATCGACGCCGGCGACCACTCCGACATCCATCCGGCCAACAAGCAGATCGTCGGCTACCGCCTCGCGAAGGAGGCCGAGCGCATCCACTACGGCCAGGAGATCGTCTCCTCCGGCCCCTTCTTCCGTTCGATGAAGATCGACGGCGATAAGGCGATCATCTCCTTCAACAATGTCGGCGGCGGCCTGGTCGCCAGCGACAACAAAGACGGCAAGCTGAACTGCTTCGCCATCGCCGGCAGGGACGGCGTCTTCATCTGGGCCGATGCGGTCATCGACGGCGACAAGGTCGTGGTGAGCTCCCCGTTCATCAAGGAGCCGACTGCGGTCCGCTACGCCTGGGTCAGCTACGCGGGCAACCTGAACTTCTACAACAAGGAAGGGTTCCCGGCCTGTCCGTTCCGGACCGACAAACCGGCCTACATCGAATAATCCGAATACAGACGGGGCGGCAGCGGGCCGCCCCTTTTCAATATCCAAAGGAAATTCATCATGCTGATTGATAAGCCGATTGCCGAATTGAAAGCCTATCTCGGCAGTTCCCCTCTCCCCGGAGATTTCGACCGCTACTGGGATGAATCGCTGGCCGAACTGGAGACGATCCCGCCGGAAGTCGAGTTGACTCCCGCGGCTTTTCAGGCGCCGAACGCCGAATGCTTCGACCTCTGGTTCACGGGAACCGGCAATGCCCGCGTCCATGCCAAACTGCTGCGCCCGGCCAATCCGAAAGGAAAGCATCCCGCGGTCGTGCAGTTTCACGGCTATTCCGGCAACTCCGGCGACTGGTGCGACAAGCTCAGCTATGTCTGCGCCGGATTCACGGTCGCGACGCTCGACGTGCGCGGCCAGGGCGGACCGTCTCAGGACGTCACGCCGGTGGCCGGCACAACGCTGCGCGGGCACATCATCCGCGGCGTGGACGATCCTGACCCGAAAAAGCTGCTCTTCCGCAGTATTTTCCTCGACACCGCCCGCCTCGCCCGCATCGTCATGGCGATGGACGACGTCGACGAAAGCCGGGTCGGAGCGACGGGCGGTTCGCAGGGCGGCGGCCTCACGCTCGCCTGCGCGGCGCTCGTGCCGGAGCTGAACCGGGCCTCCGCGGCCTTTCCGTTCCTCTCCGACTACCGCCGGGTCTGGAACATGGACCTTGCCAAGGCCGCATATGACGAGCTCCAGTACTATTTCCGTTGGTTCGACCCGACCCATGCGCGCGAAGAGGAGTTCTTCCGGCGGCTCGGCTACATCGACGTGCAGAATCTCGCGCCGCGCATCCGCTGCCGGATCATGATGGCGACGGGGCTCATGGACACGGTCTGTCCGCCCTCCACCCAATTCGCGGCTTTCAACAAAATCACGTCGCCGAAGGAGCATGTGTTTTACCCTGACTTCGGTCACGAAAACCTGCCGGGATACAATGACCGCACATTCCGGTTCATGATGGATATGATGAAATAAAATGGAAGAATCGATTCACAAGCTGATTGAAGGATTCCGGAATTTCCACAACAACTGGTTTGCGGGGGATTCGGAGCTGTTTGAAAAACTCCGGCACGGCCAGCATCCGCGCGTGTGTGTGCTGTCATGCTCCGACTCGCGGGTCGACCCGGCGATTCTGCTTGAGAGCGACCCCGGGGATCTCTTCGTGATCCGGAACGTCGCGAACCTCGTCCCGCCCTATGAGCCGGACGCGCGCCATCACGGCGTCAGCGCTGCGCTCGAATATGCGGTATCTGAGCTCAACATCGGGCACCTGATCCTGCTCGGGCACTCCGATTGCGGCGGAATCAAGGCGCTGATGCAGCGCACTCCGGAGCATCCGGCCGGGCAATTCCTCGACCCGTGGCTCAACCTCGCGGAACCGGCCAAGCAGGCGGTCAACGCCTCGATGACGGAGTCTCCGGAGGCGACACGCTGCCGCGCCTGTGAAGAGGCTTCGCTGGTCCTCGGGCTTGAGAATTTGCTGACCTTTCCGTGGATCCGGAGCCGCACCGATACCGGAGAGCTCACATTGCACGCATGGTATTTCCATATGCCGACCGGACAGCTGTTCCGCTTCGACCGCGATCGCAACGGCTTCTTCCGCCTCGACGACAGTCTTCTTCACCCCACTGGAGAAAATCAATGAACAAGCCCGCACGCGAAGAGTTCGAAGCAATGCCGTTTGAGCAGGCGCTGGAAAAACTGGAAACCCTCGTCGCCAAAATGGAAACCGGCCGTCTCCCTCTTGAAGAACTCATGCAGAATTTCGAGGCGGGGAGCGAGCTTGCGAAGATCTGCCGTGCCAAGCTCGATAAACTTGAGCGCAAAATCGAGCTTCTGACCCGGGATGACGGGGAAAAAGGAGAGTGGACCGACTTCGAGGCCGACGTACCCTCTCCCGTCCGCAACGCCCCGCCCCCCGCCTCCGCTCCGCCGACAGAAGAACTCCCGTTCTGACGGTGCGCCGGCCGCGCTTTCCGGGCTCCGCCTTGCGCGGACCGGAACGGCGCAAGGCTTTTCCCATCGCGTTCCGCGCCTGGAAATTGATTTATTTTCAAAGCCGGCATCGCGGCACAGCCATCTTTGTATATGATAATACGGATAGCCGGATTCATCATTCCTCCGGGATTTCCTCCATTGCCCTCTTGACAAACCGGAAGAAAACGATTATATTCCAGATATTGAAGAAGGAGGGTAGCACTTATGAATTTTGTCTATCCACAATTGCTCTGGCTCGCATTGCCGTTGCTTTTGCTGTTTGCCGTTTCGGCGCTTCACGCAGCCTCGAAACGGAAAAAAATGCTTTCTCAACTGCTGGGACAATCCGCATCGGACCCCGCAGCCGTCAAGTTCTCGCCCGCCAAACGGAGAATCCGCTTCGCGCTGCTCGTCATCGTGATGCTTCTTCTCGTCGGAGCGGCGGCGCGTCCATACCGTTCTTTCCGGGTGATCCCGCATCAGGCGTTCGGCCGCGATATCCTCGTGCTGTTCGACGTGTCGAAGAGCATGTGGGCGACCGATGTGGCGCCCTCGCGTCTTGAGCATGCGAAATATCTGCTCCGGGAGCTTGTTGAAAAGACCGGCACCGACCGGTTCGGCATTATCGCGTTCGCAGGGCGGGCGTTCCTCGCATGTCCGCTCACGTCGGACAAAACCACGCTTCTGCAGTATATCGACGAGCTCGGCCCGGCCAGCATTCCGGTCGGAGGGACCGATCTGGAACGGCCGATCAATATCGCGCTCGAGGCGTTTGACGCGGCGGCCGGAAACCGGGCGATCCTGCTTATCACCGACGGCGACGAACTCTCCGGCAACAGCGCCGCCGCGATTGCGAAACTCAGGGAGCGGCGGATTCCGCTGTTCGTGATCGGCCTGGGGGATCCGCGCATTGCGGCCCCGGTTCCGGACGAAGGCGGCGGCTTCAAGCGCACCGGCAACGGTGAACTTGCCACCAGCCGCCTGAACGAGGAAAAGCTTCAGGAGTTCGCCAGGGAGACCGGCGGCATGTATGTCCGCAGCACGGTGACCGCCCCCGGTATTTCGCAGATCGTCAGCCGGATCGACCGGCTCGGCAAAGCAGAGCAGGAGGCGGTCGACCGGACAATTCCGTACGACGATTTCCCGTTCCTGCTGGCGGCGGCGGCGCTGCTGCTTGTCGTCTATCTGCTGCTCGGGGAGCGTCCGTTCGAATGGCGCGCAATCATGCCGCTCGCGATGCTGCTTCCACTGCTTGCCGTCGGTGCGACTCCGGCGGAGCTGTACAACCAGGCGCGCGAAAAGCAGCTTGCGGGCGACGGGGAAGCTGCCGCTCTCTATGAACAGGCGATCAAGGAGGGCGTCGGGAATGCGGATGTCCGCGCCCGATCCCTGTTCAATCTCGGCATCGGCTCCCACCGGAATGTCGAAGAAAGCCTGAAGAGAGCGTTGGAATCGGTAAAAGCACAGCAGCTTGACCCGGCTCTGAAAGTGCTCGACGAGGCGCTCGCCCGGATCGGCGACACGGAAGAGCTGTACCGTCAAAGCCTTGCGTCCTCCGGAAAGGCTCCGAATAATCTCGCGCGACTGGCTGCGGACCGCCGTCAGGTTGAGATATTGAAGAAGAAAATCGAGGAGCTGAAAGAGCAGCAGAAAAAAGCGCAGCAGCAGACCCAGCAGGCTCAGCAGCAGAACCAGCAGGATCAGCAGGATCAGCAGTCCAAAGATCAGCAGTCCAAAGATCAGCAGTCTCAGGATCAGCAGTCCAAGGATCAGCAGTCCAAAGATCAACAGTCTCAGG
>JABLYX010000077.1:7740-20247 GCA_018265615.1 Lentisphaeria bacterium
AACAGTCTCAGGATCAGCAGTCCAAAGATCAACAGTCTCAGGATCAGCAGTCCAAAGATCAACAGTCTCAGGATCAGCAGTCCAAGGACCAACAATCTCAGGATCAGCAGTCCAAAGATCAGCAGTCTAAAGACCAACAATCTCAGGATCAGCAGTCCAGGGATCAGCAGAATGCGGATCAAGCCATCGAACAGGCAAAACGTGAAGCCGAACAGTTGAAGAAACAGGCGGACGAACTGGACCAGAAACAGATGAGCGAACAGGCGGAGCGCGCCCGGCAGGAGTTGGAAAAAGCCGCGCAGGAACGCCGCAACAACCGCAGCAAAGAGGCGCAGAAACACCTCGATGAAGCGGCCAAAGCGCTCGCATCCGCCGGCGGCGAAAGCGGCGGCGACAAGCAGCAGGAGCAGCAGTCCCGCGACCAACAGAAGCAGGACGGCAGGCAGGATGAATCCAAGTCGGACGAACAGAAGAAGTCCGAAGAGCAGCAGAAAGCAGACGAACAGAAGAAGTCCGAAGAGCAGCAGAAAGCGGACGAACAGAAGAAGTCCGAAGACGAATCTGCGGAGGAGAACGCCGAATCCGGCAAGGAGGAGGGCGAAGCGAAAGAAGATAAAATTTCCCCGGAAACCGCCGAGCAGCTCCTGCAGATGATGCAGGACGAAGAGAAATCTCTGCGCGACCGGATCAATCGGTATCCCGCCAACGGGGAACGCAAAGTGGAAAAGGATTGGTAACGTGAAACAGATCATCTTTACTGTCTTGTTTTTCGCGGCGGCCCTCGCCATGGCCGCCGGCATCGAGGTGTCGGTCGACCGGGACTCCGTTCCGGAAAACGAACCGTTTAACTTCTTCATGAATATCGACGGGAATATGGATAACAGGTTAACACTCCCGCCGCTGAAAGACGGCCGCTGGCTCACCAACCGGCGCCAGGATCAGTTTTCAGTCACCGACGACGGGCGCACCACCCGCGTCGTCGGAATCGGCATCGTCGGCACCGGGCCGGGCAAGCTCGTCATTCCGCCTTTCAAGGTAAAAATCGACGGGCAGGAGCTCATGACGAAGCAGCTGGAAGTGAATGTCGTCCCGCTGTCGGAAATGGCGGTAAACGATGGCGCCGGAGAGTCGGTCATACTCAAAAATGCGATTTTCGGAGAGTTCACCATTCCGAATGAGCGCCCGAGCTATTTCGTCGGCGAAGCGATTCCGGTCAGCATTTCGGTGTTTGCGCTCGAATCGCTGCGCCCGCAACTGATTCAGCTGCCGACCCTTACGGGAGTCGACAATATGGTCCTGCGGAGCTACCGGTGGCGGGACGGCCAGAGTGCGAGCTTCAGCGAACCGATCTCCCGGCTTGCGATACATGACGGCCGCCGCTACATCAAGTTCGATTTCAACACGGTCCTGCGCCCGCTGAAGCCGGGCAGGGTCGAACCGCAGGCGTCGCTGACGATGAACATCGCCGAAGAAGGGCAGCGGGGAAGCCGCCGCTCATTCGGCTTCAGCTTTCTCTTCAACGACCTTGATTACAAGCCGTACAAACTGACGCTTTCTTCCCCTGCGCCGTTCGAGGTGAAGCCGCTCCCGCCCGCGCCGAAGGGAGCCGTCAACCTCGGGCTCGTTGGCGACTGGAAGCTCACGGGCGGATTCGACCGCAACCTCGCGAAAATGGGCGAAGCGCTGACCTTCTTCCTGAAACTCGAAGGCAGCGGAACCGCCGACACGCTTTCCGCCCCGAAGCTCTCATTCGAAAACATGCGCGTCTTCCCGCCGGAGGTTCAGAAGAGCGACAACGACATCCGGATCCGCTACGCGGTCGTTCCGCTGAAGGAGGGAGAGTTCAAGCAGGAACTCAAGCTCGCGACCTTTGACACCGGAACCGGGAAATATGTGATTCACAACCTTGACCTCAAGCTGCCGGTCGAGAAAAGCGACCTGCCGCTCACTCCGGGCTACTCCGCGGACGACACGGCGTTTCCGGCGCCTGCTGAACCGGCCGTACAGCCGGGCAAACGGCCTGCCGTCCGCCACACGCACCGCACGCAGCCCGGAAGCGGAGTCCGGTTGCCGCTCATGCTCAATGCACTCCCGGCCGCAATCGCCATCGTGCTAGGCGCCGGAATCGCGGCGCTTCTGATCGAGCTTGCGGCGCGGCGCAGACATCGCATGATGTACGATCCGGAATACCGGCGCGCCCGGCTGCTGAAGCGTGAAACGCCGAAGCTCGTCGCAAAGCTCAAGGCGGCCCGGTCCGAGGCGGAGCTTCTGAAGCTGCTCTCCGAAAGTGTCCATCCGCTGCTGGCGGAAGCACTGCGGCTGCCGCCCGGTGCAACGCCGTCCGAGATCGTCGCGAAGATCGAAGACCCCGAACTGCGGAAGTTCCTCGAATCGGGAATCGCGGCTGAATTCATGCCCGCCGCCGCGCGGAAAAATCTGTTCAGCCCGGAAAACATCGAGCTGCTCGTCAGGGAAATCCGGAAGTATGCCGCCCTGCTGCTGCTCGCCTTTCTCATGCTGCCCGCCATCGCGGCGGAGCCGGCGCAGCCCGATCCGTTCACCCGCGGCGGCGAAGCGTTCGCCGCAGGAAACTACAAAACGGCGCTCGATGAATACCGCAGGATATTGAACGACCGGAGCCCCTCCCCCCATGTGCTCTACAACCTCGGGGAAGCGGCCTACCGGCTCGGCGACCTGCCGCTCGCGAAAGGATACTTCGAACGCGCCCACCGGCTCGCTCCGCGCGATCCGGTCATAGCCGAGGATCTCCGGCAGGTCGACGAGAGCCTGAAACTCCCGCAGGACGGGAGCACGCGCTTCAACCGTTACCGCGACTGGCTGCGGCCCGACCACTATCTCCTGGCCGGGGCCGTCGCGCTGGCCGTGCTGATGCTCGCGGCGGCGCTCCGGCGCAAGCTGCCGCCGGTGCTGGCCCGCATCACGTTCGCGGCCGCGGCGGCGCTCGTGATCCTCTCGGCGGCGGCGGTCTACTTCCAGCTGAACGGCACCTACCATCCGGAACGCGCAATCGTGCTCGGGCAGACGCTTGAACTGCGGTCACTCCCGGCCGCCGCGAGCGGAAGCGTCGTCGCGACGGTTCCTGGCGGGAGCGACGCGAGGATCCTCGACCGCAACGGCGGCTTCGTCCGAATCAGCGTGAACGGACAGGACGGCTGGGTTCCGGCCGGAAAGATCATGCCGCTCTATTGAAGCAGCCTTGCTTTTCGGTTCGCGCCGCAGTATATTAATCCTCATAGAAACAGATTTTTCAGGAAGGATTCATCATGGCGAAATCGATCGGAACGGCGTTGACCCCGTCCGCCTGCAAGGTTCTCTTCTGCGGAGCCGGCGAACTCGGGAAAGAGGTGGTGATCGCAATGCAGCGGTTCGGAGTGGAAACCATCGCGGTCGACCGTTACCCGAATGCTCCCGGGATGCAGGTCGCGCACCGCTCCCACGTGATCAACATGCTCGACGGAGAAGCGCTCCGCCGTGTGATCGAGCTCGAAAAGCCCGACCTGATCATTCCCGAAGTCGAAGCGATCGCCACCGACACCCTGCTGGAGCTTGAAGCCGAAGGATACCATGTCGTGCCGACCGCGCGGGCGACGAAGCTTACGATGAACCGCGAAGGCATCCGCCGCCTTGCAGCGGAAGAGCTGAAGGTTCCGACCAGCCCGTACCGGTTCGCCGCGACCCGCGCGGAATTCGACGCGGCCGTCCGTGAAATCGGGATCCCGTGCGTCGTGAAGCCGATCATGAGCTCCTCCGGCCACGGCCAGAGCGTGATCCGCAGCGAAGCCGATATCGACAACTCATGGAAGATCGCACAGGAAGGCGGGCGCGCCGGAGCCGGAAAGGTCATCGTCGAAGGATTCGTGAAGTTCGACTACGAGATCACCCTGCTGACCGTCCGCCATATCGGCGGGACCTCGTTCCTCGAGCCGATCGGCCACCATCAGGTCGACGGTGACTACCAGGAGTCGTGGCAGCCGCAGAAGATGAGCGAAACGGCGCGTGCCGAAGCCGAACGCATCGCGGGCCTGGTCACGGCGGCCCTCGGCGGGCGCGGCATCTTCGGCGTCGAGCTCTTCGTCTGCGGCGATGAGGTCATCTTCAGCGAGGTCAGCCCGCGGCCGCACGATACCGGCATGGTCACCATGATCTCGCAGGACCTTTCGGAATTCGACCTGCATGCCCGCGCGGTCCTCGGCATGCCGGTTCCGAACATTGCGTTCCACGGCCCATCCGCCTCCAAAGCGATCGTCGCCGACGGCAATTCGAAGGCTGTCAGCTTCGCGAATGTCGCGGAAGCGCTCGAGGAACCCGATACGCAGATCCGCCTGTTCGGCAAGCCCGAGCTCAAGGGACACCGCCGTCTCGGTGTCTGCCTTGCGCGCGGCGCATCGACTGACGAGGCGGTTGAAAAGGTGTTCCGCATGCGCGGGAAGATCACCGTCGAGCTCTGATGATCCGCAACGCGGAGGAGTACACATTCAGCTGGTCGGTCCGGCGGCAGGAGATCTGGAACCGCTGCCGCCGGAGCTATTTCCTGCACTATTACGCCGCGCGCGGCGGACATGACGAACACGCGGATCCCGAACTGCGGCGCATCCACGAGATGCGCTCGCTGCTTTCGGAGAGCACCTATCTCCGCCGGCTCATCGCCGCGGAGCTGCGCGGTTTCTTCTACGCGCCGCATGAAACAGAGGACCCGGAATTTCCGGAACGTTTTCCGCTTCTGACCGCCGCCGTCACGGCGCGCTTTCACCGTGAATTCCGCCGGATGCTGCTCGGGGAGTTTCAGCGGGATCACGCCGCTCCGATGCTCGATACGCTCTATGGCAATCTCGACGACCCCGGCACCGTCAAGGCACGGCTCGAGCGGAAGCTTTACCGTGCGCTCGACGCACTTGAATCCGGCGTCTGGCCGGCTCTCACCGGAACCCGCTTTCTTCACCGCCGCACGATCGAATCGCCGCTGGCGGTTACGATCGGAAGTCTGCGCTGTCATGCGGCGCCGGTTCTCGCGTTTCAGGAGAGAGGCGTTCTGTCGATCGTCGAAAGTTCCGGCGCGGACTCAACCGCGCTCCTGCTGCGGTTCCATGCCCTGAACCGTCTGCACATCCCGCCGGAGCGGGTCCGGACATTCGAACTGATTCCCGAGGAAGGCGTTCTCCGGGAATCCGGCCTCAGCCTCAACATCAGCCGCACGCTCCGGGAGATCAAGGGCGGAGCAACTGAGATGCTCAACGCCATCCGCCCCTCCGGAATCGTTTCCATCGAAGATTTTCCGCCCGATGAAGAGAGTTGTTCCGGTTGCCGCTTCCGCTCCTTCTGCTCCTGACCGGAGGCACGTCCGGCATAAAAAAGGCTCCCGGCCAACGGCGGGGAGCCCTGCAATCCGCGCATTTTTACTTTTCGCGCGCGATCAGGTAGTCAACGAGTTCGAGCAGACACTTGCGGTAGACGTTCTTCGGAAACTCCATCAGGATCTCGCGCGCCCTGACCGCAAGCTCCGCCGCTTCGCTGTTCACGCATTCGGCCGCGCCGGAGTCGATCATGATGCGCCGCACCGTTTCAAGGTCATGCAGCGTATACTCCCGGTGGCCGAGCATCCGCAGCAGCCGCGTGCGCGCCGCCGGCTGCGCCATCCGGAGCGATGCGAGCAGCAGGATCGTTGCCTTGCCTTCGCGCAGGTCGCCGCCGACCGATTTCCCGAGCGTTTCAAAATCACCGAAGATTCCGAGATAGTCGTCGCGCAGCTGAAACGCGTTGCCGGCCGCCAGCGCAAATTCACCGAGCTTCTTCACCTCCGGAGTCTCCGGATCGTCCGTGTCGAGCGCAATCATCGCGCCGGCCTCGGCGCAGAAGCGCAGCAGCGCACCGGTTTTCCCCCTGAGCATCTCACGCACCTCGCCCGGCTCGATCGATTCGAGCGAACGCAGGGAAAATTCGACGTCGAGCGACTCCCCGCAGATCAAGTCGCGATTCGCCAGCTCCTGGAAGCGGCGCATCACGCCGACCACAACCTTCGGGCTCACGCCATGCTCCGCCGAGCGCAGCAGCAGGTCATTGGCCCACCCCTGCTGCACATCCCCGGTCAGGATCGCGAAATCACGGCCCGTGCGTTCCGCCTCGCTTTCCGCCAGTCCGAACCGGCTGCGCACTTCATTCGCGAGCGCGACATGGCAGGTCGGACGGTTCCGGCGCGTCTTGTCCTGGTCGACGATGTCATCGTGAACCAGCGTCCAGTTGTGGCATACTTCGGCCGCAGCCGCCGGATAGAGCGCCTGCGACTCCTTGCCGCCGAGCATCCGGCAACACCAGATCAGGACCGCCGGACGGAGCCGCTTGCCGCCGTTCAACGGATAATCCAACACCGCCGTGCGGAGGTATTCGGGGCGGATCGTTCCGGGGAAACGGTCGGACGCCAACAGGGAATCGACCGCTTTCGACACTTTTTTCAGATGTTCCAACATCTCAATTTTCCTTACGCAAATCAGAAACAGGTACTCGCCCGGACACTCGTCCAGAGCTGGCTGTTCAGGTCGATCTTTTTACGCTGCCGCGTCGCGAGTGAAATCGGCACGTGGGTGAAATGGTCCCCCCAGTGCCCGATCACCATGTCGGTCCGGCCCGCCATGGCGGCATGAACCGCATTCTGGGCGAGCATCGCGCAGAAAACCGCATCGGCGCCATGGCACGGGCCGCTGCGCACCGCATAGGAGGTGTCGAAATATTTTACATTGACTTCGATGCCGAGCTTCTTGAAATGCTCCCTGATCTTGTCGCGCAGCAGGATGCCGATATCGTTGTGAACCAGATTGCCTGAAGCGTCATGCATCTCCGGCAGCTTGTCGAAAAGCTCCTGCCCCGCGCCCTCGGCCACGATCATCACGGCGTGGTGCTTGCGGTTCATGCGTTCGACGAGGTTCGGCAGCAGCGCGTCGGGCCCCTCCCCCTCGAGCGTGAACTTGCGTTCCGGCACCAGGCAGTAGTTGATATAGGAGTTCGCCAGCGCCGCATACGCGGCGATGAAGCCGGAATCCCGCCCCATTACGCGCACGAGTCCGATGCCGTTGTAGGCCCCTTTCGCCTCATTGTTTGCGCCGGAAGCAAAGCGGCCGCAGGTCGCGACGGCGGTTTCGAAGCCGAACGACTTGTCGATGAAGCCGATGTCGTTATCGATCGTTTTCGGAATCGAAATCACGCTGATCGAAAGTCCGCGTTTCTGCGTTTCCATCGCGATGTCGTGCGCGCAGCGGGCGGTCCCGTCGCCGCCGATGCAGAAGAGCAGATTGATGTTCATCCGCATGAGCGTATCGACCATCACGCCGGTATCCTCCTCGCCGCGCGAGGAGCCGAGGATCGTGCCGCCCTGCTCGTGAATGTCGTCGGTGTTCTCATCAGTCAGCACGATCGGCGCAAGCTTGCTTGCGGGATTCAGCCCGCGGTAGCCGTAGCGGATGCCGTAGACGATCGGAACCCTGTACTGGCCGCGCAGTGTGCTGGTCAGGAACTTGATCACGTCATTCAGCCCGGGACAGAGCCCGCCCGCCGTCAGGACGGCGGCTTTGCTCCACGCCGGATCGTGATAGATCTTCGCGCGCGGCCCGGCCAGTTCAAAGGCGGGGATCGTTTTGCCTTTCTGCACATATTCTGCGAGCTTCGCGGCGTCGCTGTCATAAGCCACAGTCGCGTCGTCCGGAATGAACGCCGTCGACGCGCCGAGCGGCGAATCAAGCAGCGCCCTGCCGAGACGGGAAATCAGAAAATCCTTGCTGTCCATACCGGTCAATATCTCCTTTCGGAATGCTCCATTCTCACTCAGGTACCTTAAGATAGACGTTTCCGGGTGAAATAGCAACCCGGAGAACTGGATTTTTTCGAAGTTTAACAGTATATTTGAAAAAAGAGTCAATGAAATGGAGCCCCGATGACGACAGAAACACGCAGGAAACCTCTCCCCGCATGGGAGACGTCTCCGGCCGCACAGACCGTGGAGCGGGTCGCCCGGACGCTCTGCGGAGCCGTTTTCCCCGGAATTTTTCTCGGAAGCGCATTCTCCGGCACAATCGGCGCCCTCGAATACGGCACCGGCCTCTTCGGCGTGCCCGGAATCGCGCTCGTCGTTGCCGCGCTCGAGGCGATCTTCGGCGCGGTGCTGGTCGGCAGCTGGCGGGAAAAGCACGGGCTGCGCGGGCTGCTGATCCTCCCTGTGGCGCTTTTCTTCCTTTACAGTCTCGTACCCGGCGCGAAATCGGCGCTCGCGATCTGCGGGATCCTCGCGGGCGGCTACCTGACGGCGCTGCCGCTTCGCGCCGGGATGCTCCGGCTGCTGTTCGGCGCGGCGTTCGCGCTCTCGGCTTTTCTGCTGGCGGGGGAGGTTTACCTCACGATGATCATCCAGATCGCGCTTTTCCCGCTGCTTTTCGCCGCGGCGATCCTCTGGGTGAAGGCGCACTGGCTGCTGCGGCTCGGCATGATCGTGCTGTTGCCGCTCTCGACCGTATTCTTCACCGACGGAATGCTTTCACGCAAGCAACCGGTTTCGACCGTGGAGCCGCGCGACGTCGCCCCGGCGCTGCCGGCGCTGCTGATGGCGAATTCCGATTCGACCCGCATCCTCTTTCTCTCCGAACGGAACTCCCTGCTGCCGGGAACCTGGCTTGAAATGCCGTTCGTGGCCCGGGTGGAGAGCATCTGGCCGCAGGGCGTGATCCTCGGCCGGTTCGGAAACCCGAAATTCAAAGCGTACGAGGGGCTGCCGGGACGCGTGGTGCCGACCCTGAACAAAAGCTATCATCTCATCTATGTCGATCAGCTTCCCGGCGGCAGCGAAGCCGCACGGCGCGGCTTTGTGCAGAAGCTCTGGGAACTGGTCGACCGGAACGGAATCCTCGTGCTGCCGAGCGAAAACCGCCTGCTCCTGCCTTCCACGGCCCAGTGGGCGGTGCTGCCGGGTTCGGACGGCAAGCGGATCGCGGCCTCGCGCGGCGCGGTTTCCGCCGACCTCGAGCTGCTCGACTCCAGGCTGCAGGGCCTGCTTGAGCCGTTCGGATCGGAGCCGATGATTCCGGCCGGACTCATCCCGGCGCTCTATGATACAGGAAGCGTGCCGGTCCTCCCGCCGCCGGACAACGATCCCTCGCTCGGGACGCCGGCCTCATCACCCTGGTTCTACGAAGCGCTGGTCCTCGCACTGGTCTGCTACGGGGCGATCCGGCTCTATTTCGGCAGGTTCGGCCGCAACCCGTACGGATTCGGGCTCATGGAGAATTCCGCCGGGTTCGTGCTGATCCTGTTGTCCGCATATGATGCGATGTCCCACCGCGAACTCTTCACCGGGGTTCCGGCCACTCTGATCTGGGGCTGCATCGGGCTGAGCTTCGTGGTGCTGCCGCTGCGCGCCCGCGCGGCGCAGGTGCTCGCGTTCGCTGCGATTCTCCTGCCGGGGATCTGGCTGCTTCCGCAGAGCATCGCGGCCGAAGAGCCGTCCTGGATCATCGTCACCGCAATCGCCGCAATCGCAACCGGAACCATCCGCAGCCGGATCGCGGCCGAGTCCGCCTTCCCGCGCAGCTGGGGAACCACGTTCGCGGCAATCGGCTGGATCGCGGGGGGAGCGATCTACGCCGTGTTCTATCTCCTGCTCGGAGACCCGCTGCTGCCCGCCCTCATCACCGCAGCCATGCTGCGCCTCGCATGGCCGCTGAAGCTGTAGCGCCGTCATGCTCGAACTGCTGAACCATCCCGTTGCCGCGATGTTCCTCGCCGCGCTGTCATGGGGAATGCTGTTCCGCCTGCGCCGCCGGGAACTGCCGCGCGCGTTTTTTCTCGCGGCGCTGATGCTCGCCGGACATGGGGTCATCGCTATGCTCATCTGCGGAAGAGCATACCCATGGCTCTCCGCGCAAGGCGGAACGGAAGCGGCGTGGCAGCTTGCGGCGCTCGCGCCGGCAATCGCCGTCTGCGCCGCACGGGAGACGCTGGAAAAACTCGACCGGAAAACTGTATCGGTTTACGCCGGCTGCTTTCTGTCCGCAATGTTTTTCGGGTTGACCCGGCACATTCCGGCAATCCGGTTCAGCCTGAAGCCGGAGGATCTGCTCCCGGGGCGCCCGGGCGTCCTCGTCGCACTGCTGTCGGGTGTGGGAATCGTCGCAGCACTTCTCTTTCTGCACGGCCGGGAGGCACATCGGCGGCGGCAGGCCGGATGGTATGCGGGAGCGGCAACCGCCGCAATCCTGCTGCCTGCGCTCGTCTCCCTCCTGACACGCTCAACCCACTACTGCCACTTTCACCACTATTTCTGGGCGCTCGTACTGGTATTCTTCTTCCGGTACGGCAACTGGTGGTCGCGGTGCGCCCAGGCGGCCGCGCTCGGAATCTGCGTGGACGGCTTCACCTCGTGGGGAATCGAACCGCTCTGGTATCCGCTTGCGTAAGCTTCACAGGCTCGTTCCGGGCGGCCGATTCATAGAGTGCATCGAGGATCCGCATAACCATGACGCCTTCGCGCGGATCGACGCAGAACGGCGCCTCTTTCACCAGCGCATCGAGAAACGAATAGCTTGATTCATGGCACTCCGGCACGGGCAAATGCAGCTTCGAATCGAGCGGAACTCCGTTGATCTCATGATAAAGCTCCACCTCAAAGTCGTAATGGTCGCCGACGTTATACTGGTGCAGCCCGCCCGCCGTCCCGAGAATGCGTGTGGAAACCTGCTCGCGCTGCCTGATATGCCCGGCCCACGAAGCGCCGACCTCAAGCGTCGCGCCGTTCCGGAATCTGATGAAGCCCGCAGCAATGTCCTCGACATCAAACGTCTTGCCTTCGACGGCGGCAAGCGGAGCGGCAATCCGGTTGTCCGTCGCCCCCATCACCCACTCCGGCTCCGGATAACCCATGAGCCAGAGTGCGAGATCGAGCCGGTGCACGCCGAGGTCGATCAGGGGGCCGCCGCCGGAAAGCTCTTTCCGGCCGAACCAGCCGCCGAATCCCGGCAGGCGCCTGCGGCGCATCCACTCGGTACGCCCGTAGTAGATTTCACCGAGCATCCCGGCGTCGACCAGTTTTTTCATCGCGACGGACTGCGGCGCGAAACGGAAGCGGAAATTGATGCCGAGCCGCCGCCCCGTCTCCTCCGCAACCCGGAGCATCTCCCCACCCTCGGCGGCATTCAGGGCCATCGGCTTCTCACAGAAAACATGGCACCCGGCGCGGAGTCCGGTGACAGTCAGCTCCCTGTGCAGGAAATTCGGAACCGCCACAACAAGGATATCCGGCTTCTCGCGCCCGATCATCTCGCGCCACTCCGGATACGCCGCCGGAATACTTTCCTCGCGCCGGACACGTTCAAGCAGCTCCGGATTCACGTCGGAAACCGCAACGACCTCCGCTGCCGGATGCGCGCGGAATCCCGCAATGTGCCTCCGCCCCATGCCGAGCCCGACGACCGCGATCCGGTATTTTTTCATGCGTACACCTCTGCCCGGCCGATCGGTTCGCGCGGTTTGACCTTCACGCAGCACGGCTCCCGACGCACGGACGGGGCGGCCCAGCGCGCGGCGTTGCCGAGGATGCGCAATACATTTCTGTCGTAAAAGGTGGGATACTCCTCGTGGCCGGGCGCGAAGTAGAAGATGCTGCCGTAGCCGCGCCGGAACGCGACACCGCTGCGGAACAGCTCACCGCCCTCGAACCAGGAGGCGAAAACAAGCTTGCCGTCATCCGGAATATCGAAACGCTCCCCGTACATTTCCTCGTGCTCAAGCTCGAAACACGGGCCGATCCCCTGAGCAAGCGGGTGCGACGAATCGATGGTCCAGACCCGTTCGCGTTCCGCCGCGACGCGGCAGATCAGCGTGCAGCTCGTCCCCATGAGTGCGCGGAACACCTTCGACATGTGGCTCGAATGCAGCGCAATGAACCCCATGCCGCCCTGGACACGCTTCACGACCCGCGCGACAAGCTCGTCGGAGACCTCGGCGTGAAAGCGGTGTCCCCACCAGAACAGCACGTCGGTTTCATCCAGCAGCGCCTCCGGCAGTCCCTGCTCCGGTTCATCGAGGGAAGCGAGGCGGATTTCGAGGTCGTCCGCCGCGATGCCGTCGGCGATCGCTCTGTGCATTCCCAGCGGATAAAGCTTCCTGACCGGTTCATCGTTCTTTTCGTGACGAAATTCGTTCCAGATGGTTACTCTGAGCTTGTGCATTCCTGTCATTCCTGTTTCGACCGTAATTTCCGGGAGTCACTTCCATTAAGATAGAATCAAGAAAACGTCGTTGCAATGATCCAAACCTATGATCTATTGACGTCAGCTATGAAAATAGCCATTGCGTCCAACAGAGATGGCGGAAAGTTATGACAAAATCGTTTCCAGAGCTCCGAAGCCGCCCTGCCGTCCGCGAACAGTGGCGAGAATTTCCGCGCTCCCCTCCCCCGTCGGGAAATCGAATGTTTTCTCCTGCTGTTACCGCATATTTCCCTCCCGGCAATGA
>JABLYX010000020.1 GCA_018265615.1 Lentisphaeria bacterium
GGCGGCGTGTATGCCGAAGCGGGTTCGGCGCTGACGCTGACTTCGGGAAGCATTTCGCTCAATACGGCGAGTGGCAACGGCGGCGGAATCTGGACTGCGGCAGATGCGGTTCTCGTCTCCGGCTTCACGGTGAGCGGCAACAGTGCGGCGAACGGCGGCGGCGTGTATGCGTCCGGCGGTGCGAAGGTCGCGCTGAACGGCGGAGGCCTCGGCGGAAATACCGCAACATCCAATGGAGGAGGTGTTTACATCGCGTCCGGAACCGCGCTTGAGATGTTGAACAATGCGTTGATCAACTCGAACCGCGCGGCCGACGGCGGCGGCGTGTATGCCGAAGCGGGTTCGATGCTGACGCTGACTTCGGGAAGCATTTTGAACAATACGGCGACTGGAAACGGCGGCGGAATCTGGAGTGCCGCGGATATGACGCTCGCCTCCGGCTTCGCCGTGACGAGCAACCGTGCGGCGAACGGCGGCGGCGTGTATGCGTCCGGCGGTGCGAAGGTGGCGCTGAACGGCGGAAGCCTCGGCAACAATACCGCAACAGCCGGTGGAGGAGGTATTTATCTTGCATCCGGGACCGTGCTTGAGATGCTGGACAATGCGTTGATTAACTCGAACAGTGCGGCAGATGGCGGCGGCGTGTATGCCGAAGCAGGTTCGACGCTGACGCTGACTTCGGGGAACATTTTGAGCAATACGGCGACTGGCAACGGCGGCGGAGTATGGACCGCGACCGGGACGACCGTCAACGGCGTTATCATCATCAGCAACAGTGCAGCCGGTAACGGCGGCGGACTGTATGCCGCCGGTTCCGCGGCGGTAACGGTCTCCGGCGGCGGAATCATCGGGAACAGTGCAGCCGGTAACGGCGGTGGTGTCGCCGTTTCCGATACGGCGATTGTCACACTCGAATTCGACGCCGCGATCAACACGAACCATGCGACGGACGGAGGTGGCGTCCATGTCGGAGCTTCCGGCCGGTTCGTCGCCGGAGACGCGTTCATCAACAGAAATACCGCTGCGGGCAACGGCGGCGGTATTTATTCGGCCGGCGGCAGCTCGTATGTCACCCGCACCCAGATTGACGGCAACCGCGCCGACGGAAGCGGCGGCGGCATCCACGTCGCAGGCGGCGGGCTCCTGATCCACGAAAGCACCGTCTCCCGGAATACGGCGGCGAACGGCGGCGGCGTCAACGTCTCCGGCGGCGAATTCAGCGCGGTCAACTCGACCGTCGGCTTCAATGCGGCGAGCGGCAGCGGCGGCGGTATCCTGCAGAGCGGCGGTGCGGTCCGGCTCGTCAATACGACGGTTGCGGCCGACCGCAGCACGGGCGCCTCGTCCGGAACCGGCTTCGAGATTTCCGGCGGAGAGGCGTATCTGCTGAACAGCATCATCTACGGCGACGGTCTCGTCAGCGACGTGCAGTTGAACGGCGGGACGCTGAACGGAATCAACAATATCTACGGAACCTTCAGCGGCCGGAACTGGGTCGGAAACATTGCGGCCGATTACCGGAATTCGTTCGGTGATGACGTCGCGCTCCGGGTGAACCCCGGGGCGGGACGGACGGAGACGATTGCGATCCTGAATACCTCGTCCGCCGCGTGGTTCGGTCTGGAAACCGGTTATACGCCCGGAGCGGACGGGAGCTCCATCGAGTCGATGTTCTATATGACGAGCGCGGGATGGGTGGACTTCTCCGGTGCTGCCGGGACCCCCGGAATCGTGATCGGCGCCGACCAGCGGCAGGTGAACGACGGCGACGGCGTCCACCACTGGGCCGGTGCCTATTCGATCGCGCCTTCGGGGCGGCCGCCGGTCGATCCGGAAACTCCCTGGAACGTGGATAAGGATCACTCGAATCACAAGGGGTTCGCGGAGGTCTACGATGATGTGCGCGGCTGTCTGGTCTATGTCTCGCGGCTCGACCTCCAGCGTGTGCCGGACGGCGAATTCTCGGTCCGGTTCCATCCGGCCGGGCGGGCCCATTTCAGCGAAGCGTTGCGGCTCTTCGAGCACAATCAGAGCGAATGGCCGCATGAGCTCGAGGCCCGGGAGCTTCTGCCCGTGAGGCATGAGCTGTTCCAGGATCACTTCAACCGCTCGCTGGAGCAGATGGTGCACCTGCCGTCGAAATTCAGCGAACCGCGGCATTTCGCCAACCCGGTCGTCGGGCACTGATCCGGGGCGGATGATTCCGCGCGCCGGAAACGGAACAGCACATGCTTCCCGTTTCCGGCGCGTCTCTGTTTTGCATCTGTGCCGGTTCGTTTGCATTTTCCGCAAAAGAGTGTATAATGCTTTAGCGGCCGCCTCCGGGAGTTCCGGCTTTGCGGCCCTGTAACAGAGGAGGAGAGAAGATGGAGAGTTGTTCGAATTCCAATGGTTCGAAGTTCGGCAAGGCGGAGGTTTTTTCTCCGGCCGGACTGGTCGCGTATGCGGAGGGCGCGGTCGTCAGCCGCACCGTCGTCGAGAGCGGCGGCGGCACGGTGACCCTTTTCGCCTTTGCGGAAGGGCAGGGGCTCAGCGAGCATGCCGCCCCGTTTGACGCATTGGTGAACGTGCTCGACGGCGAGGTGAACATAACCATCGCGGGGAAGCCGCACCGTCTGAAGAGCGGCGAGAGCATCATCATGCCCGCGAATGTGCCGCATGCGCTGGCGGCCGTCACCGCATTCAAAATGATGCTGGTGATGGTCAAGGCGTAATGGCCGGGCGGAAAACGGGCGGGGGAGGCGGCGGCGCTTTCTCCGCCCGTTCCTATTTGGATCAGAGGTCGATCAATCCTCCCTGGAGGAACGCTTTCGAGAAGCTGTAGACGGTTTTGAATTCGGCGCGCCCGCCGGTGCTCACGCTGCCGTCGCAGAAGAGCAGGTTCGCGCGCCCCGAGTGGACGAGGTTCGGGAAGTAACTGGTGCTCATGCGGTTCATCGCGAACTGCTGGACCTCCTCCGTGGTGTTGCGGACCTCCGAGAGGATCGGTATCCGGAAATTGCTGCTCCGGCCGTCGGCTCCGGCAAGCCGGCGCTCCTCCGTCGGAACGCGCGGATAGAACAGATTGACATGTTCATGGTCCAACTTGCTTCCGGTCATCGCTCCTTTGAGATCGTCCGGGGTGTTGTTGGCCCCGTAGACCGTCTTCACATAGTTGACGTCATATGGGGTGCCGCTGGACGGCAGATACGGCGTCGAAGGGCAGCGGTAGGGAGCAAGGCGGGCGAAAGAGCCCTCCGGATCCGCCGATGAGAATCTGGCGAAGTACTTCACCCAGCGGAGCTCTTCGCCGCTCTCCGGCCGCCAGCGCAGCAGCAGGTTGTCGTTGAAGTCCGCGAGATAGATCGCGAAAGAGGTTCCGCACTGTTTGAGGTTGCTGATGCATTGCGTGCTTTTGGCCCTTTCGCGCGCCTGGTTCAAGGCGGGCAGCAGCATCGCGGCGATGATCGTGATGATCGCGATCACAACGAGCAGCTCTATGAGTGTGAAACGGGCGAAAGCAAGGGTGCCGGTGCCGGGAACGCCCGGAGCCGTACTCTGCAGCGGGCGGCCTGCGCGGGGTGAAAGAGCGGATGCAACGGGGCGCGGGGATGATGGCCCCGGGGGGGGGATCCGGGCGGCCGGTACGGGGAGAGACGCTCGGAGTTCGATCAAGGTAAAATTTCCATTTTTCCGGTGCGTGTGTCTCATTATCATTTCTCCTTTTGCAAACAGGCTCTTATTGTTCGGATCCGGCGGTTTCCCCGGTGACGGCCAGCAGTGCGGCCGTGCCTCTCCGGGCGGCGAACTGCAGGTCGATCCGGTCGATCATCCTGTACTCTTTCTGGAAGTCGGCGACGACGCCGGGAACCTCTTCGCGGGCGGGATTCTCCCAGACGGAGAGAAAGGCGCTGCCTCCGCCGCCCGCCGGGACGGGTTCCGCCTTGCCGTTCGGCAGGTCGGCCGGGCTCCGCCGCCCGGCGAGCTCGAGGCCGGAGCGGGCTTCGAAGAGGGTGCTTGTGCCGTCCGCGTAGTGGATCCGGTAACGCAGCAGCACTTCTCCCGGTGTGCCGCTCTCTTCCGCGGTGTGCAGGAAGTAGAGCCGCTTCCAGCGTCCTTTCGCCGGGATGCCCTTCACCTCCTGCGGCAATCCGCCGGCCGGTTGGGCGGCGACTCCGACCGCGCCCGGTTCCAGTTTCATGGGCACGCCGCGCACCACCCGGCTCCCGGCAGCGAAGCCGGAGGCTGTGTTGCTGCTGCCGGAGAGGGGGAGCGGCGTTGTTCTGCCGCAGGTGAAATCCGTGCGGCCGGTTCGGTTTCCGGCGGCGGAACGCAGTTCCCGCTCCGTGGCGCAGAGCTTCATCTCCGGCGTCGGCGCAATCGGAGCGGCCGGCCTGACGGTGCCTTTCCATTGCGGGGGCCGCCAGCCGGGGTAGCGCAGTTCGACGCGGCTCTCTCCGGGGCCGAGGCGGAAAGTGAGCCGTTTTTTCACGGCGTCGTACCGCAGCTTCCCGGCTTCCGGCGCGGCGCCGTTCACCGTGAGCCCGGCGGGCTCGACCGCGCTGAAGAGCTCCAGCGTGAACGGTTCGGGGGAGTCGAGCTCGACCGTCGCTGTTTCCGCGGCGAAGCTGAACTGCGCGTCGCGGAACGCCGCTTTGCCCCAGCCGACGACGCGCAGCGGCGCGTCGCGCCCGGTCAGGATGGCGCATCCCGCCAGCGACAGCCCGACGATGGTGGCGCGTCCGGTGACGCTGCGGCTCCAGACCGAGAATTCGTCGCCGTCGAAAAGCCCGGCGCGGAACAGTTTCTCGAGTTCTCCGGTCGGCACCCCGAGCGCATCGCGCAGCAGGAGCTGGCGGTAGAATGCGGTCGGGCCGTTCTGCCCCTCCTTCTTTCCCGGGCGGATGTATTTCCAGTCGGCCCACTGCGGATACGTCTCTTCCATCCGCGCGAGGAAGCCGCGCAGCGCCTCCGGGCAGTAATCGCGGTACAGGCGCAGCAGCGCGGGGGAGTGGATCATGCCGACGACGCCGCTTGCCGAGAGCTGGGCGTCGTCCCAGCGCGTGGCGTTGATATGGCTCGAATCGAAGTAGCCGAGTTCGGGAATCTGCGTCTTCGGGTCCCAGCCGTTGTTGTGGGCCATGTCCCAATCCCGCTTCAGCAGCGCGCCGCAGAGCGGCACGGCCTGTTTGGCGCTGATGCAGAGCGCGAGCTCCTCCGTGCGCCGGTTGTCCGCGCCGCGGGCGAGTTTCGCGGCGGCTTCCGATGCGAGCCATGAATCGGGGGCCATGTCGATCACATGCACGAGCGAGCGGTCGGTCGTTCCGACCGCCATCGAGGCCCATTCGCAGCGGCGCGGCACGGAGCTGTACAGATCGGCGATCTGCGGCCAGTGCTTCCGGATCAGCCCCCAGTTGCCGGAGAATTGGGCACAGCGCAGGATCGGCAGCAGGTGGAAACCCGCGATGTCGGTGATATCGCGGTAGTCAAGCTGCGTGCCGTGCTTCGAGCGCCAGCCGTAGGCGAGATAGCTTTTGCCGGAGAACGGCTCGGTCCGGTCGCCGTGGCGGTGGGTATGGTGCGCCATGTACAGCCGGGCCGGCTCGTCGCGGAGCTCCGTACAGTAGCGATCGACGACCTTTTCGAGATTGCGCAGCGCGATCCGCTTCTCCTCCGGCGTGTAGAGATTGAAACCGTCGAAGTGCCACGCCCAGTGGCTGTTGAGATAGCGTCCCGGCGAGAAGTGAAAGAGGGCGTCCGGAAGCCCGAGCAGCCAGCGGCGGCTCCTCTTCTGCTGTTCCGCGCAGCGTTCGGTACGGACGAACAGCTCTTCTCCGAGGTCGGGCAGAGGCAGCGTGTATTCCGCCCGGTCGCCGGGGACGGCGCGGTACGGGCCGTACCCCGCGCCGAAATCGAACTCCTCCGCGTTTTCCGGCAGCCGGGCCGGGTATCCCTTTCCGGCGGCCATGGCCAGCACCGGGGGGAGGGGGGCGTATTCCGCGCCGCTGTAATTCCAGTCGTTCTTCACGGTACGGTAGCCGAAACGGTTTTCGATCCGCACCGTCCCCGCTTCGCGGTCGATGGCGAAGAATTCCGTGCAGCTCCACGGACAGGCGGTCATGACCGCATTGAGGCGGCGGCACTGTGCGGCGACATCGGCGGGCGGCCCGCCCCACTCCTTCGACCAGTCGGGGGGGAGCGGACGCACACCGTAGAGATTGGCGATTCCGATCGTGCCCGCCCGGTTCGCGAAGGTGAAGCGCAGCGCGCCGTTTTCCGCCGTCACGGACGACGGCCGGTGCTGCAGCGTCAGGAGCCATGGCGCGGCGGGGAGGCCGTTGTCGCACAGCAGCAGCAGCCAGTTTTCAGTCATGTCGCGCCAGCGGAACTTTTCAAGTTCCTCCGGCGTCAGGAGTTGCACCCCGCCGCGGCAGGGGACGAGGATGCGGGTCGGGCGGTAGTCGCGCCCCGCGTTCACCGCGATCCGGATCGCTTTCATCCCGGCGGTCAGCTGCACGCCGGGGGCGAGGCGGCTGACCGCGAGCTTCCAGTCGACCGCTTTGCCGCCGGGAGTCCGGCACGGATAGCTCCAGTCGCTTGATGTCCAGCTGGTTTCGAGCTCCTCCGGGCCGCCTTCCGGGAACGAGGCCCCTTCCGGGCGGATCGACAGCCCGGTTCTCGTGCCGTCGCGGTTGAGGAAGAAGCCCCGCGCGATCCGTTCACGGTCGACGGAGAGCGCCAGACCTTCACGTGTCCGGAAGCTCCAGCCGAAGAGTCCGGTGCTGTAAACGTCGACGCCGCTCTGCCAGGCGGGTTCGCCGTTTTCCGGCCGGAGCAGCCGGGCCCAGAGGCCGGCCCCGCTCTTCTCAGCCACATCGGCGGCCGTTCGGGCCGCGTCGAACTCCCCCCGGGAAAGCTGAAGTTTGATCCGGTCGAGCCCGGCTCGGAGCTGCGCCGCTTCCTCCCCCAACGCCGCCTGCCGGTTCTGGCGGCCGATGCTGTTTTCAAGCATCTGCGCTTCGTCGAAGAGCTCCTTCAGCCGCCGCCCGAGCCGGAGGGTGCCGTGCAGCCGGGCGAATTCCCGGTTCAGTTCCATGGCGGCACTGTACTGTCCCGGGCCGGTGCCGGAGTCCAGCGATTTGCGCAGGCCGTGCAGTTTTCTCAGATCGGCGGCGGCCCCTTTCGGGGTAATTCCATACGGCTTGAATGACCGCAGGAGATCCTCCAGCTCGACGAGCTTCTCGTCGGCGACGGCGCGGATGTTGCGCACGGCTCCGGCTTCGGAGAAACCGACCCGCAGGTAGTCCAGCTCTACCGCCGCCCACCCCTCGGCGTTGTCGAGGTTGACCAGAGGGTAGACGTAGAGGTAGAACCCCCTGCTGTTCTCCCCGGGATGCCGGAACTTCGCGAAGTCGATCCGGAATGTGTGGAACTCATTGTCGGCCCGGAGCGGAATCTGCTGCCCGCTCTCGCCGCCCCTGAAGTAGCGCAGGCGCACCCGGAGGCCGACCCCGGCCCCGGCGATCTCCGGTGACACCCTGGCGCGCAGCCGCAGCTCGAGTTCCCCGAGGTCGCGGCTGTCATAGGGGACGAACATCTCATAGCAGGAGCGCAGGTTCGGCTCCTGAGCGCCGTCCTTCCGCCACTTTACCGCGAGCTTCAGGAGACCCTCCGGCAGCACCGCCGCGCTGTCGAAGCCGTTCAGCAGCAATCCCTGCTCCTTCACGCCGAACGCCGGGTCGAATTCCCAGGCGGCCACGGGTGCCGGCGAGGCTGCCCCCAACCGGAGCGCGGCCGCCGCCAGCAGCAGTAGAACAGTTAGTTTCATGAAAGACTCCTTTTCGAAAAATGAATGGTCAGGGCGTCGAGGGCCGGGAGCTCGACGCGGAAGCGGCCCGGCCGGAACTCCCGGCCGTTGATCCGGCACGGTTCGGAGGAGGCGAGCTCTACCCGGAGCGCTTCCGGATGGAAATTCACGAGGAACTGCGCGCGTTCCCCGTCCGGGGAGACCCAGCACGATTCCGGCAGCGGCGGCAGCTCCGTGAACGCCTTTCCGCCTCCTGCATGTTGGCCGGTCGGCCTCAGCGGCAGGCGGCAGGCGGGCAATCCGACCGGCTGCACCGGGGATCTGTCCATTTCGCCGTGCCGGAGGAACTGCGGAAAACTCCGGCGGAGCCGGTTGAGGTTGCGGATCAGCGTGATCGCCGTCCCGTTGTCCGGCGGCGGCTGTGACCAGTCGTCCGCGGCGCCCCAGGCGATTGAGCCGTCCGCCCGCAGCGTCACCGTGAGCAGTTCGCCCGCGCAGAAGCCCGCCGCGATGCGGTAGAGCAGATTGTCGGGGCTGGCCGGGCAGTCCACGGCCTGCCAGACGGTGCACTGGTTGCCCATGAAGCTGCTGACATACCGGTGATAGACGAACGAATAGGCCGGAACCGGCCGCCCGTGGACGATCTGGTTGATACGGCGGCCGTCGTTGAGGGGCAGCCCCGTGAGGAAGGGCATAGCAGCGGAGCTCTCCGTCCCGAGGATCATGCGGCTGCCGGAGTCGCGGATCAGCGCGTTCATGTCGTCGATCAGCCGCATCATCGCCTCGGTCTGCCAGCGCCCCGGAACCGGCGGATGATGATGCTCCCGCGAATAGCACGGATAGCACATGGAGCCGAAATTCTGGTCGAAGAACTGCAGATAATCGATCCCCGCCTCTGCGATCCGGCGGACCTGGCCGAGCATGATTTCACGGCCGAACTCCTCGGTGATGCAGAAGTGCGTCCCCTCCCGGATGCCGTTCATGGTCCAGAGCGTTTTTCCGTCCGGGCCGCAGGCCATGTGGCGGTTCAGCCCGTCGCGCTCGAATTCGCCGCGGCAGGTGTAGCCGTTCATGAGGCTCCGCACGGTGAAGGCGGTTCCGGAGCAGTAGAGTCCGAGCCGGTTCCCCGACTCGTGAAGCAGGTCCCGCAGCCGGAGGAGCGACTCCTCTCCGCCCGCCGGCGGCCAGCACCAGGGCGGCAGCCACGGGCCGTGCTGATCCCAGCGCATCAGCAGCGCGAGCACCGGCGAGCCGAAGGCCTCCGACAGCTCTTTGAGGCGCGGGAACGCATTTTCGTAGCGGGAATACGGATTATCGCCCCTGAAGCTGTCGCTCCGGCCCCGCACGCTCAGCACCACGGCGACCGGCGACTCATCGAGCCACTCCGGCCGGGGAGGGAGGGTCTGCAGCTTCGGGTCGTGCTTCACCTGCTCGCGGCAGATCGCGGCCGCATCCATCCAGTCCCCCTCGAAGGGACGGAGTACGATGTCGCATCCGGGTACGCCATCTCCCCCGCAATACTGCTCAATCCGGAGCCGGATGCGCGTCGGGTCGCCGCCGTCCGCCCCGAATTCGAGGATCTTCGTGGCGTGGCCGGGATCGTCCGCGCCGAACCAGACGCCGCCCGACGGCGAGTATGAAGCCATGTACTGCATCTGGCAGACGCCCGGATAATAGCCGCAGCCCGTCATGCCCGGCGCGGTGAGCTGCTGGAAGTAACGGCTGCTCTTCTCCGGCTGGTCGACGAGGCAGCCATCGTTTCTGGGCCAGAAGAGCTCGTTTGATTCGGGGACGACGATGACGGGCGCATCCACCAGTTCGAGCAGAAGCGTTTCCGGCACTCCGGCCACCTCCGGCCGGAAGCGGAAGCCCCCGTCGCGGAAGCGGATGTCGAGTTTGACTTCCACTCCCGGCGCATCGGCGCAGCCGCCCCAGCGGCAGACGGCCGCGTCCGGCAGCTCCTGAAGTTCGAATTGCGCGAACCGGCCGGAATCGAGCGGCCGGAAATTACCGTCGCGGTCGATGAAGCGGAGCGAAAACGCCAACCGGGCCGGCAGCAGGAGCTCCTTCCCCCTGTACCTCATCCCGGCGACGGAGCCGTCTCCGCGCGACAGCAGGAGTTCGGAATCGTCTCCGGCAATCTTGAATGTCTCCATTCACTTCCCTTTCTGTGTTGCTGCAATCGCAGCGATTGTTCTATTATAATTATGACCGAGTTCCAGGGGGAAATCAAGAGTTCCGGACTCCGGTTTCCGCAAACCGCCGCAAATAGGATTGCATTTTTGCGGGAGGACGGTATATTACTGCGGGAGACAACAGCGGAGGCGAGTGTGCAGCGGACATTTCTGAAGGATCTGGCGGAAGCCGCCGGTGTATCGGTTTCACAGGCGTCCCGGGCGCTGAACGGCAAAGCCGAGGTCGCGCCGGAGGTGCGGCAGCGGGTTCACGAGCTGGCCCGGAAGATGAATTACCGGAACCTGTCGCACCGCCACACCGTCACACTCGCCGTCCTGATCAACTGGGTGGACGGCTTCACCGGAAGCTTGTTCAACGAGCTGAGCCGGGAGGCGGAGAAGAAGGGGATTCGCCTCGCCGTGATTTCACCGCAGCACCTCTCGATGCTTGACGAGTGGCTGTTCGACGGAGTGTTTTCCATCTCCGGCCGCATTCTGATCCCGGACTGGTACGAGCGCTGCCGGCTGCCGTTGGTCGCCGTGAACAGCCAGGGGAACCTGCTCGACCGGATTCCCGGCGTGTTCTCCGACGGCGGCTTCGCGCAGGCGATGGAGCATCTGATCGGGCAGGGGCACCGCCGGATCGCGGTCGTCAACCCCGGCATGGACATTCCGACCCGCGACGGAAAGAGCGGAGAGAAGGCGTTCCGGAGCATCGCGGAGAAGTGGGGCATCGGCGGGGAGGCGTGTTATTTCTTTTATCATGAGTGGCCGGGGCTGGAAATCCAGCTCCGCCGGCTGCTCGCGGAGGGGTGCACCGCGCTCCTCGACGTGTCGTGCGAAAATGGTCCGCGGCTTTTGAACTTCTTCCGCAGCAACGGAAAACGGGTTCCGGAGGATGTCTCTTTGATCACCTATGACAGTTCAAACGTCTCCGCGTTCCTGGATCCGCCGCTGACGACGCTGACCTACGATTTCCCGGAGATGGCGCGCAGCGCGATCGAGCTCATGCAGCAACGGCTCGACGGCAGTTCCGGTCTGCATTCGGTCCGGCTCCTGACGAAGCTCGCGGTCCGCGGTTCGACCGGCCCGGCCCCCCGGCCGTGATCCGGCCGCGCATGGGCACACGGAAGATTGCGGAAAAACTCCGGAGCGCCGATTGACTATTCCGGTTTCATAACGTATGTTACAGGAAAACAGGAAGGGACGCTTTTCATGGGGCTCACCATCAGCGATATCGCGAAGCTCGCCGGCGTGTCGACCGCCACGGTTTCACGGGTTCTGAACGACAGCGGCTTTGTCAGGGAGGAGACCCGCGAGGCGATCACCCGGATCATCCGGGAACAGAATTACACCCCCTCCGAGCTTCAGCGGAAACGGAAGGCGGGGCAGAAGAAAAATCCGCCGCAGAGAAGCTGGAATTTCGCGACCGTCTGGTCCGGCGGCCTCGCCGCTTCGGCGGGCATGACCGCCCAGGCGATCATGCAGGGGCTCTCGGAAGCCGCCGGGAAGTACGGAGCGACGATCAACGTCGAATTCGTATCGAAGGCGGAGCAGGGGCGGCCGGGGTTCCTGAACCGGCGGAAGCTCGACGGGCTTTTTCTGAACGGGGATTTCTCCGGCGATTTCCTCCGGGAGATTCAGGATTTCCCGGCGGTGTGGCTCCTGCAGTCCGGCGGCGGCGGGCGGGGCGACCGCGTCCAGCCGGATCACTCCCACGCCGGCCTGATCTCCTGCGAATACTTTCTGCGCAAGGGGTGCCGGAAGCTGTGCTGCGTCAGCTCTTCGGGCTTCGACAGCTTCTACCGCTACTGGAAAACCCGCGAGCAGGCGTTCCTGAACGCGGCGGAGATTTACGGCGTCGAAGCCGAAGTGCTCCGCATGGATTGCCGGGACGACATCAACGCCCCCGTCGATGTGCAGCAGAAAGCCGCGCGCGATATCGTGAACCGCATCCGGAGCATGGAGAGGCTTCCCGACGGGATTTTTGTGGCCAATACGCTCGGCGGCGTGCTGTATGCGGAACTCGCCGCCGCCGGAATCGTTCCGGGGCGGGACATCGGGATGGTCGCGGGCGACAGGGAGGTGTGCGGCGGCTATTGCAACCCGGAACCGGTGCGGATCGACATCCACGCCGGGAAGATCGGCGGCGTCGCCGTCGAGGCGATGATCCGCCGGCTCCGGGAGCCGGAGCTGCCGGAGCTGACCTATGTGCTGAAACCTTCCCTCGTTATTCCGCGGGGGGCGCTTTGAAGAGCCCGGCAATCGGCAGCTTCTGCTTTCCGGCGAGCCTGACCACGGCCTCCGCGTAGAACAGCGCGCCCTTGTCCGAAAGATGGCAGCGGTCTTTGCGGCCGTCGGGATAGTTCGGATACTCGCCGGGCTTCAGGACCAGGTACAGCTCCGTGACCTTCTCCTCGCCCATTTTGCCGAACTCTTCGACGGCGTAGCGGTTGAGGTCGATCAGGTCGCATTTCGTCTCGGCGGCGACCTCCCGCATGGATTTCAGGTAGGCTTCCAGGAAGCGCGCCGGATTCACCTTGCCGTCCTTGAAATTGCCGAACGGAATCGAAGTCACCAACACCGGGGTCCCTCCGGCCCTGCGGACGTCGGCGACGAATTGCCGGAGGTTTTCCCCATACTCCGCGGGCGGAGCGTACCGCTCCGGTTTCTGGCGGGCTCCGTCGTTATGGCCGAACTGGATGATGACGAAATCCCCCTTCTTCAACTGGGCGAGCAGCTTATCCCAGCGTCCCTGCGCCTTGAACGATTTGGTGCTGCGTCCGCCGATCGACAGGTTGTGGACCTTTGTGCCCGGCCCTGCCAGCTCCTGCATGCGCTGCCCCCAGCCCTGCTGGGGATAGGCTTTTTCACGATAGGTCTGCATGGTGGAGTCGCCGGCCATGTAGAGGTCGGCGGCGGCGAGGAGCCCGCAGCCGAGCAGTCCGAGGGAGAGAAAAAATGATTTCAGCATGTCGTGTCGCCTCTTATTTGACGGGTGCCCCGATTTTCGCCGGGTTGAATTTCGTTTTCTCAAGCACGTCGGCGACTTTGATCCTGCCGCCGGAGGAGTAGAAGATGATCGTGTTTTTCCGCTTGCCGCGGACCGGGTCCTCCGATACGCCGAGCGCGCGCATGTCGAGGAAGGCTTCTTTGCCGTTTTCGATGATCTTGCGCATGGCGTCCGTCACATCGACGTAGCTGTCGCCGGCTCCGAACCAGGCGCGGGAGAAGGTGAACTCCTCCGAGGCCTTGACCCCGTCCGCGATCGCGGCGAAATCCCGTTCCCCGAAGGTGACGCTCTTCTCCTGCCCGTCCGCCGCGTCGCGGTATCTGACCGTGACCTGCTTCTTCACGCCTTTGGCGGGGTCGGTCCCCGCCATCCTGTTCGCGTCGAGCTTGCCGCAGTAGAAGCTGTCGTTCCGCCTGAGCTTCTCGAACGCCTGTTTGAAGTCGACCTTCTTCTCTCCGGCCCCGTAAGTCGCTTCGACGATCTCAAGACCCCAGGCCAGGGACGTACCTGCGGCAAGTGCGATTGCAATCAGCGGTTTTCTCATTTGCTTTCTCCTTGTACTTGGAATGTGGAACAGATTTCAGAAAACGAGGACTTTCCCTGTGTCGGCCGACTCGCGCGCGAGCAGGCAGGCCCGGGTCAGCTCGAAGGTCTCCGCTTCGGGGACCGCCAGTTCGCTTTTCCCGAGCAGACAGTTCGCAAAGTCGGAGAAGATTTCCCGCTCGGGAGGCGGGACCGGCATCTCGCGCTCCCCCTCCCTGTCGATGAGCATGATCCGGCCGCCCGAGACCTCGAGCACGCCCTCCGTTCCCGCAACGCGGACCCGGTCGTCGCCGTGGCTCGGCGCGGCGGCCGGGCGGAGATAGTCGATGGAGGCTGCCGCCTGAACGCCGTTCCGCATGATGAACAGGCATTGGCAGGCGATCTCAAGGTCGCCGCAGCCGGAGTTGTCCTCCGAGCTCTGCGTGGCGTAAACGGAGCGGAACGGCGAACCGGAAAAGGCGAGGATCCAGTCGAGCGCATGGCTGCCGACCCAGGGGATCGTGCCGCCGAACGTCTTCCGGCTCCTGTAGTAATCAGGCCGCTGCCCGAGCCGGTAGGATTTCTGAGAGCGGACCATCTTCACTTTGCCGACCGCACCCTCCCGGACGAGCTTCAGCGCATGCTGGAAGTCCGCCTGATACCGCAGCCCGACCATCGAGAGGATGCGCGCCCCGGATTTCCGCTGCGCCGCCTCGATCCGGCCGAGATCCTCAAGGGTCAGAGCGACCGGCTTTTCGCAGAATACGTGAATGCCGCGTTCGAGCGCGTACACGCACATTTCGGCGTGAAGGTCGAAAGGGCCGTCGATCGCAACCGCCTCCGGGGCGGTTTCCTGAATCATCTGCTTCCAGTCGGCGTGGAGTTTCGGCGCGAATCCGGCGCGTGACGCGAATTTCTCCAGTGCCGCGGACGGGTCCTCACAGCCGGTGGAGATCGCTTCGAGCGTGATTTCCGGAACCTTCCGGATGCTTTCGAAAACGTAGCCGATGTGGCCCCGCGAGCCGATGATGCAGAACTTCATATTCTTCCTTGCCGTGTTATTTCAGGTTGTTGCTTGACAGGTCGTCCTTGTTCGTCATGATCCAGGAGCGCAGATCCCACTTGACGTGGCCGTCGACGTAGAGAACGTTCGAGCCGCCGGAGTGCCATGCGCCGATCGCCACGGATTCGAACCTCGCGTCGGAGTAGGTGCCGGATTTCAGGTTGTTGTCGAAGTCGATGATATGCAGCGATTGCGACGGTTTCCTGACCTGGTTCCTCTTCATGTTCAGCTTTGAATTCATGGCGTACAGGGAGTTGTTGTACATGACACAGGAGGGGCATCTCCGGAACACCTCCTCCCAGTTCTTCTGGTTATTAGTCAGGTATTTCGCGAGGGGAGACGTCCAGCTGTACCAGCTCACGGTCGTGCTGCCGACCTTGTAGGTGTGGCGGATCCAGTCGTTGTAATCGTTGGAGTACTGCGCGAAAGCCATGCCGAACTGTTTCTCGCGGGAGACGCACCGCCCTGTGTAGGCCCTCATTCGGGCCTGATTCAACGCAGGCAGAAGCATGGAAGCCAGAATTGTGATGATTGCAATGACTACCAGGAGCTCGATCAAGGTGAAGGTGCCCCGCCGTTGAATTGCCTGCTTCATTTTCAATGTCCTCATATTTTTTCCGGTGAAAATGATATCAATGTCTGTTGTTTGCTTCCGGATGCTTTCGTTGTTATTAATTATGACGCAATTCCCGTGTTTTGTCAATAGCAGAATGAAACAAATATGAAAAATATTTGATTTCATTATATGTAATCTAATTGGGTTACATATAGATATTGAATTTTATTTAACATGTAAATGAATTATTGTTAACATATTATGATTCTTGCTTCTGGTTTTGTATGTTGCATTCCTGCCGACAGAAAAATGACGGTCGCATATGGAATGTGAAAACAGGAGAGTGGTTGTTCGGGTTTTGAATGGGTCAGGCCGGATCGAGGATTTTCAGCAGCGATTCCCGGCTGATCGGCTTCTGGATCACCCCCTGGAACACCCGCATTTTTTCTTCCGGCATCTGGGTGTCGGCGGTCACCACGACAACCGGGAGATCGGCCGTGGCCGGGTTTTCATGGATTTTCCGGGCCAGCTCCGCGCCGCCCATGCCCGGCATCCAGAGGTCGGTCAGGATCCGCGTGAAATTCGGATCTTTCCGCAGGATGTCCAGCGCTTCCTCCCCGGAAAGGGCGCATTCGCTTTCGACGCCGAGCTTCCGGAGCATGGCCTGGAGAACCTTCAGGTTCATCGGCACGTCGTCCACCAGCAGGATGCGGTTTCTCCGGAGTTCAGGATGGGGAGGGGCGGCGGTTGTTTCCGCCTCGTCCGTTTCCGGCTCCGCCGGTTCGACATGCTTGAGCACAAGGGTGAAGCAGCTTCCCCGGCCGGCTTCGCTTTCCAGCAGGATCCGCCCCCCCATGCGTTCGGCCAGCCGCAGAGAGATCGTCAGCCCGAGGCCGGTACCGCTGTAGGCATGGGTATCCCGCACCGCGTCTCCCTGGACAAAGGGTTCGAAGATTCGCTTCTGCGCCTCCGGAGTGATGCCGATGCCGGTATCTTCGACCCGGATGGTGAGGGTTCCGCCGCCGGAATCGCCGTTTTGCCGGAAATCGGCGGTCAGCGTGACGCCGCCCTGTTCGGTGAATTTCACGGCGTTGCCGATCAGGTTCAGCAGGATCTGCCGCAAACGGAGATTGTCGAGTTTCAGCAGGGGGATCCCAGAAGAGTACGAAGTATGGAAAAACAGTTTCTTCTGCTGTACCTTGTACAGGAAGACCGTCCGGATCTCGTCAAGCAGCCGGACCGTGTCGGTCGGCCGGGGAGTGATCACGGTCTGCTCCGCTTCCAGCTTCGAGAGGTCGAGCACGTCGTTGATCAGGCTCAGGAGCGAATTTCCGGCCAGATTGATCGCATTCAGGTATTCGTCCTGCTCCTTCTGCGGCAGGTTCCCGGTTTTCAGCAGCTCCGAGAAGCCGATCACGGCGTTCAGGGGGGTGCGGATCTCGTGGCTCATGGTGGCGAGGAAGTAGCTTTTAGCCTTATTCGCCTCCTGCGCCTGCTGCAGCGCCTCGAGCAGATCCTGACGGCTGCCGGCGAGCTTGGCCTGGGTTTCCATCAGGGCCGTGATGTCCTGTGAAATCCATATCGCGACTTTCCGGCGGAACAGGGAGTCCGGCAGGGCGGAAACGATCGCCGAGCGGTAGGACCCGCTGTACCTGAAATCGACAAGGGCCCTTTCCCCGGTCGCGAGCACTTCACGGATTTTCATTTTTATCAGCGGCACTGCCGTCTTGTCGCTGAGATCGTCGAGCGTGCGCAATTTCACTTCCTCATTGACCCACTCATTCTCGCGCTCGCCTATGCGGCAGAGAAGGACTTCTCCCTTTTCGTCGGCGACCAGAAAGCGCAGAGGGAGCCGCTTCAGGATCTGCTCGCTCCGGTAAGCCGAGCGCCGCCCCAGCAGGAAGAGCACCAGAAGCAGGGAGGAAAACAGCAGTACCGCGATAATCAGCGCCATAGCGAAAATGATCTCATTCTGGTATTTGGTCCAGAAGCTCTCTTTTTTGCCGAGGAAGACCGTGTTCCTCGGGAACAGGCCTTCGCTGATGCCCAGGGTTTTCAGCATTTCGTGATTGACGACCGATCTGGTTTCAAGCTCGGTGAGCGGGATCTCCGCCGCCGGGCGTCCGTCGAGCGCCTGAATCAGCCGCCGGGCGGTATCCATGCCGACGTCCTGCCAGGAGCCGCTGACCACACCGCCGATCACACCGTATTGCGGAGCCTCCAGATCCAGCAGCTTGAAGATCGGGATTGTACTTTTGATGCTGATCTGATTGAGCAGTTCATCCCTCAGGTCGATCTTCTGCGTCTCTTTGTCGAACCAGCCGAAATAGATCAGAATACCGCTGTCCTCCAGCTCCCTGATGGCCCGGAGCGCTTCGCGGGAGGAAATCTCCTCTCCCCGCAGGGTCGTGAGGGTCAGTGACGGGTGGTTCTTCATGAAAACCCGCATCCGTTTTTCCAGGTGGATTCCCGACCAGGTTCCGTTGGTGACCAGGATCACATTCCCGCGCTCCGGAAAGATCCGCCTGGCCAACTCTACGGTCGCTCCCGGAGCGAGGTAGACGATGTTTCCGGTCGTGTTGGGGTGCTGCTGCGGAATTCCGTCGAAAGTCATCGACTGGGCGAAGATGAGCGGAGTTTCCGGAGGCAGTTCCGCCGCAAAGTCGCTGACCAGGCGGTATGCCTGGTCGCCCTGGGCCACGATTGCATCAAACCGGCCGGCTTTGATGTCCGGCAGCACGGTCAGCAGGGTATTGCGCCAATCCGGCGTGCGGGTTCCGTCCTGGCGGTGCAGCTCCAGCACTGTGAAATCGCATTTGTACGGCGACTCGTTCATCTGCCGCCGGAACGGAATTGCAAACGGCATCTGCAGGGGTTCGCTGAAGGAATAAATCAGCAGCACTTTCTTTGCCGGTTTGCCGGATGCGGAGGCTTCCGGCGCGGCGGCGGCGGCAACGGCAAGCAGCAGGATGAGCGCCGGGATAATGATACGGTTCATTCCGCCTCCGCCGTCACTGCCGGGCCGGAGATGTCGTGCCCGAACCATTTTTCACCGATCCGCGCCAGCGTGCCGTCCGCGGCCATCGCGTCGAGCGTTTTCTGCACCTGATCGCGCAGTTTCCGGTTTCCGCGTCGGAAAGCGATGCCGCACGGTGTTTTCAGCACCGGTTCTCCGATGATCCGCAGATCGGTTCCGCAGTGCTTTCTCCACCAGGCTGCTGCTGCTGCGTCGGTGACGACCGCATCATATTCGGCCTTGTCTGCGAAGTTCCGCATCAGCAGGGAGAAGCTCTCCACCGGAATGAATTTCCTGTATTCCAGGATCGTGTGCTTTGCCGGCCCGTCGGTCCAGACATCGTAATTGATGCTGCCGGCCTGTACCGCGACCGTTTTTCCCGCCAGGTCGCTGACATTGCGGACCGGCGAATCCCCGCGCACCACGACCACCTGCTCTCCGTTCATGTAGGGGCGGCTCCACTCGAACAGATCCTCCCGGTTGTTCATGTGAAAGGAGCTCCAGATGCAGTCGATTTTGTCGGAGTTGAGCAGAACCTCCTTCATGCGCCAGTCCATGGGGACCGGGACGTAGTTCCATGAATTGCGCCGGGCCACCTCCTGTGCGAGGTCGAGGTCATAGCCGGCATATGCTTTGCCGGAGGGGGCAAGGAAAGTGAACGGAGCGAAATCCTCGTCAAAACCCACTGCAAAGATTTCTCCGGCCGCTTTTTCTCCATTCTTTTTGCCGGAGTCCGAGCAGCCGCAGAAGAGCGGCAGACATGCCGTCAATGTCAAAATCAGGCGCCTCACTGATGCTCCCCGGGTTCATTTCCGGACCGGGGGCTGACGTCCCGCCGGAACCATTTTATGGAGATCCGGGCCAGCGTGCCATCCTGCCGCATTTCATCAAGGGTATTCTGCACCTGGTCGCGAAGTGCCTTGTTGCCGGGCAGGAAAGCCACTCCGTCATGCGTTTTCCAGATGGTGATATCGGTCACCGTGAGCTTGGCCCGGCTGTCCTCGATCCAGCGCCGGGCGGCATAGACGTCGGCGATGACCGCATCGTAGCTGTCGCCGGTGGCCAGTTCTTCCATCAGGAGCTGGAATTCGGTGATCGGCACGATTTTGTTGAACCGTTTTCCGAGCTCCTCCAACGCCCCCTGCGTCAGCGCCTGATAGGTTGCCGAAGCGGCCTGCACCGCGACGTTTTTTCCGGTCAGGCCGGTGAGCGTCCGGACGGGCGAGCCGTCCCGGACAATCACGACCTGCCGGCTTTCGGAGTAGGGGTCGCTCCATTCATAGTCCCCCTCGCGGCCGTTGATCATAAAGCCGTTCCAGATGCAGTCGATTTCCCCGGATTTCAACAGATTGTCCTTGAGGTTCCAGTCGATGGGGCGCAGGACCGGCTTCCAGGAATTCCGCCGGGCCACCTCTCTGGCCAGTTCGATGTCGAAGCCGGTGTACTCTTTCGTATTCTGATCGATGAAGCCGTGAGGCTCGAAGCCGCATTCGAAGCCGACCGTGAACACATCCCCGGCGGACTTCCCGCGCCCGGAGGAATCCGGGCACCCGGCGGCGCCAAGCAGGGCAATCGCGGCCAGCATCGCCGGCAGGCTCCGGCGGCATATATTGTAAAGATTCATGATCCGGTTGACTCTTACTTGAACACTTCAACGCCGGCGACGTCGTTTCTGCGCATCACACGCGAGAACACCGGCTCGATTTTCAATATACATTGCGTTGTGGTATTTGCAAGTGTTTCGCGGGGCTTTCAGCCGATTATGAATAAGCCGCTGCAGGAAGGAAAGACCCCTCGCGGACGGCGGGCGCGCCGGGAAAGCGATTGTCACGATTGTTCCGCGCGGAGAGGATTGCTTTTTTACATGAAAACCGGGAAAAGCAGAGATTTTCGCATTTTGGGGTGGCACAGGGGTATGGGATGCTGTGCCGTCTCTCCTGTAATATACACAAAGATCGGCACGGTGTGCGACACCGGAGGCAATGATGAAAACCGGACCGCAAATCGAACGGCTTTGTCAGGAGCCTGGCCGGCTGCCGGATCATTTTCCGGCGGGGAGCCGGTTTTATTCCGTCCGGCAGATCATGGGTGAATACGGCTGCCGTCGCGGCGTCATCGATTCCGTTCTCGACCGGAGGAGGCGAACCGGCTGAACCGGCGGGTGCCGCAGGAGGGGCTTTTCTGCAGCGTCAACCGCAAACCATGCGCGCGGCGCGTGCTTTTCGCGCTCCCGGACTTAAAATGGGAGTGCTTTGATGACATGACCGGATATCACGGAACACAGGAACGATTCGATTTGCCCGGAACGTTTTCCTGTCCGAGGCGGCTGAGTTTGCCGTCGCAAGTCCTCAATCCGCCGCAAATCTCCCGCAAACTCCCCGCTTGCGCCAACTGACAAAAGAGCATCGACACCGAATGACCCCCAGCTGTCGAACGATTGTTTATGTTTGTCGCCTCCGTGTTCCATGATAATTTCTTCGAATTTTCGTTGCGGAATTAAATTCAGCACTTGACGAAACAGACTAATGGATGTATTTTTCACTTGTGGAGCTTCCTTTTCGGGTTTGTACTGTAACATACTTGTTATGGACTGAAATGGCTCCACTTTTTTAGTCTTTCAAAAAATTGTCAGGACAGATGTGAAGTCAATCCGGAAATAACCGGGAATTCCGTGAAGCATATTTTTTAAATTGTACGATCGTTGACGGGGATGCTTCCCTGTATCGCCGCACATCTGTACACCGTCGACGGAATAATCGCCGAACAGGTTATACTCGTCTCTGATACATCTGGTGATATGTTTTTAAACTCACCGACAAGGAAGTTCCATGCTGAGTGAACAGGATATCAAAAACGTCTACCGCGATCTGGCCCCGAAGTTAACCAATTATCTGGTGGCGAACGGGCTCGAATATGGAGCGGCATGTGATATCGTTCAGGAAACTTTTATTCTTTTCTGGAAAAAAAGCAAGGATTTTTCTGTGCAGGATTCTATTTCCGGATTTGTTTTTGCCGTTGCCAAAAATTTGCGGATCGATGCTTACCGCCGCAATAAATATATGGTTTATCAGAGAGAAATCACGGATGAAAATGCCGGCATTACCGATTCCCCGACACCGAAAAACGCCGCCGACCTTACCTATCTGCGGAAACGTCTTCAGGATGCAATCGCTCAACTGCCGGAAAGTATGCGCACGGCTTATACTCTGTTTCAGGTGGCGAAGCGTTCCATCCGGGAAATTGCCGAACAAACCGGGGCCTCCGAATCTCTTGTCAAAGTACGAATCCACCGTGCCAGACGAAAGCTTCGGGAATTGCTCGAAGATTTAAAAAAAAATGGAGAAATCTGATTTTTCATGTAACCATTTCTTTTTTGCCGCGTTATCAGGACAGAGATAAGTTGATGTCTTGCTCGTAAACCAGGAACATTTCGAAAACAGGAGGTGGAACCGTGAACACAGAAAACAAAAATATCGTCAACCTGAATGATGACGACCTTGACTCCGTCACGGGGGGCGTTTTCAATCAGAACTTCATTAAGCAGCATGATCTGAAAGCTCTGGCCGATCGCAGCGGCGGACAGGCAGTGATAATTCGAGCAGCCACCTTCACGGGTTCCGCCGGCGGTTTTTCCTATCGCGGCAGCGAAGGGCCGTGTTCAGAAAAACGCTTTCGCTCGCTTTGCGACAATCCGGCATTGAAATCGCTGGAGCTCCAGGACAACAAAGGCCAGTGGGTTTCCTTTTCGAAGAGCCAGCTGCAGGATCTGCTGAAGGGCTGAAGCTGAAGAACGAAACAATAATAAAGAGGCATAACATGAGTTTCGATAAAGAAAGCATCCAAGGGATCGGAGATGATGAACTCGACGCCATTGTTGGCGGTTCGCTCAATCAGAGTGTCATTGCACAGCATGGTCTGAAAAGTAACGAACGAAATGGAAAACAGATTCTGTATGCCAAGGTTGAATGGGCGTTCAAAACCTCTGCGGTGTCTGCGCAAGGCATGCAGATCGAAAGCAGCTTGAACAAACTTTATCAGGATCCCGGGGTAAAGTCAGTTTCGTTTGAAACCAATAACGGCGGTTGGGTTTCCTTTTCCCGCGAACAGCTCGGAGCCCTGCTGAAGGGCTGACGGGTACTGCGACCCGGCCGTTGTCGGCGCCCCGGAAATTCTGTCCGGGGCGCTGTTTATGGCAAATACGGAACAGGACAGTATTTGCGCGCACCAAGATAACCGGAACTCCTTAGGAGATTTCACGGCAGAGATTCCGGATGGAGAATTTTTATGGCAGGAAAGATCGCTTTTTCTGAAAAAGCCATCGAACAGATGAACCGTGGAACGCAGAGCCACACATTGACCGGCGTCAAGGCCCGCTGGACTTGGTTTCTATTTGGTTCCGTTTCCTTATTTTTCGGTGCAATGATCTTCTGGGGATTTTACGGAAGTATGGTGGAGAGCGTTTCCGGAGTCGGAATTACTCTCTTACGTGGCGGGGTGCATCCGATTGTCGCCGGCGGAAGCGGAACTCTTTCCCATCTCAACATCCAGGCCGGCGCCGATGTGAGCGCGGAACAGATCGTCGGGCAGATTTACAATCCGGAAATGCTGTTCAATGTCAGGAAGCTGGAATCAGAATACAAATTGCTGTGTTCGGAGATCGAATTCCTGAAGCAGGGGACCGAGCGCCTGACCGCTCAGTTGCTGGGGATGGACCGCGAAAAGAAAAAGCACCTGGAACATTTGACTGTTCAGCAGGAGACCGGCCGGAAACGGGCTGCGGATATCGCGGATATTTATTCCCGCCTGAGCAATCTGGGGATCGTATCCAAAATCGCCTATTATCAGACGCTGGATCAGATGGTGCAAACGGAAAACTCTTTGCTGTCAACGTTGTTCCTGTCCATGGAGGCCGACATTTCCCAGCAGGACCGGATCTGGCAGCAGGAGCAGAAGCTCCTGGAACTGAAACAGCGGCAGGAACAGAAAAAGCAGGATTTGGAACTCGGGCAGAAGCTCTACCGCGAAGCATTTTGGATCACGCCGAATTTCGACGGGCAGGTGCTTGAAGTCTTCAAGGAAGAGGGTGCATACGTACAGAACGGAGAGAAGGTCGCCCTGGTGGCCTCCAATCAGACCGAAGGGATGTATCTGGTCGCGTTCGTTCCGCCGGATCAGGGGAAAAGAATTCGGAATGGGATGAGCGCGTTTTTCTCGCCCGCCGCCGCTCCGTCTGCCGAATACGGCTACCTGAAATGCGTAGTCCGGGAGGTCAGCACCATGCCGGTCAATGCGGAAACGGTTCAGGCGGAACTCATGAATACTTCTCTGACCCGGATGGTCGCCGGACAATATGCCGTGATAAGGGTTGTGCTTGAGATTCTCCCCGATTCCCAATCCCCGAGCGGCTATCGTTGGACCAGCCGGAAGGGATATTCCCGCAAGATTGTCAACGGAATGCTCGGTGACGTCATCATCAATACCTCTTACCGTGCTCCGGCATCGTATGTGATTCCCGCCCTCCGGGAACTCCTGAGTCGGAAACAGCCCCGGAAGAAATACTCCGAAGAATGAATTTCTCCCGTTCTATCTTTTCTTTCCCGTATCCTTCCAGAAGGAAAACTCCAACCATGCTTCAAATGGAAGCGACGGAGTGCGGCGCAGCCGCATTAGGGATGATCCTTGCTTATCACGGGCGGTACGAACCTCTGGAGAAGCTGCGCACGGAATGTGGTGTGTCCCGAAACGGAAGCAAAGCATCCCTGATCCTGAAAGCGGCGCGACAATACCACCTCGAAGCCAAAGGGTACCGGGTTCTCACAGAACATCTGGATGAGCTGGCGGGGCCGTTGATTCTGTTCTGGAACTTCGAGCACTTCGTGGTTTATGAGGGACACTCCCGCAATGGGAAGTACTTTTATCTGAACGATCCGGCAGCGGGGCCGCGGGTGGTTGACCGTGAACTTTTTGAAAAATCTTATACCGGGGTCGCGTTGGCGTTCAAAAAGACACCGGAGTTCCGCAAAGGCGGGAAACCGCTGAGTGTGTTCCGATCAATGATCCCGATGGTTTCCGGGATGAAGAGCGTGATGGCGGCAGTCATCTGGGGCGGACTTCTTCTTGTGATTCCGGGAATTACGATTCCGGCGCTGATGCAGATTTTTGTCGACCGGATTTTACCGGGAAAAAGCGAATGGCTGGTGCCGGTACTGCTGCTGTTCATCCTGACGATTCTGCTTCAGGCCGTGCTCGGCTGGCTGGTTTCTCTGGCTCTGCGGCGCGGCGAACTCCAGATTGCGGTTAACAAAACCATGGCAATGATGGATTTTCTGTTCCGCCTGCCGATGGGATTTTTTCTCCAGCGTTCCACTGGGGATATTCAGAACCGGGTCAGTCTGAACTCCTCGGTTGCGAATGCGGCATTCGGGAAATTCGCGGATAATATCGTCAAATTTTTCACTGCTCTGTTTTTCCTGGTCTTGATGTTTCAGTTCAGCCCTTTGCTTTCCTGCATCTCGCTTGGCTTTCTGCTGCTGGATCTGTTTTTCCTGTGGCTTGTCAACAAGCGCCGCCAGGTGTTGAACCAAAGTCTGATGATGATTCAGACCAAGATGCTCTGTTCGGTGACATCGGGAATATCCATGATGGAAAATTTACGTTCCGCCGGCCGTGAAGATGCCATTTTCCTGCAATGGACCGGACAGCTTGCCGAGCTGAACCGGAAAGAGTTGGAGTTTCAGGTTTCGATTACCTATTTCAATCTTTTGCCCTCCTTCTTGAATGCGATCGGCAATGTGCTGGTGTTGTGCGTCGGCGCGTGGCTGATCATGAATGGCGATCTGACTCTGGGCGGCATGTTTGCGTTCCAGACCCTTACCGCGAGCTTCACCGCGCCGTTTACCGCGCTGATGATGGCGGGCGCGGAGCTTCAAACCATGAAAGCCGATCTGGAGCGGATTAATGATGTTTATAAGTACCAGCCGGAAAACAGTTTCCGCGCCGCCGACGGCTTGGAGCATATCCCCCCGGACCATGCCGTGTTCGAAATGAAGAATGTCACCTTCGGTTACAGCCGCCAGGAACCGCCGATTCTGGAAGATTTTTCATTGCAGGTCAATCCGGGGACACGTGTAGCTCTGGTTGGGGCTTCCGGTTCCGGCAAAACCACAATAGCCAAGCTGGCCAACGGAACTTTACTTCCGTGGTCGGGCAATATCTTGCTGAACGGAAAGCCGATGAGTGCATATACCCGTTCGGAATACTACGCCACAGTGGGGACCGTCGACCAGAGCATTATGCTTTTTTCCGGAACGGTGGGACAGAATCTGACGCTTTTCGCGCCCTCGTATGAAGCACGGGAACTTCAGGACGCCGTTCGCGATGCCGCCATCGAGCAGGAGTTGACCGCGCGCGGTCCCATGCTGGAACAAAATGTGGCAGAGGGAGGCGGCAACTTTTCCGGCGGTCAGCGTCAGCGTCTGGAAATCGCCCGGGCCCTGACCTACCGGACGCCGCTGTTGATTCTCGACGAGGCAACAAGTGCATTGGATCCAGTTACCGAAGTGGAAATCGACATGGCGATTCGCCGGCGCGGCTGTGCCTGTATCGTTGTTGCCCACCGCCTGAGTACGATCCGTGACTGTGATGAAATCATCATGCTGGATCATGGTACCGTGGTGGAACGTGGAACGCATGAGGCGCTGATGAAAACCGGTGGAGCTTATGCCGCCATGATGAAACTGGAACAGGAAGGACGGTGAGAATGACGGCACCGGAAACAAGCGGTATTTTGCACCCCTCGGGAAAGGCGGTTTATCTGGCTTCTCTTACCGCCGGCGCGAAGATTTTGCAAGGCGAATTGAATTTATTCCTGATCCGGATCGAAGAAAATGGAGTTGCCGGAGACCGGACATTTCTTGCCGTGTTGAAAGCCGGAGATGTGTTCTATCCGGAAAAACCGGTTTTTATTGCCGGAGTCCGTCATGAACTGGCCGCTGTACCCTCCGGAAATGTCACAGTGATTCCGGCGGACGGTTCATGCGAACAGTGGCGGATTCATCTGCAGGCCGCAGTTGGAGAAATAACCGGTATGCGGGTCGAATTGCAAAGTGTGCCGGAACTGCTGTCTGTCCTGGTCGGAGCCGTGGATGAACAAAAAGAGAAACGCCTTCAGTTGAATCGGGAAAATCGGGAACTGACCTCCGATGCGCTGGTGCGGAAACTGGACGGACTCGGCCGCCTGGCCGGGATTCGTTCCACCAGCCAACCCCACACGGAAGAATCGGATCCTCTGGTAAGCGCACTCCGGGAAATCGCGGCGAATTACCGTCTGCCGATGGAAAAGGAATCGGAACTCCTTCAGAACAAAGAGCGTTCGCCGCAGGAACGGTTGAAGGAATTTGTCGCCGCCGCAGGATGGCGCATCCGCAAAATCGACCTGCCTTTGGATTATTACAAGCAGTCGGCGCGTCCGGTTCTGGCTTTCCGCAATGAGGATCAGTCGCCTGTGGTCCTTTATCTCAGCGCCAACGGGAGCAGTTATCTGGATCCCGCCCGGGGAAACCGGAAGTACCCGCTTGATAAGAAGTCGGCATCGGATTTTACAGGAGAAGCTTATTGCTTCTATGAACCGTTTCCGCCGGGCAGGAAAACCAAAAAGCTGTTGCTGAAGTTCATATTTGCCACGGCGAAGCCTGTTTTGGCGCTGATTGTGATTGCCGGCGTAATTTCATCGCTGATCGGTTTGGTGATGCCGGTCGCGACCCGTTATATCACCGGAGAGATTATTCCGACTGCGAATCTTCCGGAACTCTGGCAGCTGATGTTTCTGTTGATTGTACTGACAGCCTGCGAAATCGGGCTCGGTGTCGTTCCGGCTCTGGTGATGATGCTGTTCAGCGCGCAGCAATATGAGCGGTTTCAGGCGGCGGTGTATGACCATATTCTCCGGGTTCCTGTGAAAACGTTCCGCATGTGCGATTCCGGCGATATGACTCAGCGGATTCTCGGAGCCTCGCAGATTCAGGCCGCCGTATTCAAAATCATTTCCCAGCAATTCCTCGGCTCGCTGTTCTCTCTGGTCAGCCTCGCAATGATGTTTTATTACAGTCCGCTGTTGGGAGCAATGGGATTCGTGATGGTCCTGATCTATGCGGCAGCCTTTTTTCTGCTTTCAAGAATCAACTTCCGGCCGCTTACCGTTCAGGCGGCCGCTGCGGGTCGCATGAGCGGCTTGATGAAGCAGTTTTTCGACGGCATGGCGAAAATTCGCGCCGCCGGAGCCGAACAGCGGATCCTTTCCCGCTTCACGGATGATTTTGCGGAGACGGTGCGCCAGAATTATCTGATTTCACGGAACGGGGCTTATCAGAGCATGCTGTCCATGATTTTCCCCATGCTGATTTCGGTCCTGTTCTATGCTCTGGCAGGCGGTTTCCTCGATAAGAACCTGCCATTGCCGGTCTTTCTCGCTTTCATGGCGGCGTTTCAGAGTTTTCAGGGAGGAGTGATGGGATTTGCCGCCGGCTGCTGGTCGTTTCTTGCCATCAAGCCGGAGCTGGACCGCATCCTGCCGATTCTGGAAGTGGAGCCGGAAGACGACGGGGAACGCCACAATCCGGGAAAGCTGGATGGGAAAGTGGAGGTCTCGCATCTGAATTTCCGTTATTCGGCAGATTCACCGCCGGTTCTGAAGGATGTCTCGTTTTACGCAAATCCCGGAGAGTTCATCGCAATTGTCGGCCCGTCCGGCGCCGGAAAAAGTTCGCTGGTCCGCCTTCTGCTCGGCTTTGAACGTCCGGAAACGGGCGGTATTTATTATTCGGGAAAGGATCTGGCCAATCTGGAACTGCGCTCTGTCCGCCGCCAGCTGGGGGTGATTCTGCAGAGCAGTAAAATCCTGCCGGGCACCATTCTGGAAAATATCATCACGGGAACGGAGTATACGACCCGGGACGCCTGGCGGGCACTGGAACTTGCCGCCTTTGACCAGGACGTGAAAGATATGCCGATGGGAATCCATACACTGGTGACGTCCGAAACGATTTCCGGCGGTCAGCAGCAGCGGATTCTGATTGCGCGGGCGCTTGTGGGATTGCCCGCGGTGGTCATCATGGATGAGGCCACCAGCGCGCTGGACAATCTTTCCCAACTGACCGTGAAGGAAAACATGGAGAAACTTCATATGACAAGAATTGTCATTGCACACCGTCTTTCGACAATCATCCGGGCTGACCGGATTTATGTAATGGAAAAAGGGGAAGTCGTCCAACAGGGAAGCTATGCGGAACTCGCCGCGAAAGAAGGGCTTTTCAAGCGCCTCGCAGAGCGCCAACTGACGGAAAGGAGCTGAAAGTTTATGAAAAACGGAATAATTGCTGTATTTGCTCTTATCTGCATATTTTTTCTTCTGAATGCATTGGGAGTATTCCAGTTTGGTTCCATCATCGACCGCAATCACCGAACGTGGTATGAAAGCGCGCGGGCGAAAGCGGTGGCAGATTCACCGGTCCTGAAATTGGGGACGGCATATGACAAGGCCGACGGGCCGGCAGCCGAAGCCATACAGGGCGTGGAGCTTGCCATGGAAATGCTGAACCGGAAAGGCGGCGTCCTCGGAAAAAAAATAGAGCTCGTCAAACGGGACGATATCAAAAGTCAGCCGCAGTACAGTTTTGCAATCCAGGATTTCTGTGACGATTTCGAGATGGCCGCTGTTATTGGTCCGTTCAGTTCGGGATACATTCCGGCAGCGCGTGCGTTGACACAGTTTCAGGGACTGCCGCTGGTATCCGCGTTGACGGTCAGTTCCGAGAAATTGCCGTTGCTGGAGCCGGATAACTTCATCACCTTTTTCCCGCCTCTGGAACTCTGGGTGGAGGCGATTCTCAGCGATGCGGCGCAGAGAGGAGAGAAGAATCTGCTCATCATCAGTCCGGAAACCGATACTTACGGTGATATCTTCTGTACCGCCCTGGAGCGCGCAAGCCGCCGGCGTTCCGCATTCGACCGGGTTTACCGCTTGAATTACCAGTGTCCGCTTCGCATGAGAGACCTTCAGCGCGCCATACAGAATTACACCGGCGAACATTTTTCCAGTGCCGTCTTTTTCGGCGGAACCTTTGCTGATTTTCCGGAATTCATTGCTTTGTTGAATGAATTGAAGTTGACTCCTCCCGTTTATGGCTCCGATGACCTGTATATTCCCCAGGTGACGGGTATGACTCTGCCTTTTCCCCTGTTTCTGCCGCGCGCTGCCCTTCGGAAAAAAGAGACTCCGTTTATGGCGGAATGGCGGAAACGCTTCCGGAAAGATCCGAGCTACCATACGATTCTGGGCGCGGAAAGTATTTTTGCCATTGCCGAAGCGCTGAACCGCAACGGCAGTTACGATGTCGAAAAAGTTGTTTCGTCTTTGCGGGAAATTCGGGAAAACGATTTGCGCGATCCGGAAAAAGCGACCACGATTGCAATTGACGAATTTCCCCATTGTGTCGAAAAGTAAAAAAACATTGTAACTTTTTCCGAGGTTCTGCGTTTTCAAAGCAGAAGACGGAACTTTAAAGATGCAGGAAAATGGCTGAAGAGGAAAACAAAGATTTTGTGGATGAACTGATGGATCGTGCGTTCCGGTTGCCGTTGGCGGCGATGCCGGATTTTTCCGCGATCCGTCGGGAAGATGAAAACAATTCCGTGACGGAGCTGGACGAAGAAGAACTCGCCATGCTTGCCGCCGCGGGAATTCCCCATTGTGACAATTTGTCGCAGCAACATCAACAGGAGTTGCCGCCGTCTAAAGGCCGGCTCCGGAAATAGAAATCCGCATTACAGATGGATTCGCACCTGTCCTGACATGTAAAAGTTAAGATACCATCGGATTGACCTTTCTTTTTCCGGATGCTTTTCAATATCGCATCTGTTTTGAGTTCTGTCAGATGATATCTTAATTTTTACAGAATTCCTGCTTTATGATAAACTCCATCGGTTGTTGATGTTGAGGATGACGATACGCTCCTGCGCGGTGACATTATCCACAATGATCCGGTCCGGATGCGAGGCGTCCAGGCGCCAGCGGGAGCCGGAGGAGGCGAGTGTGCATACGAAGCTGCTTTCGCGGTGCAGCTCCCCGCCGGCGGCGGGGGCCTCTTCGCGGAAGCGGCAGAGAATGCCGCAGCCGGGCGCGCCTTCTCCCGGCCGGTCCGGCTGCGGATGGCAGGCGCCGTGGACGCAGCCGTGCAGGAAGCCGTCGGAGCGGATGTTGTCCGCGAGGCAGAAGAGCCGCATCCCCGCATTGCCCCGGCGGACGGTCAGACATCCCGGGGCGGACTCGTCATATTCGAGTTCGCCGTCGCGGTTGTTCAGCAGCCAGCCCTTTTGCAAAAAAAATGTAAAATATTTCACTTTTCTTCCGCCGACGCCTTGCCGGTTATGTAATACAGTTTACTGAATATATACGACGGTAAATGATTTTTCAGGGGGAATGATGTTTGACTCGGTCTATCTGGATCCGGCGGAAAAACTGAAGGCGCATATCCGCTCGCTCGACGGAGAGAACCGGCTGCCCGGCGTCCGGGTACTGGGCCGGCAGTTCGGGGCGAATCCGGCGACGGTGCTGAAGGCGCTGCGGCTGCTCCGGGAAAAGGGACTCGTGTCGATCGTGCGGGGGCAGGGCGTTCGTGCTCAGGAAGGAGCGGGAGCTCAGGCGCAGGACGACCCCTGTGTTCTCGCCCGGCTTCCGTTCGACGGCTTCCTCTTTATTTTTTCGAGCCTTACCTATGAGTTCGCCGCGGTTCTGAAAGCGGAACGGATTCCATTCGTCGCTGCGAACGCCAGTTTCGGCATCCCGGAGGTCAACTATGCGGACTTCAATGAAACGCGGGCGATCAGCGACAGCATCTCCATCCGGCAGCGGCACGGATTCCGCCGGTTCGGGTATTTCGGCGTTTTCGGGCCCTGCGGGCATTCGGATAAATGCCGGATCGTCTTCCGCTCGAAGCAGGGAAGCGATTACCGCAGGAATTTTTTTGTGAACGACTGCTTCGAAAATCCGCTTCTTCGACGGCAGGGGTCGGGCCATTGAAGTTCACGGAGGTCACGAATCCGGCTAAGGATGTCGCGGCTGCACCCGGCCCGGAAATGTGGGAGCCCACCTACTGAAAGTCCGGCCGGATCAGTTGACGGAGAGCTTGTAGATTCCGTTTTTGAACTCGAAACAGAGTGTGCGCGCGAGTTCGCCGGCGAGCTTGCGCGACTTTTCCTGCTCCACGCCGAAATACTCGATGATGAACTGCGACATGTCCGGAACCGAAAGGTGGACCGGCAGCGGCTCGGGCGGTTGGAGCGCCTCCTCGATGGCCGCGCGGCCGAGTTCGAGCACCCGGCTCATTCTGAACAGCAGCGGCTCGATCTCCATCTCCGTCACGAGCGGCGTGAGCCCGAATTTCTTTGCAAACGGCCGCATCATGAAGAAGAAGCGGATCCGCGAGAAGATTTCACTGATTTCATTGACCCGGAGGATCCCTTCGGCCGTGAGTTCGCGGACCTCCGGCGGCAGCACGGCGGCGAGCTCCGCTTTCGTGGCCGAGGTGCGCCCTCTGAGGCGCGTGACCGGGCTGCCGGTGATGCTCTCGATCGCGAATTTGCGCTCATAATGGCGCGCGAGCTCAAGGTAGAGGTGCGGATCGGCTTCATGGATCCCGAGTATCTCCACCGCGCGCGAAACCTCGTTGACCACCCGGTCGAAGAGCGTGTCGGAACACGCGAGGAATTTCCGCAGGAACTTCGCGACCGAAGCCGGATCCGCGTCGAGCGCGACGTGCCGGTCGCCTCCCGCCTGGCGGAACAGCGACGCGACCTCCGGGAACCCGGTCTCCTCGAGCATCCGGATCACGGCGGCGGCGAGCTCTCCCTGGCCGAAGACGGCTTCGGGGCGGTTGCTGTTGAGCAGCGTGTATTCGACCGCGAGCGCGATATCTTCGGCCATGTAGCTGCTCTCGCGCAGGCCCGCCGTCAGGAAACAGTTGATGAGCCGCGTCTGGAGCTCGAACGGGTCGAACGGGATGCGGCCGCCTTCATGATCCTGGATATATATGATTTTTTCCGCAGGTTTTACCATAATGACCCATAGTATATCACCTTTTACGGTTTCCGGCAAGCGGCGGGGTCCCGTTTTTTTTGAAAAAAGCTCGGGGGAGGGGGTTGCTATTTGAGCGCTCCGCGATATATTATCTTGTTTTATTGTACTTGAACACTAACCATAAACAACAACAATATGGGAGTCGAAACTGTGAGTTATACCGTACTCGTGTTCGTCAAACAGGTTCCGGATACCCAGAACATCTCGGGCGACGCAATGACGCCCGAGGGGACCGTGAACCGGGCCGCGCTCCCGGCGATCTTCAATCCGGAGGATTTGAATGCGCTGGAATTGGCTCTGCAGCTCAAGGACCGCTACGGCGCACGCGTCGTGGTCGGTACGATGGGGATGCCCGCCGCGGCCGAAGTGTTGAGGCAGTCGCTCTACCGCGGCGCCGACGAGGCCGTCCTCGTTACCGACCGCGCGCTGGCCGGGGCCGATACGCTCGCGACGAGCTACACGCTTTCCTGCTGCGCGAAGAAGCTCGGGCATTTCGACCTGATCCTCTGCGGCCGCCAGGCCATCGACGGGGATACCGCGCAGGTCGGGCCGCAGATTGCGGAGAAGCTGAATATCCCGCAGCTCTGCTATGTGGAAGAGGTGAAGAGCCTCGAAAAGGGCAGGGTCGTCGTCCGCCGCGCGATCGAAGGCGGCTACGAGGTGCTTGAAAGCCCGACTCCCGCGCTGCTCACGGTGATCGACTCGAACGAGCCGCGGCCGATGAATGCGAAGAAGCTCATGAAGTTCAAGCGCGCCAGGACCGCGTCGGAAGTCGCCAAGGCGTACGCGAATTCGAATTACACCGAGGGCGGGGCGTTGGCCGAAGAGCAGAAGAAGCTCGAAGAGAACGGCCTCCTGATCCGCGAATTTTCCGCGAAGGATATCGATGCGGATCCGAACCGGATCGGCTTCCCTGGCTCTCCGACCAAGGTGAAGAACGTCATGAGCGTGGTGCTCACCGCAAGCGAAGCCAAGAGCGTTCCCGCGACCGATGAAGGCATCGGCCTCCTGATTCACGAACTCATCAGCGATCACACCCTGGGGTAAGCATCATCATGTCTGAAAAAATTGGAAATGTCTGGATTTTTATCGAGCAGGAAGCCGGTAAAATCGCCGATGTGAGCCTCGAGCTCGTCTGCAAGGGCCGCGAACTCGCCGCGAAGCTCGGCGTCAAGACCGAAGCGCTGCTGCTCGGCGACAAGGTTGAGCATTGCGTCGAGACGCTTTACAGCTACGGCTGCGATACGGTCTATCTTGTGGAAGACGAGCGGCTTGAGCCGTTCACCGTGCTGCCCTATGCGCGGGCGATCGTCGACCTCGTGAAGGAGCACAAGCCGAACATCCTGCTTTTCGGCGCCACGCTGAAGGGCCGCGAGCTTGCGCCGCGCGTCGCCTCCGAAAAGCTCGGCGGGCTCACCGCTGACTGCACGGAGCTCAAGATCGACGACTTCGAGGACAAGAAGAACAACAAAAGCTACACGAACAAGCTCATGCAGATCCGTCCCGCTTTCGGCGGCAACATCATCGCGACGATCGTGAACACCTGGGATGATCCGCAGATGGTCACGGTCCGCGAGGGCGTCATGAAGATGGACGCCCCCGATCCGTCCCGCAAGGGCAGGCTCGTGAAGGTCAAGCCCGCGCTCACCGATGCGGAGACCGTCGTGAAGGTCATCGAACGTGTCCGCGCCGACAAGGATGTCGACCTCAAGGGCGCGCAGATCATCGTCGCCGGCGGCTACGGCGTCGGCAGCAGGGAAAACTTCAAGCTGATCTATCAGCTGGCCGAGGCGCTCGGCGGTGAAGTCGGCGCATCGCGCGCCGCGGTGGACGCCGGGTGGATCGATCACGACCACCAGGTCGGCCAGACCGGCGTGACCGTGCGTCCGCGCCTCTACATCGCCTGCGGCATCTCCGGTTCGATCCAGCACGTCGCCGGCATGAAGGAGTCGAAGAAGATCATTGCGATCAACACCGACGCCGGCGCGCCGATCTTCAGCACCGCGCACTACGCGATTGTGGGCGACCTGAATACCGTGATTCCGCAAATGATCAAAGCCTTCAAGGCCAAAGCGTAAGAGGGGTGGATTCCAATCATGGCTAACTTTTACAAAGACAACAGCGACCTGGTCTTCACGCTGAACAATCTCGACCTGACCGAAGTGGCGGCTCTCCGCGAAGACAACTACAAGCTCGCGGAGCAGTTCGACAATGCGCCGGCCTCGTTCGAGGATGCGCTCGACAACTACAACCGTGTGCTTGAGGTCGTCGGTGAAATCTGCGGCGACCGCATCGAGCCGCGCAGCCGCACGGTCGACGAAGAGGGCCCGCATTTCGAGAACGGCAAAGTCACCTATCATCCGCTGACCGTCCAGAACCTGAAGGATCTGGAGCAGGCGGGCGTGATGGGCGTGATGCTTGAGCACCGCTTCGGCGGGCTGAACTTCCCGGTTTCTGTCTACACGATGATGACCGAGATGGTCTCCCGCGCCGACGGTTCGCTGCAGAATATCTTCGGACTGCAGGACATCGCCGAAACGATCAGCTTCTTCGGCTCCGAGGAGCAGAAGCAGAAATATCTCCCCGGCTTCGCGTCGGGCGAGTTCGACGGTTCGATGGACCTGACCGAGCCGGATTTCGGTTCCGACCTGCAGTCGGTGCGTCTCCGCGCCTGGCAGGACGAGAAGACCGGCCAGTGGTATCTGAACGGCATGAAGCGCTTCATCACGAACGGCTGCGCGCAGGTTCATCTCGTGCTGGCCCGTTCCGAGGAAGGGACCTCCGACGGCCGCGGGCTTTCGATGTTCATCGCGGAAAAGTGCCCGCAGCTCGTCGTCCGCCGCATCGAGCACAAGCTCGGCATTCACGGCGTCGCGACCTGCGAACTGCAGTACAACGATGTTCCGGCCCAGCTCTGCGGCAAGCGCCGTTTCGGCCTGATCAAATACGTCATGAGCCTGATGAACGGCGCGCGTGTCGCAATCAGCGGCCAGGCGCTCGGCATCGCGGAAGCGGCCTACCGCGAAGCGCGCAAGTACGCTTCGGAGCGTTTGCAGTTCAAGAAGTCGATCGACCAGTTCCCGGCGATCTACGACATGCTTTCCAGCATGAAGGTCAAGCTCACGGCGGCCCGTGCGCTGCTGTATGAAACGACCCGCGCGGTTGATTTGCGCAACGGCTACAACGACCTCGTCGAGAAGGGCGGCGCGTCTCCGGAAGCGCGTGCGATGCTGAAGCATTACGATAAGGTTGCGGCGGTGCTGACGCCGATGTGCAAAGCGCTTGCGACCGAGATGGCGAACCAGGTGACCTACGATGCGATCCAGATCCACGGCGGCACCGGCTATATGAAGGACTTCAACGTCGAGCGCTTCTATCGCGACGCGCGCATCACGAATATCTACGAGGGAACGACTCAGCTGCAGGTTGTCGCGGCGATCGGCGGCGTGGTTCAGCGTGAGAACGATGCGCGGATCAGGGAGCTCGCTTCGCTGGATTTCCAGGGCAGGCTTGCGCGTCTGCGCGACAAGGTCATGGAGCTCCATGAGCGCCAGCTCGAAGCGGTCAAATTCATTTCCGAGAAAAAAGAGCAGGCGTACCGCGACCTCATGGCGCGCAGCCTTGTCGAGATGGAGACCTACATCTTCGTCGGGCTGCTGCTGCTGCGCGACGCGATGAAGTGCGAAGAGCGCGCCGCGATCGCCGAACGCTGGGTGCTCGACGCGGTTCCGGAATTCGAGAAGCGGTTCCTGCGCGTTATGTCCGGCGATGTGACGCTGATCGACAACAATCGCGACATCATCGACTACTGATTTTCGCGAAAACAGTGAAACCATCGCGGCGGAACGTTCCGGAAACGGGCGTTTCGCTTGCGATATTTAAAGAGGAAGCACAAATTATGAGTATGAACAATGCCTATCTGGCGCGTGCGAAGAAGATGATTCCGGATCCGCAGATCCTGTCGGTCGTCGCCGCGAAGCGGGCCAAGCAGCTTGCACTCGGTGCGCGTCCGATGATCAAGTGCGATTCCGAAAACTATCTCGACTGGGCGCTTCTGGAGATTGCCGAAGGGCTGTTGACCTATGAGTTCGGCATTCCGGGCGACGCCTCTTCGGCGCTGCCGACGCTCGGCGCGGAGAACGACGCTCCTGAAGCTGAAGCATAAGGGGGAGCCGTCATGAGCAAGCCGGTTGTCGCTGTCCTGATGGGCAGCAAGAGCGACCTCCCTGTGGTGGAGGGCGCGTTCAAGGTGTTCGATGAATTCGGGATCGGGTTCGAGGCGCACGCCATGTCCGCGCACCGCACTCCGGCCGAGGCGGCGGAGTTTGCCGCGAACGCGGAGGCGAACGGCTTCAAGGTCGTGATCTGCGCGGCCGGGATGGCGGCGCACCTCGGCGGCGTGGTTGCCGCGCATACGACGCTGCCGGTGATCGGGATTCCGATCGCGTCGGAGCCGTTCAACGGGCTCGATGCGCTGTTCTCCATCGTGCAGATGCCTCCGGGGATTCCTGTGGCGGCCGTCACGGCGGGCAAGGCGGGGGGGAAGAACGCGGCGCTTTATGCGGTGTCGATTCTCGCGCTCTCCGATGCCGCACTGGCGGAGAAGCTCAAGGAATTCCGCCGCAGGCAGACCGAACAGGTTCTGAAGGCGGACCGGGAACTTCAGGACGAGTTGAAGAACCGGTAGACGGTAAGCGGAAGATGGTATGTGAATACCGTCGAAGCATGAATTACGCTTTCTTTATCAGAGAGCAGGGCCCCCGAAAAGTATCATCCGCCGCGCAAGCGCTACGGATGACAGGTTCGACTTGTGATCCGCAGCCTTGGCGCGGGAGGAAGAGAGAGCTGCTTTTCGGAAATGCGGTATAAACAATGCCTTTCTTTTCAGAGAGCGGGGCCCCCCTGAAAAGAACCCGGAGCCGCCGCAGGCGGATCCGAGGCCCGCGGCCGAAGGAAGCACGTCCGACAGGACGGGCATCCGCAAAAAAGCGAAGGGTGGCAGCTTTTCGGGGATCAAAGGAGCCGGGGCGATGACGGTCAGTTCGATTATCGGGGTTTTCGTCAAGATTTTTTTTCTCCTGACGCCGTTTTTCGTGTTGTCGGTCTATGTGACGTTGACGCGCGACGAAGAGGAGATGTCCCGCAGGAAGCTTGCGGTCCGCACGACTGTGGCGGTGCTGGTGATCACGATGATCCTGTATCTCTTCGGGGAGCAGATCTTCCGTTATCTCGGCATCACGCTGGATGCGTTCCGGATCGGCTCCGGCATTGTGCTTCTGCTGAGCGGCATCGAGGTCGTGCGCGGCAGCGGGATACCGACCGGGGTGCGCCAGTCGAGTGACGACGGCGATATTTCGGTGGTTCCGCTGGCGATTCCGTACACAGTCGGCCCCGGGACGGTCGGTACGCTGTTGGTCATGGGGGCAGGGGCGCCGTCGACCGAAGTGCGGATTACCGAAATCCTCGGAATCATTTTTGCGGTCTGCGCATTGGGGCTGCTTTTGTTTTTCTCGAACACGCTTGAGAAGGTGCTGAAACGCAAGGGATTGAACATTCTGAGCAAGCTGACCGGGCTTTTCCTGGCCGCGCTTGCTTCGCAGATCATCTTCGAAGGCATCAAGAACATCATGCGGAGCTAGAGGGAGTCATGAAAGTCTACATTTTCTGCGATCTCGAGGGTGTCAGCGGGGTTCCGGCGAGCTGTTTCATCAAGGGGGACCGCCCCGACCTGCGGGCGGTGGCGGCGCGCTGCATGGCGGGGGACATCAACGCATGCATCGACGGGTGCTTCGAAGCGGGCGCCTCTGAAATCTACGTCCGGGACGGGCATGGCGCGGGGTTCAATGTGAATTGTGAGATGATCGATTCGCGCGCGGAGCTGATCCAGGGGGCGTCGCCGCGTGTCCGTTTTCCGGGAATCGACGGGGCCGCGGCGCTGATTCTGCTCGGCTATCACGCGATGGCCGGGACGGCGGGAGCAGTGCTTGAGCACTCGTATTCGAGCGCCGGATATCAGAATATGTGGCTGAACGGCCGGAAGATCGGGGAGATCGGCATCGACGCCGCCATCGCGGCGGAACACGGCGTGCCGGTCGTGCTCGTGACCGGCGACGATAAGTGCTGCGTGGAGGCGGCGGAGTGGATCCCGGGCGTGAAGACCTGCCAGGTGAAAGTCGGGCTCTCCACGAACGGTGCGCGCATGCTCTCTCCGGCCCGGGCGCAGGAGAAGATCCGGCGCGCCGCGGCGGAGGCGGTCAGGGCGCGCGGCGCGATTGCTCCGGTGAAGACCGGGTATCCTGCCGTTGTGCGCTGGGAGATGGTTGAGCGGCAGGAGTTGCCGGGCCGCTCGGATGCGGTCTGGATCGATGGCCGCACCTATGAGCGCAGCGGGGATTCGGTTGAGCGGCTTCTTGTGGAGTGAAACGGGGTCTGACGGCTTGTCATCTCCGCATTGGCGGTGTAAATTGTGGTGTCGGGCAATGAAAGGCTCGGAGTATGTGTGAAATGGGACGGCGCTTTCTGTTCAGGCTGCCGAATGAAATCGACAAATTGATGCTCCTGGCGGCGGAGATCCGTGAACTGCCGGAGTACCGGCGGCTGGACGGCAAGTCCCGTTACGCCCTTGACCTCGCAATCGAAGAGATGGCGGGCAATATCATCCGGTACGGTTATGATGTTCCGGGAGAACGGGTCATCGAGATCGGAATCGAGTTTGCCGATGAGGATGTGACGCTGACGCTGCGCGATGACGGACGGCCGTTCAATCCGCTGGCGGCGGATCCTCCGCCGGCGGGCGGCGTGGAGGAGCGCGACATCGGCGGAGTGGGGGTCTATCTGGTCCGCAGCATGGTGCGCTCCATGGAATATCGCCGGGAAGGGGGACGGAACGTGCTGACGCTCCGGATCGGCAGGGAAAGGGAGCAGGGATGAATATTGCGTTTCAGGATCAGGGCGGTGTGACGGTCGCCCGGCTGGCCGGGAGGCTGGATTCCGCCACCTCGCCGGAGGCGGAGCGGCGGCTGTCGGCCGAACTCGACCGCGGCGCCGGGTTCCTGTTGGATCTCGGAGAGGTCGAATATGTGAGCAGCGCCGGGCTGCGGGTTTTTCTGGTGTTGGCCAAGAAGTCCCGGATCTCCGGGACGGCGCTGGCGCTCTGTTCGCTCCGTCAGGAGGTCGCTGAGGTCTTTGACATCAGCGGCTTTACCACGCTGTTCACGCTGTTTCCGGACCGGGACGCCGGAGTGGGCGCCCTGTCGGGCAGTTGAGCGAATACGAAATTTCACACTCTTTTTTGAAGAAAGGATTTTTTGAGTGGAAGCATCTGTCAACAGCGGGATTGTGTGTCTGCGCAACCTGTCTGCAAACCTGAAGCGCGACATCAATTTCGATGCGCTTCTTACTCCGGAGCTCGAAGCGGAGCTCGGTGAGGATCCGGTCAGGGGGCTCCTGAAGCTTGCGGCCGGCCTCCAGCTTGAACCCGAATCCCATAACAACGCGGCGGAGCTTGCGGAGACCTATCAGGGGCCCGCGCTGCTTCAGCTGAAGAACGGCAACTGGGTCTGCTCGGTGAATCTCGGGCAGATCAGCCAGGAGATGATGACGCTTTTCGACCCGCTGGTGCAGGGCAAAAGCCCGATGATCAGTGTGCCCTCCGAGCAGGTGCGGGAGAGGCTGCAGGGACCGGTGCTGATTTTCCGCCTGCTGCAGGCTGTCGACAACCGCAAGCACAGCGCACTGTTCGGTCTGACCGCGATCGGGCGTCACCACAATGTTCCATTGGATATCCGGCGGCTGCTGCACGATTATGCCGTGGGCGAGGAGGAGGTCTCCGTCCGTCAGCTGATCGAAATCGCTTCGGAAAACAATCTGAAGGCGAAGCGTGTGAAACTGAAGTGGAAGGACCTCGGCCATATGGGGCAGGCGTTTCCGTTCCTCGGCTTCAAGAAGGACGGCACCTACCATGTCGTCTGCGGCGTGCGCCGCATTGCGGAGGGGGATGAAGAGAACGAAGAGGTCGTCCTGGTCGACCCCGCGTTCCAGGCCGGGCATCAGGGGCAGCAGTTCCAGTTCCTGAAGCAGGCTGAGTTCGAGGAGATTTCCGCCGGGCAGGCGCTGCTGGTCAAGCGGGTTTACAAGCTGGCGGACGAGGAGCAGCCGTTCGGATTGCGTTGGTTCATCCCGGAATTCCTGAAGCTCAGGGGGCTGTTCGGGCAGATCGCAATGGCCGTGCTGATGATCAACGCGATTGCGCTCATCACGCCGCTCTTCTTTCAGATCGTCGTCGACAAGGTGTTGGTCAACAACACCTATCAGACGCTGAACGTTCTCGGCATCGGCATCGTCGCCGCGATTCTGTTCAATGCGTGCCTTGAGTATCTGCGCAATTACCTGCTGCTGTTCGCGACGAACAAGATCGACATTTCGACCGCGACGAAAACCTTCAAGCACCTCATGCGGCTGCCGATCGAATTCTTCGAGCGCGTGCCGTCCGGCGTGCTGCTGAAGCATATGCAGCAGACGGAGAAGATCCGCGGTTTTCTCTCGGGCAATCTTTTCTTCACGGTGCTGGAGTTGTTCAGCCTTGTGGTGTTCATCCCGTTCCTGCTGCTCTACAGCGTGGAGCTGACGCTCGTGGTGCTCGGCTTCTCGGTGCTGATGGCGCTCGTGATCGCGACTCTGATCAAACCGTTCCAGACCCGGCTGAACGAGCTGTATCAGGCGGAGGGCAAGCGGCAGAGCATGCTCGTCGAATCGATCCACGGCATCCGCACGGTGAAGTCGCTTGCGATCGAGCCGGTCGAGGAGAAGGCGTGGAACGATTCGACCGCATATGCGATCAAATCCTATTTCCGGGTCGGCAAGATATCGATGACCGCCCGGACGATCAGCCAGGCGCTTGAAATGCTCATGACCGTCGCGGTGATCTGGCTCGGCGCGCTGCTGGTTTTCAAGCACGAGATCAGCATCGGCGCTCTGATTGCGTTCCAGATGCTCGCCGGCCGCGTGACCGGGCCGTTGGTCCGGCTGGTCGGACTGATCCACGAGTACCAGCAGGTCGCGCTTTCGGTGCGCATGCTCGGCGTGGTCATGAATACGCCGGTCGAGCCGGCCGGCGGCGGCGTCCGCAATCCGCTGAAGGGCAATATTTCGTTCGAGAACGTGACTTTCCAGTACCGCCCGGATACGCCGCAGGTCATCAGGAATTTCGATCTTGAGGTCACGACCGGCTCGACGATCGGCATTGTCGGTCGTTCGGGCTCGGGCAAGACAACGCTGACCAAACTGCTGCAGGGGCTCTATCCGGTTCAGTCCGGGCTCATCAAGATCGACGGGATCGACCTGCGCGAAATCGACAAGGCGCATCTGCGCTCGAGCATCGGCGTGGTGCTGCAGGAGAACTACTTTTTCAACGGCACGGTCCGCGACAACATCTGCCTGACCAAGCGCAATGCGACGCTCGAGGAGATCATCTACGCGGCCCGGCTGGCCGGGGCGCACGAGTTCGTTTCGAACCTGCCGAAGGGGTATGATACCGTCCTCGAAGAGAATGCGTCGAACCTCTCCGGCGGGCAGAAGCAGCGGCTCGCGATCGCGCGGGCCCTCCTGACCAACCCCTCGGTCCTGATTTTCGATGAGGCCACCAGCGCGCTTGACCCGGAGAGCGAAAACGTGATTCAGGAGAATCTCGCCGCAATCGCGAAGGGACGGACGGTCCTCATCATTTCGCACCGCCTCAGCATCGTCAGCGGCGCGGATAAGATTCTGGTGATGGACAAGGGGAGCAAAACCGACTTTGCGCCGCACCGCGAGCTTCTGACCCGCGACGGCATCTACCGCGACTTCTGGCGGCAGCAGATGGAAAGGAACCTGAATAAATGAGCGACAGTGGAAAGCTGAGCAGCAAGGCGATTGAATTTCAGCCGGATGCCCTTGAAATCAAGCATGAACGGCTCCCGTGGTGGGCGCGGTACGGAGTCTGGAGCGCACTTGTTTTCATGCTCGGCGCGATCATCTGGGCGAGCCTCGGCAAAGTCGACGTGGTCGTTTCCGCCGAGGGCAAGCTCATTACCGACAGCCCGAACATTGTGATGAAGCCGCTCGAACGCACGGTCATCAAAAGCATCGATGTGAAGGTCGGCGAGGTTGTGAAGAAGGATCAGATCCTCTTCACGTTCGATCCGGTCATGAACATGGCGGAAGCCGAGCGCCTCTCCTCCGAGCTCTCGACGCTCGGGGCGCAGGTCGACCGGCTGCTGGCCGAGTTCAAGGACCTGAAGTACGAAATCTCCGACCCTCAGAACGAGGATCAGGTCTGGCAGAAAGCGATCTACGACCAGCGCCAGAAGTTCTACGAGGAGAAGATCAACTATTACGACCAGAGCATCAAACAGATTCAGGCGTCGCAGAATTCCCAGAAGCAGAGCATGAAGAATCAGCTCGCGCAGCTCTAAAAGCTCAAGCAGCTTGAAGAGATGTTCGTTCTGCTGAAGGAGAAGAACGCGGCGACGTTGAAGGAGGTTCTGCAGATTCAGATCCAGACCATGGAGCTCGAGGCGTCGATCGACAGTTTGCGCAACTCCCTGGTCGAATTGGAGCATCAGGAGCAGACGGCGATCGCAAGCAAGAACTCATACATCGAGGAGTGGCGCAACAGCATTTCGACAGAGCTTGTGAAGATCCAGCGCGAGCTGACCAGCACGCAGAAGCAGTACGACAAGGTTCAGGCGCAGCTGACCTACGATGTGTTGCGCGCGCCGTGCAACGCGATGGTTCACGAGATCGCGAATTTTCCGGTCGGTTCGGCCGTCCGGGAAGCGGAGGCGCTGATCACGCTTGTCCCGCTCGACAGTGAGATCGAGCTTGAGGCCGAAGTGCAGCCGCAGGATATCGGCAAGGTGCACATCGGCTCAGAGGTGCGCGTGAAGCTGAATTCGTTCCCGTTCCAGAAGCACGGGACGCTGAACGGGGTGGTCCGGACGATTTCCGAGGACTCCTTCCAGAGGGCGCAGGGCGAGCCCGGCGCGGCGCGCACCTACTATCGCACGCGCATCACGCTCTCCGGCAGGCTCCGCAATGTGAAAGAGGATTTCCGGCTGATTCCCGGCATGGAATGCCAGGCCGAGATCAAGGTCGGCGACCGGCGGATCATCGAATATTTGATCCATCCGCTGATCAAGTCGCTCGACGAAACGATGCGGGAGCCGTAAGTACAGCCGCCGGTTGTGACTTGAATGAGGAGATATTGACATGAAGAAACGGATACGCAGGCTCTATCTCGCCGACTATCTGATCACGCCCGAGCGGCGTATCGACAACGGCGCGGTTCTGTGTGAAAACGAGCGCATTCTGGCGGTCGGTGGTCTCTCCGCCTTTTCGATGGAGCCGGAACTTGAGGTGTTCGAGTTCATGAACGCTTATCTTACGCCGGGGTTCATCGATACACATATTCACGGCGCGGGCGGGTTCGACGCATCGTCGGTCGACCTCTCGCCGGAACCGATCGAATCGATGAGCCGGATCCTCGCGGAGCGCGGCGTCACGTCATTTTTCCCGACGGTGGTCGCTGCTCCCCGCGAGGTGATGATCGCGAACCTCCGGCGGCTGGCCGAGGTGATGTCCCGGGAGCTTCCGGGCGCCGATGCGGCCGGGATCAATCTCGAAGGGCCTTTCATCAACCCGTTCAAGCGCGGCGCGCAGGAGGAGGAGTCGATCATCCCGATCGACCTCGGTTTCGCGCGCGAGCTTATCGAAGCCGGGAACGGCCTCGTGAAAGTCATGACGTTCGCGCCGGAGCTGGAGCATTCGGTCGAGCTTGTCGAGCTTCTGCTCGAATACGGAGTGAAGCCGTCGATGGGGCACAGCGTGGCGAACGAAGAGCAGACGCTGCGCGCGATCGATGCGGGGGCATCGTACTGTACGCATCTCTTCAACGGCATGTCGCCGCTGCACCAGCGCGAGATGGGGCTCTCGGGCATCGCGCTGACGGATGACCGCGTTACGGTCGAGCTGATCATCGACGGGCGGCACATCAACCCGCGCATGGTGGATCTCGCCTGTCGCTGCAAATCCTCTTCAAAGCTCGTCGGCATCAGCGACTGCACAATGGCGGCGGGAATGCCGAACGGCGAGTACCGGATCGGCCCGTCGCTGATCCGGGTCAAGGACGGTTATTCGCAGACGGAGCAGGGAATCCTGGCCGGAACAACCACGATGCTCGACACCGGCTGGCACAGCCTGATGAACGGCGGCCACCTGACCGAGCTTCAGGCCGCGGCGGCCGTGACCAGCAACCCGGCGAATGCGTTCCGGCTGAACGACCGCGGAACCCTGATGCCGAACCGTCGCGCGGATCTCGCGATTTATGAAAGAAAAACCAACCGCCCGCTGCTGACCGTCTGCAACGGGCAGATCGTCTACCGGGCCGAGGATAAATGAAATACGAATTGCTTGACAGCGGAAACCTTCAGAAACTTGAACAGGTCGGAGAGTTCCGCCTCGTGCGCCCCGCGCTGAATGCGTTCTGGCGTCCGGAGCTCCCGCGCCGGGAGTGGGACGCCGCCGACGCGGTCTTTACCCGCGACAGTTCCGGCGGCGGACGGTGGAGCTTCAACCGGAAGCTGCCGGAATCATGGTTGGCGGAATGGGGCGGCTTTACGCTGAAAATCAAGCCGACCGGGTTCGGCCATCTCGGATTTTTCGCGGAGCAGTACCGCAACTGGGACTATTTCCGTTCCTCCGCTTCCGGGTTGGGGGAGGGGAGGAAGGCACTGAACCTTTTCGGCTACTCCGGCGTCGGTTCGATGGCGATGGCCGAGAGCGGCGCGTCGGTCTGTCACCTTGACGCTTCGCGCGGCATGATCGAGTGGGGGCAGGAGAATTTGAAGTTCAATCCGCAGATCCCCTCGACGATCCGCTGGATTGCGGACGACGTGAACAAGTTCACGCAGCGCGAACTGCGCCGGGGCGGAACCTATAACCTCATTGCGCTCGACCCCCCGACATTCGGGCGCGGTTCGAGCGGACAGGTGTGGAAGATCGAGGACGACCTGCCGAAGCTGCTGAATGTCTGCAATCAGCTCCGCGAGCCCGGAAAGCCGTTCACGGTCGTCCTCTCCTGCCATTCGCCGGGATTTTCCTGCCTCGTGCTCGAACGGCTGCTGTCCGAAGCGTGCGGCCGGGGCGGCGTCTTCGAATCGTTCGAAATGACGGTCCCCGAATCGACCGGGCGCCTGCTGCCGGCCGGGATTTCAGTCCGCTACACGGTCTGAAGCCGGAGCGCACATGCGGATATTGCAGGTTTGCGTCTGCTGTATCCGCAACACTGTTTTTCGCATTCTTCCGGCTCCGTGAGCTTCAGGTCGTTGTACAGCGCCGGGAATTTTCCGTCGCCGATGCCGTCGCCCCAGGTCAGGTAGCCGTTCCGGCGGCCGGGCGAACCGCTGTTGACCAGCAGAGCGAAGCCGAGCCGCTGCGGCTGAAGCGGAAAGCGATCTTTCCGCGCAGGCTCTCTTTGCAGACATTCGCCGGCTCGTTCCGGTACACGGTGTCGCCCGCCGCACAGGAGGCCGCGCAGAAGTCGTAGAATTTCAGCCGGGGCGCGGGCGTTTTTCCGTCCCGCGCCTGAAGTCCGAACTGGATGGAGCCGCCGCGCCACGCCTGGTTCGCATCGAAACGGTAATTTTCGGCCACCCGGTAAACGCGCATTGCATCCGTTTCACGGTTGAGAAACCGTTCGGGCTCACCGTCGAGGAAGAGAAAGACCACGCCGTCCTCAACCCGCTCGACGTCAAGGCGAACATGGGCCGCCGCCGGGATCTCGCGCCTCCGGAGCCGCTGCCGGTTCCCGCCGGGCTGCCGGTGCGGAGGGTAGAAGGGGTCGACGGCCGCGCGCTCAGTTTGAAGGGCGGCCTGCAGCGGGACGTAAATGCAGGCCACGGTTTCGCGGCCGTCCGAAAAGACCCGGCTCCGCACCGCGCCCGGCAGCTTCAGGTCGCCGATGTACCGTTTATGGGCCAGTATCTCCGGCAGGTGCGCATAGGCGGCCATCGACCGCAGCGGCGTCAGGTTCTCGCCGTACATGCCGAATGCCGGATTCGGTGATCCAGTACGGAATCCCCGCCCTGCGGGGAGCGTATTCGAGCTCTTCCCTGCGCATACGCAGGACCTTGAATTACCATAGCCTTCTGTTTGCGGATTACAAGTGCCGAAATAAACTTCATCCGGGGGTTGATACCGTAGCGCCGAATGAATCCGCTTCGTAATGTAGAAGTTGACGTAGTGCTGAACGCCGAAGCGTAATTGCGGCACGCTGACATACTCTTTGATTCTTTCAATGCCCACCCGAAGCGTTCAACCGCCATTCTGAGCGTATCGGCGCAATGATCAGGTCAATAGAAAATATGACGAATTGTCAGATGAAATCTTGACTTTTACACTTTATTCTGTTTCCACACTTTCCTGACCCGGAAGATTTCAGAAACATTCCTCGGTGTTGCAAAGTGCATTTTTCGAAACCGGGAAAATTGCACTTTGCAGATGCATTACGGCATACAACTCTGCCGTCATCAGATTTTTACGCTCAAAAATTATTTTCCGGAAATTGGCATTGTTTCTGCTTGCCTTGGAAGCGAGTCCTTACCTTTCAATGACTGAGGAGACAAGGAATGAAATTAGGCTTGATAAAACCGAATTTTCCGGGGGAAAGGCGTGTCGCCCTGCTCCCTGCCGATATACGGACTCCTGAAAACGAGCTTGTAGTCGACGACAAATTCGGAGAAACACTGGGTATTTCCGCGGATGAATACCGACGACGAGGAGTCCAAACCGCTTCCCGGCAGGAGGTGTTTGCCGCGTGTGACGCGATTTTTTCTCTGAAACTGATTCAGCCGGCGGATTACCGGTATCTGCGCCGGGGGCAGATGATTATCGGCTGGACCCATCCCCATGAAGAACCTTCCGCAGAGTTCATGCAGATTGCAAAGGAACTTTCACTTACGGTCGTGGATATCGACAATATCTCTCCGACCGTCACTTTTAACGGACAGACCTGTAAAATCCCCTTTATCCCCCGTGATTTTCTCTGGAAAAACAGCTTTTACGCGGGAGTGGCTTCCGTGCAGCATGCACTGCTTTCGTGGGGGAAGCTGCCGGAACCGACCACTCGGGTTGCCGTGCTCTCCTCCGGTAATGTTGCCCAGGGCGGCTATTGGGCGATCAGCAGATTCACCTCCGATATCCGCATGTTCTACCGCAAAACGATGAGTGAATTTCTGGAGGAACTGTCCTCATTTGATATTGTGATTAACGACATCGAAACTTTTCCGCACTGCAGCCATGTGATTTCCCGCGACGACCTGAAACGCGCCAAACCGGGCTGCCTGTTTATCGACGCTTCCGCGGATGCCGGCGGCACGATCGAGGGAACCCGTTACACCTCGCTGTTGAATCCGGTCTACTGGGAGAACGGACATTGCTTTTATGAAGTGCCGAATTCGCCGTCTTTTTATTTTCAGACGGTGAGCAGTTATCTGAGCCCGATTCTGAGTCATTATTTTTTCATGCCGGATGTCCGGCGTTTTCTTGATCTTCGTGACTGGTATTGCCGAACCAACTTCAAATCAATGAAACTTACTCGGCGCAATGTGCGGCAAGATCCTGTCCATCCTGAAATATTTGAACACGTTTCATCAATTTAAATACATAGAAAAAGAATGATTGCCTTTTATGGAGGTTGAATAATGATAACGATTGCGGAAATCAAGCATCAGGAAAAATTGGTGGGGCGGCATTACGGAGCCATACGCCGTCTTTCAAGGCACAACGGCGACAAGGCTCTGCTGCAGAAAGCGGCACACGCTTTTCAGGAGGCGTTCCGTTTTTTTGATTATTTCAACGGGAGCGCTCCTGCGCATGCGCCTTCTCTGTATCAGAGGATTCAGGCCGGAGAATTGGACGCGATCGAAGAAGCCGTGCGTTTTCTGGAAGCCGATCCCTGTTGCGTGGAGGCCGGGTATATCAAGCTGAAAATCTGCAAGGTGCTGCGTGGCGCGGTATTGCCGGAACCCCACAGGGAACGTTTGCGGCAGGTCATCCTGCGCAACGCCCGGCTGGACCGTCCGATGGCCGAGTTCTTCCGTTATGCGCAGTTGGCGGAAGCTTTGTACAGCCCGGAATTTGCCGCGGCTGCCTGCGCCCTGCCGGCGACGAAGGAACACTGGCGGCAGCGGCGGCAGCGCCTGATCTCCGCCCTGTCGCCCCGGACGCCGGTTCCCGCACACTGTGTGACGAACAACTGGTGGGGCGTTCCTCCCGGAATTTTCTCTCTTTACTGATTTTGCAGTTGTTGGAGTTGATGTCTTTGATTTATTAATAGTTCGGGGCAGGTCATGACTCTGCTTTCCAGAAATTCCGAATTGACCGGTTTCCGGTTGGCGCTGCTGGCGATTATCTGTTGGAGCAGTGCATTTCTTGCTGCACGCTTTCTGCTCGGCGGCGATGCCAGAGTGGATCCGGTCTCTTTGGTGTTTTACCGCTTCCTGATCGGCTCGGCGGCTATTCTCGGATATGCCGCCTGGCGGAAGGAGCCGCTGCGGTTCCGTTCGCTCCGTGAATTTATGCAGATGCTTGCGGTGGCCTTTTTCATGCTGTTCCTGATGAGTCTGCTTTTTTTCATCGGCCAGCAGACCACCAGCGCGATCACAGCCGCGCTGTTTCTGGAATCCGGGCCGGCGATTATCGCGATCGTATGGAAACTGATCCGCCGCCATCCCACGGAACGCCGTGAAATCATGGCGGTGGGATGCGGGCTGCTGGGATGCATGTTTGTCCTCAATATGATTTCGATGCGCGGATTTCATTACGGTTTCGTCAACTGGCTGGGACAGCTTGCCCTGATCGGTTCCGCCGTGTCATGGGTGATCGGTTCTGCAATCGGTCAGAAACTGATGGCGGCTCCGAACCGTATTGCCCTGATGGGGTATTGCGAACTGGCTTCTGCTGCTATGGTGATTCCGTTTCTTTTCATTTTCCATTCACAGCTTATCGTTCCGGCCGGCTGGGGGGCCTGGGGAGCGATTTTTCTCCTGGGCCTGGTTCCCACGGCGGTGGCTTTTATCGCCTGGTCGGAAGCGATGCCCCGGGTTCCGCTCTGGAAACTGGGGCTGCTGCAGAATCTCTCTCCGGTATTCACGCTGCTCGGCGCCTGGCTTTTTCTGGGAGAACATTTGTCGTTTTACAACATCCTCGGAATTGTTCTTGTGCTGGCCGGGCTGTGGATGGCTTCTTCCACTGAAAAGCAAAGGCTGACTGTTATTCGGCGCTCCTGATTAAGGTTCATACCTGCGACCAGATCATCTTGCAAAGTGCAATTTGGGCATTTTAATTTCATTGCATATTGTAACGTGAGGCGGCGGAGGTTTTCTTCCTCTCCGCATTTTTCGTGTGTTTTGATATTGGCATGTTTTTTGCTTCCTCTTCTGTGTGAGCAATTCGATATGGGATTGGCAAGTTCATACAGCTATAAAGGAGGACTTATGATGGATCGTTTGAATCAAGCAGAAGACTTGGTTAGAGTCGAAGGCCTGACCAAGATCTTCGGGCGTCATCATAAAAAAGCCGCCGAACTGTTCAAAGCCGGCAAAAGCCGGGAAGAGGTCTACAAGGCGACCCAGTGCAGTATCGGCGTCCATGACATCGATTTCACCATCCGCCGCGGCGAGCTTTTTGTCGTGATGGGACTTTCCGGCAGCGGCAAGAGTACGCTGATCCGGACAATCAACCGGCTGATCGAGCCGTCGGACGGAAAAATTTTCATTGACGACACCGAAGTCACCGCCCTCAACCGGAAACAGCTCCGCGAGCTGCGCCGCCGCCGGATCGGGATGGTGTTCCAGCAGTTCGCTCTCTATCCGCATCTGACGGTGCTGGACAATGCGGCCTATGCCTTGAAGATCGCCGGAGTTCCGCGCGAAACCCGGCGTGCCAGAGCGCGCGAAGTGCTTGCTCTGGTCGGACTGGCCGATTATGCGGACCGCTATCCGGATCAGCTTTCGGGCGGTATGCGCCAGCGCGTCGGCATCGCCCGCGCACTGGCGGCGGATCCGGAGATCATCATCATGGACGAGGCGCTTTCGGCGCTCGATCCGCTGATCCGCCGTGAAATGCAGAATGAGATCCGGGCGCTTCAGAAAAAACTCGGCAAGACCGTGATCTTCATCACCCACGACCTCGATGAAGCGATCCGGCTGGCCGACCGGGTTCTGATTATGAAAGACGGCGAGATTGCTCAGCTCGGAACGATGGAGGAAATTCTGAGCCGTCCGGCCAACGACTATGTCGCGAAGTTTGTGAACGCGGCGGATAAGACCAAGGTCATCACCGCCGGCTCGATCATGAAGCCGGTCTACGATTATCTGCACCTGAGCGACGGGCCGCAGACCATGCTGCACAAAATCCGCGAAAGCGGCCTGTCTTCGCTGTTCGCAACCAACGACCAGGGAGTGATCTACGGCCTGGTCTGGGCGCGGAAGGTACGTGAACACATGGGCGAACCCAATGTGACCGCACAGTCGATGATGGATATGAACATCAAGACCATCAACCGTTCCGCTCCGCTGAAAGAGGTGGTTATGCAGATGGGAGAATCGACCGCGCCGATCGCGGTTGTGGATGATGAACGCCGCTTCCTCGGCGTCATCACCAGCGGCGCGCTGCTGGCCTGCCTCGCTTCTTACAACGGTACAACTGGAGAATCAAAATGATCAGGCTTCCGATCGGACAATATTTCGAACGTTTCCTCGATTGGGCTGTTGCCCATTGCGCGGATTTCACTCGCTGGTGTTCCCGCTGCATCGACTCCGGCGTTGAAGGGCTTAAAAACATACTCTGTGCTCCGCCGGAGTGGGCGATGCTGCTGATCTTCTGCGCAGTGATCTTCGTCGTCAGCGGCCGGCGCAGGCTGTTGACATTCGGCTCCGCCTGCGGCATGATGCTGGTTATCATGCTCGGCCTCTGGGAGTCGGCGATGGAGACGATGGCGCTGGTCATGATCTGCACGGCGGCGGCAGTCGCGATCGGCCTGCCGCTGGCGGTATTGATGACGTTCAGCAAGTGGCTCAAGAAAATCGTGCTGCCGCTGCTGGACATCATGCAGACGATGCCGGCCTATGTCTATCTGGTTCCGGCGATTGCGTTCTTTTCGATCAGCAACACCTCCGGCGTCTTTGCGACTGTGGTGTTTGCTCTGCCGCCGATTGTGCGCATGACCGTGCTCGGTATCGAAAACACGCCGAAAGACCTGCTGGAGTGCTCCGAAGCGTTCGGGGCGACGCCGATGAACCGGCTGTTCGACCTTGAATTGCCGACTGCGCTCACGTCGATCCGGGCGGGCTTGAATCAGACGGTGATGCTGGCGCTTTCGATGGTCGTCATCGCTTCGCTGGTCGGCGCCCAGGGCATCGGCAGCGTAGTATGGGGGGCAATCTGCAATGGTGAAAAAGGGGTTGCCTTTGAAGGCGGCATCGTGATTGTCGTTATCGCCATTATTCTGGACCGGACTTTACAGGCAACGGGGACGGCAAAGAAGTCGGAGGATGAAAAATGAAGTGGACGAAAGAAAAAATAGAAAATGTAATCATATTGGCAGTCTGCGCGGCTTTTCTGATTTTCTTCAATCTTAAAAGTGGAAAGGGATCGGCTGATGACAGCGGATTCAAGGTCATCACCTCGACAACTCCCGCCATGATCGAAGAGATGGCTTATGCGATAAAAAACAACCGCTGTGTCGCCATTACCGCATGGAGTCCGCACTGGATGAACGCCAGGCTCCCGATCAAATATCTGAAAGACCCGGAAAAGGTCTTCGGAGAAGCGGAAAACGTCCATACGGTCGTTCGCAAGGGCTTCGATGAAGAGTATCCGGAGATTGCGAAATTTTTCCGGCAATTTAAGTGGAAAACGACGGACCTTGATTCCCTGTCGCTGATCTGTTATGAAAGCGACGGCGACTATGTCAAAGGCGCCCGGGAGTGGCTGAAACGAAACCCGGAACTGCCGGCTGCATTCCTGAAAGGTGTGCGCCCGCAGCCCGGAGCGAAGATCAAAATGGTCGATATCGGATTTCATAACGAACTGGCGACCAATGCGATGCTGAAGATCCTGCTGGAAGAACATCTGAAGTGTGAAGTCTCCAACGTTTCGACGACAATTCCGATTGCGTTTGAAGCTCTGGCCAACGGCACGCAGGACGTGATGGTGACGGTATGGCTCCCGAATTATCATGGCCGCGAATTTGCGCGGATCCGCGGCCGGGTGCTTGATCTCGGCGTGAACCTGCCCGGAGCAATGATGGGAATTGCTGTTCCGAAGTATGTCCCGATCGACACCATCGCGGAACTGAAAAAGTACCGGCAGGAATTTGAGGGCAAAATCATCGGCAACGAGCCGGGACAGGGGATCCTGGTTCTGGCGGAAAAAGCGCTGCAGGCGTATGGCCTGACGGGAGAAGATAAATAGGAGGATAACGGCGAAAATGTTGAACATCCTTGTAATCGATGACGAAGCCAACATCCGGAAGTCCTTGACGCTCTGGCTGAAATCGCATGGTCAGCAGGTCTGGCAGGCCGGTTCTGCAGGGGAGGGGTTTGCGGAGAACCGGCTTCACAAATTCGACCTCGTTTTCCTTGATTTGCGGCTCGGGCCGGACAGCGGCCTGGAGTTGCTGCCGAAACTGCTGGCGGATTCCCCCTGGCTGAAAATCGTGGTCATGACGGCCTACTCCTCTGTGGATACTGCCGTGGAGGCGATGAAGCGCGGCGCATTTGATTACATCGAAAAGCCTTTTACATTGGAAAAGCTGGGGCTTGTCCTTGAGAAGGTGGAGAAAGCGCTCTGCATCGAACGCCGCCTGGACCGCCTGGTGGAAGATCTGAAAAGCCTGCGCCCCGACGGAGTATTCATTTCCAGTAACCTGAAAATGCAGAGGATGCTGGAGATGGCCCGCCATGTGGCGGCGAGCGAAGCCGCCGTCCTGATCCGGGGCGAGAGCGGAACCGGCAAAACCATTCTGGCGAAAGCGATCCACGGCTGGAGCCCGCGGGCCGCTCAGCCGCTCGGGATCGTTTCCTGTCCGACGCTGCAGCCGGAACTGTTGGCCAGCGAGCTTTTCGGCCACGCGCGCGGTGCTTTCACGGGGGCGGTCCGGGAGAATGCCGGGCGGATTGCCGGCTGCGACCACGGGACGCTTTTTCTGGATGAAATCGGCGACCTGACGGCTTCAATTCAACCTCAGCTTCTGCGATTCCTGCAGGATCATGAGTACGAGCGGGTCGGCGATCCCACGCCGCGGCAGGCCGATGTCCGGCTGATTGCGGCGACCAACCGCAATCTGGAGGATGCCGTCAGCACGGGCGCTTTCCGGGAAGATCTCTTTTATCGATTGAATGTATTCCAACTGGAGATTCCGCCGTTGCGGGAACGTCCGGAGGACATCGAAATGCTGGCGGAAAACATGTTGAAATTTTTCAACGCCGCAAACCACAAAACAATTCAGGGATTCTCGCCGGAAGCGTTGGCGGCCATTAAAAAGCATCCGTGGCCGGGAAATCTGCGGGAACTGCGCAATGCGGTGGAACGGGCGGTCATACTCACAGCCGGCGATACGATTCAACTGAGCAATCTGCCCGATACGCTGCAATATCTGACCGGAGACTCTCCGCTTCATGCCCGCCCCACTTTGGAACAGCTTGAGGAAAATTATATCCGTGAGGTTCTGACTGCCTCCTCCTCACTCGTGGAAGCGGCTTCGATCCTCGGAATCAATCAGACGACATTGTGGAGGAAACGCAAGGCTTATGGAATCGATAATTGACATTGCATTTTATTATTTCCAGCGCGTGTTTTTTTGCAAAATGCAATATGAGTTTGCTTATGTCCGGAATGATTTGAGCGTAAAAGAACCGTCGGACAGTTGGCATGCGTCTTGCTCACACAAGTGATATTTTTGCAACCAAAGGCGTGAATATGTTGGATATCAAACGTAAATTTCTGGTCAGCCTGCTCGGCTTGCTGGCGTTGATCTTTGTGATCGGCGCCGTTATGATCGTACAAGTCAAGAAACTGGGCAATTCCATCGATGTCATTCTGCGTGAAAACTATCAGAGCGTCGTCCTCTGCCAGCGCTTTAACGAGACGCTGGAGAAGATCAACGAAGGCTTCCTGCGCCGTTTCGCCGGGGATTCTGCCGTGACAGCCGTCTTTTTTGACGGGCAGCTTGCGAATCTGGATAAAATCTGGAAAGCGGAATTAAATAACATCACCGTTGCGGGGGAACGCGAGCTGGCCGACAGGGCTGCCGCGCTTCTGGCGGACTATTCCGACGGCATTCGCAAGGTTTCCGCTCCGGGACTTGCCCCGGAGGAATGCCGAAAGCTGTACGGCACGGAAATCTATCCACTGGCGGCCCGGTTGCGGCAACTCTCCGGCGAAGTACTGGAGCTGAATCAGGAAAACATGATCGCCGCGAACAACCATGCCCGGCAGGCCGCGGCTCAATTTTACAACCGGGTACTGCTGATCCTGTTCGGCTGCGTTGTTTTTGCCGTGCTCCAGATGCTGTTGCTGCGGCACTGGATTGAAAAGCCGATTCAGAAGCTGACTGAGCTGACAACGGAAATCGCCGGCGGCAATCTTGATATTGTATTGGAAACGAATTCCCGCGATGAGATCGGCCGGCTTTCGAGCGCATTCAATTCGATGACGACCGCGCTGCGCGAAACCCGCCGCTCCGAACGGATGAGGCTGGAACGCTCCGAGCGGACCAACCAGGATGTTTTCAAGGAGCTTCCCACCCCGATTGCCGTAATCGACGCGCGGAGCGGCAAGGTGGAAATCACGACGCAGAGCGCCGACCGTTATTTCGGTTTGAAAGTGGGCCTGAAGCTGAGCGATCTGCGGATTGCGTGGCTTTCCGAGCTTTACAGTCACGTTTTGCAGACCGGGCTGGTGTCGACGCCGCAGGACAGAAAAGAGGTTCAGTTCTTCATCGAGAACCGGGAGTATTTCTTTCAGCCTGTGGCGCTGCCGATCCCGGCCGGCGTTCCGCCCGAACAGCTCTCCGGGGTTGCGATTATTCTGAAGGACGTTACGCTGGCCCGCGAACAGCAGGAGTTGAAGCGCAGCGTATTGGCGACGGTTTCCCACCAGTTGAAAACGCCGCTGACCTCTCTGCAGATGTCGATTTATCTCCTGCTGGAGGAGAAAATCGGCAAACTCTCTTCCGAACAGCTCGATTTGGTCATGTCGATGCGCGAGGACGGCGAACGGCTGACGGCGATCATCAATGACCTGCTCGATTTAAACCGCGCTTCCAGCCAGAAGCATTTCAAGCTCGAACTGCGCCGGCCGGAAGTTCTACTGCAGGATGCAAAGGAGCGTTTCCGTTCCGTCTGCCTCGACAAGGATATCAAGATGAAGATTGAGGCGGAGCCCGGCCTTCCGGATGTGACGGTTCCGGCCAACCGGATCAACTACGTATTCGACAACCTGATCGACAATGCCGTCCGCTTTACGCCGGCGGGCGGAACCATCACCCTGAAAGCGGAAGCGCAGGGTGATAAAATGAGGTTTGCGGTTCAGGATACCGGCAGCGGCATGCCGGAGGAAGTCAGAGTCCATCTTTTCGAACAATTTTACCGGGCCCCCGGGCAGGAGGCGTCCTCCGGCGTCGGTCTCGGTTTATCTATCGTAAAAGAAATTATCACTGCTTTGGGAGGAACGGTTGAAGTGGAAAGCTCCGAAGGCCACGGAAGCATTTTCTATTTCTCTTTGCCGCTGAAGCAGGACAATCAACTGGAAAGGAGTTCTCTGGTATGGTAATCGGGTGTTTTATCCTCGGCCTGCTGTTTTTTGCAGGAATGTTTGCCCTGACCCAATTCTGCGATTCATTAAAGTGAAAAACGAACAACTCAAGGTGTGTTTATGATTTATCTGGCTTCTGCCGCAACGGCATTCTGCACAGTGTATCTGTGTTATGTCCTTTTGAAACCTGAAAAATTTTAAGGTGAAATATGATTTACTCTTTTCTGCTTGCGATTGCGGTACTCGGATTGTCGATCCTGATTTCGCTGCCGCTTGGAAAATGGATGTTCAAAATGATGTGCCCGGCTCCCGATCTCATGGGGCCCGCGCATCGGAAAGTGGAAGGCTTCTTCCACAAAATGATCGGAAAGGCGGCCCTGGCCGACCAGAACTGGAAGCAGTACACGATCAGCCTTCTGATCTTCAATACGATCATGTTCGTGGTCGTTACCGGCGTACTGGCGTTCCAGCAGATTCTGCCTCTGAACCCGGACGGCCAGAAGGCGATTGAAGGCAGCCTGATCTTCAACACCGTCACTTCGTTCGTGACGAATACGAATTTGCAGCACTACTCCGGCGAAAGCACGCTGTCATATTTTTCGCAGCTCTTCGGCATCATGTGGCTGCAGTTCGTGTCGGCGGCGACCGGACTGGCGGCGGTGACCGCCGCGTCGCGCTGGCTCGGCAGCTCCCGGGAGCGGAATAACTTCTATCTGGATATGTGCCGCGCCACGTTTCTGGTGATCCTGCCGGTCGCCGCGATCGGTGCGACGCTGCTGGTCCTCTGCGGACTGCCGATGACCTTCGACGGCGCGGCGGTGGTCCATACGCTTGAGGGTGCGGCGCAGACCATCGCCCGCGGCCCGGTGGCGGTCGAAGTGATCATCAAGCAGCTCGGCACCAACGGCGGCGGATTCTTCGGGCCGAATTCGACCCATCCGCTGGAAAACGTCGGTTTCTACAGCAACCTGATCGAGTGCATCAGCCTGGTGATTATCCCGATGGGCTGCGTCTGGATGTTCGGCATGATTACGAAACACAAAAAGCACGCGCTGGTGATTTTCGCCGTCATGACGATCCTCTGCCTGGTGAAGCTCGGCTGCGCGATTTCCTTCGAAAGCGAACCGGCCGTCGCGCTGCATGACCTTCCTGTTGCCGAAGCCTCCAATCTTGAGGGCAAGGAGTTGCGTCTCAGTGCGGGAGCAAGCCCGCTGTGGGCCGTTTTCACGACCTGCACGAGCAACGGTTCGGTGAATTCGATGCACTGCAGTTTGAATCCGCTGACCGGACTGATTCCGCTGGTCGGCATGTGGTTCAACATCACCTTCGGCGGCATCGGCGTCGGCTTCCTCGGGCTGTTCACTTACATCATAATCGGGGTGTTCATCTGCGGCATGATGGTCGGGCGCACGCCGGAATACCTCGGCAAGAAGGTCGAGACCCGCGAGATGAAGTATGCGCTTCCGGCGCTGCTGATGCATCCGTTGTGCATCCTCGGCGGCATGGCGATCTTCTGCCTGATCCCGTCGTGGGGGCGCGACACCGTGCTGAATCCGGGCTTCCACGGTTTTACCGAGATGCTCTATGAATTCACCTCGTCGTCGGCCAACAACGGTTCCGGCTTCGAGGGGCTCGGCGACAATACCGTGCCGTGGAACATCGCCTGCGGCCTTGTGATGCTGATCGGCCGTTTCATCCCGATCATCTTCCAGCTGGCGATCTGCGGCTCGCTCTTCGCTAAGAAAGAGGTTCCCGAAACCGTGGGCACGCTCAAGACCGATACACCGCTCTTCGGCGTCGTGATCGGCGGCACCGTGGTCTTCGTCGGCGCTTTGCTCTTCCTGCCGGTGGCGGTCCTCGGTCCGATTGCCGAATATCTCACCACTCTTGTACACTAATTCTCCGGAGTTAAGATCATGAATCATATGAATAGAAAAGAAAGCCGGAAGGCGACTCTCTTTGACAAAGGATTGGTCAAAACGGCGCTGCTCCAATCGTTCGCGATGCTGAATCCCCGGACGATGGCGCGCAATCCGGTGATGTTCGTCACCGAGATCGGCGCGGCTCTGACCACGCTGGTCTGGGTTATCGATATCTGCGGAGGACATGCAAACATCCTCTACACCACTCTTGTAACGGTCGTGCTGTGGCTGACCGTCCTCTTTGCGAATTTCGCGGAGGCGCTCGCCGAAGCGCGCGGCAAGGCACAGGCCGACAGCCTGAAAAACACCCGCAAACAGACGATGGCCAATCGCCTGGATGGCTCGGGCAGGGTCGAAGCGGTCAGCTCCTCTCAGCTGAAGGCCGGCGATGTCGTGCTGGTCAGCGCCGGGGAAACCATCCCGAGCGACGGTGAAGTCGTCGAAGGCGTCGCCAGCATTGACGAATCCGCGATTACCGGCGAATCCGCTCCGGTGGTGCGCGAAGCCGGCGGCGACCGCTCCGGCGTGACCGGTGGCACCCGCGTGCTTTCCGACCGGATCAGGGTGAAAATTACTGCCGGCGCCGGGGAGTCATTCCTTGACCGGATGATTGCGCTGGTTGAAGGCGCGGTCCGCCAGAAAACTCCGAACGAGCTGGCGCTGACCGTCACGCTGGCCGGGCTGACACTCGGCTTTCTGCTGGTCACCGCGACGCTCTATCCGATGGCGAAGTATTTCGACGTGACCATTCCGCTGCCGACGCTGATTTCGCTGCTGGTCTGCCTGATCCCGACCACGATCGGCGCGCTGCTGGCCGCGATCGGCATCGCGGGCATGGACCGCGCTCTTGCGGCCAATGTGCTCGCCAAGAGCGGCAAGGCCGTGGAGCTGGCAGGCGATATCGACACGCTGCTGCTGGACAAGACCGGTACGATCACGGTCGGCGACCGGCTCGCCTCGGAGTTCCATCCGGTGAAGGGCGTCAGCCGCGAAGAGCTGATCGACGCGGCGATGCGCGCTTCGTTCGGCGATCAGACGCCGGAAGGCCGTTCGATCATCACGCTTGCGGAACGTGAGCTCAGCGGCAAGGTCGCCCAAGACGACGGAACCTGTGACGTGATTGAATTCACCGCGCAGACCCGTATGAGCGGCACCGATGCAAAGGATGGCGTCCGTTACCGCAAAGGCGCTTCCGATGCCATGATTCAGGCTGCGAAGAAAGCGAAAGCCGAGGTCCCGGCTGATATTGAACAGCTGGTCACCAAAATTGCGCAGAAAGGATGCACTCCGATTGTCATTGCGGTCAATGATCATATTCTTGGTGTGGTCGCGCTTTCCGATATTCTGAAATCCGGCATCCGGGATCGTTTTGAACGTCTGCGGGCGATGGGCCTGCGGGTCGTGATGGTCACCGGCGACAACCCGCTGACCGCGAAGGCGATTGCCGAAGAGGCGGGCGTTGACGATTTTCTCGCCGAGGCCAGGCCGGAGGACAAGCTTGCCTATATCCGTCAGGAGCAGGCCAAAGGCCGTCTGGTCGCGATGATGGGCGACGGCACGAACGATGCTCCGGCGCTGGCGCAGGCCGACATCGGCATTGCGATGAATTCCGGCACGCAGGCGGCGAAGGAGGCGGGCAACATGGTCGATCTCGACAGCGATCCGACCAAGCTGATCGAAGTCATTGAGATCGGCAAGCAGCTGCTGATGACCCGCGGCTCGCTGACGACCTTCTCGATTGCGAACGACGTGGCGAAATACTTTGCGATCATCCCGGCGATCTTCATGCTGGCGATTCCGGAGCTGTCGGTGCTGAACATCATGCATCTGGCGACTCCGTCGAGCGCGATCCTGTCGGCACTGATCTTCAACGCAATCATCATTCCGCTGCTGATTCCGATTGCGCTCAAGGGCGTGAAGTACCGGCCGATGGGCGCGGATGCGCTGCTGGCCCGCAATCTGTTCATCTACGGCCTCGGCGGCGTGATCGCCCCGTTCATCGGCATCAAGCTGATCGATATGGTGCTGGCCGCAACCGGACTGTTCTGATAAAGAGAGGAAAATAACTATGAATATGATTACCAATATTTCCGGAGCGGTGCGCACCGCCGTGCTGAGCATCCTGCTCTGCTGCGTGGTCTATACGCTGCTCATCTGGACCATTGCACAGGTCTTTGTTCCGAACACCGCCAACGGCTCTCTGGTGAAGAACGCGGCCGGCCGGTATGTCGGCAGCCGCCAGGTGGCCCAGGAGTTCATTTCGGATAAATACTTCCACAGCCGTCCGTCGGCGGCGAATTACAACGGCGCCGGTGCGGTCGGCAGCAACCTGACGCCGACTTCGCCGAAGATCACCGAGCGGGCTCGGGAGATCATCAAAAAGTACGGTGCAACCGCTGAAAATCCGATTCCCGCCGATATGGTGACCGCCTCCGGCAGCGGGCTTGACCCGCATATTACGCTGGCGTCCGCCAGGTTTCAGGCTTCGCGCGTGGCCAAAGCGCGCGGCCTGAGTGAAGCCGAACTGATGAAGGTTGTGGAATCCAAAGTCGAGTATCCCGGCGGCATCATGCGTAACGAGCCGATCGTGAATGTATTGATGCTGAATCTGGCGCTCGATGAGATGAAATAATGAAAAATGCCGTTTCCGGCGGGCCGTTCCCTCCCTTTCCACGGAACATGGCCTGCCGGAAAACGGCTCTTACGTCATGAACACACGTGCAGACAACTTCCTCGAAATGATTCGCGGCTCCCGGCGCGGAAAGCTCAAGATTTACCTCGGGTATTGTGCCGGAGTCGGCAAAACCACCCAGATGCTCAAAGAGGCGCGCCGCCTCAAGGAAATTGAGCATATGGATGTCGCAGTCGGCTTGCTCGAGACCCACGGACGGAAAGAGACCGCCGAATGCATCGGGGATCTGGAGATGATTCCGCGGCGCGAAATCGTGCATCACGGAATCAAAATCACCGAGATGGATGTTCCTGCCATCATCAAGCGGAATCCGCAGGTCGTATTGGTTGACGAACTTGCTCACACCAATGCGCCGGGATCCAAAAATGCCAAGCGTTACCAGGATGTCAAAGATATTCTCGATGCAGGGATCCATGTGATTTCGACCCTGAATGTCCAGCATCTTGAAAGCCTGTACGAAATCGTCGAGAAGTCGACCGGCGTCAAGGTCAAGGAGAGGATTCCCGACTGGGTTGTTACCGGTGCGGACGAGGTGGTCAACGTCGATGTTTCTGTCGCGGATCTGCAGCAGCGCATCCGTACCGGCCGGGTTTATCCGACCGAACGGATTGATTCGGCATTGGCCAATTTTTTCAAAGACAGCAATCTGCAGCAGCTTCGCGAGCTGACGCTGCGCGAACTGGCTGCGCAGCTCGATACGCGCTTCCGGGAAAAAGCGCTCCCCGAAGGCAAAGAAGAGGCGGTCAGTCCGGATCAAGTCATGGTGTGCATGAGCTCCCGCAGCCCGAACGCCGATGCTCTGCTGCGTTATGCCTCACGCATCGCCGGCAGGCTCAACCGAAACTGGTATGTGCTTTACGTCCAGACTTCCCGGGAGAGTGCGGTCCGTATCGATGCAGCTACTCAGCGCCATTTGAACAACACGCTGGAACTCGCGCGTCAGCTTGGAGCAACGATCTTCACTTATAAAAGCGATGACATCGTTCAAGCCATTTTGCAGTTTGCAAAGGAGCACCGGGTCGGACATATCATTATGGGCCCCTCCGGCCGTCCCGTTCCGTTCCTGCAGCGGCTTTGCGGAAAGCGCAGCCTGCTCGAACGGCTGACTGAACAGAATTACGACTTCAAAATCGTTGTAATGGAACACCAATCCCCTGACCACGGCTCATCCCGCGGGCTTCCTGCCTGACCTCTCGGTCCGGACTGACCGCCCTTTTCCGGCCGGTCCCGGCTTTTCAGGATTATTATACTTCGCATTTGATATTATTTGGTGAATTGTGCCCTGTCCACGCAGTTGGACCGTTATCGGGTACAGTAAAAACATAGAAGAAGGAAAACAGTATGTATCACAAACTCATCACCGGAACGACAACGTTGGGGCTCGGAGTCGCCGTTTTTGCTGCGGCGCTGCCTCTGACAGGAGATGACGGCAAGCAAAGAACCATCGTTTTCAACGAGGATCGCGCTCAGCATTACATGACCGGTAAGGTCTACGAACTCAAGCATGTCAACGCTCATGATCTGCTGCCGTTCATCAAAGGCGCAGTCAAGCGGTTTGACACGCAATCCACAGTGCAGAGTCTCGACTACAAAGCAGGCGGCAAGCAGTTTCTCGTGGTTTCCACCGGCAAGACTATGCTGCCGTATGTGGATCAGATGGTCGCCGCACTCGATTATCCTTCGAAAAAAGTCGATGAGAACGGAACCGCTGTCAGCGGCGACGGGATCACCCGTTACAGCTATTGCGCCGATTACCGAGGTTCCGATGAGATGCTTGCCATGCTCGATCAGACTTTCGCACCGGCCGGATTCGGTGGCGGTTTTGCTTACTTCGACCGGGGAACCAATATGTTTATCTGGAAAAGCTCGAAGTCGCAGGCCGATGAATTCATGAAGTTCCTGAAAGCGGTCGACCGGCCGGTTCCGCAACTCCAGCTTGAAATGAAAGTATATCTGATTTCGGACAGCAACTTCCGTGAGCTCGGCATCGACTATGTGGCGTGGAAGAACGGCCCCGGAGCCGATATTCTTTCCGCCGGATTCGACTTTTCCAACTTCTACTCGAAGCAGGGAATCGAGAACTTCGTAAGCCTGATTTCCGACGGCCCCGCCTGGGACGCCACCGGGCTTGGTGCGATCATGGTCGCGCCGAACTTCGATGCGACATTCCTGCGGATGCTCGCCCAGAACGGCAAGGCAAATGTGGCGACCGGCATGACCATGACCGTCACCAACGATTTTACTGCCGCCGGTTCCTGGGACGAAGCGAAGTATCGCTTCCGCTTTACCCCGGAGTTCCAGCAGATTCAAAAAGATGCCGACGATCAAACCACAACGGTTGAAGCGGCTGCAGCCACGGAATTCGAGTTTTACATCAGCTCGCCTATGATCTGTTTCGGAGATGATCCGGAAAAGGGTGCCGAAACCTTGATGGGCAACTGGGTTCTGACCACTAATACCCCGGTCGAGACCGACAATCTCGGAACCGTCACGACGGATTCGAATACGTTCAATTCATCCTTGACCCTCAACGTCGGTACCGAAATGCTGGTCGCGGCATTTGACAAGAGCGTTGAAGTCGAACAGTACAACGGTGTTCCGTTTCTCGGAGAAATCCCGGTCCTCCGTTATCTCTTCGGCGCGGAGAGCAAGGTGAAGAGCAAGTTCAAAGTTTTCGTAACACTGACGGCAACTCCGGTCGTCACGGAAAACAAGCCGGATGCCGCGATTGCCGCAGTCATGAAATAATGTTGGAATTGGAGTTGAATCATGAAATTTTCAAAACCTCTTTTTATCTCCCTTTGCGGAGCAGTCGGAACCGGCCTGTTTGCCGCTTCTGTTGATGTGCCGACGCCGGCGCCGATGGCGACTCAGGTACAGCCGCAATTGAATGTTCAGATCGGCAGGGAAACCGAGCAGATTACTTTTGTCAACACGAACAACGACCCCTATGTCTATACGAAGGTCTACAAACTCAAGTATGCCGATCCGTATGAAATCCGTCCTTATGTGATGGCGGCGATTCGTTCACGCCGGGTGGATACCAACGTGACCAAGGTTGAGGCGATCAAGTATCAGGACGGTTCGGGCATGCTGCTGGTTTCGGCGGAAGAGTACCGCTTTTTTCCGGTCGAAAACGGTATGAGCCTTGATCAGATCATCACAATGCTGGACCGCCCGAACCTCGCTTCGGAGGCCGGTCGCCGCTTCTTCCTCTATTACCCGAAATATTTCGATTCGGTCACGCTGGCCGGGCTGATCCGCAAAGTCGGCATGCAGCATGCCGGCGACAACGCCGAGCTGCAGGGCGGTATCGACACGGTAGTGCCGGATACAAAGCTCAACACCCTGATGTTCTATGCCTCCCCGAATTCCGAGCCGCAGATTCTGAAAATGCTCAAAGAGTATGATACTCCCACCTCTCAGGCGCTTGTGAATTATACCATCTATGAGATTGAAAGCGAAAACGACGGCAATCTCGGCGTCGATTTCCAGGCGTGGAAAAACGGTCCCGGCGCGGATCTCTTTGCCGCCGGTTCCCGCTACCTGAACGGCTGGAATCTCCAGACCGGCAATATCAGCAACCTCGTGAAGAGCGCCCATACTTCGTACATCAACTTCAATCCGAAATGGAATTCGCGTTATCTGGATTTCCTGGTGTCCAAAAGCAAGGCGAAAGTCGTCACGAGCGGTTCTCTCAACATCGGCAATGGCACCGCAGCTTCGATCGAAAGCGTCACCCGCATGCCGGTGATCGTCGCCGGAGAGGAAAACGCCGGAGGCGAGACGCAGATCGCCAGGTTCTATATTGCAACTGCAGTTAGTCCGGAAAATACTTTCTCCAACCTCGGCGTCGATCAGGAGAAGTTCCAGACGGTTGAGTGGGTTCCCGGCAATGCCGCCGCGCAATTCACGGCCACCCGGACGGTTGTCAACGGCAAAGCCTATGATACGCTGCGGATCAGCAGCGGGTATTTCACCGCCGGTGGGCGCAATCTCGGCGATACCTGCGCAGTATTCAATGCCGAACCGACGGTAAACGGCACGGCAATTGCATGGACGGAAGCGGGCGGCTATCCGATCGAAAAGGATAAGACCCGCGTTACAAACAGTGATACCGAATACGGCTTCAGCCTGACGATGCAGCCTTATATCTACAATAAGGCGACCTGTCTTACGATAGAAATGAACAACACCAACCTGATCGGCTTCAAGAGCAACGGTATGCCGCGCACTTCAAAGACCGAACTCAAAACCGAGGTTCAGCTCGCCAATGACGGCAATGTCTTCTATATCGGCGGACTTGACAAATCGGCGGTGGTACGCAGCGTCAGCAAGGTGCCGTTCCTCGGCGACATCCCGTTCCTCGGCTTCCTCTTTTCTGCGGAAAACGAAACGCTGAAAAAAACGCAGCTGGTAGCGGTTCTGACCGTGATTCCGACTTCTCCGACAGCGGCCCTGCCGGAAAATTACAAACAGGAAGCGGGCAAAATCGATGAAAAAGTAAAAAACTTTGGAGTAAGAACCAAATATTACGATGAAAACGATTATGGCTTCGATCAACTCGGACTTGATCCGGAAAAGAAGTATTGAGCTTCTGCTGCTCTCGCTGTTGGCTGTAATCCCCGTTATCGGCGGCTGCGCCTCAATGCCGGAAGCCGGAGAGGCACCGGTGGCGGAAGCCGTTTGGGATAAGCAGGCAACGGAAGCCGGAAGTCGATTGCTGACGGCCCTGTCCTCCGGCTGTTACGCGGAATTCTGTAAACCGCTCTCTGCGGAAATGCAGGCGAAACTGCCGGAGAAGGAATTTGACGAACTGGTTGCCGGAATCAAAGCGGAGGCCGGAGTGCTTCAGAATTATACGTTTCTGACGGTTCTGGATCAGCCGCTGATGCGCGATTATCTCTGGATTGTCCGCTTTTGCAGGAAAGTGAAACAGCCGGACGGACGGCAGGAGCCGGTCTGTCGGAGCCGGCTGTTCAAGCTCTCGCTGCTCAAACTCCGGGACAGGAAAGAGATTGCCAGCTTCGGTTTTGTTGCAATGTAAACTTAACCGCAGTTAAAGTCAATCATCAAAGAACAGGGGCGTTCCCCGGGATATGAAAAATTCCGGGGAACGTTTTATCCAAATCTGACAGAAAGGAATTGTGATATGGATCTGGTGCGAATCTGTGAAATTCCGACTTGCCGGATGGTTTCTTCCGGAATCGGTAAATTCGGAGATAAAAAGTTCGCATGTTTCGAGGCGTGGTTCAGGGGGCTTCCGCAGCCTTTATGCCCGCATGATTATCTCTACTGGGAGGGTGAATGGCCGGAAATCGGTGGTTTTCATTGGCTTTATGTCTATGAAGACGGAATGAAAGTTCCGGAGGAATTCAAGGTCGTTGATTTCAGAGGCGGGCTTTATGCTGTCGTGACCAGTACGGAAACGGAACAATCGCATGCGGAGGAACTCGCTGCGATTACCCGGTTTGTAAGGCTCAATCATCTGCAGCTTGACAGGAGCCGCACCGAATTGCTCAATGTAATTACTCCCCCGGCTGCGGCGGCAGTTATGAGTTTTCGTCAGATGAATTATTATGTTCCGGTCAAACCTGTTGAAAAATACGGCGAGTAGGACGGTTGAGATATCTTTTGCAAAAATGGTGACACTGCGATAGAGGTAAAACGGCAAGTGGAAAGAAACCTGACTATCGTAAACAGTCGTCTTGTCAAGCGTGGACGGAGCCACCGGAAGTCCTTCCGTCCCGAACATCCGGGCCTGCCGCTCAAGCGGAATCGCATTTCCGATCTTATCCGCCACAACTTTGAAAATAAAAAAGGCGTCGTATCTGATCTTGCCGCTCGTTGTGTCGAAGCTGTGGCTTTTCCTCCGGAGCCGGGGAAGCAAAGCCCGGCGGGTGGAAGAATCGAACCCTTTACTCAGACTGACAGTGAAACCACGTACTTTGATATCGACTCCGGCATAAGTCGGACAAGAAATGGCTGTTGGAGAAGTCAACTCCACCAGCTCTAACGAAGCTGCTTCTGGCGCGTGTGCCTTTTTCTGTACACGGATCCTGCGGCGTACATTTCCATACGGCAAATCCTTCAGATCGCTGTACTCTTGAATTGTCAAACCGCTGTCCCGATATTCCGATTAACTGCTCTTCCCGATACTGACGTGAACCACGTTCCATTTCGGCGCCTCCTCAATTTGGTTTGTGAAGGCTGATTTAATTCAAATTATGCCAGATTAAAAGATGTATCACGCAGGGCGGTTACTGAAACTCACGGCCTCTGTGGTAACGGAGGCTGGATTTTTTCAGGAACTGCCGATGCGCTTTCTGCGATGGTCGGCCCGTTCACTGAAACTCAATCAGCCGGCAACTGCGCGGCAGCAGTTCCAACCGGATTCCATCGGGGCCGAATTCCATCGGTTCATCGCTCCAGAAATCTCTGACCGAGGTGGCTTTTATGCCATAGCTTTCCGGTTGAAATTCTACAGCGGTCGGAGTGTCGTTCCAGTTGATCCAGAGTAGCCGCCAGCCGTTTTCGGTCATCTGTCTCCAGTGAGCAGGAATTTCACTTTCGAACAGGTCGAGTGCAATTCCGCGTTCACCCGGTTTCGCTTCGACCGTACGACGCAGCAACTCAAGTCCGATTCCGTTGAGTTTCGTCAGGTCATCAGAGAAATTGATCGCGCCACCCGACATCAATACAATGCTGAGCAAGATTTCGATTTGCGCTTTTCCGACATCCACAATACCTGAATCGGCCCACTTCAAAAATGAATCCGCTGCTTTGATAAAAACCTGGCCGGGTTTGTGACAAGCGAGAGCGGCGTCGCTTGAAGTCTCAGAGGATCTGGCGAGTGTAAAATCTGGATCGTTGATCCAATGTTTCCGATGACTCCAGAAGCGGGCCGCCACAGGGAGAGCATTGCCGCGGATAGCTTCCCAGGTTGCATGAATGTCAGCTCCGATTCGAACAGCATCTACATAACGGTTACCCGCTTCCAGAGAATAATTGCAGCCGAGCAATGCAGCTCGACCATTTACTGCTTCTGAGATCGGCTTCATAACCATTCGGACGATCTCCGAACGTGGAACCGAACGATCGTGAAATTGTGCGGCGTTCAAAGTGGAGCTGAGGAAATCCAGTTTGAAATAGCGATATCCCATTCCGGCATAACGATCAAACAGTGCAGCAAGGTATCGCTGTACTGCCGGAAGAGTCGGATCCAGCACAAACCCGCTCCGTCCCATGCAGGAATAACAAGTGCACGGTTGTCCTCCTTCGCTCATGGCAAGCATATTATAATCAAGTTGCGCAATTCTGGCGTGAGGCTCCACAACAGTCGGGGCAAACCAGAGACCGGGTTCAAACCCCATTTGCGTCAGTTCCCTTGCCAATTGAGCCATGCCGCTCGGAAACAGAGGATTGGCCTCCCATTCCCCATAACAATATTGCCAACCGTCATCGACGATAATCCGTTTGACGTGGCGGGAAAGGATGGGATCGCGACGGATGAATTCTGCGTTTTTCAACACTTCTTCTTCTGTGATGGTCCAACGGTAATAGTCCCAGCTGTTCCAGCCGGCCGGAATGACTCCAGGGAATTTCCGGGAAACCTCGACATTTTCTTCGCTCCAGTCTTCCATCATTCGGAAAGGCTGTTCCGAAGAAAACAATTTAACCGGATCACACTTGATTTCCCGGACATCATTATGCTGGAGCTGGACAGCGGCAAGGAACTGCTCAAGCCCCTCCGGGGCGAGACGCCAGTGAAAACTGAATGGATATTTCCGGCGGAGCGGTGTGGAAAGTTGCAAGTGCATTCCGCCGCGACGAAGCATCAGGAGGTAATGTCCCGTCTGCGCTTCTCCTTTTCTTCCTGAAACGGGAAAACACACAGAATGGCATTTACCCATCGCTCCACCTTGACTGAGCAGATGTTCCGCCGGCAACCGATCGCAGGCGATCGGAATCAGCTGCAACTTCCGCCGGGGTACATTTAAATGTGCGTTCAAACGAAGTTCGATTCCCCGCAATGCGCTGCGATTGACCGCCGGATGAAACTCGAGTTGAAATGTTCCATATCTGTTGATACAGCCCAGTACCAACAGCTCTGAGGAAGATTCCAGTATATTCCAGTCAAGTCCGACCGGTGGTGCATCATCTACAAGAAGCATCGACCGGCATTCTCTTAATCGGAAGCCGGGGAGCGTCAGATGATAGGTTCCGCGTTTGTCGAAGCATACTTCGGCACTGCCATTGGTCATGATCATCATTATTGTTCTCTGGAGATGGTAATGAAGTTGCGAAGCTGAATACCGCACCGTTCAGCCGGCATAGTTTCAAACTGGAATGCAATTGCCGTAATCTGCCCTGCTTCTTCTTTCGGCAGAAGTCGATTGAGCGGAATCTGGACCTGCTGCCAAGTACCGGGGTAGGCATCTACGCCACCGGGCAGGAATGGGTTCACTGGAACATAGTCCCCCTGCTTCTCCTGACCGGATGAGTCGATATAGCGTAACCGAACTTGAAATTTCTGTTTCCCTTTATCTTGTTTGCCCCAGGAGTCGGTACCGCCGTTGACTTCAAAGGAAAAAACACCGCCGGATACGGGAACAGGAGCTTGGAGACGCAACCAGGTGCCGCACCAGTTAATGGAAGAGTCATCAAGAAAAAGCTCTACAAATTCCCGAAAGCGTCGCACTTGCAGCTTTCCCCATGGCGCAGGTGTAAGATTCTTAATGCTGAAAGGATCTTCTTTTTCCATGGCCCGAATTCCGAGCTGCGAGATGGTCACCTGTGCCGGTTCCTGTTTCCCGACGACCTGAAAAGCAATTTCCGCAAGCGGTTGATGAATGTCACTCACCAGAACGGACAGAGGAATAAAAACCGGCACGACACCTTTCTCTGCCTCCATTCGGTATGCGGCCAGCGGAACATATTTAATTTCACGGTCGAGCCTGACCTGCAAAGCCGGAACCTTGCCACCGGGAGCAGAGAGTTCCATCTCAAGAGCTGCACCGGAATACTTCAACGGCAGTTGGAACGCTTCAGGCAGTTGTATCCGGAAACTGCTCCACGGACCTGCATTGCTGAAATCAGCGACCAGCCCGTTGTTCTGACGGTTGACCGTTACTCCCCGGGCGGCAGAAATCTGGGTTTTCTTGTCTGACGGCAGCAGCGGCAGGAGTATATTCGACGTTTCGGACGTTGTTTCTGCAGTGATTCCGGCGATGATGGGAACCATGGAATTGCCTGCTGAAATGATATCAATGGAGGCGATGGTCTTCTCCGGTGAGGGGTTTCGCCATTTCCAAACGAAGAGCCCCTTTTTTTCAGAGTTCACGAAACCTGGTACACATTCCATACCCGATATTTTGTCGAGTACATGGAACCAGTCTCCTGTTTCGATATTGGCTCGAATCGGCAGTTCCAACGCGGAACCGTCAGCATAGTGAATGATATAGCGAAATCCTTCCTCATTGCCTTCCAGCCAAGCTCCAGCATGGAGGAAATAAAGTGCTTCCGCCTGCAAATCGACTTCGAGGCCCCGTACTTCGGCAGGAACACCGGAGCTGTTGCGGGAAGCAAGCACAATGCACCCCCGTTCCTCATTCTGGTCGGGACGAATGAAATCGAACAGGACGCCGTTGCAGTTTTGAACACCCCACGGTACACCATGCAGACTGTTGTCCCCCTGATCGGTCCAGCCGCCCCTGCTGTCGCCGGCGAAGCGGTCTTCAAATGCGCGGTTTACTGCTTTGCGCAAGTCGATAAAACGAAGGGTGGCCGGAGTGACTCTGAATGCTTGCGGACCAGATGAAGCCGGCTGGTTCTCTTCAAGCCAGGCGCTACCGGCTTTCTCGGCATCGGCGTAGCTTAACTGTGTCAACGGGCCGAAATCGCGTTCCAATACATCGCGATCTCCTCCGATTACCACTACCCGTTCTTCCGGCATCAGACGCAGCAGAAAAGCACCGTCCTTTTCATCAAGCAGAAGTTTCCCGTAGGGATCACAGAAAGTCATCTGTTCACCAGGATGAAAACGCACAAATCGCGGAGTCATCCCGCGGTTGAAGATAATATAGCCGGTTTTGCCATTACGCCGGGCTTTGGTCACTTCAAGCAGGAAAACTTTTTCGCCATTCAGAGCATCGGTGATTTCACAGGAGGGCTTGATATTATTTTTCGCAAGGATTGTGCCGAGAAGACTGCCAAGTTCCTGCTGCGGCATCCGGGCATTCAGAAAAAATACTTCGCCTCTGCCGAATTTTCTGCTGAAAAGCACGCCTTTCTTATTCAACTGCGCCAGTTCGCGCCACTCTTCAGAGAGTTCCGCCAGATTCCACAGACCGGCAGAGAATTTCCGTCCGGCAAACGAGAATGTACCGTGATCACTGGACTGCATTCCGGCGACTTTGATGCCGGGGAAGGAGCGGTTGGCGGCAAAACCGTACTCATCGCACTGCAACGCTTCCTGTCCCAGAATCAGAATTCCGCCGTTTCTTACATATTTCTCGAGGTAAGCGGCACTTTCCGGCAGAACTGCCGAGACTCCCGGGGCAACAATGGCACGATAGCGGGCCTGGCGCCCTTCCGGTAATTGCTCTTCCAATAGAAAGTCAATGGGAAACTGAGAGTATTCCAACGCACAGGTATAATTGGCCAGTTGCTGAGGATACCCTGAAGCACGGGTATAACGCATGGTCGGATAAGAAAATAGCAATGCGACCTCATGCGTCACTCCGCGGTCGCGCGGAGTGAAAAGATCGTTTACTGCCAGAATCTCCCGCTTGGCGTCCATCAGCCCGAGCAGTGCTTCAGTCGGCACCGCATAGGGATTGAGCATGAGATAAGGATAGATTTCCGCAAGGCGTTTACCGCCGTCCGGCTTCTGCCATACCGGTTCATGCGTTCTGCGGTCCCATTTGAATACATAGGAAGCATTGAAACCGCGGGCATATTGTGTCCAGATTTTATCGCGATGGCTTTTTCGGGTAGTGCCGAGATAAGTCTCTCCGTCGAAGATCGGTTTGCCGTCGGCAATGGCCCGAAGGAAATGCCCCTGAAAAAATTCCTGTCCGCCCCCGGTGGGACTGCAGACCATATTCATATACCTGTTGACCGCATACATGTTGACATTTCTCATGGCCTGAAGCGAAAGCGGCTGTACGCAGAAACCCGCTTCCGGCCTGGGGTCGATCTTTTTGATCGCAGCGACGCCGTCCGCACACATCTGCGTGAAAAGTTCTTCCATGAATTTGCCCCATTCCACCTGAAGTGCAATGTTTCCCTTTAATTTTTCAAATTTACCAACAGAGTCGAAATCGGGATAAGCAGTATGCCACTCACGATTCAAAGCCGAGATATCCCCATTGTACTTCTGGTTCATCCGTTCACAGAAAAGCCGCCGGTTGAAATCGCTCCAGTCATTGTAATCCGGTTCGTTAAAGAGTTCGTACACGAACGGATGAATTCCACGCTCCTTCATATATCGTGCCCCATAAGTCCACATCTCCAGCCAGAGATTACGGCCAGCCGGAGTAGAGAGGCTATAGGGAACCCAGTGATTATTGCCTTCGCCGGGAACAGCAAAAGCCTCGCGTCCCGGTTCGCATCCTTCTTTAAATGTGAGAGCGCCATGATGCCAGGGGGCGCAGGTAAAATCGATGTAAACAGGTAAACCGGAACGGAGAAAACGCTCAGAGAGCGACCAGTTGAGATCATAGCGAGAATAATTTTTCTCAGGTCGATACTTGTCGATCCAAAGGTTGGGAACGCTGCTGCCGACAGTATCAAAGCCGATCCGCTGGAGATCTCTGTAGTCCTGCGTTGTCTCGTAAAGCCACTTGAGATTGGCAGGATAACCGGCAGTCGGAGTCTGTACCGTCGTGGTAACTCCCTCATAGAAGATCGTCCCTTCAAGATAACGGGGGACGCCGTCAACCAAGAAATGTCCTTCCGGCGAAATCGTGATTTTCGCTCCCTGTTTCAGCTGAAGCGGCGCAGGCAGGGTTTCAAAGGGGGGAAAAGGATCGTCCTGTTGATCTTCGGCCGTTACACAAAAAACACTTACGGTAAGAAAAGCTACTGTATGGAATATGGAAAGCAATTTCATAAAGACTCCCTTATTTAACTCAATAGTTGTTCTGATCGGGCCGCCAGAAAGACGAAGTCCAGCAATTATCTGGAATCGCGCGAATTTCCAGTCCTCCGATATGAAGATCGCCGAAAATCATATTGGCACCGCGCCCACCCAGATGACGCTGTGTTACACCGTCCGGGGAAATTACTGCCGCACCATTATAATCGCCGAACTTGAAGGGATCTCGTCCGATTACTGCCGGTTTTGCAAAGCTGCTGTTGAATTCAGCATCCATATCGGTAACAACCATCCGTTGCGATATATTGCGGAGATTGCCTTTGAAGAAAGGTCGCTCCCAAATATGCTCATTGATCCCATAATTCTTCACTACCGCCAAATCGTCCGTCTTGAGACCGATGGTGGTGTGGGTTGATGCCGGACAGAAAAAAACTTTATACTTAAGGTAATCTTTATTGTGGTCAATCTTGTAAGAAGAAACAAAAGCTGCAATCATATCCTGCCATTTCCAATAAGCAAAGTTGCCGCCATCACGCTGTTCCGATTTCGGAGTAAACCCGTCATAAGCGTCAGCATAACCATTCAGGCCAAGCCCGATCTGTTTCAGGTTGGAGACACAGGCGGTACTCTGAGCTCTTCGACGTGCCTGATTCAATGCCGGCAGCAGCATGGAGGCGAGAATGGCGATGATCGCTATTACGACCAGAAGCTCAATTAATGTAAAATATTTTCTCTTCATGGCACTCCCTTTCTTCAGTTACGGATGAACACTTCCGGTTTCAACATGATATGTTTTACTGTTTTTTCCCGACTCAGTTCCAGTAGTTGCGATACTATTTCTTCTTCATTCTGCCCAACTGAAGAAACCGGGAAAGGGCTGCAGCGGATCGGCACTGAATTATTATATCCCGCGACTCGAACATCCCGGCCGATGACGCGCCCGATTTCATGGAGATAACGGATGCCGCCGAGAGCGTATGAATCAGTGACATAGAAAATTGCATCAGTGTCCGGATCACGTTTCAATAATTCACGGGTTTTTTCATATCCGTACTGCATTGCCAATTCCGGGTAGTTCCGGTCATTGCGCAGATGGACTTCTGGACTGGAAAGCCGGACAAGATGAGGGGTCAATTCTTTGGAGGTGCAACCGAAAAATTTTTCTAACGCAGCCAGACGGACGGGTTCTTCCGAAGTAATCGCTTTGATCCGGCGGCATCCGGAATCGCGAAAATGTTCCAGAATTTTCGTGACGCCATAAAACACATCAATGTCCACGGATGAGATGAAATCCGCAGCAGTTCCCATGGAAACGCAGGTATGCACTCGTTTGTGAATGTATTCCAATTCTTCGACTTCACACGGTTTGCCGAGACAGATCATATGTTCCATACCGCGTTCCAACGCTTTCATCAGGGCGGCGCCGCGCTTCGACCATTCCGGCGGCATCTTGACTGTATAGACAAAATATCCCTGTTCATTAAGTCGGTCGATCAGCATGAGCAGAATTTTCTGGATATATTCGTGCCCGATCATATCAGGGAAACCCAATACAACTGCGACCGTTTTGGTAGAAATGCCATGCATAAGTTTGTAGCCGATATTGGGATGATAACCGAGTTTCTGTGCGGTTTCCTTGACAAATGTTCTGGTTTTCTCCGTACTGTAAGTATCTCGATCATTCAAAATCTGAGAAACCGTCGAAACGGAAAGGTTACAGACAGAAGCAATCTGTCGTAATGTGACACGTTTGGGGGGAACGTCATTCATAAATATATTTCCTGATGATTTTTGTCACGCGAACATGTTCGTGTTATTAATTATACATGATTTAAGATTCTTTGTCAAGAGAGGAAACTTTTTTTTTCGTATTTTTAGAAAATGGGAATTGAAAAAGCAAATGCCTCCCCTGCCTGTTGCATTTATGGAGCCGAACCTAAACCATCATGCATTGATTCTACCTTGAGACTGCTCAGATGATGCAAGATGGTAAAGGTTCGGAGCAATAGTTTGCCAAAGAAAGGAGGCCCGTTTTGTTTGCTGATGTACCCGCAAATCACCTGTTTTTACCGCCGTAATTGTAATATCTGGTACTTGTGTCCCGGAAAACGGTGCAAAAGAAGATGCAGCGCCTGCCGATTCCGCTCTGGCGGAACGGGAATATCGTCAATTGCCGGTTAAATCAAGGGCTGGTATCAATCTCGCAGAGGCGGAACAGGCGGCGATAAGCGGCATGGTCCACAAGGGGATACAAAATGGGCAGTCTGTTTTACCTGTGAGCTCAAATAAAGACCGCTTTACCGTTTGCGGGAAAACGGTCTGCCGTCATATAAATGCGGGAATTATTCAGACGAAACGGGGAGATATGCCCAGGTCGTGCAGCATGAAGCCGCGCAAACGAAAAGCTATTGATCACAAAGTGGATACAAAATGCCGAATCAACTGAACTTATGATGACTTCAAAAAGTTTTGTGAAGAGCATCCTGATTTTCCTGTTGTCGAAATGGACAGCGTCATCGGCACAGTCGGCGGAAAGGTTCTGTTGACAATGAATTTCAATAACTACTCCTTGATGCTTATGTATTTGAGGGATTCCGACCATTCTCAATCGGCCATAGATGTGTTCAATATGCTCGAAGAGTGCCTGACAATTGAAGGTTTTCAAACGCTTTCCCTTGTGGTTCTGACCAATAACGGTTCTGAATTTTCCAATCCCGGTGCACTTGAGAAAAGTCCTTTTACCGGAAAAACACGAACCAGGGTTTTCTATTGCAATCCCTATTCATCCTGGCAGAAAGGGCACGTGGATAATAATATCTCAATCTCCGAAAGGACGTAAAGGACATGCCAAAGAATAGATAGGATCTCAGGTTATGTCGCCAATAGATGTGTGCTATATTATGCAAACATCAAAAAGGAATGAATAAAGATGGCGAATGCATACGAACGGCATGATATTTCTGATGAGTCCCGGGCCTGGGTCGAATTGCTGCTGCCGGGGCGCAAGGGGACGTGAGGCGGAAATGCTCGAGATAATCGTCAATTTATCAATGCGGTGTTCCGGATTTTACGTACCGGAGCGCCTTGGCGTGATTTGCCGCCGAGCTATAAAGACTGGAAAAATACCCGCAAGCGCTTTTGCCGTTGACGCGATAAAGGCGTTTGGGAGCGCTTGCTGGAGGAATTGATTGATAATCCGGAATTTGAGTTGCTGATGATAGATGCCGGTCATGTTAAGGTTCATGCCCATGGAGGTGGCGCTCGTGGTGGAAATCAAGGCATGGCAAAGACAAAGGGGGGGCTCAATACAGATTCACGGCGGATATCGTGCGGGAGTCGCTCGAGCGGCTGCGGACAATGATTTCAGGAAAA